>NZ_CP108474.1:602363-1204726 GCF_036226445.1 Streptomyces sp. NBC_01255
GTCCGGCCGTCCAGGACGCGGAGGGTGTCCTCGACCGACAGGCACTCGTTCAGGCCGTCGCTGTGCAGGGCGACCTGGACGTCGTGCTCCTCGGCGACCCTGAGCGCCGTGTCGAGGGCCCGGGTGTGGGCGCCCATGTCCTCGTGCACCTTGAATCCGCAGGCACCGCCCTCGGCGAGCGCCTCGACCAGGGGTGCCTCGTGGGAGGCGGAGCCCCGGGCCAGGAAGCCGATGTTCACGGGCCACGCGTCGAAGGCGTCGAACCCGAGCTTCAGCGCCCACGGGGAGTTGACGCCGACGCCCCAGCTCGGCCCGATCTCCTGCCCGATGATCGTGGTGACGCCGGAGGCCAGCGACGCCTCCATGATCCGCGGGGAGAGCAGGTGGACATGGGTGTCGATCGCGCCGGCGGTGGCGATGAGGCCCTCGCCCGGGATCATGGTGGTTCCGGTGCCGACGACGACGTCGACGCCGTCGAGGGTGTCGGGGTTGCCGGCCCGTCCGATGGCGTGGATCCGGCCCTCGCGGATGCCGATGGACACCTTCCGGATGCCGAGCACGGCGTCGATCACCAGGACGTTGGTGATCACGACGTCACATGTGTCGCGTACGGCGGCGGCCTTCAGGTGCATGCCGTCCCGGGCCGTCTTGCCGAAGCCGGCCAGGAACTCGTCGCCGTGGGCCTGCGAGTCCGACTCCACCCGCACGACGAGCCCGGAGTCCCCGAGCCGGACCCGGTCCCCCGCGCGGGGGCCGTGCACGGCGGCGTACTCGCGCGGGTCGATGTGCCGGCTCGCGCCCGGCGCGCAGTGGTCACTGTGTCTGCTGGGCTTGCTCATCGCCCCGCCCCTTCCACTCCGAGGTAGCCGCAGGCGGCGGCGCGCCGCAAGGCCTCTTCCTTCGCTCCGGGCGCGTCCAGCGGCCCGTCGACGAGTCCCGCGAAGCCGATCGCGATCCGCCCTCCGCCCATCGGGACGAGTCCGACCTCGGCGACGGCACCGGGATCGAAACGCGTGGACGACCCGGCCGGGGCCGCGAGCCGCATGCCGTAGGCGGCGGCCCGGTCGAAGTCCAGCCGGGGATTCGCCTCGAAGAAGTGGAAGTGCGAGGTCACGCTCACCGGGACCGTGGCCGTGTTGCGGACGGTCAGGGTGATCACCGGTTCCGGTTCCGGCAGGGCGTCCGCGTGCGGCAGCACCGCGCCGGGCGCACTGTCGTCGTGCTCCACGTCCCCGAACGGGTCGCTGATGACGGCCAGCCGCGTACCGTCGTCGAACACCGCCTCGACCTGGATCTCCGTGACGATGTCGGTGACTCCGGGGAGCACGTCGTCCGGGCCGAGCACACCGCGGCCGCGCGTGACGGCCTCCGCGAGCCGGAGGCCGTCACGCGCGGCCTCGCACACCGTGTCGGCGATCAGCGCCGTCGCCTCCGGCACGTTGAGACGCAGCCCGCGCCCCAGCCGCGTCCGCGCGAGCTCGGCGGCCGTGAAGAGCAGCAGCCGGTCCCGCTCCGTGGGGGTCAGAGGCATACCGCCCCCTGAAGCGCGGTCCTGGTCACATACATGGAGTCCACATCCTTTCGCCCGGATTACCGGAAGCGGGTGTGCGGCACACTGTGACACTGACTGAATTCTCAGTCAACGTTGGCCATCAGGCTGCCGAGCGCAGGGCGTCCGTCGGGGACGCCCCGGCCGCGCGCAGGGCCGGGTAGATCCCGGCGACGGCGGCCACCAGGACGGAGACCGAGGGACCGGCGACGATCGTGTAGAAGGGGACGGAGACGGGCCAGCCCTGGGCCAGGGCATAGCCGTAGACGGCGAGACTGCCCAGGACCAGCCCGCCGACTCCGCCGATGAAGCCCATCAGGACGGCCTCCAGCAGGAACTGGACGGCGATCTGCCCGCCCCTGGCGCCCAGCGCCCGGCGCAGGCCGATCTCACCGCGACGCTCCATCACGCCCACCACCATGGTGTTGGCGATGCCGACGCCCCCGACGAGCAGGGCGACCGCGGCGAGGGAGAGGACAAGGCCGGTGAGCGCGCCCTTCGCCTCGCCCCGCGCCACGAGGAGGTCGGAGGGCCGGCTGACGGCGACCCTGCTCGGGTTGGCCGGGTTCGCCGTGGCCCCGGCGACGGCCTGCACGTCGGGGACGCGTTCGGGATGGGACCGCAGATAGACGGTGGCAGCGCTGCCGTCCGCGCCCAGGTGGGCCCTGGCCTGCGGCCAGCCGACCAGGGCCGCCGTGCCGAGTTCGGGAGCCAGGTCGTTCGGCGCCAGGATCCCCCGGACGACGTACGGCTGCCCGCCGAGCCAGACCCGCTCGCCCGGCGCGGTCACGCCCAGGCGCTGTGCGGCCTGGTCGCCGAGTACGGTCACGGGGAGGTTCGCGCCGGCCTCGTCCAGCCACGCCCCGCTCCGCAGGGTCGCGTGCAGGACGTCGAGCAGGTTCAGTCTGGCGGCCAGCACGCTGATGCTGCCGGTCTGCTGCTTCGGCACCAGGTCGTTGCGGTAGACGTCGGCCTTGGTCGCCCCGGTCGCTGTGACCTGTTGCACCGGGGCGATGCGCGCGAGCATCTTCTCGGCGGTGGGCGGGAGCGGTACGAGCTGCTGCTGGGAATCCTTCCCCGGCGACACGGTGATCAGATTGGAGCCGAGCTGGTCCAGGCGGGCCAGCAGATGCGCCTGGTTCGACGCGGAGATCCCCGTCACGGCGATGACGGCGGCGATGCCCAGACAGATACCGAAGGCCGACAGGGCCGAGCGCATCTTCCGGGTACGCGGTCCGATCATGCCGAGGCGCAGCAGGTCCGTCGGGCGCAGCCGGGTGCGGCGCTGGGGGGAGGTCATCGGACGTCTCCTGCGGGGTGCGGGTGGCGCTCGTCGAACGCGACGCGGCCGTCGTGGATGCCGATGCGCCGGGGGAAGGACGCGGCGAGGTCTCGGTCGTGGGTGATGACGACGACGGTGGTGCCGCCGTCGTTCAGGGCACGCAGCAGGTCGACGACGGCCGCGCCGGAAGCGCTGTCCAGTGCCCCGGTGGGCTCGTCGGCGAGGAGCAGCGCCGGGCGTCCGACGAGGGCGCGGGCGATCGCGACCCGCTGTTTCTCTCCTCCCGAGAGCTGGTCGGGGTGGTGCCGGAGGCGGTGCCCGAGGCCGACCTCGCGCAGGGCTTCGGCGGCGGCTTCGCGCCGTCGCGCGGCGGGAACGCCGCTGTAGAGGAGGCCCGTGGCGACGTTCTCGACCGTGGTCAGCCCGGAGAGCAGGAAGAACTGCTGGAAGACGAAGCCGATCCGGTGCGCGCGGACGGCGGCCAGGTCGGGGTCGGAGAGATGGGAGAGGTCCCGTCCTTCGAAGCGCAGCCGACCGGTGGTGGGCCGGTCGAGCGAACCGAGGAGGGCGAGGAGTGTGGACTTGCCCGAGCCGGAGGGGCCGACGACGGCGAGGAGCTCGCCGGCTTCGACGGTGAGGTCGATGCCGTGGAGGATGCGCAGCGGCGGCGATCCCGGGTAGTCCTTGGTGATTCCGGCGAGCTCCAGCACCGGTGCTTGCACGGGTGTCGGCGTCACTTGGGGATCACCACCTGGTCGCCTCGCTTCACGGCCCCGGTGATCTGGGCTCTGGCGTCGGCGACGAGCCCCAGCCGCACCTTGACGAGCCGCGTGGTGGTGCCGGAGACGACCTTGACGCCGTAGCCGCCTCCGTCCAGGGCGAGCAGCGCGGTGACGGGGACGATGAGGGCGTCGGCGGCGGTGTCGCCGACGACGTTGACCGTCACGGAGGAGGGTCCCGCCTGCCGGGCCTGTCGCTGGTCGTCCAGCACGATGGTGACGGTGGTCTTCTGCTGACCGCCGGAGCCGCCCGCGCCCCCGTCCCCTTCGTCGCCGTCGGCCCCGCCGCCGCGGATCAGGGAACGGATGCGTCCGTGGACGGTGCCGCCTTCGGCGAGCTTGACCACCACCTTGCCGTGGGGTGTGAACCGGGACAGCTGGTTGTCGGCCGGCTGCACCACGGCGACGAGGTGGGTGCCGGTCACGGTCAGGGCCGACGTCGCGCCCAGGGGCGACCCGAGCTGTACGCCGAGCTTGTGCACCCGTACACCGGCCTGCGGCAGCATGACGACACTGCCAAGTGCGACCGTTCCGGTCTGCTTCACCCCCAGGGCCTTCTGCCAGCGCTTGACGGCGGTGGCGGTGCCGGGCGTGAACCTCTCGTCGACGGCGAGGCCGAGACCGTCGGCGTGACCGAGCGCGACCAGGTTGCGCTTGAGCTGTTCCACGTCGGGGCCGTCGCCGGCGCCGGGACCCAGGTCGCGCCAGAGGGGCCGGTTCCCCGTCATGAGGACGACGGGGCGTCCGTCGACCTCGTAGAGCTGTCCGCCCGCCTTCACGACGGAGCCCACCGCGGGCAGCGCGGTGAACGTACCGCGGCCGGAGGCGATCACGGGGGTGGGCGCGTCGTACGCGAGGGTCCCGCCGACCTGGATGCTGCTGGACAGCGACCCTTCCTCCACCGCGACCACGCCGTGGCCGAGGGCCGGCTGTCCGGCGACGGAACCCCGGGGTTCCCAGGGGCGCGTCGCACCCCACGCGGCGGCCCCTCCGATCGCCGCGACGAGCACGAGCGGGAGGACGACACGGCGGCGCTTCCGCCGTGTGCCGCCGGACGCGAGGCCGGAGTCGGAGGAGGCGGGTTCGGCGGCGGCGGAGGAATGCCCGGCGGCGGCGGAGGGTTCGGTGTGGGTCCGGTTCATGGTGGTCACTGGCCGATCTGGTAGCCGGGCAGGGGGAGCTTGCTGCACGCCGGCTGGACCGCGTCCCACTTCGCCGCGTCGAACGAAACGCGCGGAATCTGGAGGATGGCGGTCTTCGGGTCGGGGTCGGGGAGGTCCGGGTAGCCGTTCTTCCGCGCGCACGCGACCCAGGCACGCGCCTGTTCGACGAACTTCTGCTGGTTCTTCTCGGTGGCCTGGTGGATCCCGGGGTTCTTCGCGTCGCAGACCTTGACCGCCGCCTCGTACCCGGCGACGGAGGCGTCGCCGCCCATCCCCGAGGCGGGCATGTAGATGTTGCCGTCCTTGTCCTGCTGGACGCCGTTCTGGCCCTGGCCGTGCATGCAGGTCACCCAGGCCCGGCGGACCGCGTTGTCGTCCTGCGGCGCGCCGGCGCCCGACCCGTCGTCCCCTGCGACCCTGGGAGCGGTGTCCTCCGAGGAACAGCCGCTCATCACGAGTACCGCGGCCACGGCGGCCGCCGCCATGAGGGCCCGCTCGGCTCGACTGCGCATGTTCTGCTCCCTGTTCGCTCTCGACGATGACGTACGGCAGTTCTACGGAGCGTCGGGTGAGCCACCGGTGAGCGTGCGCCTAACCGCCGGCTAACGCCCCCGGAGGGCATCCTTGAGCAGGCGGTTCGCGGACAGGACGGCGCGGGGCACGGTCGAGTGGAGTGGTACGGAATGCGGGTGCTCATCGTCGAGGACGAGGTGGAGCTGGCCACGATGCTCGCGGAGGGCCTCCGTGAGGAGGGCATGGTGTGCGAGGTCGCCCACGACGGCGCGCGCGCTCTGGAGATGACGGCCGCCGCCTCGTACGACGTCCTCGTCCTGGACCGGGACCTGCCCCACCTCAGCGGGGACGCCGTCTGCCGGGCGCTGAACACGGCCGGCTACCCGGCCAGGATCCTGATGCTCACCGCCGCCGGCGCCCTGTCCGACCTGGTCGACGGACTCGGCCAAGGCGCCGACGACTACATGGCCAAGCCGTTCTCCTACCTGGAGCTGGTCGCCCGGCTGCGCGCCCTCGGGCGCCGCGGCTCCACCGGCGGCACCGCGACCGTGCTGAGCCGGCACGGCATCAGTCTGGACACCGTCCGCCGGGTCGCGGAGCGCGACGGCCGGCCGCTGAGGCTGACGCCCAGGGAACTCGGCGTGCTGGAGCTGCTGCTCGCGGCGGACGGCGCCCCGGTCGGTACGGAGGAACTCAAGGACCGGCTGTGGGACGCGGCCCTGGCCCCGGCCACCACCGCGGTCCGGGTCACCGTTCACGCGCTGCGGCGCAAGCTGGGCGAACCCTCGCCGATCAGCCACGATCCGGGCTTCGGGTACCGGCTGTGAGCCGCCCGTACCGGCGTCGCGCGGCTCGCCGTACGCCACCGTACCGGCTGCCCCTGCGAGGCCGGCTGACCCTGATGACCACGTCGGTCTTCGTCGTCCTCGGTGCCGGACTGCTCCTGCTGAACTGGCTGAGCTCCCGCCAGCTCATCGAGGAGAACCGCTCCCTCCTCGTCCCGGCGCCCGTCACGCCCGCCATCCCGGTCACCGGCACCCCCGAGCCGGGACGCAGCCCCGCTCCCCTGCCGCCGGACAGCTCACCGGCCGCACTGACCACCCCCGCCGAAGCCTTCGACGACTTCCGGCACCGGATCCTCGACGACCTGCTCGTCCGGTCGCTGCTCCTGCTCGTCGTCTTCAGCGCCCTGGCCGCACTCCTCGCCTGGTGGGCCGGGCGCCGCTCGTTGCACCGTCTCACCCAGGTCACGGCGGCCGCCCGCCGCATCGGCGCGGGCAGCACCCTCGACGAACGGCTCGACCTGGGCGGACCGCGCGACGAGGTCCGCGAGCTCGGCGACACGTTCGACGCCATGCTCGACCGGCTCGACCGCAGCTTCACCGCCCAGCGGCACTTCACCGCTCACGCCTCGCACGAACTCCGCACGCCCCTCACCCTCCAGCGCACCGCGCTGGAGATCCCCCTGGCCCAGGGCCGTGTCCCCGCCGACCTGAAACCCGCCCTCCAGCGGGCGCTGGACGCCAACGCCCGCTCCCAGCACCTGATCGACGCGCTGCTGACCCTGGCCCGGGGCGAGAGCGCGCACGTCACACCGCACCCGGCGGACCTCGCCGACGGCGCCAGGAGCGCCGCGGAAGACCTCGCCGAGGAAGCCCGGACCGCGGACGTCCGCGTCACGGCGCACCTCGCCCCCGCACCGGTCGCGGGTGACCCCTCACTGCTCCGGCACATCGCGCTGAACCTGCTGGCCAACGCGGTCCGCCACAACCATCCGGGCGGCACCGCGACGATGGCCACGGGTGTCCACGGGGAGCTGGCGTTCGTGGAGGTCGCCAACACCGGCCCCGTCCTCGACCCCGACGAGATCCCCACGCTCTTCGAGCCGTTCGAACGCGGCCGGCGGCTCCGGGGCAGAGGCCTGGGCCTGGGCCTCGCCGTGGTCCGCGCGGCCACCCTCGCCCACCACGGCACGATCACCGCGACGCCTCGCCCGGCAGGCGGACTGACGGTGCGGGTCGAACTGCCTCGCCGAACCCACGGCGAACCCCGTGAAGGAGCAAGCCGCCACGAGCACGAGCGACCTCCGGCCAGGAGCTGACGTCCGGGCGCTACCCGGTGGGCTGGTCGCTCTGGATGCCGGGGCCGTTGTACGCGCCGCGGTGCGGCTTCGTCTGGGCGGACACGGGGTTCGCCCAGTAGTCACGGCCTCCGTTGCCGCTGATCACGGATCCGTTGCTCAGGGCCGGGGAGGTGGTACGCAGCTTGTAGCCGTCGACGGAGTGAATCGTGTCGCCGCCGGTGCCGGGGTTCACGAAGTGCGGGTCGCCGGCGATGCCGTTGGCGGTCGGCCGCGGCACACCCTGGAAGACGTTCCAGAGCCACCGGACGCCGGGGCCGGTGGGAAGCCGGGAGTCGGCGGTGCCCACCCAGATGTTGTTCTCGACGACGCTTTCGTCGGGGAGCGTGATGTCGAGCTTCCTGTCCGTGCAGTAGATGACGTTGTTGTACATGTGCAGGGCGGAACGGCCGGCGCTGACGCTGCTCATGCGGCAGTCGTTCTCGGAGATGTTGTAGCGGATGATCTGGCGGGCGCCGCCGATGGTCCCGCACCCGTCGCAGTCGAGGAAGAAGCCGCCGATGTTGTCGCGGCTGAAGTTGTACTGGATCGTGCAGGTGCCGGTGTTGCCCCAGTCACAGTCGAACGCCTGGCTGTCGGCCACGGACATCCGCGTGATGCCGTGGACGGCGTTCTTTTGGATGGTCGGGTTGTGGTCGCCGAGCACCCAGATGCCGGCGAAGTTGCCGCCGGAGAAGGGGTAGACGCCGTTGCCGACGCCGGAGGCGTTGTTGTACTGGATCATGGGTGCGTCGGCGTAGCTGGCGATGATGCCGTCGCCGCCGACGTCCTTGATGGTGTTGTGCTCGATCAGGACGCCGGAGCCCTTGACGGCCATGGCGCCGACACGGATCTTGAGGCCTCCGCCACCCGTGTTGCTGATCTGGTTGTGGTGGACGTGGATGTCGTTGAGCGTCGAGTTCGTGCCGCTCGCGCCGGTGACGATGCCCGCGGACTGGACGAAGTCCTCGGTGGTCGGGCTGTTCTTGTTCGTCTGGCCGGCCACGCGGTCGATGACGAGATGGCCGATGTCGAAACCGCGGTGCGCCGTCCCGTCGGTGGCGGAGATCCGCAGACCGGCACGACGGGCGAGCGAGGAGGCCGGGTTGGTCAGCTTGAGGTTGCTGATCCGCCAGTGGTCCTGGTTGGCGAAGGAGACGGCGTGGGCGGCGCCGGCGCCGTCGATCACGGGCAGCGCGCCGGCGCCGTAGGCGGTGAGGGTGATGGGGTCGGTGGCGGTGCCGCTGCCCTGGGGCGCGAGGGAGCCCGTGCACGTGGTGCCGGACGCGAAGGCGAGCGTGTCACCAGGGGCGTACACCTTTCCGTTGGCCTGGCCGATGCTGTTGAACGGCGACGCCTGACTGCCGTCTCCGGCCGTCGGGCTTGAGCAGTTCACGTAGGTCGTGCTTCCCGCGGCCGAGGCGGGTACGTCGGCGAGAGCGAGGGTTCCGGTGAGAGCGAGAGCGGCGCCGACGAGCCCACGGCTCGTCACCTTCCGTCCCCAACGTGCTCCGATGGTCATGACGCCACACCCTTCTGACGGTCTGCTGCCGCCAGAAGCTAGAGCCGACACGTGATCGAGTCAACGAATCTCGGTCGATTGATCGAATTTCGATCAACTCAGGGGGTGGTGGGCTCCCGCATCAGGAACGTCGCCCCTGTCACTCCGGATCGTTCCGGATGCCTTGCCCGGCCAGCCCACCACTAGCTTGCCGATTCGACGGCACTCCTCACGACAGAAAGGCTCACGATGGCACGAAGTCTCTTACGCCGTGTGCTCACCAGAACGGCCTTCGTGGCCGCTGTCTGGGGGTTGGTCATGGGGATGACCACCTCGGTCGCCTTGGCCCGACACGCATCGGTGCCGAGCCCGGACGGCGAACGTCACGGCGTCTCGCGGTACTTCAGCGGACCACAGGGGTTCGCCATTCCGACCGTGCCGTGTGACCCGGCCGGCCCGTCGGCCACCGACGGCGTCATGGCCGACCAGCTCAACCCTCAGCTGCGGGCGAAGATGGCCGGATACCTCGACGCCTACAAGGTGTCCTGCGCGCGGATGGTCACGCAGGCGGTGAAGGACCGCGGGCTCAACCCGAGAGCCGCGGCGATCGCCATCGCCACGATCATCGTCGAGAGCAGCATGAACAACTACTCCCAGGCCGTCGACTACACCAGCCTCGGGCTGTTCCAGCAGCAGGACTGGTGGGGCAGCCGGGAGGAACGGCTGAACCCGGCCTACGCCACGAACGCCTTCCTCGACGAGATGGAACGGCTCTATCCGGGCGGCTCGTGGAACAACCAGGCGATCGGCGACGTGTGCTGGAACGTGCAGCGACCGAGAGAGGACCTGCGTGGCCTGTACGCCGTCGAGGCGGGCGACGCCGTGACCATCGCCAACGCGCTGTGGTCCGGTGTGAGCGCAGGTCCCAAGCACCCGTACGGCTCGGGACGCGTGGTGTCCGGACGGTCCGCAGACGGGCGGCTCGAAGCCTTCGCCGCCGGGGCCGACGGGGTCTATCACGCGTGGCAGACCGCGGTGAACGGCAGTTGGTCGCAGTGGCGGTTCGAGGGCGGTCCGCGGAACGCGCAGCTGGCGGTGGCGTCCAACGCGGACGGCCGGCTGGAGCTGTTCGCGCTCTCGGACAGCACGTTCGACCACATGTGGCAGACCGGGCCCAGCGCGGGCTGGTCGGGCTGGGCGAACTTCGGCGGCGGGGGATACCGGCTGGCCGCGGGCAGCAACGCCGACGGCCGCATCGAGGTGTTCGCCTCCAACGCCTCCGGAGTGTTCCACCGCTGGCAGACGGCTCCCAGCGGCGCCTGGGCCGACTGGGAGGGCACCGGCGGCGGCCCGGCCAACGCGCGACTCGCCATGGAGAACGCACCCGATGGGCGGCTCGAGGTGTTCGCGCTGTCGGACTCGACGTTCGGGCACCTGTACCAGACCGCGGTCAGCGGTGGCTGGTCCGCCTGGGAGGACTTCGGCGGCGGCGGTCACGACGTCACCGCCACCCACAACCAGGACGGCCGGCTGGAGGTGTTCGCCTCCAACGCCGACGGCGTGTTCCACCGGTGGCAGACCGGCCCGGCCTCGTGGTCGGCCTGGACGGGCACCGGCGGGATCCCCGACGCCGAGCTGACCGCCTCGCGGTCGGTGGACGGCCGGGTCGAGGTGTTCGCGATCAACGCCGGCACCGCGAGTCACACCTGGCAGACCGCGCCGAACGCGTCGTACGCGCCCTGGGAGACCTTCGGGGGCGGTGGCACCGAGATCGGCGCGAGCAACAACGCCGACGGTCGCATCGAGGTGTTCGGCACCAGCCACGCCGGGGTCTATCACCGCTGGCAGACGGGGTTCACGACCTGGGCGGACTGGGGCTGGCTGAACGATTCCGGTCCCGCGGTGAACTAGGTCGCCTCGGGGCGCCGGAACCGCGGAACGGTCACGGCGCCCCCGGGCTTTCAGGACCAGCTCTGGTACTCGGTGCTGTTGCAGGCCCAGGTGCGCAGGCCGAGGGAGCTGTCGTCGATGCAGCGTTGTGTGAGCTGGTTCTGGAAGCGGACGGTGCCGTCGCCCCAGACCGTCACCCACCAGCTCTGTTCCGCGCCGGAGTTGCAGACCGCGGTACGGAACCCGCTGTCGGTGTCCTCGATGCAGCGGCCGGTGTTCTCGTTCCTCAGCTGGCGGGTTCCGTCGCCCCACACGTGCACGTTCCACCGCTGGGGCGTGCTGCCGTTGCAGCTCCAGACGCGGAAGCCGTTGCTGGTGTCGTCCAGGCACCGGCCGGTGGCCTGGTTCCGGAAGCTCTGGACGGCGTCGGTGGCCCCCGCCGACGCGGCCAGGGCACCGCCGGGAGCCGCGAGGGTGGTGAGGACCAGGGTCCCGCCGAGCAGAAGCGATCGCATGGCGCGCATGGGGTTCGTCGTCTCCTTCGTGTGGTGGACGTGGCGGTCCGCAAGCTAGCCGTGCGCCCCCGGCGCCGGGCATCCGGAACGCTCCGGAGTGACAACGGCCTGATCAGCGCCCGGCCGTGGAAGGGGGGCACCCCGGCAGCGCCGGCCGGTCCTTCGTGCGTACGGCGGGGAGCCAGGCCGCGGGGTGCGTGGAGCCGTCCCTGAGCCGGACGCGGAACCAGAGCGTGGACTGCAGGCCCGCCTCGTCCACGATGGGCTGTCCGTCGGGCAGCCGGCAGTCGGCGGTGAGGGCGTCGCCGTGCCACACCCGGGTCGTGACGACGTTGTCCGCGGCGTACGGCCCCTGGGGATCGATCGCCAGGCCCAGACTGCACTGCGGGTCCCGGTCGGCCCGGTCCTGGCAGCCCCGCTCGGCGTTGAAGACCGTGAGCGTGCCGACCGCACGGCCGGGCCCCGCGGACGCGCCCTCCCGCACCGCGTCCGACCAGAGGGTCGCGCCGGCGGTCCCGCAGAGCGCGGCGGCGAGGACCGCGGCCCGGGCCACGCCCCGCAGCCGTCGCGCCCCGGTGTCGCCCGTCCCCTCCCGGGCGGCGATGCGGGCGAGCAGACTCTCGGCCGTGTGCGGGGCGCGTGCCGCGTGCGTCGGGGCCAGGCAGTCGGCGGCCAGTGCGCGCCAGAACGGCGGCACCGCGAGGTCCATGCGCAGCGGCGCACGCCCCTCGCCGTACTCCTGCACGGCGGCGCCCCGCGCCACGGGCGTGGCGCCGGGGAACGGTGAGGCACCGGAGGCGAACACCTCGTGGACGACGACACCCAGGGCCCAGATGTCGGCACTCGGCCGGACCTGCACGCCCAGCTCCCCCAGCGGTGCCCTCCACCGTTCGGGCGGAAGGTAGTCCAGGGTGCCCATGGGAGGTACGTACCCGTGCGTCCCGGTCAGCTCCGTGGCGAGGCCGAAGTCGGAGAGTTTCACGGACCCGTCCCTGCCCAGCAGGATGTTCTCCGGCTTCAGGTCGGCGTGCACCCAGCCCGACCGGTGGAGATGGGCCAGGCCCTCGCAGATCCCCGCGATCAGACGGCCGCGATCGGCCTCGGACACGCCCGCGTCGAGGAGTTCGCGCAGACTCCCGGCGGCCCGCTCCATGACCAGCACGATCGCGCCGTCCACGGCCGGCAGGTCCGGTGCGGAGAGGACGAAGGACTCCCGGAGACCGATCAGGCGGGGATGTCCGGCCCTGCGCCCGAGTTCGACCTCGCGGTGGGCGGATTCCACGATCCTGCGTGCCTGGCGCGGCGCGAGCCCCGCGGTGGGCATGATCTTGAGCGCGACGTCCGTGACACCCGACGACCGGCCCTCGCGAACCCGGACGGGACCGTCCTGCGGCGCGTCGGCCGGCCGGGCCGCGTACACCGTGGACCAGCCTCCGGCCCCGATCAGCTCGGTGACCACCCAGTCCCCCGCCCGGTAGCCGGGCGGGAGCAGGTCCGTGGGGTCGTGTCCCGTGGCGTCGCCCGGGCCGCCCTGCGGGGTCATCGCGGCCCCTGCCGCTCCCGCCCGCCGCCGGCCAGGGACGGCAGCAGCGCGAGGTGTTCCTCCCGTACGAGCCCGAACCGCAGCGCGAGCCCGACGATCTCCTCGCGTTTGCCGTTGCGGCGCTCGCCCTTGCCGGGTTCGTGGGCGTCCGGGACGCCGATGCGCAGCTTCTCCTCGGCGAGGTAGTCGATGTGCGAGCTGATCGCCCGGGCGGTCAGCGTGCCGCCGGTGACGTGCCCCCTCAGTCGCTCGACGATCTGGGGCGTGGTCGGGACCGCCACGCGGGACTGGTCGCGCAGGCGAGGCTCGCAGAGCGCGACGAGGACGAGGAAGTACGTGGCCGACTCGTCCAGGGAGTACGCGGTGACCGTGCGGCTGCCCCAGGGAACGCCCATCGCCTCCGGGTCCAGATAGACGTGGTCGGGCGCGAACACCTGGAAGGAGACCGTGAGGTCTCCGCGCGTGGGCAGCACCACACGCGAGAACTCGAACGGGACGGGCGCCCCGACGCGCCGCGGCGGGACCCTCAGGTACTCACCGGCCCCCTCGGGGTTCTCCACCAGATAGCAGTGGGTGGTGCTGTGGTTCGTCAGCTGCCAGTGGTCGTCGGTCGCGCGGATCTCGCCGGCGAGCCGGGAGATCGCCGCGTCGGCCAGTCGGAGTTCCACCGGGGTCGTCTCGGAGCCCCGTCCGAAGCGGGCGACCTGGCCGGGGCCGAGCCGTAACGTGACCGCGTCGGCACACGGTTCGCCGCCGTCGGCGCCACCGTTCCCCTGCGGCAGATGGACGACTACGCCGCTCACGCTCCCCCTCTTCCTCCCGTCGCGGTGCCGGACGAGCGGAACGATACTCACGAGTCAGGAGAGTTCACCGGCGCGCTTCGGCCACTTCGGGCCGGAGGGACCGCGGTGGCCGGAGGCCCGCCGGAGCGGCGCGCGGAAACCGCCGCAGTCATCCGCCCCTGGGCCCCGGCCGACACGTGCCGCGAAGAGCGTGCCCTGTGACCCAGGACACCTCCACGTCGGCGTGGGTCGGCGATTTGATGTCGTTTTCGGCCGTCTGCCGCACCGATCGGCCGAGAATTTCGCACCGAGGCGAGCGAGACGGGCTGCCGACGGCCGCGCCCGGGGGCAGCGGACCCACCCTCGCACCCGACCGCGCATGCCGTGTCACGCCCCGTGCAAGGTGGGAAAGGTCACCGCGCCCGGAGGGGACGCGTGGCGATCCGGGCCGTTCGTGACGCGATCGAACCGCCCATTCACCGACTTCACGTGGCGAGATCCGCACATGGAGCGCGGCGCGGTCCGACTCAGAGAGCGGGACTGCCCGACACGAGGGGCGCGACCCTGCGGTCGCCGAACTCCGCCCACGGTCGCCACCCGCCGCTCGGCAATGCCTGGACACGGGTCCGTACCCGGCCCTCGCCGGTGACGGCGAAGACGTGCATCCGGCCGGTGGCGTCGAGCGCCGCCGAGGGGGTGGCCGCGAGCCTGATCCCCGGTTCGCCGAACTCGCCGCCGGGATCCCAGTTCCCGCCGGGCGTGACCTGCCAGCGGTGGCTGAGCCGGGCGCCGCCGGGAGTGAGGGAGAACGCCTCCAGCCGGCCGTCGGCGTTGGCGGCGATCGCCGGGGCGGCGGCACTCCAGCCGAACAGCGGCTGCCACCCGTCCCAGCCGCCACTCGGCACGGCCTGGCGCCGGGAGAACGTCCCCACGCCGGACGGTCCGATCGCGGCGATGGTCAGTCGGCCGGTACCGTCCCTGGCCGTCCGCGGCGCGGCACCGGCCGCGGTGCCGAAGGAGTGCCACGCGCCGGTCCAGGCGCCGTTGGGGGCCTCCTGCCACCGGTGCCGGATGCCGGAGCCGCCGGCCGCCAGGACGAACACCTCCAGTCGGCCGTCGGCGTTGGCCGCGACCACCGGCGGGGCGCCCGCCGCTCCGCCGAAGCCGGGTTCCCACGCCTCCCAGGCCCGCGATCCGGGCGACCACTGCCGCCGCCGTGCGAAGGAGGCGGCGCCGGGGCTCGACGCGACGACCTCCAGTCGGCCGTCGGCGTTACGGGCGACGGCGGGGGCGGCGCCGGCGGGACCGCCGAACTCCTCCCAGTCGTGCCAGCCGCCGTCCGGGCGCTGCACGCGGTGATGCAGGTTCAGGCCGCCGGGAGCGAGGGAGAACACCTCCAGCCTGCCGTCGGTGTTGCGCCCCAGCGTGGGAACCGCACCGGCCGGCCCCCCGAAGGTCTCCCACTCCGACCAGATGTCGGTGTTCGGGTCGAGCTGGACGCGCCGCAGCATCGAACGGTCGGCGGCGTCCAGCGCGAACACCGTCAGCCGGCCGTCGACGTCGAGGCCCGCCACCGGGTTGTCCGGGCTCTGCCACGGAGGTGGTGTGTCCCGCCAGTGCAGGGGCGCGACGTACAGCCCTTGCCCGAACCAGCCCGCGGCGCTGGCGTACCACTCCTCCCCGTCGGTGAACACCTCCACCGCGTGGCCCGGTACATGCCCCGCGTGGCCGGTGAGGTCGAAGTGGAACGGATCGCGCGACGCCAGTACGTCGGTGCCCTCGTAGCCGTTGCGCGGCCCGATGAACAGGTAGTACCAGCCGTCCCGTTCGACGACGTACGGCGACTCGGTGACCGAGACGGTCGTGTCCGTGCTCGCGTCGGTGAACGCGACGCCCGGCTCGCTCCAGCGCAGCAGGTCGGCGGACCGGCGGTAGGCCACGACATGGTGGCCGTCGTTCGTGCCCGAGAGTTCGGTGTAGTACATGACCCACTCGTCGCCGACCCGCAGGACCATCGGGTCGCGCGCCGCGATCCCCCGGAACAGAGGCCCGGACGGTTCGCGGGTCCAGGTGAACAGGTCGGTGGAGGTGGCGAGGTTGATCGCGGCGCCGCTCGCTCCGCCGGCGGCGTAGAACATTCGGTACAGGCCGCCCGCCTCGACGACGTGCGGCGCCCAGAGGTGTTCCTCGCCGAAGTAGGACGGTGCGACGGTGAGGGCGTCGGCGTGGGTGGTCCAGGGGCCGTGCGGGGTGGGCGCGGAGGCGTGGGCGAAGGCGATCTCGGCCGAGCTGTCCGGGGATTCGCCGGGCGGCGCGCTGTCCCCGACGATCCCGAACAGGTGCCAGCGTCCCCGGGCCTTGATCAGCGTGTGGTCGTTGAGGTAGCGCGGTCCGGTGACGGTGGAGGGGTCGTAGACGCGGGCGAACGGCCCCGCGCCGATCCACCGAGGGGCTGCGACGGCCTCGGCGGTCGTGGCCCGGGCTGCACCCGGGAACGCGAACGCGCCGGCCGCGGTGGCACCCCGCAGCAGGTTCCGTCTGCTGATCGGAAGCATGGGCGTCTCCAGACGGACCGCGCGGCCGGCCGTGCCGTGGGGCTCGGCCGACCGCGGGTCGTGTGTGTGGCGATCGGAAGGGTCAGTCGAGGGAGGGGCCTGCGGTGCTGTTGACCCAGACCCATGCGGACCAGGTGGAGAAGCCGGTCTGCCATCGGTGGTAGGTGCCGGCGCGACTGGTGCCGAAGACCTCGATCCGCCCGTCGGCGTTGGAGGCGGCGGTGACTTCGGTGCCGCCGCCGCCGAAGGCCTCCCACGCGCTGTACGGCGCGTTCACCGCGGTCTGCCAGGCGTGCACGGCCGTGTCGCCGTTCATGGCGAAGACCTCGACGCGGCCGTCCGCCGTGCGCGCGCTGCTGAGCTGGGCGTTCGCGGGGCCGCCGGTGGATTCCCAGCCCGACCACGTGGTGGGACCTGTCTGGTACCGGTGGAAGACGCCGGCCGGGCCGGAGGCGAAGACCTCGATCCGGCCGTCGGCGTTGTGGTCGACGGTGAGGTCGTGACCGCCACCGCCGAAGTCGTCCCACGAGGACCAGCCGCCGTTCGGGGCCGTCTGGTACAGGTGCTGGAAGGTGCTGCCGTTGAGGGCGAACACCTCAAGGCGGCCGTCGGGCGACTTCTCCATCTCGATGCGGCTGTCGGCGGGCCCGCCGCCCGTCGGTTCCCACGGCGACCAGCCGCCGTTCGGGGTCAGCTGGTACCGGTGGAAGACGCCGACCGGGCCGGAGGCGAAGACCTCGATGCGCCCGTCGGCGTTGACGCCGGCCGCGATGTCACGACCGCCGCCGCCGAAGTCCTCCCAGGCGGACCAACCGCCCGACGGGGAGAGCTGGTAGCGGTGCCGGAAGGTGTTCCCGTTGATCGCGAACATCTCCAGGCGGCCGTCCGCGTTGGGAGCGATCGCGAGCTCGGCGTTGCCGGGACCGCCGGTCTGCTCCCACTCCGACCAGTTACGGTTCGCCTCCTGCTGCCAGGCGTGCTGGACGCCGTCCGCGCCGGCGGCGAACACCTCCAGGCGGCCGTCCGCCGACCGCGCCGACACCACCCGGCCCGACTCCACCGGGTACACCAGGGGCTTGGGCCGTGGACCACTGCCGGGGATGCAGGGCAGCACCACGCCGCCCTCCGCGAGGTAGACCTCGGGGTCGAGTCCGTTCGAATTGTTCGGGACCCCCGCCCAGATCCGCAGATGGAGGTGGGGGCCGGTCGAGTTGCCCTCGGAGCCCATCAGGGCGATCCGCTGGCCGGCCACCACACGGTCGCCGGCCGAGACGTCCCGCTGGTACATGTGCCCGTACTCGGAGGTCCTCCCGTCCGGATGCAGGATGCGGATCCACTGGCCGTAGTCACTGGCGTATCCCGAGATGGTCACCTCGCCGTCGCCCACGGCGTAGATCGGCGTCCCGGTGTCGTTGGCGATGTCGACGCCGTTGTGACCGGGGTGGAAGGGCTGGTTCACGAAGCCGGCGGCCGGGCACGCCGAGGCCGAGCCGGCGGTCCCGGCCGTGGCCGTGGTCGGGGCCGCAGCCGTGGCCGGGGCCGCGGCCGGCAGCAACGGCAGAAGAGCCGCTGTCGCCGCGACCACACAGTTCAGCGCGCGTCGGGACAGTCCGAGAAGCACGGAAGGCTCCTTCTCTGTGATCGTCCGGGGATGGGCGGAGGACGGACGTGGAGCGGGGCGAGTGCCGCTCACGCCCTCCGCAGGCGGCCGATGATGCCGTCGATGTCGCGCTGCATCATGTCGTGGCGGATGAAGTGGCCGCCGGGCAGCTCGTACCACTCGTGCGGGATTCCCGCGCCGCCGAGAAGGGACCGGAACTCCCGCTGACCCGCGAGAACCTGGGTCTCGTTGACCGTGTCGAACCAGTTGATCGGGTCGGGGCTGGTGCCGGCGACGAGGAAGACCCGCTTGTGCCGGTAACTCTCGATCCGCTGGACCGGGTTGTCCGCGCTGACGCGGGCCTCGTCCCAGAACGGCGCGCCGTAGATCGTGCCGCCGCCCAGGTCCAGGGCCGCGGCGGAGGCGTTGGCCCAGTGCCCCACGAGGCCGCCTTCCCGGCGCAGGCTGGCCGGGCCGGAGTGGGCGCTCACGGAGGCGAAGTGGCCGTAGTACTTGGCGGCGTACTTCAGCGCGCCGAAGCCGCCCATCGAGAAGCCGGACACGGCACGGCCGTCGTACTCGGCGTACGTACGGAAGTTCGCGTCTATCCACGGGATCAGCTGCGCGATGTGGAAGTGCTCCCAGTTCCGCGGGCCGACGTTGGAACTCACGGGGTTGGAGTACCAGCCCGCGTGCCCGCCGTCGGGCATGACGACGATGATCGGCTTGCCGGCGGTCCAGGCACGGATGCCCTCGCGGTCGAACGTGATGAAGTCCTGGTCCGTGCCGCCACCGTGGAAGAGGTAGAGCACCGGGTACCTGCGCCCGCTCCAGTGGTAGTCGTCGGGGAGGAGCACGTTGACCGCGGGGTTCCAGCCGATCGCACTGGTCGAGAACCGGTAGTACCACATGCGGTGGTCGGCCTCGTTGTGGTCCACGATGTGCAGACCGAAGCCGTCACCGGCGGCCGACGCCGGCGCCGCCGCCCCCAGGACGCCTGCGGCACCCAGGGTCATCGCCGCCGAAAGACCACCGGCGGTCTTGAGGATGTTCCTGCGAGTGGGGTGCTGCGCGCTCAACGTGACCTCCAGGTAGGGAGCATGACGATGAGTCCGGAAGCGGTGCGGGACCCATGCCGCGCGCCGCTTCGGACCGTGCCGGCGCCGTCTGTCCGGGCCGGGCGAACGTGAGGTCTGGACCGTAGCAACGGGCGCGCGCGGGGAGACTCCGGAAGATTGCGGACTGACAGACGGGGGCCGCGTCGGCTAGGCGCTCCTTCCGATGCTCCTCGGACATCGCAAACGCCTCAATCGCGGCGATCCGGTCTCGGCAGTGGACACCGTTTCCGTTGCGGGCCGGTCAATCTGGCCGAAACACTTCCCGCACGATGCGACATGTGAAATTTTACATGTCACACATCAGTCGCCCGTGTGTCCCCCGCACGTGGCCACAACGGCCCCGGAGGCCCCCACAGATGCATCCCTTCCGGATATCGAAGGCCAACGCGCGAAGACTCCCTGCACTCGGCGCAGCCGTCTTCATCGCGCTCGGCCTGCTGACCCCGCGGAGTCAGGCGGCCTCCGTCGGCGCCACGACCCCGGTCGGTACGAACGCCACCGGAACCGCCGCCTCGGCGCCGCGGTCGATCCCCGTCCCCAAGTCGCCCGACGCGATGAGCAACAGCTCCCGCTTCCGGATCTCCTCGCAGGACAGTGCCGCGGAGTCCTCCCCGGCACCCGCCCCGGTGCTCAAGCCCGTCAAGGTCGGCAAGCAGTCCTCGGCCGCCGCCGCGGACGACTGCAGTGACCTCTCCGGCGTCATCAACGCCACGGGCAGCGCGCTGGTCCAGCAGCTCAAGGCCCTCCCCCGAATCACCTGTACGTACCCGCTGTTCAGCCTCACCGGGGAGGACGCGCGCAAGGCCTTCCGCGAGCCCCAGATGGTGACCGTCGCCAACGCGCTGCGCGACGCGTCCGCCACCTACTCGGGCAACAACAGCGCCGCCATCGGCCAGCTGGTGCTGTTCCTGCGCGCCGGCTACTACGTGCAGGACAACCACGCGGACGTCGTCGGCGACTACGGCACGGCGCTGGACGGCGCGGCGCTCGGCGCGCTGGACGCGTTCTTCGCCTCGCCGCGCAGCAAGGACGTCACCGACGCCAACGGCGAGATCCTCAACGAGGTCGTCACGCTGATCGACAGCACCCACGCGGCGGGCCGGTACGCCGGCGTCGTCAAGTGGATGCTCGGCAGCTACGACGGCACCTGGCCGAGCCAGATGAACCTCTCCATGCAGCACGTCGAGTGGGTCGTCGAGAACGGCTTCAAGGCCAGGAACGACGACCGCGGCTGGCGGGCCGCCCTCAAGGCCGACCCCGCCATCCTCGACACCTGGGCCGGCTTCATCACGCGCAACAGCGCGCAGCTGAACCGCCTGGACGTCGTCAGCAACGTCGGCCGCTTCCTCGGCCACGCCCTCGACGTCCCCGAGCTCAAGGACCGGGTCCGGCCGCTGCTGAAGGACCTGATCAACCGCTACCCGAACGTCGGCCCCACCGCGCCGATCACCATGAACCTGGGCTGGTACACGCGCCAGTACGACAGGGGCAACTGCGCGGCCTACGCCATCTGCGACCTGGGCGACCGCGTCCTCCCCGCGATCCTGCCGATCCAGCACACGTGCACCCCGGGCCTGAAGATCCGCGCCCAGGACATGTCCCCCGGACAGCTGGCCGCCACCTGCACCAGCCTCGTCAACCAGGACGCGTACTTCCACCGGGTCATCGGCGACAAGGGCGCGATCCCCGGTGACGTGAACACGAACCTCGAAGTCGTCGTCTTCGACGACTACACCAACTACTCGCTGTACGCCTGGGCCATCTACAACATCGACGTGGACAACGGCGGCATGTACGAGGAGGGCAACCCGGCCGCCGCCGGCAACCAGGCCCGCTTCATCGCCCACGAGGCCCACTGGCTGCGCCCGGACTTCGAGATCTGGAACCTCAACCACGAGTACACCCACTACCTCGACGGCCGCTACAACATGGCCGGCGACTTCGAGGCGGGCATGACCACGCCGACCATCTGGTGGGTCGAGGGCATCGCCGAGAACATCTCGTTCGGCTACCGCAACGAGCGCAACGCCGACGCGATCGCCGAGGCCGGCAAGAAGACGTACAAGCTCAGCGACCTCTTCGACACCGTCTACGGCCAGGAGGCGGACCCCGAGGTCAACTCGAACCGCGTCTACCGCTGGGGCTTCCTCGCGGTCCGATACATGCTCCAGGCGCACCCCGCCGACGTCGAGACCGTGCTCACCAAGTACCGCGCGGGTGACTGGAACGGCGCCCGCACCTTCCTGAAGCAGACCATCGGCACCGGCTACGACGCCGACTTCGCCACCTGGCTGACGACCGCCTGCGCGACGAACGACTGCGGTCCGCTGCCGGAGGCCTCGGCCCCCTCCGCCCAGCTCTGCACCATCAGCGACCCCCGCCAGTTCGACAAGAACTGCCGCCGGGACAACCTCGCCGCCACCACCGGCAACTACAGCTACCACTTCGTGTACCTGCCGGCCGGCCTCAAGCAGCTGACGATCACCAGCAGCGGCGGCACCGGCAACGCCGACCTGTACTACGGCAGCAGCTGGGCCACCACCGGCAGCTACCAGGCGAAGTCCACCAACGCCGGCAACGGCGAGACCCTGACGATCGACAACCCGCCGTCCGGCTGGGTGTACTTCAGCCTCGCCGCCGCGCAGGACTTCAGCGGCGTGAGCCTCTCCACGCAGTCCAAGTAGGCCGGTTCACCGGGGCCGGCCGGCAGTTCCGGCCGGCCCCGGCGTACGCGGCCTACTCGGCGCACGCGGCCTACCCGGCGTACGCGGACGGGTCCTGGCGGCCCAGCCCTTCGACCTCGGCGTCGATGGCTTCGCTCATCAGCGTCCGGGCGTGGGAAATCTGGAGCGTTCCGCTGAGCCAGCGCATGCTCAGGCCCTCCAGGAGGGCGGTGAGCCGCTCGGCGGCGGCCGAGAGAGCCGCTGCCGGAGCCATCGGCCGGACCTCGCCCAGCAGCTCCGCCACCTCCTGGACCCAGACCGCCGTGGCTCTCGTCAGGTCTTCCCGCAGGACTTCGTCGAAGACGGCGCTGGCGCGCAGCTCGCCCCAGGCGCTGCTGTTCTCCCTGACCTCGGTCGTGTCCTGGAGTTCGGGCAGAAGCGTCTGGTCGAGTTCTTCCCGCGGGCCGAGCGGTGCGGCGTCCGGCTCGCGATGGGTCGTGTAGTGCGCGGCACGGTCGCTGATGAACTCCAGCGTCTTGAGCAGGATCCCGGTGCGGTCCTTGAAGTGGTAGTAGATCAGCGCGGTGGACACGCCCGCCTCGGCGGCCAGCTCCTCCACGCGCAGGCCGCGGACCCCGCGCCGGGCGATCACCCGGGCGGCGGCTTCGAGGATCTGAGTGCTGCGAGACGCCATGACCCGCACTTTATCTCCCCCCGCAGCCACCATCCGTCCGCAACTTTGACTAAAGATTCAGTCAATATGCGACACTGCTGGTTCAGACCACTCACGAGGGGGATCACGTGGCGACGGACCGCAGAAGGGCCATCTTGGAAGGTGCCGCCCGGGTCATAGCCCGGAGCGGAGTCCGCGGGCTGCGCATGGAGGAGCTGGCGACCGAGGCCGGGGTGTCCACCGCGCTGATCTACTACCACTTCAAGGACCGGGCCGGCACCCTGCGGCACACCCTGGAGTTCATCAGCGACAGGGCCGACCGGTACACGTCCGACGAGGACGGCGTCGGCGGGCCCCTCGACGCCCTGCAGGAGCTGGAGCGGTCCCTCCTCCTGGAGTTCCAGGACGTTCCCGAGGTCCGTGAGAACAGCACCGCGTGGGGGGAGCTGCGCGCCAGTGCGATCTTCGAGCCCGAGCTGCGCGGCGATCTGGCCAGGGCCACGCTGGCCTGGATCCACGATGTCGCGGACCTCTTGAGCTGCGTACGGCCGACAGCTCCCGCGCCGGCCCTCACGGCATCCGCGGAGAGGCTCACCGGACTTCTGGAGGGGCTCAGTACGCGCTGGCTCAGCGGCGCCCTGCCCCTGCCCCACGCCCGCGAACTGGTGAGGGAGGCGGTGTCCATCGAGGTCGAGCGCCTGAGCCACTGAACCGCTGAGTCCCTGAGTCCCTGAGTCCCTGAGTCGCCGAGCAGCCGATGCGCCGAGTCCCTGAGCAGCCGATCTCGCGACACGAAGCCCTTGTGCGCACCACCGGCCGGAGGGCGTGCACCCTGTTCGCAGGGCAGTGCGTGACGCCTGCCGTGCGAGTTCCTGATCGGAGACCCTGTTGTCCGACACCCGCCGACGCGAGCCGAGCCGCGGCAGGCTCGTGCCCGTCGTGCTGGCCTGCGTCCTGATCGCGGCAGCCGTCGCCTTCGGCACATGGCTCCAGATCGGCGAACGCCAAGCCCTCGACACCGTGTACGGGGTGGGCAGCCCGGCTCCCGACCGCGTGGACGTCGACGCCTCGATCCAGCGTGTCGACGCCGCCGGCCGGGAGCTGATCCTGCGCGTCCAGGTGACCCCACGGGGAGACCTGGCCGAGGCCGGCGGCGTCTCCCCCACCGAGGACCTCGCGATCCAGACCTCGACCTCCACCCGGGGCGACCTGTCCTTCCCGGCGCACAGCCGTATCGCGACCATGGACCTGCCCGTCACCCTGACCGGCGGCTCGATCACGGACTACCCCTTCGACGCCTACGACGCGGCGATCGAGTTCAGTGCCGCCCAGGGAGGCCGGAAGGTCCCGGTCCACGTGACGCTGTCCAACAGCGACGCGCTCTTCGCGGCCACGGTGGACGCCTCGGACGTCGACGGGACCGCGGTCTTCGACGTCGGTTTGGGGCGCTCCAACAGCGTGCTGATCTTCGCCGGCTTCATGATGGCCGCCATGTGGGCGCTCGCCGTCTCGGTGCTCATCGGAGCGTGGTTCCTCGTCACCCGGCGCAAGGGCCTGACCTGGCCGGCGCTCGGCTGGATGGCCGCCACGCTCTTCGCCCTGGCGGCCTTCCGCAACACGGCCCCGGGCGCGCCGCCCATCGGCTGCCTCATGGACTACATCGCGTTCCTCTGGGCGGAGACGGTCGTCGCCTTCTGTCTCGTCACCGTGGTCGTCGCCGGCTTCACGGCGGAGCGCCGGCCACCGAGTGCGGAGACGCCATCGGACACGCACGGTAAGTGACGCCCCCGGCGCCGCCGGCGGGATCCCGCGCATGCACGTGCGGCCGGGGCTTCCTACGATGAAGGGACAGGTCTCGCGGTTCTTTCGGGGTTCGACCGGAGCGAGGGAACATGGCAGCAGCCGAGCATACCGAGCCCGCCGAGCCCGCCGGACAGCCGGCGGAACTCAAGCACAACGCGATCGGCTTCGTGGACGCCCTCGTCATCGGGCTCAACTCCACGTCCCCCGCGTACTCCCTCGCGGCCGTGATCGGCCCGATCGTCGCACTGGTCGGGATCTACGCCCCCGGGGTGATGTTCGCGGCCTTCGTGCCGATGCTGCTGATCGCGTCGGCGTTCTACTACCTGAACAAGGTCGACCAGGACTGCGGCACCACCTTCTCCTGGGTCACCCGCGCCATGGGCCCGTGGGCGGGCTGGCTCGGCGGCTGGGCCATCGCCATGACCGGCGTCCTGGTCGTCGGCTCGCTCGCCGACGTGGCCGTCACCTTCGGCCTGCTCGCCGTCGGCCTCGACAGCTGGGTGGACAACACCTTCGTACGCCAACTGCTCACGGTGCTGCTCATCCTCGTGATGACGGCCATCTGCGTCATCGGCACCGAACTGTCGGCGAAGCTCCAGAACGTCCTCATCCTGGCGCAGGTCGTCTGCCTGCTGATCTTCGTCGCGGTGGCCTTCTACGCCGTCTACGCCGGCACGAGCAAGTACGACTCGGTCGAACCCGCCCTCAGCTGGCTCAACCCGTTCGGCGCCGGTGGCGCTGCGCTGACCGGCGGGCTGCTCCTGGGCGTCTTCATCTACTGGGGCTGGGAGTCGGCGGTCAACCTCACCGAGGAGGTCAAGGACTCCGCGATCGCCCCCGGCAAGGCGGGACTCTGGTCGACCGTCATCCTGCTCGTGACGTACGTGTCCGTGGGCTTCGCGGTCGTGGCCTACGCCGGTCCGACGTTCCTGGCCGAGAACGCCGGGGAAGAGGAGTTCATCTTCGCGCAGCTCGCCGGGGACGTGATGGGCGGCTGGGACTGGATCCTGCTGATGGCCGTCTGCACCTCCGCGATCGCCTCCACGCAGACCACCATCATCCCGGCGTCGCGTACCGCGCTCTCCATGGCACGCCGCCGGGCGCTGCCCGCGCACTACGGCCACGTCAGCCGGCGCTTCCGCACCCCTGACGTAAGTACGTGGTGGGTCGCCGGCATCGCCATCGCCTGGTATCTCGTGGTGAACCAGATCAGCACCAACGCCCTCTTCGACTCGCTGACCGCGCTCTCGCTGCTGATCGCCTTCTACTACGCGCTCACGGGCCTCGCCTGCGTGATCTACTACCGCCGTCACCTCTTCAAGAGCGTCCACAACCTCCTGTTCATCGGCGTCGGCCCCCTGGTCGGTGCCGGGCTGCTGGCGTGGCTCCTGGTGAGGTCGGTCTCCGACATGTCCGATCCGGAGAACTCGTACAGCGGCACCTCGTGGTTCGGCCTCGGGCCCCCGCTCGTCATCGGCATCGGCATCGCCGTCGTCGGCGTGGTCATCATGCTCGTACGGCGCCTGTGGGCACCGGCGTTCTGGGAGGAGCGCCCCAGTGTCGCCGACCCGGCTCTGGTCCCCGATCACAAGGAGTCCTGAGACGTCTCCCGGTCAGCCGAAGTCGGGGATGGGGTGCCCTGGGGCGAGAGCGGCCGCGATGCGCTGGGCGATCACGTGGGCGGTGTGGCCGTCCGGGGTCGTGGGGCCCTGCGTGGTCGAGACCGCGACGGCCAGGCGCTCGGACGGCAGGTACGCCATGGAGGCGGAGTAGCCGAAGAAGAGAGGGTGCTGGGCGATCCAGTCGCCCAGGACGACCACGCCCATGCCGTAGTGGGTGGCTTCGGTGTTCGCGAGGCAGACGGTCGCCGGGCACTCGCGGGTGGCGTGGCCGAGGCCGACCGTCCCCGGGTTCAGGAGCTGCCGGTACGAGGACGGGGAGAGCAGCTCGCCCGAGCCGAGGCCGGAGGCCGAGCGGGCCAGGTCGCAGATGTCGGTGGTCTGGACGGCGCCGGGGGCGGTGGTCCACGAGGGGTTCCAGAAGGTGGACTCCTCGTAGGTCCCCCGGTCGGCGGTGAAGGCGTGCAGGACGGGTTCCGGGATGTCGGCCGTGAAGCTGTTACGGGTCTCGCGGAGCCCGAGCGGACCGGTGACCAGCTGCCGGAGGAGGACGTCCAGACGGGTCCCGGTGATCTTCTCCAGCGCGGCGCCGAGCAGGACGAAGTTGGCGTGCGAGTAGTTCCAGTTCGTGCCCGGCTCGTACCAGAGCCGCTCGTCGGTCGAGAGTGCCACCACCTCCTTCGCCGTCCACTGGCGGAAGGGGTCGGCGGTGACGGCCTGCTGGAACGCGGGGAGGCGGACGTAGTCGACGAGACCGGTGGTGGACGCGGCCAGCATGCGCAGGGTGATCTTCTCGCCGCCCGGCAGGTCGGGCAGCCAGGGTGCGACGGGGTCGTCGAGACCGACCGCGCCCTGGTCGACGAGGCGCAGGAGTGCGGTTCCCATGTAGCTGATGGCCACGTTGCCGTTGCGGAAGTGCATGGCGGGGTCGGCCGGGACGCCCGTCATCGACTCGCCGAGAGCGGTGGTGACGACCTCGCGGCCGTCGACGGTGACCCGCAGGATCACCGATTCGAGGCCCATGTCGGCCGCGGCCCGCTCGGCGATCCGCCGGATGTCACGTGCCGTGCCGTGGTCGGGCAGCCGGGAGGCGGTGCACGGCCGACGGTGGCCGCTGTCGGCCGTCGGGGCACCGGTGGCGGTGACCGGTGCGCCGAGGGCGGTGACCGGTGCCCCGAGGGCGACGAGTGCGGTGAGCGACGCGAGGGCGGCGACGGCGGCACGGCGTGACCGCGCGGTGGAACGAGCAGGTGTCATGGCCGGAGTATCGGCCGGGAGCGTCCTGACGACGGCCCGTCGGCCGTCGACCCGCACGGACAGTCACCCGTCGAGTCGCACAGGCGCAGGCGCCGCGATCTGCGCAATACCCAGGGGGGTATTTGACTTCCTTGCCGGAGCCCCTTTACGGTCGAGCCCGAACATACCCCAGGGGGTATCGAAAGGATGGCCGTGTTCTTCACCCAGTACTACCTCGACTGCCTCTCCCAGGCGTCGTACATGGTCGGCGACGAGAAGACCGGCAGGGCGGTGGTCGTCGACCCGCGCCGGGACGTCTCCGAGTACGTCGCCGACGCCGCCGCGCACGGCCTCACCGTGGTCGGCGTCATCAACACGCACTTCCACGCCGACTTCGTGGCCGGCCACCTGGAGATGGCGGACGAGACCGGCGCCTGGATCGGCTACGGCCGGGGCGCCGAGACCGAGTACCCGATCCGCGAGCTCGCCGAGGGCGAGCGGATCTCCCTCGGCGACGTCACCCTGGAGATCCTGGAGACGCCCGGGCACACCCCGGAGTCGATCAGCGTCCTCGTGTACGAGCGCGCCGACGACGCCGTGCCGTACGGCGTGTTGACCGGCGACGCACTGTTCATCGGCGACGTCGGCCGTCCGGACCTCCTGGCCTCCGTCGGCGTGACGGCGGAGGAGCTGGGCGCGATGCTCCACGACAGCGTCCAGAACAAGCTGATGGGGCTGCCGGACGACGTACGGGTCTTCCCCGCGCACGGCGCCGGTTCCGCCTGCGGCAAGAACCTCTCGGCCGAGAAGCAGTCGACCATCGGCGAGCAGCGGGCGACCAACTACGCGTGCGTGCCGATGAGCCGTGCGGAGTTCGTCGCGCTCGTCACCGCCGGGCTGCCGGCCGCGCCCGGTTACTTCGCCTACGACGCCGAGCTCAACCGCAAGGACCGCGCCCGGTACGACGCCTCCGCGGCCCCTCGGCCGCTGTCTCTCGCCGAGTTCACCGCACTGCGGGCCGCCGGCGCGGTCGTTGTGGACGCGCGCGACCCGCAGGAGTTCGCGACCGGGCACCTGCGCGGCGCGGTGAACGTGCCCGCCGACGGGCGCTTCGCCGAGCAGGCGGGCACCGTGCTCGACCCCGCGGACGCACTCCTCGTCATCGCACCGCAGGGCCGGGAGCAGGAGGTCGTCACCCGGCTCGCCCGGATCGGCCTCGACCGCTCCGCGGGCTACCTGCGCGACCCCGAGCGGGCCCTGGGGGAACTCGGCGAGGTCGCCCCGGCGAGCCGGGTGACCGCGACGTGGCTGCGCTCCGCCCTCGCCTCCGGCGACCATCCGCCCGTCGTCATCGACGTACGGACCCTTGACGAGCGCGAAGCGAACGGCTTCATCGAGTCCGCCCTGCACATTCCGCTCAGCGAACTCGCGGGGCGTACGGACGAACTCCCCGCGGACCGGCCCCTGGTCGTGCACTGCGCGGGCGGCCACCGGTCGTCCGTCGCGGCGAGCGTGCTGCGCCGGCGCGGCTTCGAGGACGTCTCCGAGATCCTCGGCGGGTACGCCGCCTGGGCCCTTTCGGCGGAGCGGGCCGCAGCCGCCGCCCCTTCCCGTTCCCTCACCCCCGCCGTGCTGCACCGGCTCGTCCAGGAAGGGCGGGCGCCGCGCCTGCTCGACGTACGCACGCCCGGCGAGTTCCGTACGGCGCACATCCCCGGCTCGTACAGCGTGCCCCTGGCCACCCTGCGCGAGCACCGGGCCGAGCTCCTGGCCCATCTCGGCGAAGACGTCGCACTCGTGTGCCGGTCCGGGGCACGCGCCGCCCAGGCCGAGAAGGCCCTGGCCGATGCCGGCCTGCCGAACCTCCGCGTCCTGGAGGGCGGCATCGTCGCCTGGGAGACGGCCGGCGCACCCGTCGACCGAGGGCCCGAGCGGTGGGACATGGAGCGCCAGGTGCGCCTCGTGGCCGGCTCCCTCGTCCTGGCCACCGGCATCGTCGGCGTGTTCGTGCCCGGCGCGCATCTGATCGGCACCGCGATCGGCGCCGGTCTGACGTACGCGGCCCTCAACAACTCCTGCGCCATGGGCGTGCTGCTGTCCAAGCTGCCGTACAACCGCGGTCCGCGCCCCGACCTCCGCACGGTGATCACGGAGCTGCGGAGCATGCCGTGACCGCCCTGGTCGCCGGCGCGTCCGTGCTCGTCGGTGTCAGCCTGGGCACGCTCGGCGGCGGCGGCTCGATCCTGACCGTGCCGCTCCTGGTCTACCTCGCCGGGCAGGACACCAAGGAAGCGATCGCCACCTCGCTGTTCGTGGTCGGCGTCACCAGCCTCGCCGCGCTGGTCCCGCACGCACGCGCCCACCGGGTGCGCTGGCGGACCGGACTGCTCTTCGGCGCGTTCAGCATGGCCGGCGCCTACGGCGGCGGCCGGCTCGCCGCATACGTCCCGGGCACGGTCCTGCTCGTCGCCTTCGCCCTGATGATGCTGGCCACGGCGGTCGCGATGCTCCGCACGTCCCGGCGCGGCCCGGAGAGGAGGCGGCCCGCGCGGGGCGACCTGACGCTCCGGCACCTCGCGGCACAGGGGCTGGCCGTCGGTGCGGTGACGGGCCTGGTCGGCTCCGGCGGCGGGTTCCTCGTCGTCCCCGCCCTCGCCGTTGTCGCGGGGCTGCCGATGGGGATCGCGGTCGGCACCTCGCTCCTCGTCATCGCGATGAACTCGTTCGCCGGCCTCGCCGGGCACCTGTCGGGCGTGACCGTCGACTGGCGACTCGCCCTGACCGTGACCGCCGCCGCGGTGGCCGGCAGCCTCGTGGGCGGCCGGCTCGCGGGCCGCGTCCCGCAGGACGCGCTGCGCACGGCGTTCGGCTGGTTCGTGGTCGTCATGGGCGCCCTCGTCCTCGCGCAGCAGACGCATGCCGTCGAGCGCGTGCGGGTCTCAGCCCTGAGCGCGGTAGAGCGTCAGCCGGCCGGGGACGAACAGGTGGACGTAGCCGCACGACAGACAGATGAGGCCGTTCGCCGACTCGTTGGCCCACGCCAGGTTGAAGAACTCCATCCCCGAGCTGTTCAGCTTCACCTCCCGCTCCCGGAAGACGTCGCCGTCACAGACGTGGCAGCGGAACCTCTTCTCCCCGATCTCCGCATGCACGACCTTGGCCATACTGTCTCCCCCTGGTGATGTCCGGCCGCCGGCTACCGGCGTCGAACGCGCCTTCGATGATCATGCCGCACCATCGTGGCGCCCCGCCACTCACCAGGTCATTGCCGTGACGCGGCAGTCATCGACACGCCGAAGTTGCTGGTCACCCCCCTGAAGGAACACCGCCGCGCGGTCAGGCGGTTCCGTACGATCTGGCGAGTACGCCGATGGTGTCGGCCATCGCCCGGCGCAGCTCCGGGGGTGCGACGACCTCGACGTCGATGCCGAGCCTCAGCAGCTCGCCGCACGCGTGCTCGGTGTTCTCGGTCGGGATGACCGCCTCGACCCATCCGTCGTCGCCGACCGGCTTCTCGGTGGCTTCGACCGCCCGCACCAGCTCCGGGGGGACGTTGTCGGCGAGGCGTCCGCGGCCGCGCGGGGACAGACGGACGGTGGCGGTGCCGGTGTAGCGGCGGGCCTGGAAGTCGTCGAGGTACGAGGTCCAGTGCGCGGCCAGGTCGAAGCCTTCCGGCCGGTCGAACCGCTCGTCGCTCGCCACCGCGTCGAGGACCTGGGTGACCCGGTAGGTCGCGGTCCTGTTCTCCGTGGCGGCCACGAGGTACCAGACGCCGGACTTGAGCACGAGTCCGTAGGGGCGCAGCCGGCGGTCCACCTCCCGCGGTTCGCGCCAGCGGCGGTACCGCACGTCCACCGCCCGCCGGGTGAGCACCGCGTCGACGAACAGGGGCAGATGCGGTGTCCGTTCGGGCTCCCGGTACCAGGCGGGGGCGTCCAGGTGGAACACCTCCGCCGTCCGCGCCGCCTCCTCGCGCAGCTCCGCCGGCAAGGCGGCCAGCAGCTTCAGACGTGCCGCCGTGACCTCCGTCGCGAGTCCCAGGTCGGCGGCGGGGCCGGGCAGTCCGGCGAAGAACAGGGCCCGCGCCTCCCCTTGGCTCATCCCGGTCAGCCGGGTGCGGTAGCCGTCGAGCAGCTGGTAGCCGCCTCCGTGACCCGGCTCCGCGTAGACCGGGACCCCGGCGTCCTGAAGCCGTGCCATGTCCCGATAGGCGGTCCGCACGGACACGCCCAACTCGTCGGCGACCACCTGCGCGGACACACGACCACGGGATTGCAACAACAGCAGCACTGACAACAGTCGACCGGCGGACATGCACGCATTCTCCCCGGAAACCCTGACGGGTCAGGCGGGTACGGCTCCCACCAGGCCACCGTCGACGACGAGGTCCTGGCCGTTGACGTAGGACGCGTCGGACGAGGCGAGGAACGCCACGGCGGCGGCTACCTCCTCGGGGCGTCCGAAGCGGCCCGCGACGATCCTGCCGGTCACGGCCTTCGCCTCCGCCTCGCTCAGTGCGGTGGACGGGTACATCGGGGTGTCGATGTAGCCGGGGCTGACGGAGTTCACGCGGATGCCACGCGGGGCGAGCGCGGCCGCGAGGGTCCGGGCCAGGTTGTGCGCGGCGGCCTTGGTCGCCGAGTACAGGGTGAGGACGCTGTTGCCCCGGTGCAGCGTCCAGGACGCGTTGATGACGACGGAACCGCCGTCCGCGAGGTGCGGCAGCGCCTTCTGGACCGTGAAGAACACCCCCTTGAGGTTGACGTCGACGGCCTGGTCGAACTCCGCCTCGGTGATCTCCTCGAACGGCAGGAACACGCCGGTTCCGGCGTTCGCGAAGAGGCTGTCGAGACGGCCGTGACGCTCACGGACCGTCTCCATCAGCGCGTCCACCGCGCCGAGGTCGGCGGTGTCGGCGACGACGCCCGACGCCGCGGGGCCCAGCCGGCTGACGGCGGCGTCCACCCGGTCGCGTGTGCGACCGGTGACGACCACGTGGGCGCCCTCGGCGACGAGGCGGTGTGCGGTGGCCAGGCCCATGCCGCTGGTTCCGCCGGTGACGAGGACGGTCTTCCCGGTGTAGCGGTTCATGCCCGTGCTCCGATCAGGGTGTTCGTGAGGTGGTCGGCGAGCCGGGGCAGCCAGTCGGGGCGCGCGTTGCCGAGAAGGTGGTCGCCGTGCGGGACGGACAGGTAGGTGCCGTGGGGGGCGAGACGGGCGAGGGGTTCGCCGTTCGTCACCCCGGGGATGACGTCCTGGCCTCCGTCCACGACAAGCAGCGGGGCGGCGATGCGGGGTGCCAGGGCCGTGAGGTCCACGCTGCGGACGAACTCCCGGGCCGCGTCGGCCCCTCCGGTACGTCGCGCCATGATGTCCCGTACGGGCGCGGGCAGTTCCGCCCAGTCGAGGCGGAAGGGCCCGCTGACGGTGGCGACCGCCGCGACGCGCGGCTCCAGTGCCGCGGTCCGGGCCGCGAAGTAGCCGCCCAGGCTGAGGCCGACGAGCCCGATGCGCGGCACGCCGAGCGCGTCGACGACCCGGCCCACGACCTGCTCGTAGTCGGGCGTCAGGGTGGACGTGGCCGCGAGGACGCCCTGTCCGGGGCCGTCCATGGCGAACACCGCGAGCCCCCTGGCCAGCAGCGCGTCCACCAGATCGAGGAACTCCTCCTTGGCCGAGTCGAGGCCGGGGACGACGACCACGGTGCCGGGGGCGTCGGAGGGGCCGCGCAGCCGGCCGGTGAAGCCCTCACCGGTCACCCGCCGCGCGTCGGGCTCCAGCACCGTGAGCGCCTGGCTCACGGCCCGGTCCGCCGCCGCGGCGGCGCGGGCGGCGTCCGCGTACGGCGCGAGCGTGGCGAGGTGGAACCACCTGGCCGCCGTCAGCAGGTACTCCCCCGCCGTGACGGACGATCCCGCACCTTCCGCGCGCTCCAGGTACGCCTCTCCGGTGCGTACGAAGGAGGGGCCCCAGTCGGCGACGGAGGCGAGGGCGTCGGTGACCCGGCGGTACTCGTGCGGGTCGACGCCCGTGCCGGTGGCCCGGGTCCACTGGGCGGCGGAGAAGTCGGCGGCGTTCATCGTATGTCTCCCGTCGTCAGGACGGCCTTGCCCCGGATCCGGCGTTCCCGCAGCTCGACGAGGGTGTCGGCGGTGTCGGACCAGTCGGTGGTCCGGCCGATCTCCGGGTGCAGCCGACCTTCCTCCACGAGCCGGACCAGGGTCGCGAGGTCGGAGGCGTACGGGGCGCCGGCGTAGTGGAAGTGCCGGATCGTGACGCCTTCGGGCCCGCCGAGGAGGTCGAAGAAGTCGAGCGTCACGGGGGTGCGGCCGGCCTGGCCGAACCAGACGAGCGTTCCGCCCGGGCGTACCTTCGCGAGCGCGACCGGCAGGTCCGGCCCTCCCGTGGACTCCAGTACGACATCGAAGGGTCCTTGGGCCGCCGCCACGTCGTGCACGACCCGCGCGCCCAGCTCCGCGAGCCGCGCGCCGCGCGCCGGCGTGGCCGTGACGGCGGTGACCTCGGCTCCCGCTCCCACGGCCAGTTCGGTGAGGTAGTGGCCGACCCCGCCGGACGCGCCGGTCAGCAGGACGCGCCGCCCGGCCGGAGAACCAGCCGTGCGCAGCAGGCGCAGGGCGGTGATCCCGGCCAGGGGCAGGGCCGCCGCCCGTACGCCGTCGAGGCCGTCCGGGAGGACCGCGAGGGAGTGCGTGGGCACCGCGGCGTACTCGGCCCAGCCGCCCGACGGCGGATGCCCGACCACGCGGGTGCCGATGCCGGGCCCCGAGCCGTCCGCGGCCTCCTGCACGACGAGCCCCGCGACGTCCTTGCCCGGCAGCAGCCCCGGCCGGGGGTGTTCGAGGAGGAACGTCTCGCCGCGGTTCGGCGAGAACGCCTCGACCTTGATCAGTGCCTCGCCGGGCTCCGGGACGGGCTGGGGTGCTTCGGCGAAGGCGACCGGACGCGCCGCCTCCCCCGTGGGAATCAGTCTTCGCATGGGCACGATGCAACCTCCGAGCCCGCCCCGCGATCCAACAACAGACGGACGACACCGACAACAGACGGTTGTCACCTATGGTGAGAGCCGTGGATCTCGACATGGCACAGGTACGCGCCTTCGTCCGCACCGCCGAGGAACTGCACTTCGGGCGGGCCGCCGGGACGCTCGACGTCTCCCAGCAGGCCCTGTCCAAGCGGATCGCGCGGCTGGAATCCCTGCTCGGCACCCGACTGTTCGAGCGCGGCGGCAACGGCGTCCGCCTCACCGGGTCCGGACGGCGTTTCCTCGCGCCCGCCCGGCAGGCGCTCGCCGCCGCCGACACGGCGGTCGCGGCGGCCGTGGGGAACGACCGTCCGCTGCGCGTGGACGTCTGGGGGCACCTCTACGCGCCGATGCGGACCCTGGCCCAGGTCGCCGGAGAGGCAGGCGAGTTGGTGTCGGGGCACGGACGCGACCTGCCGTCGGTGACGGAGGCCCTGCTGCGGGGCGACATCGACGCGGCGATCGGCCGGGTCCATCCTCCGCTCCGCGCCGGGCTGACGCACCGGCTCGTCCGTCTCGAACCGGTCGACGCCGTCCTCGGTACGGACCATCCGCTCGCCGCCGAACCGTCACTGCGCCCGGACCGGCTGCGCGACAGCGTGCTGTGGGCGCCCGGTCCGCTGGACCGGCTCGACTTCCTTCACCGGTTCGCCGACCGGTTCGGCATCCGCGACAGGGCCGCGAGCGTCAACCTGGGCCTCGCCCACTTCCTCGGCGAAGTGGCGGCGGATCCGCGGCGCTTCTCGCTGCTGCCCGCCGACGTGCCCCTGCCGGAGGTCCCCGGGCTGCGCTCGGTCCCGCTGGTCGATCCCACACCGCTGTACGCCTGGTCGTTGCTGTGGCGCACCGGCAGCGGGCACCCCGGGCTGCACGGGCTCACGGCCGCCTGCGCCGCGGAGGCACGGCGCAGCCGATGGCTGGAGTACGACCCCGCACGCGACTGGCTGCCCGAGCCGCCCGGACACTGAACCTGCCCCCCTGTCAGACCATCAGCACGTGGCGACCAGTCCTCGCAGCAGGGCCAGGTCCACGTCCACCAGGCTGCTCACGACCGTCCTGCGCGGTGCCGGCGGGATGGTGGTGAGCGAGGGTACGGCCACGACCCCGCAGCCCGCCGCCTCCGCGGAGGCGACGCCGGTCGGGGTGTCCTCGACGGCGACGCAGGAGGCCGGAGCGGCGCCGAGGGCGGTCAGGGCCGCCCGGTAGGGGTCGGGGTGCGGCTTGGTGCGCGGGGTCTCGCCAGCCGCCACGGAGAGTGTGAACCAGTGCCGGCCGATGGCGTCGAGGACGGTGTCCACGACCGGCCGCGGTGAGGCCGAGACCAGCGCCGTGGGGATGCCCGCGGCGTGGAGCGCTGTGAGGAGTTCCAGGGCCCCGGGAAGCGGGACGACCTGTCGGCGTACGAGTTCCGTGAACCGCCGCTCCAGGGCGTCGCCGATCCCGGTCGTCTCCCCGCGGCCGTCCGCGCGGGAGGCGAGGTGCGCGGCGCAGTCCTCGACCGCGCGGCCGAGGACGTACGAGAGGTCCGCGTCCGTGAGCGTGATTCCCAGGCCGATGGCCTGCTCCTCGACCGTCCGCTGCCAGAGGCGCTCGGTGTCGACGAGTGTGCCGTCCATGTCGAAGAGGACCGCTTGGAGTTCGGTGGGCACGGGCACGGGGATGCTCCCTGGGGTGAGCTGATCGGGGCGGGTCACTCCTCGGTGGCTCCGAGGGCGGGGGTGTCGCGGAGGTGGACGTGGCGCGTGGCGGTGGCGTGGAGTTCGAGGACGGTGACGTCGTTGGCGCCGGCCCTGAGGACGGGTGCGGGGACGTACAGGCTGGTCTGCGGGCCCCGGGACCAGTAGCGGCCCAGGGGGAAGCCGTTGATCCAGGCCAGGCCCTTGGTCCAGCCGTCGAGGTGGAGGAAGGTGTCGGCGGGCTCGTCCACGGTGAGGGTTCCCCGGTGGAAGGCGGGCCCGACCGGCGGCCGTGCGGGGTCGGAGGGCTCGTACGCGACGGCGTCCGGGCGGTCCAGGGGCAGGGCACGGCTGTGCCAGGCGGCGGGCCGGGCGCCGTTGACCGTGGTGTGGCCGAGGAGGCCCTTGTGGTCGCGGAGCCGCGGCCCGTAGTTGACGCGCCCCTGGTTCTCGACGAGGACGGCGAGCCGGGCGCCCGGGCGGGGGACGGTGAAGGCGAGGGCGTGCTCGTGGTTCTCGCGTTCCAGGACGCCGACCGGCTGTCCGTCGACGAAGACCTGGGCGCGGTCGTGGACGTGCTCGGCGTGCAGGACCGCCGGTCCGCGCGTGGGCAGGTCGGTCTCGTAGAGGACGAATCCGAAGGCGTGGCCGAGCTCTTCCATGGTCAGCGGCCGGTCGGCGGTCGCGGGGGCGCCGAGGGCGTCGGCGTGTGGCAGGAGGCCGGCCGTGTGGGTGAGCTCCACCGGCCCGTACGCCGCCTTGGGGGCGGCGGGCGGCAGGGGGTCCTCGGGGACGGGCGCGTGGCGGGCGATGACCTCGCGGAAGGCGGCGTACTTCGGGGTGGGGTCCCCGGCTTCGTCGAGGAGGGCATCGTAGTCGTAGGAGGTGACGGTGGGACGGTAGGTGCCCTTGTCGTTGGCTCCGTTGGTGAAGCCGAAGTTGGTGCCGCCGTGGAACATGTAGATGTTGACGGAGGCGCCGGCGGCGAGCAGGGTGTCGAGCTCGGCGGCGGCGTCGGCCGGGTCGCGGCGGGCGTGGATGCCGCCCCAGCGGTCGAACCAGCCGATCCAGAACTCCGAGCACATCAGCGGACCCCGCGGCCGGAGCTCGCGCAGCGCGGCCAGGCCTTCGGCGGCGCGGCTGCCGAAGTTGGCGGTGGCCAGGACGCCGTCGAGGCTTCCGCGGGCGAGGTCGGAGGGCTGGTCGCAGGTGAAGAGGGGCACGTCGACGCCGTGCCGGCGCAGCATGGCGGCGAGTTCGGCGAGGTAGGCGGTGTCGTCGCCGTGTGCGCCGTACTCGTTCTCGACCTGGACGGCGATGATCGGTCCGCCGTTGCTGCCGAGGTGGGGGCGGAGCGGTGTGAGGAGGGCGCCGAGGTAGTCGTCGACGGCGCTCAGGTAGCGGGGGTCGCGGCTGCGCGGTACGAGGTCGTCCTCGGCGAGCAGCCAGGAGGGGAGGCCGCCGCCCTCCCACTCCGCGCAGATGTACGGGCCCGGCCGGAGGAGGACGTGGAGTCCTTCGGCGGCAGCGGTGTCGAGGAAGCGGGGCAGGTCGAGACCTCCGTCGAGGCGGAACTCCCCGCGGCGGGGGGCGTGCGCGTTCCACGGGACGTAGGTCTCGACCGTGTTGAGGCCCAGCAGCCGTGCCTTGTGGAGTCGGTCGGCCCACTGCTCCGGGTGGACGCGGAAGTAGTGCAGGGCTCCGGAGACGATCCGGAACGGGTGGGCGTCGAGACGGAAGCCGTCGTCGGCGATCTCCAGTCGGGACATGCGGTGCTGCTCCTCAGAGGGGGTGACCGGGTGCGACGGTAGGTGCTAGGCGAGCGGGCGGCACAGCAGGGCGTCGGGGGCGCCGCCGTGGTTCCACTTCCAGGTGAAGGCGACGCCGGCGACGTACTCGTCGTCGTCGCACTGGCCCTTGTAGTAGCCCGGCGCCCAGTCGCTGGCGTTCGAGCCGCCGGTGGCGGGCCGGTTGTCGCCCTTGTCGAACCAGAGCACGCGGTTGGTGGTGGGGAGGGAGGCGGTCGCGGGCGCGCACAGCAGGGCCGACATGGCGTTGCCCTTCACGCTGTAGCCGACCGCGAAGGTGCGGTCGGGGCACTGGCGCTTGTCGTAGCCGCTGGCCCAGTCGCCCCCGGTGACGTACCGCTCGTCGGTGACGACGGTCCAGGGGCCGCCGGCCTTGGCCGGCTGACCGGCGTCGGTGCACAGGCCGCGGTTGTCACTGCGGCCGAGGCCGACGAGTCGCTGGGTGTCGGGGCAGTTGCCCTTGCGGTTGCCCGGGGACCAGTCCGGCTTCGCCAGCATGGTGGCGGAGACGTTGTAGTCGGTGTGGTCGAGGTCGAGCATGTTCCAGCGGGTGGCCGGTGCGATGGGTCCGGTCCTGCCGCCGGCGACGAGCTTGTTCCAGTCGTCGGCGCGCCAGTCGCCGCCGTCCTGGATGCCCTGGCGGCTGCCGTTCGCGCCGTATCCGAGGAGGGCCCAGTTGTCCATCTGGGCGCCGGAGGCGTCGGTCCAGCCGACGAGGGGCCAGATCGCGAAGTCGGTGTCGTTCTTGACGAGGATGTCGGTGAAGCGGTGGAACCAGTCCTGTTCCTTGGTGTTGGTCGAACCGCGGCCGCCCGCGCCGAACTCGCTGATCCAGACCGGGGCGGTGAAGTGCTGTCCCGACCGGGTGACGAAGAGGGCTTCGTCGTCGACGACCTGGGCGAGCTGCTCGGCGGTGAAGTCCTGGTAGCGGGGGTCGCTGGTGGAGCCGGGGCCGCTGCCGGCTCCGGTGTTGGCGGGGCCGGTGTAGCCGTAGAAGTGGGCGGCGTACACGAGCTTGTCCGACTGGATCAGGGTGTGGGAGAGGGTGGCGACCGGCTTCAGCTGCGGGCGGCCGTGCTCCAGCCCGTCGAGCGGGATGCCGTACCAGTTGATGCCCTCCATGACGATGAGCATGTCGGGGTTGGCCTGGAGGATCTTGTTCCCGGCCTCTTCGTACGCGGCGTACAGGTCGTGGTCGTCGTACCAGCCCCAGTTGGGGTTGTCCCAGGTGTCGCGGCGGACCTCGTTGCGCAGGTCGGCGCCGACCACGCGCTTGTTGGCCTTGTAGCGGTTCGTCAGGAACACCCAGTCGTTCACCCACTGCTGGGTGGTCTGGCCGCTGTTCCAGCGCTCGTTGCCGTCGAGGCCACAGCAGAAGCGGGACGTGGTGGTGTGGTTGTTGAGGATCACCGCGAAGCCGTCGGCGGTGAGCGCGGCGATGGCCGCGTCGAGCACCTGGAGGGGGGTCTTGCCCTTCAGCTGCGGGTTGGCGGCGACGGCCGCGTCCGGGACGGGGGTGGTGTTGTGGACGAGGGCGTTGGAAAACGGCAGCCGGATGCTGTTGAGGCCGAGGCGGTGGAAGTCGGCCAGGATCGTGGACATGGGGACCCTGTCGAGGCCCAGGGGCATGTCGTCGGCCTTGATGCCGTGCATGTGGTTGGCGGGGTCGTTGATGTCCCCGCTGCCGGTCCAGGTGCCCTGGGCGCCCTCCCAGTTGCCCGACTTCAGCTTGAAGCGGTTGCCGTCGGCGTCGACGATCCAGCGGCCCCGGGTGCTGAGGGGTGCGGTCCAGGACGCGGCGAGCTGCGGGCCGGTCAGGGGCACGGGCGGTGCGACCGCCTCCGCCGCGGCGGGCTGGAGCGAGGTGGCGGAGGCGGGAGTGCCGAGGAGCAGCGCGGACAGCACGGCGAGGGCCGCTGTCGCGCGTCGGAGCAGTGGGCGAGATGGCACGGGATCTCCTTACGGAAGGGGTCGTGAGCCTGTTCTCGTGGTGCGGTTCATGAGGGGCGGAGCCGTGGAGCCGCGGGTCAGCCCTTGAGGCCGCTGGTGGCGATGCCTTCGACGATGTAGCGCTGGGCGACGAGGAACATGACGACCAGGGGCGTGATGGTGACGACGGCGCCGGCGAAGAGCCCCGGCAGGTTGATCGTCTGCGAGGTGAGGAAGGTGGACAGCGCGATCTGCGCGGTCCAGGCGGACGGGTCCTGGCCGATGACCAGGGGCCACAGGAAGGAGTTCCAGCTGTCGATGAAGGACAGCGCCCCGAGCGAGGCCAGCATGGCTCCGGAGCTCGGCAGCGCGATCCGGCGGTACAGACCGAGCCAGCCGAGGCCGTCGAGCCGGCCGGCCTCCTCGATCTCGGTCGGGAACTGGAGGTAGAAGTTGCGGAAGAGCAGCACCGCGAACGGGTTGAAGAGACCGGGCACGATGAGGCCCCAGAGCGTGTTGACGCCGCCCATCGAGCCGACGACGACGAACGTCGGGACGAAGGTGACCGAGCCGGGGATCATCAGCGTCGCCACCACCAGGGCGAGCAGCACCCCGCGTCCCGGGACGGGGATCCGGGCGAGGGCGTAGCCGGCGGCGGACGCGAGGAGTGTGGAGACGGGCGCGGTGATGCCGGCGATCAGCAGCGAGTTGCCGAGGGCCCGCGCCATGTTGACGGTGGGGTCGGCGAACAGTGCGGTGAAGTTCTCGAAGTGCAGGGTCGAGGGCCACCACGTCCACTCCGGAGCGGTCAGACTCTGCGAGTCCATCAGCGAGTTGCGGAGCATCAGGTAGAAGGGCGCGAGGAAGGCCGCGGTGAGCAGGCCGATGAGCAGGCCGCGTACGAGCAGGCGCGCGCCTCGGGACACTCCGGGCAGGGTGATCACGGGTGTCGTCACGGGTGTCTCACTCTCCGCTCCTGCCGAAGCCGGTGAACCGACCCTGGATCAGGGTCACTCCGACGATGACGGCGGTGAGCACGAAGGCGCCGGCGGAGCCGAGGCCGTAGTTCTGGCTGCCCATGGCGGTGTTGTAGAGGTGGACCAGCGGGGTCTGTACGGGGGCGGTGCCGGTTCCGGAGAGACCGCTGTTGAAGAGGTTGTAGAACTCGTCGAAGGCCTGGAAGGCGGCGATGAACAGGAGCATCAGGACGGCGACGGAGGTGTTCCGCAGCATCGGCAGGGTGATCCTGGTCAGGAGCCGCCGGCCGGTGGCGCCGTCGAGCGCGGCGGCCTCGTTGACCTCCCGGGGGATGGCCTGGAGCCCGGCGAGGAAGAGCACCATGTAGAAGCCGACCTGGAGCCAGAGGCGCAGGGTGACGAGCACGACCCAGTAGAGCGGCGGCGAGGAGGACTGCAGCCAGGCCACGGGTTCCGCTCCGAACCAGCCGCCGATCGTGTTGGCGATGCCCGCCGGCAGGCCGTTGAACAGGGACATCTTCCACAGCAGTGACGCGGCGACGTACGAGACGGCCGCCGGGACGAGGAAGGTGGTCCGCAGCAGCGCCCGGCCCCGGCGGACCCGGTGCACGAGCAGGGCGAGCCCGAGGGAGGCGGCGAAGGTGACCGGCACGATGAAGGCGGTGAAGACGAGGATCTGGAGCAGGGAGTCGCGGAACGCCTGGTCGGACAGGAGCCTTTGGTAGTTCTCGAGTCCGACCCACTGGCCGAGGGCGATGGTGCCGCGCGCGTCGCTGAGGCTGAGCAGGAAGCTCCAGCCGATCGCGACGTACTTGAAGACGCCGAGCCCGATCAGCGTCGGCGCGGTCAGCACCACGAACGCGATCCAGGCGGACCGGCCGACGCGGGGACGGCCGGTGCCGGGACGGCCGGTACGGGGACGGCCGGCCCGGCCGGCGCCGCGCGGGGAGTCCGCGCGGCGCCCGGCACGTTCGGGCTTCAGCGTGAGGTCGGTCGCCGGGTTCATCGGCCGCGCTGCTTGTCTATCTCGCTCTGGGCCTTCTTCACCGCTTCGGCCAGGAGGGCGGCCGGGTCGCCCTTCCCGCCGACGATCTTCGCCGCGGCTCCGTTGAAGGCGCTGCTCACGGCGGTGTCCCAGGTGCCCGGGTAGTGCTTCCCGTACTTCTGGGAGAGCGCCACGGTCTCCTTGGCGGGGCCGGCTGCGAGCTTCTTCGCGGTGGCCGCCACGGACGTGCGCGGCGGGACGTGGAAGCCGTAGCTCTCCGCGAAGTCCTTCTGAAGATCGGCCTGTTCGACCCACAGCCACTGGACGAACTTCTTGGCCGCTGCCACGTTCTTGCCCTTGGCGTTGACGCAGCTGGTCCATCCGCCGACCCGGACGACGGGGGCGCCGCCGGCCTTGAAGGCGGGCCAGGGCACCACGCCGAAGTCGTCGCCGAGCGCTGCCGTGACGGCCGGCATCGACCACAGGCCGCCCCACTGCATCGGCACGACGCCCTGGGTGAGGGCGGCGGGGTCCCACCAGTCGGTGGTGAAGCCGAGCAGCAGCGACTTGTCGTCGTGCAGACGCTTCAGGCCCGTCAGTGCTTCGAGGGCCTGCGCCGATCCGAACGCCACCTTGCCGTCGGGGGCCACGAGGTCGCCGCCGTTGGAGAAGACGGCGAGGGTCGCGGAGTCGCCGAGGCCGTCGTTGCCGACGAACAGGCCCTTGTTCTTCTTGGTGGTGAGGGCCTTCGCCGCGGCGACGAGGCCGTCGAAGGTGGTGGGCGGGGTGATCCCGGCCTTGGACAGGACGCTCTTGCGGTAGTAGAGCATCATGACGTCGTCGATCATCTTGACGCCGTAGAGCTTGCCGTCGACGCCGACCGCGTCGACGGCGTTCTTGTTGAAGTCGCTTCTGGCGCTGCCGTACACGTCGTCGAGGGCGGCGATCTGGCCCCGGCGGGCGAGGCTCTCGCTGAAGTCGCCGATCTCGAACACGTCGGGGGCGGATTCGGTCAGCAGGGTCGCGTTGAGCTTGCCCGCGTAGTCGCCGGGCACCCACGTCACCTTGACGGCGATGTCCGGATGGGCCTTGGTGAAGGCGGTGGCGTAGCGGAGGACCGCCTGCTGGGCGCCGGCCTCGCCGTAGGCGTGGTACCAGACGTTGAGGGTGGTCTTCGCTCCGGAGGCGGAGCCGCCGGTGGGGTCGGTGCTGCAGGCGGTCGTCAGGACGCTTCCGGCGGCGACGAGCAGCGATCCCGTCAGGAATCCGCGTCGGCTAAGCTCGGTTCTGCGTGCGCTCATGTCCCGTCCTTCTGTGAGGGTGTGTGCAGGGCGGATGTGCTACCTGGTCGGCGCCTTCGTCAGTGCTTGCCGGCAGAGGAGGGCGACGGCCAGGGAGTCGTACGTGACGGCCGGGTGTCTTGCGTGACGGCTGCGGGAGCGGTCAGCCGGCGCCGGCCGTGGGTGTGGCCGTGTACTGCGGGAAGAGCGCCTGAATGGCCACGGCGGCGCCACCGCGGGCCCACTCCTCCCAGGGGAGCGGGCGCAGCGACAGCGGGCACCGGGACGCCGCCCCGAAGGCCTGTGCCGCGTACGCGTCCTGGATGTGACGGCCGAGCAGGTCGTAGGCGTCGACGCCTTCGCCGCTGACGACGACCCGCTCCGGGCCGACGAGGTTGACGAGTGCGGCGATGCCGACCCCGATCGCGGTTCCGGCCCGGGCGAAGGCCCCGCGGGCGGCGGGGTGTCCCTCGCGGGCCATGTCGACGACCTCGCCGAACGTGAGGTTCCCGATCCCGGTGTCGTGGCGGACCGATGCGAGGATCGCGTCGGTCGAGGCGATCGCCTCGACGCAGCCGTGCGCCCCGCACCAGCAGCGCGGACCGGTCGGGTCCACGCAGAGGTGTCCGACCTCTCCCGCGACGCCGTAGGCGCCCCTGAGCAGGCGCCCGTTGACGACGAGGGCGGAGCCGATGCCCGCGCCGATGGTGACCAGCGCGAAATAGCCGGTGCCGATGCCTTCGCCGAACCAGTGCTCCGCGACGGTCAGTGCCCTGACGTCGTTCTCGACGGTGACCGACAGACCGGTGGAGGCGGCGAGCAGTTCCGCGAGCGGCACGTCCCGCCAGCCGAGGAGTCCGGAGTGGCGGAGCAGGCCGCTGTCGCGGTCCACGTCGCCGTTGACCGCGACGCCGAGGTGACGCGTACGGTCCCGGAACGCGGGTTCGGTGTCAAGTAGTTCGTCGACGAGCTCGGCGACGAGGCGGGCGACGGCCTCGGGGGTGCACTCCCCCAGGGGCCGGACGGCCGTGGCCCGGATGCCGGCCCGCAGATCGCACACGGCGCCGAAGAGGGTGCCGAGGGTGATCTTCAGCCCGATGAAGTACTCCCGGTCCGGCGCGACCGCCAGCGGGTTGACCGGCCTCCCCGCACCGGGTGCGGTGCGCTCCGGCGGCAGTTCGTACAGGTAGCCGTCGTCGATGAGAGGCCTGGCCGCCTTGGTGACGGCGGTCGAGGAGAGTCCCGTCCGCCGCGCCAGCTCCACTCTGCTGAGCGGACCCTCGGCGAGCAGCAGGGCGAGCACCGCCGTCTCGGCGGGTGCGGTGACCAAGGGCTGTGAGTGATGTCGAAACACGGGAGCAACGTAGAGCAAATAAATAACTTCTTCCAGTATTGATTTCAAAGTCGGGCCCGCCCTACGCTCAGCCCGCCTCCTCACTCTGCCCAGGACGCTCGACGTCGGTGTCGCTGTCCCGCCATCTCGCCCTGGATTCCGGCCTTTTACTCCTCCGCACGTCAGGGGACCATCCGTGCTCGCCACGCTCCCACCCATCACCTTCGATGCCGATCGCGGCGTCGCGCTCCTGCGCACGCCGAACAGCCTGTACGCACTGCGCGTCGGCGCCGACGGCAGCCCCCGGCACCTGTACTGGGGCGCGCCACTCGACACCGCCGCCCTCGCCGAACTCCCCGACGCGGTCTCCCCCGCCGCCAGCAGCTTCGAGGCCGACGCCGCGCCCGACGAACTCGCGCCGCAGACCGGGGCGCGCTTCGGACCCGCGGGCCTTCAAGTCCGCTTCGCCGACGGGACCCGGGGCACCCAGTGGCGCTTCGCCGGTCACTCCGTCGAGGGCGGCGAGCTCCGGCTGCGGCTCGACGACCGGCACCGCCCCCTGCGGGCCGAGCTCTGCTACCGCGTCCGGCCCGACACCGATGTCGTCGAGCGCTGGACGGAGTTGACCCACACCGGGGCGCCGGACGGTCCGCCGGATCCGGTCACCGTCGACCGGCTGGACTCTGCCTCCTGGACCGCTCCCCCGCTGGCCGACTACCGGCTGAGCCATCTGGTCGGCGGCTGGAACAGCGAGTTCCAGCTCCGGAGCGACCGACTGCCGGTGGCCGAGACCGTGTTGACGAGCCGTCGGGGGCTGACGGGTCACCACGCGAGCCCGTGGCTGGCCGTCGACGACGGCACCACGACCGAGGAGCTGGGCGAGGTGTGGAGCACCGCGCTGGCCTGGAGCGGGAGTTGGCGCGTCACGGTGCACCGTGATCCGGTCGGCCGCACCACCTGGACCGGCGGCTTCGGTCACGAGGGGATCAGCTGGACCCTGCGGGCGGGGCAGAGCCTTCGTACCCCGACGTACACGGGCCTCTACTCGTCCGACGGCTTCGGCGCGGCGAGCCGCGCCTGGCACGCGTACGTACGCGGGCACGTGCTGCCGGAGCCCGAGCGGGAGCGGCCGGTGCTCTACAACTCCTGGGAGGCGACCGGGTTCGACGTCGACGAGGCCGGGCAGCTGCGGCTCGCGCGCCTGGCGGCCCGTGTCGGTGCCGAGCTCTTCGTCCTGGACGACGGCTGGTTCGGCACCCGCCGTGACGACCGTTCCGGGCTCGGCGACTGGACCCCCCGCCGGGAGGCCTTCCCGGGCGGGCTGCGCCCGCTCGCCGACGAGGTGCACCGCCTGGGCATGGACTTCGGGCTGTGGGTGGAGCCGGAAATGGTCAACCGCGACAGCGAGTTGTACCGGGCCCATCCGGACTGGGTCCTCCACTCGCCCCGGCTCGACGCGACGGAACTGCGCAACCAGCTGGTCCTGAACTTCGCCCGGCCCGAGGTCGAGGAGTGGGCGCAGCGGACCCTGGACCATCTCGTGCGCGCCTACGACGTCGACTGGCTCAAGTGGGACGCCAACCGGGCCTTCACCGAGACCGGCTGGGGCGGCCACCCCGACCCCGACCGCCTGTGGATCGACCACACGCGGGCCGTCCACCGGATCATGGACCGGCTGCGCGCCACCCACCCCGGTCTGCGGATCGAGGCGTGCGCCGGCGGCGGCGGGCGCGTCGACCTCGGCATGCTCGCCCGCACCGACCAGGCCTGGACGTCGGACAACACCGATCCGGTCGACCGGATCGGCATCCAGCACGGTTTCGGTCAGCTCTTCCCCGCGGCGGCCATGGCCGCGTGGGTCACCGACAGCCCCAACCCGACCACCGGCCGGCGCACTCCGCTGCGTTTCCGCTTCCATGTCTCCATGGCCGGGGCTCTGGGGCTCGGCGGGGATCTGACGTCCTGGTCCGAGGAGGAGCTCGCGGAGACCGCCGGGCTCGTCGCCCGGTACAAGGAGATCCGCCCGCTCGTCCAGCGGGGACACCAGTACCGGGTCGCCGCGGGCGGACCCGTCACCGCCGTCCACTACGCGGCTCCGGACGACAGCGAGCACGCGCTCCTCGTCTGGCGCCCCACCGCCCGCTTCGGGCACCGCCCCGACCCGGTGCGGCTGCCGGCCCTCGATCCCGGGGCGCGCTACCTCGACCCGGACCTGAACCGCGTGCACAGCGGGGCCGTCCTGGTGCGCCAGGGCATCGACCCGCGCCTTCCCGACGGCGACTACGCCAGCAGTCTGATCCGGCTCCGCCGCGTCGGCCCCTGAGCGTCACTCGCCCGTCCGGAGCCGCCCTCCCCGTCCCCCCTCCCCCTCCCACCCACGACTCTCAGGACCACTCATGAACGCTGCCACGGACACCGCCCGTGTCCTGGTGATCGGCATCGACGGCGTACGCCTCGACCTGCTCCCCGAACTCGACACCCCGCACCTCGACGGCATCGCCCGTGCGGGCTTCCTGGCGCCCGTCGAGGTGGACGCCGCGACACCCACGATGTCCGGCCCGTGCTGGACCACCATCGTCACCGGCGTCGGCGTCGCCAAGCACGGCGTGTGGGCCAACCGCTTCGACGGCAACCGGCTCGACGTCTTCCCCGACTTCACGACCCGCCTCGCCGCCGAGTGCGGACGGCGGACCTTCGCCGTCGGAGGCTGGGCACCGCTCTTCCTCGCCCAGCAGGGCGGACCGCTGTTCGTCGCGCCCACCCGGCTCGGTTACGTGGCTCCCCGCGAGGACACCCCCGAGGCGTGGGAGGAGGTGGACGAGCGGGTGACCGCCGAGGCGGAACACCTCCTCGGCCTGGACGAGGAGCTCCACGCCGGCTTCGTCTATCTCGGCGCCGTCGACGAGACCGCCCACTTCCTCGGCTGCGACAAGGAGTACCGGCTGGCGATCGAGGCCGCGGACCGCCGCCTCGGACGGATCCTCTCCGCCGTACGCGATCGTCCCGGCCGCGCGGCGGAGCAGTGGACGGTCATCGTGGTCACGGACCACGGCCACCGCGACGAAGGCGGCCACGGCGGTCGCAGCCGGCTGGAGCGCACGGCCTGGATCGCCGCGTGCGGTCCCGGACTGACCGCCGGCGTGGTGCCGTCGGGCCTCCACCACGCCGACGTCGCCGCCCACGTCTACACGGCCCTCGGCATCACGCCCGACCTCCACTGGACCTTGGACGGCACCCCCTTCACCACGTGACCCTGCCGCCCTGCCGCGCGGTGCGGAACGGCACCACGGCGAGCACAGCATCGTCACGCTGACCGAAGTGCTCCGACTCGGGGGATACGTGACGGCCAATCCGATCGCAAGAGTTCCGAACTGATCAAGAACGGTTCTATAGTTCCGTCGTTCAACCTCTTCCCCGTGTGCCTGCTCTCGAGAGTCTGGTTGATGTCGGCGTCGTCCACCCCGTTCCGCCCTGCCCTGATCGCCTCGCTGCTGACGCTCGCCGCGGGGGGTGCGCTCGCCGCTGCGGCGACGACCGCGGCGCCGGCCGAGGTCCGCCCCGCGCTCGGCTGGTTCGCCGTGTGCGGAGTCCTGTTGCTGTCCGCCGCGGCCTTCGCCACCACCTGGTACGCGCGCACCTCGCGGGCGCTCGGCCGGCGGGCGGAGGTCCTCGCCGCCGAACTCGCCTCCCGCGAGGCCTACGTCGGCCGGTTCAAGGACACCGCCGAGCGCGACGCGGCGGCCCTCACGGAGCGGTACGAGGCGGAGGCCGCCGCCTCCGCCGCCCGTGACACGGCACGTACCGAGGAGCTCGTACGGTCGCACCAGGCCGAGACGGATCGGCTCGTCGCGGCGCGGGCGGCCGACGTCGACCGCCTCGAGGGCCGACTGCGCCGCGCGGAGTCCGCCCGGTCCGCGGCCATGGCCGCCGCTGCCAACGCGGCCGGACGGATGCAGGCACTGGCCACGAGCATGATGGCCGATCTGCGGGACATGGAGCACCGGCACGCCGACGAGGACGTCCTCACCGACCTCCTCCACCTCGACCACCGCACCGCCCAGGCCGGCCGGCTCGCGGACTCCATCGCCGTGCTGACCGGGGCCCGGTCGGGCCGGCGGTGGACGCGCCCGATCGTCATGGAGTCGATCCTGCGCGGCGCCATGGGCCGGATCGGCGGTTACCAGCGGGTGCGGCTGCACTCCGGCAGCGAGGCGGCGGTGACCGGTCACGCCGCCGAGGGCATCATGCACGCCCTGGCCGAACTCCTCGACAACGCCGCGAACTTCTCCCCGCCCAACGCGGAAGTGCACGTGTACGTGGAGGAGGTGCCGGCCGGCCTCGTCATCACCGTCGAGGACAGCGGCCTGGCGATGAGCGACGTGCAGCTGAGGCGCGCGGAGGCGGCCGTCGGAGCGACGGCCCAGGACCTGGCCGGCCTCTCCGGAACCCGGCTCGGCCTGCACGTGGTCGGCCGGCTTGCGCGCAAGCACGGCCTGACCGTGTCCTTCCGCCCCTCGGCACGCGGGGGCACCGGCGTCCTCCTGATGGTGCCGCAGGAACTGATCAGCCGCGCGCCCGAGGAGCCGGCCGGTTCGTCCGGCGAGCCGCAGCTCCCGGTGGCGGGCCGCGGGGTGACCGCCCCGCCCCCCGCCCCGACCCCCGACCGGACGCCCCCCGCCGCCCCGGCCACCCCCCGCCCCGCCCACGACCCCGAGGGCGACGCGGACGCGAGCGGCGCGGACGAGCCGGACGGAGTCGTCCTGCCGCGCCGTCGTCGCGGACAGACCCTGGCCGCCCAGCTCAAGAGCGAGGAGACCCCCGCGGAGACCCGCCGGGAAGCACCGCGCTCCGGCACCGCCCCCGCCGGGGCCCCGCCGCGCTTCGGCAGCTTCCACCGGGCCGTGCGCGGCGCGGGAGGCCGGGCCGCCGACGAGCAGCCGGCCGGCACACCCGTACCGTCCGACCCCCAGGACCCGGCGGCCGCACCGCACACGTCGGCGTCCGCGAACTCCCCGTATTCGGAAGGCAATCCGCGATGACCGGCACCACCACCGACGAGAAGCTCAGCTGGCTCCTGGAGGGCCTGCTGGAACGCACCCCGGGCACCCGTCACGCCCTGGTGCTCTCCCGCGACGGCCTCAAGCTCTGCCGTACCTCCGAGCTCTCCGTCGACCAGGCCGACCAGCTCGCCGCGATCTCGGCGGGCATCCAGAGCCTGTCGCACGGTGCCTCCGTCGAGTTCGGCGACGGCACGGGCGGGGTCCGCTCCGCGATGGCCGAGTTCTACGGCGGCATCCTCTTCATCGTGGAGGCGGGCGACGGCGCCCACCTCGCCCTTGTCGCCGACGAGGACGCCGACGCCGGACTCGTGGGCCACAACATGACGGAACTGGTCGAGCAGCTGGGCGAGCACCTCGTCGCCAGGCCCCGGGGATGAGGCGGGTCAGGCCGGGCCGGGACGACTCGCCCGACCGCCTCTACACCGTCACGGGCGGGCGTACCCGCGCCGGGTCCGACGCCTTCGACGTGGTGACGCTGGTGGTCGCCGAGAGCGACCCGGTCCCCGGCATGCAGTCGGAGCACGCCGCGATCCTGCGCATGTGCCGGTTCCCCACGGCGGTGGTCGAGGTGGCGGCCGGGCTCGGCCTGCCCGTGTCGATCACGCGGATCCTCCTGGCCGACCTGCACGACACCGGCCGGATCAGCGCCCGCCATCCCCGGCCCTCGTACCGCCTTCCCGATCACGACATCCTGGAGCAGGTGCTCGTTGGACTCCGTAGCCTCTGAACCGCGACCACGTCAGACCCTGCACAGCACCGCCGACAACGGACTGAAGATCGTCATCGTCGGCGGCTTCGGAGTCGGCAAGACCACCCTGGTCCGCTCGGTCAGCGAGATCCGTCCGCTGAACACCGAGGAGACGATGACGCAGGCCGGCGAGCACATCGACGACACCGTCGGCGTCGCCGCGAAGAAGGCCACCACCGTGGCGTTCGACTTCGGCCGGATCTCCCTCGACGCGCGCAACGTCCTGTACCTGTTCGGCGCACCCGGCCAGGAGAGGTTCTGGTTCCTGTGGGACCGGCTCTTCACCGGCACGCTCGGGGCCGTCGTCCTCGTCGACACCCGACGGCTCTCCGACTCCTGGTACGCCGTCGACCGGCTCGAACACCACGGCACCCCGTTCGTCGTGGCCTGCAACGACTTCGGCGGTCCTGCCCACACCCCCGCCCAGATCCGTGAGGCCCTCGACCTCGCCGACGAGGTCCCGCTGGTCTTCTGCGACGCCCGGTCGCGCGAGTCCGGCAAGCAGGTCCTGATCGCGCTCGTCGAGCACCTGAAGACCCTCGTCCCCTCGGACCCGCAGCCGATCCCGGAGCCCGCCCCGTGACCCACCCCGCGTGCCCAGCCGTCCCCCTGAGCGGCCCACGGTTCCAGACCGACCCCGTCGAGCTGTACCGGCGGATCCGGCGCGAGCACGGCGCCGTCGCCCCGGTCGTGCTCGACGGCGACGTGCCCGCCTGGCTGGTCCTCGGCTACCGCGAGCTGCACCAGGTCACCAGTGACCCCGTCCTCTTCTCGCGCGACTCCGAGCTGTGGAACCAGTGGGACGCCATCCCGGCGGACTGGCCTCTGCTGCCCATGATCGGCCGCAAGCAGCCGTCCATCCTCTACACCGTGGGCGAGCGGCACCGCGAGCGCGCCGGCGTCATCTCCGACGCGCTGGAGTCCGTCGACCCGTTCGCCCTGAAGGAACGGGCCGAGCGCTTCGCCGACGAACTCATCGACGGGCTCTGCGGCAAGGGCGCCTGCGACATCATCGCCGAGTACGCGATGCTGCTGCCGGTCCGCGTCCTCGCCAGCATCTACGGCTTCGCCGACGAGCAGGGCCCGGCCCTGGTGACCGCCATGAACGACATGATCAACGGCCAGGAGGGCGCCCTGGAGGGCCAGCGCCACCTCGCCGAGTCCATGTTCGCGCTACTCGCCGCCAAGGCCGAGACGCCCGGCGACGACGTCGCCTCGCGCATGATCGCCAACACCGCCGGCTTCACCGTCGAGGAGGTCGCCCAGGACCTCATGGTGATGATGGCCGCCGGTCACCAGCCCACCGCCGACTGGATCGGGAACTCGCTGCGCCTCATGCTCACCGACGACCGGTTCGCGGCCTCCCTCTCCGGCGGCCGCCACAGCGTCGGCGAGGCGATGAACGAGGTCCTCTGGGAGGACACCCCCACCCAGAACGTCGCCGGCCGGTGGGCGTCCCGCGACACCCACCTGGGCGGGCGCCGCATCGGCCGCGGAGACCTGGTCCTCCTCGGCCTGGCCGCCGCCAACTCCGACCCGCACGTGCGGGCCGACTCCGGCGCCCTCACCGGCGGCAACAACGCCCACCTCTCCTTCGGGCACGGCGAACACCGCTGCCCCTTCCCCGCCCAGGAAGTCGCCGAGACCATCGCCCGGACGGGCATCGAGGTCCTCCTCGACCGGCTGCCGGACGTGGACCTCGCGGTGGCGGAGGACGGCCTCACCCGCCGCCCGTCCCCCTGGCTGCGGGGCCTCACCGCGCTGCCCGTGACGTACACCCCGACCCCCGCCCTTGGAGCCTTCGCATGAGCTGCCCGTACGACCACACCGCCGCGCCCGACGCCGACGTGATCGTCCTCGACCCCTTCGTCGCCGATCTCGACGCCGAGAGCGCCCGCCTGCGCGAGGCGGGCCCGCTGGCCCGCGTCGTCCTGCCCGGCGGCGTGCCCTGCTGGTCCGTCACCCGCCACGCCGAGGCCCGGAAGCTGCTCACCGACGCCCGCCTGGTCAAGGACATCGACGTGTGGGGCGCCTGGCAGCGCGGCGAGATACCCATGGACTGGCCCCTGATCGGTCTGGCCAACCCCGGCAAGTCCATGCTCACCGTGGACGGCGAGGAGCACCGCCGACTGCGCACGCTCGTCGCGCAGGCGCTGACGGCGCGCCGGGTGGAGCGGCTGCGCTCTCGCATCGAGGACCTCACGAACGAGAGCCTCGACCGGCTCGCGGAGCAGCCGGCCGGCGAGGTCGTGGACCTGAAGGCGGAGTTCGCGTACCCGCTGCCGATGAACGTGGTCAGCGGGCTGATGGGTGTCGACCAGGCCGACCACCCCCGGATGAAGGCCCTCTTCGACAAGTTCTTCTCGACGCAGACCCTGCCCGAGGAGGTGCCGCAGATGATGGCGGACCTCGGTGCCCTCTTCTCGGGGATCGTGGCGGCGCGGACCGAGGAGCCCGGCGACGACCTCACCAGCGCGCTGATCGAGGCGTCGGAGGGCGGCGACCGGCTCAGCACGGAGGAGATCACCAACACCCTCCAGCTGATGGTGGCTGCCGGTCACGAGACGACGATCAGCCTGATCGTGAACGCGGTCGTCGCCCTGGAGACCCACCCCGAGCAGCGCGCCCTGGTGCTGAAGGGCGAGGTGCCGTGGGAGAACGTCATCGAGGAGACGCTGCGCTGGGCGACGCCCACCTCGCACGTACTGATCCGGTTCGCGAGCGAGGACATCGAGGTCGGCGACCGGGTCCTGCCCAAGGGTGACGCGCTGATCGTGTCGTTCGGCGCGATCGGCCGGGACGAGGAGCAGCACGGTACGACGGCGGGCTCGTTCGACGTGACCCGCACGCCCAACCGGCACATCTCCTTCGGCCACGGTCCGCACGTGTGCCCGGGAGCGGCGCTGTCCCGGCTGGAGGCCCTGGTGGCGCTGCCCGCGCTGTACGCGCGCTTCCCGGAGCTGCGGCTCGCGGTGCCGCGCGAGGAGCTGCGGAACAAGCCAGTCGTGACGCAGAACGACCTGTTCGACCTGCCGGTGTTCCTGGCCTGACCCGGCCCGGGGCTTCCCCCTGTCGGGCCGGCCGCGGCCGGCCCGATGGGAGGGGATGATCTGGTGTCCAAGGGGGGACTTGAACCCCCACGCCCGATAAAGGGCACTAGCACCTCAAGCTAGCGCGTCTGCCATTCCGCCACTTGGACCAGGTGTGTCGTGACGCGGAGTGACCTCCGCGGCGACAGAGATCAATCTACCAGCACCTCGGGGTGCTCTTCACCTGCGTTTCCCGTGGTCAGCGACGTGCGGCCGGACACACATCCGATTACTCCACGTCACGGCGACGCTGCGGGATGTGACGGAGGGTGCTTCACTGGCGGCATGCCTTTCGCTCACTACGGCGTGCTCGCGGGAACCCTCTACCGGCACTACCGCGACGAGCCCGACAACCAGGGCCGCTGGTTCCACATCAATCTGGAGGTGGACGCCCCGGACGGGCGCTACCACTGCGCCGTCGACGTCGACAGCCACAAGTCCAACGTGGGGGTGCAGTGGAAGACCTTCACCGTCGACGCCGCCGCGCTCGGCCCGGCCGCGGCGCTCGCCCCCGGCTACCACGACCTCGCCGCCACCCCCGGCTCCGGCGCCCTGGACTATCTGCGCCATCCGGAGCTGGTGGACCGTACCGGTGTCCTCTTCCAGCGCCGCCCGCCGTCCTGGCTCCAGGAGCTCCTGGACCTGCTGGGCTCGCGGCCGTGGCACGCCGGGTCGAACGTCGACGCCGCCGACGCGCTGGAGACGGTGCTGGTGCCGGGGCAGCGGGTCCTCGTCTTCGGCGAGCCGTTCACCGACGATCTCGAAGGCGACCTCGGCATGCACAACATCCACCAGAACCAGGGCGATCCGGCGGGCTCCCAGTGGTGGGAGGAGAACGGCATCTGGCAGGACGGCGCGACGGTCGCCCGGCGCGACGACGGGCGGTACGACGTCTTCCTGAACAAGTTCTCCAGCCAGGCAGGGCAGACGGACAGCGGGGGCCATCCCGTCGGGTGACCCCCTATCGGCCCGAACGGGTCCGCTAGCGGACCCGTTCGGGGGTGGGCGCCGTGATCAGCAGTCCCGCGAGGAGGCTCGCGAGGAGCAGGAGGCCGGCCGCACACCACAAGGCGACGGAGTAGCCGCCGAGCACCGCCGCGTCCGTCTGCCTGACTGCCTCGGCCACGGAATCCGGCATGCCCTGCCCGCCGAGCAGGATGCCGCCCTTCACCGCCTCGGCCAAGGGCTCCGGAAGGCCCGTCACGCCGTCCAGCCGGTCCGTGATCGCCCAGGCGAAGACGCCGCCCATCAGCGGCGAGGCGGCCCAGCCGCCGAGATGGTGGGCGGTGAGGACCATCGCCGCGGTCGCGCCCGAGCGCTCGCGGGCCGCCGTCGCGCCAGTCCCGGTCGAGAGGAGCGGCCCGCAGGCCAGTCCGAGACCGAGACCGACGAGGAGCAGGCCGGGCAGGATGCCGCCGGTGTACGAGCTGTCGCCGTCGAGGCGGGTCAGGAGCGCCGTTCCGGCCGACGCGAGCAGCAGGCCGGGGACGATCAGGTGGCGGGGCGCCAGGCGGTGCTGGAGGCGGGCGGCGATCTGGGTGGAACCGAGCAGGACCGCGCCCGCCAGGGGCAGCAGGGCCTTGGTGATCTCGCCTTGGGTGGAGCCGAGGGCGCCCAGCATGTACCGGTGGACGATCAGGAACACGACCAGGGTGCTGATGCCTGCGAGGGCGAGCGCGAGGAGCGAGCCGAGGGTCTGCCGGTCCTTGATGACGTACGCCGGGACGAGGGGCGCGCTCGTTCGGGTCTGCCACCACGCGAAGGAGACGGACAGCACGGCACCGACCACAAGGAGGGCCACGGCCAGGGGGTCGGTCCAACCGCCCCCATCGGCGCTCCCCATCGCACCGGCGGCCCTGTCGAGGCCGTAGACGAGGGCGGCCAGCGCCCCGGTGCCGAGCAGGACGCCCGGTGCGTCGAGCCGGACGGGAGTGCGGGCCGACCGGTCGTGCTCCAGGCGGCTCGCGACGAGAGCCACCATCCCGGCGAGCGCGGAGAGGACGTACAGACACACGCGCCAGCCCGTGAGGTCGATCAGCCAACCGCTCGTGAAGATCCCGATCATCAGCCCGCCGCCGACGGTCACGGCGTAGAGTCCGAAGGCCCTGCCGCGCTCCCTGGGATCGGCGAACCCCCCGATCACCAGGGCCAGGGCGGACGCCGAGAGCAGCGCGGCGAACCCGCCCTGCACGGCCTGGGCCCCGACGAGCATACCGGTGGTGCCTGCCGAGCCGCCGAGCGCGGTGGCCGCGGCGAATCCGGCCAGTCCGATCAGCAACGCCCTTTTGCGGCCGAGGAGATCGGTGAGGTGCCCGCCGAGCAGCAGCAGTCCGCCGAAGGCCAGTCCGTAGGCGAGGAACAGCGGGTTCAGGCTGCCGGCGGGGATGTCCAGATCCTGCTGGATCGACGGGGCGGCCGCGCTCGTGAGCGCCGCACCGATCACGACCAGGAGCTGAGCCGGCACCGCCGCCGCCAGTCCCCACCACCGCCTCGGGGACGGTCCCGTCGCATCGGGAGGGAAGGCAGGCGGCGACCAGGCTCCCGGGGCGAAGCCGGGAGGCGGCCCGAAGCCCGGCGGAGCCGGGTGGCCGCCCACCGGGGTCGTCGGCGCGTAGGCGGGAGGCGTCGGTGACGCGGCGGGCTGGTGCTGCGCCGGGATCCGGGGATCCACCGGCGTGTCCCGCTGCTCCGGGGCGAAGTCGAGCAACAGCGCCGCGTGCCGCCCGAGTTGTGCGAGCACGGAGCCGGGCAGCCACTCGTCGGCACCATCCGATTCCGTACGGGCCGCCACCTCGACGGGCGTCGGCCGCCGCGCCGGATCCTTGTCCAGGCACTCCCGCACGAGGCCGGCGAGCGACTCCGGTACGCCGGTCAGGTCCGGCTCCTCCTCCGCGACGCGGAAGAGGTGCGCGTTCAGCCCGGTCTCCGCGGCACCGAAGAGGAGGCGGCCCGTGGCGGCGTACACGAGGACGGCCCCCAGGCAGAACACGTCGCTGGCCGGGGTGAGTTCGAGCCCGCGCACCTGCTCGGGCGACATGAAGCCGGGAGAACCGATCAGCATGCCGGTGCGGGTGTGCAGGCTGTCCCCTGCGAGGGTGTCCATGGCCCGCGCGATGCCGAAGTCGATCACGCGCGGTCCGTCGACCGTCACGAGCACGTTGGACGGCTTGAGGTCCCGGTGGATCAGGCCCGCCGCGTGCACGGACCGCAGGGCGACGGCGAGTCGGTGGGCGAGGACCCGGACCGAGTGCTCGGGCAGCGGTCCGAAGTCCCGGGCGACGACGGTGGTCAGGTCGGGTCCGGGGATGTACTGGGTGGCCACCCACGGCACCGGCGCCTGGGTGTCGGCGTCGAGCACGGCCGCGGTCCACTCCCCTCCCACCCGTCGCGCCGCCTCCACCTCGCGCGTGAAGCGCCTGCGGAACTCGGGGTGTTGGGCGTGCTCGGCCTGCACCACCTTCACGGCGACCGTCCGCCCGGCTTCCGACCGTCCGAGGTACACCAACCCCATCCCGCCGGCCCCGAGGCGGCCGATGAGTCGGTAGGGGCCTATCTGTGCCGGGTCTTCGGTGATCAACTGGTCCACGCCAGTAACATAGTTGAGGTGACCGAGGCGCGTCGCGCGCCTCCGGGGAACCCGGCGCCCAGGCGGGTGTCAGTCCTCCAGCGCACGGGTGGCCGGGCCCTGGAGCACCGTGCCGTCCCGCGCGAAGCGTGATCCGTGGCAGGGGCACTCCCAGGTCTCCTCCGCCTCGTTGAAGCCCAGCTCGCAGCCCATGTGCGTGCAGCGCCGACCGGTCCGGAAGCCGGCCGCGTAGTGGTGGGCCACCGTGGACTGGCGTCGTGCGACTTCGGGCACCTCGTGGACGGGCAGCCTCCGGCGCGGATCGACGAGCTCCGTCCACGCCGGGCGGGGCGCGCCGGTCAGATGGGCGGTGAGCAGGCTGCCCGCGGCGACGCCGTTGCTGAGCCCCCATCCGCCGAACCCGGTCGCGACGTAGACGTGTTGGGTGTCGGGGTGCTCATGGCCGACACAGGGCATGCCGTCGGACGTATGGACGTCCTGGGCCGCCCATCGGTGGACCGACGGCGCGTCGGCGAAGCCCGGCAGGTGGTCGCGCGCCCAGGCCTCCAGGCGCGCGAACCGCTCGCGTACCCCATCGCTCCCCGGCTCGTACGCCTCGCCCGCGACGATCAGGAGCCGCCGCCCCTCGCCGAGCGGGGCGGTCCGCACCGACCGGATGCCGTCGTCGGTGGTCACGTACATGCCGTACGGGGCGTGGCGTTCCTCGACGGGGGCGGCGACGACGAGCTCGCGGCGCACCGAGAGCCGTATCAGCAGGCTGCTGTGGCAGCGGAGCGGGAAGTGGGTGGCCAGGACGACGTCACGGGCGTGGACCGCGCCTCCGCCCTCCAGCGCGAGACGGCATTCGGCGACTTCCCGCAGCCCCGTGACGCGGGTTCCCTCGTGGACCCGGACGCCCCGGGCGATCAGGTCGTCCGCCAGGCCGAGCAGGAAGCGGCCCGGGTGGAACTGGAGCTGGTCCTCGACCCGGACGGCCGCGGCGACCGGGTACGGAAGGCCGGTGTCGGTCACCGCGTCGGCCCGCAGGCCGGCCTCGTAGGCGGCCGACGCCTCCGCCTGGATCTCCTCGGCGCCCGCCTCGTCGAGGGTGTAGGTGTACGCCGGGCGGCGTTCGAGCTCCGCGTCGATCCCCAGCTCCGCGCAGAGCCGCACCACGTGCCGCAGGGCGTCCTCCTGGGCGTCGGCGTAGTCCATCGCCGCCGAAGCGCCACGGTGGCGGCGCAGGCGGGCGTACCGCAGCCCGTGCAGGGAGGTCAGCTTGCCGGTGCTGTGCCCGGTCACTCCGGCCGCGATCCGGTCGGCTTCCAGCACCAGGACGTCGCGCCCGGCGCGGGACAGCTCGTGGGCGGTGCTCAGCCCGGCGATCCCGGCGCCGACGACGACCACGTCGGCGGCGGCGTCGCCCTCCAGCGGTGGGGCGGCGGACCGGGGCGGCGCCGACTCCGTCCAGTACGAGCTTCCGGTGCGGCCCATGGTCACTCCTCGCGACGGTCGGCGACGGCGTGCTTCGCTTCGGCGTCGAGCGCCTGGACGATCGCCGCCGCGAAGGCGTCGAGGTCGCCCGGTCTGCGGGAGGTGATCAGGGCATGGCCTCCGCTGGTGTCGACGACGACCTCCCGGTCGAGCCAGCGGCCGCCCGCGTTCTCCACGTCGGTCCGGAGCGACGGGTACGAGGTCAGCTCGCGGTCCCTGGCCAGGCCGCTCTCCACCAGGAGCCACGGCCCGTGACAGATGGCGGCCACCGGTTTGCCGGCCGCGGCGAAGGCCGAGACGAGACGGAGCGCCTCGCCGTCGGTGCGCAACCGGTCGGCGTTCACAGTGCCGCCGGGCACGATCACGGCGTCGAAGCCGTCCGCCGTGACACCGGCCATGGTGGTGTCCGGCCGTACGTCAGCGCCCGGCCGGCGGTCCGAGACCACGGTGTGGATGGCCGACTCCTTCCGGGCGGCGACCGTGACCTTGGCTCCCGCCTCCCGCAGCACGGCCATGGGCCTCTCCAGCTCCGTCTGCTCCGTGCCGTAGTTCGTCGTGAGAACGAGGACGTGCTTGCCGTCGAGCGACACGATGCGTTCCTCTCTCGCGGCCCGGTCCTACCCGTGCGGCTTCCCGGCGGATCCGTGTCGAACCACCTGGACGCCGGACCGTCCTCGGCGCACTCAGAACCGGCCTGCTCCAGGACGGCGCCACGGCGCGCGGGACGGATGACCGACCTCCACCCACACCACCTTGCCCACGCCCCCCGGCCCATTCTCCTCGCTGCCCCAGGCTCCGGCCAGCCGCTCCAGCACCATCAGACCGTGCCCACCGGGCAGCGCGGGCGAGCGGCCCACCAGGGCACGCGGATGCTCGGCACTCGCGTCCGCCACCTCCACCCGCAACCGGCCGCCCCCGTGCCGCAGCACCAACTCCTCCGGACCACCCGCGTGCAGACACGCGTTGGTGACCACCTCCGACACCAGGAGCAGCACGTCCTCCACCCGCTCCCCGGCCTCCTCGCTCTCGGCAGGAATCCAGCCCCAGTCGGCCAACGCCTCGACGGTGAAATCCCGGCACCGCGACACCACGCCCCGCGTCCCGTACAGCACCAGCCTTCGCACCTGCTCCTGATGGCAGTCAGCGCTCTCGGCCATGGATCCCGCCACCTTCGTGACCACGCTCGGAGAGCGCCTCTCTCGGCCTCTCCTCCCCTGGGCGACTGCCCGGACTCCGTGATGACGAACATCCCGCGAAGGAACCGGCGGGAATCGGGCACGGGCCCAGCAGAAGCTCAAGGAACGGCCCCAGGCTCCCGGGCTCCCGCGCTCCCGGGCTGATACACATACCCGGGACACGTACGACGACGAGGACGAGGACGGAAGACCGTATGCGACCGATCTCCGAGCCGGCCGCCACCCCGGCGAGCGCGGCGGCGAGCACTCCCCCGCGGCGCCCCGTCTTCGACGCCCATCTCCACATCGTCGACCCCCGCTTCACCCTGATCGAGAACGACGGCTATCTGCCGCCCGCCTTCACCGTCGAGCAGTACCGGGAGCGCGTCTCCGGACTCGCCGTCCACGGCGGCGCGGTCGTCTCGGGTTCCTTCCAGGGCTTCGACCAGGAGTATCTCCGCGCCGCCCTGGCCGCGCTCGGCCCCGCCTTCGTCGGCGTCACCCAGGTCCCGGCCACCGTCACGGACGAGGAGATCACCGGCCTCGACGCCGCGGGCGTGCGCGCGGTGCGTTTCAACGTCCGCCGCGGCGGATCGGCCACGCTCGACCAGCTGGACCGCCTGGCCCGCCGCGTCCACGACATCGCCGGCTGGCACACCGAGCTCTACATCGACGCCCGGGACCTGCCGGACCTGGCCACGGCCCTGGCCGCTCTGCCCGCCGTCAGCATCGACCACCTCGGCCTGCACCGCGACGGGCTCCCCCACCTGCTGGCCCTGGTCGAGCGGGGCGTCAAGGTCAAGGCCACGGGGTTCGGGCGCGTCGACCTCGACCCCGCCGAGACCATGAACGCCATCGTGAGGACCGACCCCACCGCCCTCATGGTCGGCACCGACCTGCCCTCCACCCGCGCCCGCCGCCCGTTCACCGACGCCGACCTCGCCCTGGTCGCCCGGACCGTCGGCGAGGACCATCTCGACGCCGTGCTGTGGGGCAACGCCGCCGCGTTCTACCGCGTGCCCGCCACGGCCGCCGGGCCATGATCCACCGGACACCTCTGACCCCTACCGCTCCGGCGTGCTCCCGCGTACGACCGGCTCCGCCGGGAGCAGCAGACCGCTCGTCGGGGTGGCGGCGGGGTCCTCGACGGCGGTGATCAGCCGGTCGACCAGGGCGTGGGCGATGCGCGACAGGGGCATCCGCATGCTGGTGAGGGCGGGCTGGAGCACCGTACAGAGCGGCATGTCGTTGAAGCCGGTGACGGCGACGTCGGCGCCGATCGTGAGGCCGGCGGCCCGGACGGCCTGGTAGGCGGTCAGGGCGAGCCAGTCGTTCGCGCAGACCAGGGCCGTCGGCCGGTCGGGGCCGACGAGCAGGCGCTGGAGTGCGTGGGAGAGGGCGGCCGGGTCGTCATCGGGGACGCCGACCTCGAAGGCGCCGTCGGGCGCGGCGGCCGCGGCCTGGAGCAGGCCGGCCCGGCGGTCGGCGAGCCAGGGCAGGGAGGCGGCGGAGTTGACGTAACAGATCCTGCGGTGGCCCTGGTCGAGGAGGAGGCCGACCAGGGCGGCGGTGGCGGCGGCCGAGTCGATGTCCACCCAGTTCTGCGGGCGGCCGGGGGCGGTGCGACCGAAGGCGGCGAACGGGAAGCCGGCCTCGGCGAGCACGTCGACGCGGGGGTCGTCGTGGATGACGTCGGAGAGGACGAACCCGTCGACCTGGCGGGCCGCGATCAGCCCGTGGAAGGACTTGGCGACCGCGCCGGCGCCCTGCTCGGGGTCGCAGCGGAACAGCAGGATGCGGTGGCCGACGGCGTCGGCGGCGCTCACGAGTGCCTGGAGGAAGCCGCCCATCAGGGGGTTGGGGTCGGCGGGGTTGTCGGCGGGTGCGGGATACCCGATGACCTTGCGGGTGCCGGTGCGCAGACTGCGGGCGGACTGGTCGGGCTGGTAGCCGAGTTCGTCGATGGCGGCGGTGACCCGGGCGAGGGTGGTGGCGCGGAGCCGGTGGGGGGCGTTGAGGGCGTTCGAGACGGTCTGCCGGGAGACGCCCGCCGTGCGTGCGACGTCCTCGATGGTCACCTGTCGAGCGGTCATCGTTCCTCTGTGTCCGGTGGTCGGCGGGCTGGGGGCGGCCGCCCCCGGCCCGCCGATGGTCAGTGCTCGCGGGTCAGGGTGAGCAGGCCGCCGGTCGGCACGGTCACCGGGTTCACCCCGGCGACGAGGTCGAGCACGGTCTCGGACAGGATCTCACCACGGCAGTCCTGTACGAGGGCGAGGGCCCGTTCCGGCCGGGTGGCCGTGAGGAGCACCAGCGGGTCGTCGTCCGCGTTGGCGACGAGGAGTGTCCCGGGGCCGTCCGTGCCGTCCCGGTCCGGGAGGGCGACGGGGAGCGGCGCGTAGCGGGCGACCACCGTGGTGCGGTCGTCGCCGGCGCGGACCTGGGGGTAGCCGAGGTCCGGGCGGGAGGGTTCCAGGGAGCCGAGCTGGAGGACGCCGGCGTGGCGGCGGAAGACGTCGAGCCAGAAGCGCAGGGTGGCGAGCTGGTCGGGGGTCTGCGCGGTGAGGTCGACGGAGATCTGCGGCACCGAGAACAGGGCGTTGAGGAGGTGGACGGCCACCGCCTCGGGGGTCTCGGCGGAGTTCCACATGATCATGTCGGCGTGCACGGCGAGCGGTCCCGCGGTGAGCCGGCAGTCGATGATGCGCTGGCGGTTCTCGGCGGGGCTGAGCGGGCAGTCGACGGTGCGGACCATGGTGGCGTACGGCCAGAGGCCGGGGCTGACGTACGGCTGGCGGTGCTCGACGATGACGTCGGGCCGGGTGCGGCGCAGCCGGGCGTCGAGGTCGGCGAGCAGCCGGCGTACGCCTTCGTGGACGGTGTCGTGGTCCGCGCCGGCGGGCGGGGGTGGCGGGTCGGCGTAGGCGAAGAGGTCGATGAAGTCGAGCTTCACGCCGTCCATGTCCCACTCCTCGACGGAGCGGGAGATCTTCTCGATGAGGTAGGCGCGGACCTCGGGGTGGCGGGGGTCGAGCACGGCCGCGTCGAGCTGCGGCACCTCGCGCAGGACGACTCCCTTGAAGCGGTCCCAGGCGTCGTTGTGCCGGCCGATGAACGGCACCGCGTACCAGAGGAGGTAGGCGAGGCCGAGCCGGTGGACCTCGGCGACGTGGCCGGCGAGGTCGGGGAAGGCCGTCGTGTTGGGCTCCCAGTCGCCGCAGTGGCCGTAGCCGCGGGTGCGGTCGGCGGTCTGCCAGCCGTCGTCGACGATGATGCTCTCGATGCCGAGGCCGGCGGAGAGGGCGGCCTGGCGTTCGACGACTTCGGCGTCGAGGTTCTGGTGGAGGCTGTACCAGGTGGAGTACGCGGGCATCCGCGCGGCGGGGGCGACGCCGGGGTGCTCCACGCCCTCGGCCCACCAGTCGGTGACCGCGTGCAGGGTGGTCGCGAAGTGCCGGCCACTGAGATCGATGCGCAGCCGCAACGGCGGGCCGTCGGGGGTGAGTTCCTGCTCGACGGTGAAGGCGAACTCGCCGCTCTCCTCGACCACACCGGCTCCGGCGCGCACGGGTGCGGCGGTCTCTCCGGCGGCGGCGGTGCACAGGGCGCGGTCGCCGGTGCCGATCAGGCTCGCGACGGGGGCGCCGAGGGCGAGCGAGACGGTCCGGGGGACGATCCAGGACTGCGGCAGCCAGCGGGAGGCGTTGGTGTCCGGGGTCCAGTAGGCGGTGGCCCCGACGCAGGGGACGCGCCATTCGGCGCGGAGGGTGACGGCCTCCGTCGCCGTGACCTCGATCAGGGCCACGCCGTGGTCGACCCGGGTGACGGCGGACTGCCACGCGTCGCCGCCGAGGCCGGTGAGGTGGACGGTGAGCGGGGCCCCGGTGGAGTGGAGCAGGCCGGTGGCGAGCTGCCGGTGGGCGACGGTGCCGGGGATGTCGTCGGCCGCCGCGTTGGGGCGCCAGGCGGGGACGGGCTGTTGCGGAGCGGCGTCGCCCTCGGCGTCCTCGGGAGCGGCGTTCGGTGGTGCGGTGGTCACGGGGGTCACTCCTTGGTGGCACCGGCCAGCAGGCCGGAGATGAACTGGCGTTGCAGGATGAGGAAGAGGGCCATGACGGGGATGGCGGCGATGGCGCTGGCGAGCAGGACCTGCGCGTAGTTGGTCGTGGACAGGCCCTGGAGGGTGGCGGTGGCCACGGGCAGCGTGTACATCTCGGGGCTGCGGAGCGCGATCAGCGGCCAGACGAACTGGTTCCAGCCGCCGAGGAAGACGAACAGCGCGAGCGCCGCGATGATCGGCCGGTTGACCGGGATGACGATCCGCCACAGCACCCGCAGTTCGCCGGCGCCGTCGACGCGGGCGGCGTCGAGGAGTTCGTCGGGCATGGACCGCAGCGCCTGCCGCATCAGGAAGATGCCGAACGGCGTGACGAGGCCGGGCAGGATGACGGACTCGTAGGAGTCGATCAGGCCCAGGTCCATCATCATCTGGAAGATCGGGATCAGCATCACCGTGTCGGGGATGACGAGGGTGCTGAGCAGCAGGACGAAGAAGAGGTTGCGTCCGCGGAAGTCGAACTTGGCGAAGGCGTAGCCGGCGAGGACGGAGACGACGACCGCGCCGATGGTCTGGAGGCCTGCCACCAGGACGGTGTTGAAGAGGACGCGGGTCAGGCCGATGGACTCCTGGAGGCCCTGGAGGTTCTCCATGAGGTGGCCGCCGGGCAGCAGCTTCGGCGGCCAGGAGAAGACGTCCTTGTCGTCCTGGGTGGCGGCCATGGCGAGCCAGTAGAAGGGGCCGACGCAGAGCCCGAAGGCACCGGCGAGCAGCAGGGTGAGCAGGGGGCCGCGGGACTTCATCGGCGCTCTCCCATCAGGCGGACCTGGAGGATGCCGAGGACGGACACGATCAGCGCGAGCGCGTAGGCGAGGGCCGAGGCGTAGCCGAAGTCGAAGTACTTGAAGCCGTTGTTGTAGAGGTACATGGTGACCGTCAGGGTGGCGTTGTCGGGGCCGCCGCCGGTGAGGACGTACGGCTCGTCGAAGAGTTGCAGCGTGCCGATGGTGGAGAGCACCACCGTGAGGAGGAGGATCGGCCGCATCTGGGGCAGGGTGATGGAGAAGAAGCGGCGGACCGGTCCGGCGCCGTCGACCATCGCGGCCTCGTACAGCTCCTTGGGGATGCCCTGGAGACCGGCGAGGTACATCACCGCGTTGTAGCCGGTGTAGTGCCAGGTGATGACGAGGACGACGCCGACGCGGGCCCAGAAGGGGCTGCCGAGCCAGTTCACCGGGTCGATGCCGAAGAAGGAGAGGACCCAGTTCAGGAGTCCGGCGTCGCGGTTGAGGATCACGGAGAACATCACGCCGGCGGCGACCAGGCCCGTCAGCGACGGGACGAAGACGCCGAGCCGCCAGAGCGGGCGCAGCCAGACCTTGGTGGAGTTGAGGCCCAGGGCGACGAGCAGGGCGAGGCCGAGCATCAGCGGGACCTGGACGACCAGGATCAGGGCGGTGTTCTTGAGCGCGGTCCAGAACAGCGGATCGTCGATGAGGCGCCGGTAGTTGGCGAGTCCGGTGAACTGCCGGGCGTCGCCGTTCCCGGTGGTGAGGCTGATCCAGAACGAGGCGGCGATCGGGTACGCCTTGAAGATCGCGAAGCCCAGCACGGCGGGCATGATCAGCAGGTACGGGACGGAGTCGCGCGTCAGCAGCCGGCGGCGGCCGGGGCGGGCCCGGCCGGGGCGCGGGGTGGCGCGGCGGCCGGGAGGGGTGCCGGCGCCGCCGTTGGTGGTGGCGGCAACGGTCCCGGTCGTGCGGGCGGGTTCGGGAGGTGCGAGGGACATGGTCAGGCTGCCTGCTGCCGGCCGGTCTGCTGGGCGAGCTGAGCGGCGGCCGCCTTGAGGGCGCCGGCCGGGTCGGCGCCCTTGAGCAGCACCTGGCTCTGGGCGTCGCTGGCGAGCTTGAGGGCCCGGCTGTAGTCGCTGGTGAAGTTGGTCGCCTCGGATCCGGAGGAGAGCGAGTCGACGAGGGACTTCAGCACGCGCTGGCCGCCGTAGAAGGGGTGGGGCGCGTTGAACATCGGGTCCGCGTAGGCCGCCTTGAGGGCGGGGAAGACGCTGCCGGAGGAGTACATGCGGTTGATCTCGGCGGGCTTGGTCAGCGCGTGCTCGATGAAGCGCCAGGCCGCCTTGCGGCGCTTGCTGGTGTTCGAGACCGCGAGGTAGGTGGAGTTGACGATGACGCTGCGGCCTCCGCCGGGGACGGCGGCCGGCGGCTGCATGACGCGCCACTTGCCGCTCTGGGCGGGGAACTTCTCGGCCATGTATCCCACGGCCCAGGCGGCCTCGGGCGCGGTGGCGAGTTTCCCCTGGCTGATCAGCCGCTTCCAGGTGCCCTGGCCCGCGGTGTCGGCGAGCAGGCCGCCGTCGTTGAGCCGCTTGATGACGGTGAGGGCCTTGATCGCCTCCGGGGAGGCGAGGGTGACCTTGCCTTCCTGGTCGAAGTAGAAGGCGCCCTGGAGCTGCATCAGGTTCTGGAAGAAGTCCATGTCCTGGGTGGTGCCGGGCTTGTCGAGCCCGATCAGCTGGGCGCCGGTGGCGGCGCGGATCTTCGGTCCGGCGGCGATCAGGTCGTCCCAGCTGCTGATGGAGGCGGGGTCGACGTCGGCCTTCTCGAAGAAGTCGTGGCGGTAGAACAGCCCGAGGGGGTTGACTTCCCAGGGCAGGGCGTGGACGGCTCTGTCCTTGCCTATGACGGTAGGCCACAGGCCTTCGACGAAGGCGTCCTTGTGCTTGTCGGCGCCGAGCCGGGACAGGTCGGCGATGCCCTCAGGGAACTTCGCCAGGTATCCGGGCAGGTAGTCGACGCCGATGTGGAGGACGTCGGCGAGGCCCTTGCCGCCCGAGGCGAGGCCGACGGTGATCTTGTCCCAGATGGCCGGTTCGCCGACGTCCTGGATCTCCACCGTGATGTCCGGGTTGTCCCGCTCGAAGGAGGGGACGACTCCGCGCAGGGCCTCCGCCGCGGAGGTCCAGCTCCAGACGGTGATCTTCCCGCTGTCGCCGTCGGCGCCGGCGGTGTCGGTGCCCGATCCGCCGCCGCCGCAGGCGGCCAGGCCGAATCCGGCGGCGGAGGCGGTGGCGAGGTGAAGCATCTGGCGGCGGCTCAGCTGGTGGGACATGTCGGCTCCTGGGTGAGGGTGTCGGTGCAGGGGGTGGTGTCGGTGACGGTGCAGGGGGTGGTGTCGGTGACGGTGCGGGGGGTGGTGTCGGTGGCGGTGCGGGGGGTGGTGTCGGCGACCGTCCGGGTCCGGCCGGTCAGCGCGTGCAGCGCGTCCGCGAACAGATCCACCGCGACGGCCGGGGTGGAGACATGGGGAGAGAGGCGGATCCACTCGTCGCGGCGCGTGGTGATCACACCGGCCGCTTCGAGAGTGCGGTGGACGGTCACGGGGTCGTGACCCGGGAGACGGAAGGTGCCGATTCCGGCGCGTTCCCGGTGGCCGAGCCCGTCGAGCAGGATCTCGGCGCCGGCCTGCCGGGCCCTGTCGAGGAGCTCGGCGAGGATGGCCCTGATCCGGGCGCCCGTGGCGGCCGGGCCGCCCTCGGCGAGCAGCTCGTCGACGGCCGCGCCGATGGCGGCGGCGGCCGGGAAGTCCGGGTTGGTGGCGAGGTGGGCCGCGGCCCCGGGCAGCGGGGGCGCGGGGTGCCGCGCCGCGAAGGGCTCCGAGACACCGGCCCAGCCGCCGAGCCCGGGGGCGACGCGCTCGGCGCACCGGTCGCGGATCAGCAGCAGCGCGGCGCCCCAGCCTGCCCGTAGCCACTTCTGGCCGCCGCCGACGAGGACGTCGGCGGCGTCCGCTTCGAGCGGTACGGCGCCGAGTCCCTGGATGGCGTCGACGATCAGGAGGCGGTCCGGGCCGAGGACTTCCTTGAGGGCGGCGAGCGGTGCGACGTGCCCGGTGAGGGAGTCGACGGCGCTGACCGTGAGTGCGGTGACCTCGGGGGTGAGGTTCCGGCGCAGCAGGTCGGGGGTGATGTGGCGCTGCCCGTCCGGGTCGACGAGGCGGACGTCCGGGCCGCCTCGTCCGGCGAACCGCAGCCACGGGTAGACGTTGGCGGGGAATTCCCCGCGGGGCACCAGGACGGTGCCGGGGCCCTGGAGGCCGGCGGCCACGGTGAACAGGCCGTTGCTGGTGGACGGGGAGAGGGCGATCTCGTGGGGGTGGGCGCCGAGGAGCCGGGCCGCCGAGGTCCGTGCGGCGTCGCTGAGGGCGAACAGCCGGTCGAGGTCGGCAGGGTCCGCGCGGGTGGCCAGGTCGGTCGCGGTGGCGAGGGCCGCGGAGGCCCGGCGGGAGAGCGGGCCGACCCTGGCGTGATCGAGGTAGCCCGCCATCGGGCCACGGGCGGGGGCAGGACCGGAAGCCGCGTGGGTGGCGGCCTCGGGTGCCCGGGGATGAATTTGATCGTTCAAAATATGTTCCTCAAGACGCCGTCTGCATGATCTTCCCTGAATTTGAAGGTTCACATTAGAGAGCCGAGGTCGCCTCGGCAAGAGGTTGGACGAGGCGGACCGCCGCTCTTCGGGGGAACCCGCCCCGGGGCGGCGCGCGGCGCCGAGGGATGCCCCGGGGTTCGGGCTATCCATGGCCACAGGCGACGGTCGCCCGTGACCGTCACTGTCCGGGAAACCGGAAAGGTGGGAGAACCAGTGGCTGTCCAGCCCATCCCCGAGGGATACCCGCGCGTCACGCCGTACCTCTGCGTCGACGGAGCCGCGGCCGCGATCGACTTCTACGTGTCCGCGTTCGGCGCCGTCGAGCGCATGCGCATGCCGGCGCCCGGAGGCACGATCGGCCACGCCGAGCTGTCCCTCGGCAACTCGGTCATCATGCTCGCGGACGAGTTCCCCGACATGGGGTTCCGCTCACCCAAGGCGGTCGGCGGCACACCCGTCACCCTGCACGTCTACGTGGAGGACGTCGACGCGGTCTTCGCCAAGGCCCTCGCCCAGGGCGCCAAGGAACTCTCCCCGGTCAAGGACGAGTTCTACGGCGACCGCACCGGGCAGCTCGAGGACCCCTTCGGCCACCGCTGGAACCTCGCCACGCACGTGGAGGACGTTCCCGAGGAGGAGATGGAGCAGCGGGCGAAGAAGGCCATGCAGTCGATGCAGCCCCCGTCCGACGCCGCCTGAACGACCGCCCCGGGCGGGGGCGGCTCAGCGCCCCCGCCCCGCCGGGACCTGCCCGACTGAAGCAGGGCCGGACACCCGGGCGGCGCCCCGCTCTCCCCGGCGCCGTCGAGGCGCACCCGGACGCGAACTGTCACATCACGGCCGCCGAGCTCGACGCCCGGCACGGCGTACGGGCGGACGGGTCGACGCCCCGGGCTCCGGGGCGTCGACCCGGTGCATGACGCCCCGCACCACTGGGCAGGACGCTGCCATGACTGTGCTCACCCCGGACATCCGCGCGCGGATCGAGGCCCCGCACCTCTGGTACGTCGCGACCGTCGACGCCGACGGAGCGCCTCATGTCAGCCCGATGTGGGTCGGCCTCGACGGTGACCTCGTCTTCTTCAACACCGCCGTGGGACGCGTCAAGGAGCGCAATCTCCGCCGTGATCCGCGCGTGTCCCTGTCGCAGGCCGACCGGGCCGACCCCTTCGACCGCGTCCAGATCCGCGGCCGGGTCGTGCGGTTCGTCGAGGGTGCGGAGGCGGACCGGAACATGGACCGACTGGCGGCCAAGTACCTCGGCACCGAGCGGTACGAATGGGTCATCCCGGGCGAGCGGCGGGTGGTCGCGCTGATCGAGCCGACGAGGATCCGACGCGTCGTCGGCGTCGAACCACTCCCCCAGGGCGCACCCGGGGCATGAGCCCGGCCCGGTAGGGGCCCCCTTCGGGGCCGGGCCGGGGCTCTGCCATCCTTTCGGCGTGACGCTCGCGCCGCCCGCCCCGGAACCCATCACCCCGGACTCACCCCATGCCCCGCCGAATCCCCTCCTGACCCAGTCCTGGCTCGACCTGGCCTTCCTCCACTGGCCCGTCGACCGCGACGTGGTCGCCCCGCTGCTGCCGGCCGGGACCGTTCCGGACACCCTGAACGGTGTGACGTACGTCGGGCTCGTCGCCTTCCGGATGCACCGGGTCGGATGGTTCCGCCTGCCCGGCGTCCCCTACCTGGGCAGCTTTCCCGAGACGAACGTCCGTCTCTACTCGGTGGACGCGCGGGGCCGCCGCGGGGTGGTGTTCCGTTCGCTCGACGCCTCGCGACTCGTTCCCGTCGCCTTCGGACGGGCCCTGTTCCGGCTGCCGTACGTGTGGTCGAGGATGGCCGTCCGCCATGACGGCGCCACCGTCACGTACACCAGCAGCCGGCGCCTGCCGGGGCCGCGCGGCGCGCACAGCCGGATCGTGCTGCGGGTCGGGGAGCGCGTCGAGGCCCCCACGGAGCTCGAACACTTCCTGACGGCCCGCTGGGGCATGCACACCGCCTTCTTCGGACGGTCGCTCTACCTCCCGAACGCACACCCGCGCTGGCCGCTCCACCGCGCGGAACTCCTCGCGTGCGAGGAGGACTTGGTGGAATCGGCGGGGCTCCCCCGGCCGGCCGGTGTGCCCGTGAGCGTGCTGTACTCGCCCGGCGTCCCCGTGGAGTTCGGCCGCCCGGCCCGACGCCCTGGCGGCATCCCCACGCCATGAGCGGCTGACGGACGTCCTCACCGTGTTCGACACCGACGTCCGGATCGCTCAGAGCCCGTCGCCCCAGCCGAAGGTGGCGCCGTACGCACGCTGGAACGCGTGCCGGCCCCTGCCTCCGTCGGCGTGGACCCAGGTGAGGGCGATGGCGAACCAGAGCAGGAAGATTCCACCCACGACACCCAGCGCGAGAAGCTCTCCGAACCACGCGAGAAGGAGCAGCGCGCCGATCACGACGGCCACGCCGATGTGGGCTCCCCGCAGGTCGATCGGCGTCGAATTGCGCCGGGCCCGACGCCTCGCGCGCTCGTCGGCGAAACGCCTCTCGCGGACGTCCTCGGGTTCGTTCTCGTCGAAGGTCACTGCTTCCCCCTGAACACGACCGCCGGCCCTCGGCGCAGGACCGTTCCTGCTCCGTGAGACTCCCGACGGACAGACGGGGTTGCCCCGGCCGTCGGCACCGTGCAGGGAGGTACTGCACGGTGCCGGTCCGGCGGCGGGGGCGGTCGGTCAGGAGATCTCGGGGAGCACGCCGGTGACCGGGGCCGCCAGGTCGGTGAGCTGGCGGATCTGGCCCAGCTCGTTCAGGCCGTTGAGGCCGCCCAGCTGGCCCGCGATGCCGGGGAACTGGCCGCGGGACTCCTCGGGGATGCCGGTCGTCGCGACGGCGTCGAGCTCGCTGATCGGGTTGATGGGCGGGCCGAGCGGGCTGGTGGGGACGACGGCCTGCGCCGCCGACGCGCCGAGGCACGAGAAGGCGGCGGCGACGGCCAGGACCGAGGAAATACGTCGTGTTGAGGTCATACCCCTCACAACGGAGCGACGTGCCGACGGACACGGCCCCGCCCCGCTCCCACCGCCCGAACGGGGGTCCCCTCTCCGCTATATCCGCTTCAGGCGCGCCCGCCACGGGCCGTCCGCCGCTTCGAACTGCACCACGAGCGGCCCCTCGGGCAGCGGAACGGTCTCGCGCCGCTCGCCGATCTCGTTGACGACGTTCTCGTCCTCGGGCAGGGCGGTGTGGTCGTCGTGAGCGGCGAGTTCGTAGATGTTCACGATGAGGTTGTCGTCGCCGCGGTAGCGGATGGCGAGGTCGGCCGCTCCCCCCGTGTGCAGCAGTACCTCGGGGCCGCGGAACTCCACCTCCTCCTCCGTCAGACGGAGGGCCGCCGCCAGCGGCGACACCTCCACCCGCCACGGCCCTTCCGCCTCCAGCCTCATACGGAGAGGCCCGTTCCCGGGGACGGTGGCGAGCACCCGGCCCCGGAAGTCGTCCTCGGTGCTGTTGACGAGGTTGTCCGTCTCCTTGTTCCGCCGGTCGAGGACCGTCAGGCCGGTGTACCCGTCGCCCCGTACGTCGAGCTGAACGACGACCGGCCCCGGCGGGAGCCCACTCACGGTGATCACGTCGTTGTCCCGGCCGGTCTGTGTGTACGGCGCGAAGACGGGCCCGTACGACCAGACGGGTCCGTACGACGGCTGCCGGTCCGCCGCGACGGGAACGGCCGCCGGTACGACGGGGGGCGTCGGCGGCAGAGGAGGAAGCGCGAAGGCCGGCGCGGGCGGTGCCTGCGGTACCTGCAGGGCCTGCGGGGGCAGTGGGGCCTGCGGGGCCTGCGGGGGCAGTGGCAGCACTGACACCGGCACCGCCACCGCCACCGCTGGCGCGACCGGCTGTGCCACGTCCACGCCGTGGTCCCTGGCCAGCCCCGCGAGGCCGTTCGCGTATCCCTGGCCCACCGCGCGGAACTTCCAGCCGCCCGCCCGCCGGTACAGCTCCGCCAGCACCATCGCCGTCTCTCCGGCGCCGTCCGTCACGTCGTACCGCGCGACCGATGTGCCGTCGGGGGCGAACGCCTCCACCGACAGCCCGGCGACGTCCCGCATCGTGACGCCGTTCCCCGTCGACCCGACCACCAGGACACGGGCGATCCGGTCCTCGACCGCGGTGAGGCCGACGTCCAGCCACGCCGTGCCGTCGCCCGGCTCCGTCAGCCGCACCGCCCCGGACGGATGCAGCGGCGCCCCGTGGAAGACGACGTCTCCGTCACCTCCCACCGCCCCGGCCTCCGTGAGCAGCAGGGCCATCGCGTCCACGCCGCCGCCCCGTACGGCGATCCGCAGCGGGACGGACGGCACGAAGCCATTGCCTCCCTTGATCATCGACCCCACGGCTCGGCGGCCCTTCCCCTCGTGTCCCCACCCTTGTCGATCACAGAGCGATCCTGCATTCGAGGGCGCCCGCGAGGCAAGGCCCCTCGTCGGCGGGGCCGGTGGGTCAGGCTCCGGCGAGCTCGGCGTTGGCGCGCTCCGTGACCAGGGTCAGCACGCGGCCCGCGACCGCGAGGTCCTCGGCCGGAATGCCGGCGTACAGCCTGGCGGAGACCTCGGCGGACTCGGCGGAGGTGGTTTCGTCCAGCTCCCGTCCGGCCTCCGTGAGCCTCAGCCGGGACGGGTCCGCCGGGTCCTCTTCCAGCAGTGTGCCGGCGGTCAGCTCGTCGACGACACCGCGTACGAGCGACTCGTCGGTCTTCAGCGAGTCGTTGACGTCGGCGACGAGCGCGTCACGGGCGATGGACCCGCCCGCGGCCACGACGGCCCGGATGGTCACGCTCTGGTGGTACGTAAGACCGTGGCGGGTCAGCACGCCCTCCAGGACGGCGCGCGCGGCGAAGAAGGCCAGGGCGACGGTCCGGCCGTTGGCCGTCGGCGCGGGGGTGATGGGTGTGGTGGTCATGACTGCTCCTCGTCGTTCTCGGTGTGCGGATCAAGGGGTACGTCGAGCAGGGTCGCCAGCTCGCGGGTGAACTGCCGTGTGCGCGGGCCGTCCTGTCCCCCGAGCGGCTCCAGCAACTGGTCGAGGAGGCCCTGGACCACCGTGATGGCGCGGCGCGTGACGTCGTGCCCCTCCTCGGTGAGCGACAGCTGCACGGCGCGCGGGTCGTCCGGGTCCCGGGTGCGGGCGACGAGCCCTGCGGTCTCCAGGGCGCGGGCCAGCTTGGACACGTAGAGCGCTTCGAGCCCCGTGTGGTCGGCGAGGCGGCGCTGGCTGGGCCGGAGCCCGGAGCGCGCCATGCCGTACAGCGAGGCCATCAGCGCGTACTGCGCATGGGTCAGGCCCAGCGGTGCGACCGCCCGGTCGACGGCGACCCGCCACTTCATCGACAGACGCCAGACCAGAAATCCCGCCGTGGCGCCCTCAGTTGCTCTGCTCACATCGAGATACAGTACATAGCTACTATGTCCATGGCTACTATTTTCTCGCCGATGTGCGCGGCGGGTGGTGCGGAAGAGGGGGTGGGAGGGGCGGCAAGAGGACGTACGCACTCCTTGCCACTTACAACTTATAGCGCACAGGGGGGCTTGCGGCAAGGCCCCGGTGATACCTCAGAATCCTCGACATGACCCCCCTGATCACCAGCGCGTTCGACCTTCCCGACCGACTCTCCCCCAAGGCCGACCCGGCGCTGATCGCCGGTGACGAGAAGCACTTCGCGGACATCGCGGAAAGCCTCGACCAGGTGATCGCCGAACTGTCCGACCGGCTCGACGCCGAGCTGAAGGCCCCCGGCGGCGTCGGCCGTGAGGCGATGGAGCGGGACTTGGAGGTCCACCGGCTGACCGCACGCCTGCGCGCGCTGCGCCGCTTCGGCCTGGACCTGTGTCTCGGGCACATGGTCGCCGCGGACGGTTCCGAGCCCCTGTACGTCGGGCGGCTCGGTCTCACCGACAGTTCGGGGCGCCGGCTGCTCATCGACTGGCGCTCCCCCGCGGCCGAGCCGTTCTTCGGCGCGACCCACGGCAACCCGATGGGTCTCGCGAGCCGCCGCAGGTACCGCTGGACCGGCGGCCGGATCAGCGACTACTGGGACGAGGTGTTCACCCAGGACGCGTTCGTCGGGCACGCCGCCCTCGACGACCAGTCGGCCTTCATCGCGAGCCTCGGCAACAACCGCTCGGCCCGGATGCGTGACGTCCTCGGCACCATCCAGTCCGACCAGGACGCCATCATCCGTGCGGGATCCCGCGGCGCTCTCGTCGTCGACGGCGGCCCCGGTACGGGCAAGACCGTCGTCGCGCTCCACCGCTCCGCCTATCTCCTCTACTCCGACCCCCGTCTCGGTCACCGTCGTGGCGGTGTGCTCTTCGTCGGCCCCCACGACCCGTACCTGGCGTACGTCGCCGACGTCCTCCCCAGCCTCGGCGAGGAGGGCGTGCGGACGTGCACCCTGCGGGACCTCGTCCCCGAGGGGGCTTCGGCGCCGGGCGAGGCCGACGCGGAGGTCGCCCGCCTGAAGTCGTCCGCGGACATGGTGAAGGCGATCGAGAAGGCCGTCCGCTTCTACGAGGATCCGCCGGCCGAGGGGATGCCGGTCACCACGCCGTGGGCGGAGATGTGGCTGAGCGCGGAGGAATGGGTCGAGGCGTTCCAGGCGCCGGGGCCCAGCACTCCGCACAACGAGGCACGGGACCTGATCTGGGAGGAGCTGGCCACGATCCTGTGGGACAAGTTCGACGCGGACGGGCACGCGGGCGGCGACGGGGACGGCGGTGACGCCGTGTCGCCCGAGCAGTTCCGCAGGGCGCTGCTGCACGACAAGGAGCTGGTCGGCACGCTCCATCGCGCGTGGCCGCTCCTCGAACCCGCCGACGTCGTCGGCGACCTGTGGACGGTCCCGGCCTACCTGCGGATGTGTGCTCCCTGGCTCGACCGCGACGAGGTCCGGACGCTGCGGCGCGAGGACCCGCACGCCTGGACGGTGTCGGACCTGCCGCTGCTCGACGCGGCACGGCAGCGGCTCGGCGACCCGAAGGCGTCGCAGCGCAAGCGCCGGCACGACGCCACCGTCGCCGCCGAGCGCGAGCGCATGGCCGGCGTCATCAGCGACATCGTCGAGGCCGATGCCGACGGCGAGGGTGCGGTGACCATGCTGCGCGGCCGTGACCTCCAGGACAGCCTGATCGACGGGACCGCGCTGCCCGGCGCCGACGTGGACCCGCTGGCCGGGCCGTTCGCGCACGTCGTCGTGGACGAGGCGCAGGAGCTGACCGACGCGGAGTGGCAGATGCTGCTGATCCGCTGCCCGTCGCGGAGCTTCACCATCGTCGGTGACCGCGCGCAGGCCAGGCACGGGTTCACCGAGTCGTGGCGGGAGCGGCTGGAGCGGGTCGGGATCGACCGTATCGACGTGGCGTCGCTCAGCGTCAACTACCGGACGCCGGAGGAGGTCATGACGGAGGCCGAGCCGGTGATCCGGGCCGCGCTGCCCGACGCCAACGTGCCGAGCTCTATCCGCAGCAGCGGCATCCCGGTCGTCCACGGGTCCCTCGCGGAGCTCGACTCGGTGCTCGGCACCTGGCTCGCCGAGAACGCCGATGGGATCGCCTGCGTCATCGGTGACCCCACCTTCCCTGCGACGGCCCGCGTGCGGTCGCTGACCCCTCAGTTGTCGAAGGGGCTGGAGTTCGACCTGGTCGTCCTCGTCGATCCCGAGACGTACGGCGAGGGCATCGAGGGCGCGGTCGACCGCTATGTCGCCATGACCCGGGCGACCCAGCGGCTCGTCATCCTCACGAGCTCCTGAGGCCGGCGGGCGGCAGGCGGAGCGTGAAGCGCGCGCCGCCGCCGGGGGCCTGTCCGACGGTCAGGTCCCCGCCGTGGCGGCGGGCCACGTCGCGGGCGATGGCGAGGCCGAGACCCGCGCCGCCGTCGTCCCGGGTCCTGGCGTCGTCGAGGCGGACGAAGCGCTCGAAGACGCGGTCGCGTTCGGCCTCGGGGACGCCGGGGCCGTCGTCGTCCACGCGCAGCAGGACACCGCCGTCCGTCACGCCTACGGTGGCGGTGATCCGGGTGTCCGCGTGCCGCTGGGCGTTGTCGAGGAGGTTGCCGATCACCCGGGCGAGCTGCTGCCGGGAGCCGGAGACGACCGCCCCGGCGTCGGCTTCGACTCCGGGTTCGAGCGCGACGGCTCCTGCTCCGGCCTCGACCCGTACGCGGATCCGGTCGCCGGTCCGCTGGGCGACCTCCCCGGCCAGCAGCTCCCCCAGGTCCACCCGCCCGTCGCCCGGCCGCTCCCCGGCGTCCAGGCGGGCGAGGAGGAGCAGGTCGGCGGCGAGGTGCTGGAGCCGGACGGTGTCCTCCACGGCGCCGGGCAGGTCGAGCAGGTCGGGGTGGGCCGCCGCGACCTCCAGCTGGGTGCGCAGGCTGGCGATCGGGCTGCGCAGTTCGTGGGAGGCGTCGGCGACGAACCTGCGCTGGCGTTCCACGGAGGCTTCGAGGGCGGTGAGCGTCTCGTTGGTCGTACGGGCCAGCCGGGCGACCTCGTCACCGCTGACGGGCTCCGGGACCCGTCTGCTCAGGTCGGCGGAGGCGGTGATCGCGGCCATCTCGCGACGGATGTCCTCGACGGGCCGCAGGGCGCGGCGGGTCACGAGCCAGGTCACGACGGCCACCACGCCGAGGAGGAGGGGCAGTCCGGTCATCATCGCGACGGCCGCCGTGCCGACGGTGGACTGGCGGCCCGCGAGGGACGCCCCGGCATAGACGAGCACGGTCTCGTCGCGCGGGTCCGTGGCCTCGACCTGGCTGAACCGGTACGTGGCGTCCTCACCGTCGACGGTGGCGCGGCCCTCGCCGTGCCAGGTGGTCTCGCCGACGCTGCCGGCTTCGGGGTCGTCCGCGTCGTCGTCGTCATCGCGGCCTGTGCCGGGGCTCGGCGCCGGGGTGACACCGGGGACGCCGGTGCCGCTGATCGCCTCCAGGTCCTCGCTCACCGCGAGCAGCCGGCCGTCCCGGTCGACGACCTGGACGGGGTGGTCCTCGGCATCGGGCAGTTCGAGCTCCGCGTACGGGGTGCCCGCCGCGATCTGGGACGCGACCCGGCGCGCGGCGGCGTCGGCCTCGGCGTCGGCCTGCCCGCCGAGGTTGCTGCGGAGCGCGAGGAGGACGGCGATGCCCGCCGCGATCAGGGCGACGGCGACGACCAGGGTCGCGCCGAGGGTCGCCTTCGCCCGGACGGAGCCGAAGGGGCGCCGGCGGCTCACTGCGCCTCCAGGCGGTAGCCGGCTCCGCGGACGGTACGGATCAGGTCGGCGCCGAGTTTGCGGCGCAGCGTCCTGACGTACACCTCGACGATGTTCGGGTCGCCTTCGTAGGCGAAGTCCCAGACGTGGGCGAGGATCTCGCTCTTGGAGACGACCTCCCCTGCACGTACGGCGAGCTGCTCCAGGACGGCGAACTCCTTCGCCGCGAGCGGGACCTCCGTCCCCTCGCGGAAGACCCTGCGCGCGGTGGTCTCGACCCTCAGCGTGCCGAGGTCCAGCACCGGCGAGCCGCCGGCTCCGGTCCTGCGGCGCAGGAGCGCCCGGATCCGGGCGACGAGGACGACGTACGAGAACGGTTTGGTGAGGTAGTCGTCGGCGCCCGTGTCGAGGCCCTCGGCCTCGTCGTACTCGCCGTCCTTGGCGGTGAGCATCAGGATCGGGACGTCGTTGCCCGCGGCGCGGAGGGTGGCGCAGACGCGGTAGCCGTTCATGCCGGGCAGCATGATGTCGAGCACCACCAGGTCGTACGGTTCGGCGGACGCCTGGTGCAGGCCTTCGAGCCCGTCGTGGACGACGTCCACGGCGAAGCCCTCGGCCCGCAGGCCCTTCGCCAGGGACAGGGCGAGGCGTCTTTCGTCTTCCACGATCAGCAGCCGCATGCGCACCAGCTTCGCAAACGGAAGCTGAAGCCGCCTTCAGGTGGCTTCAGCACCGCTTCAGCATGGGTTCCGCAGAGTGGGGCCATCGCATCGGACGACGGAAGGAACCTCATGAAGCGCAAACTCGTGATCGCCACCGCCACCGCGGTCGCCCTGGTCACCGGCGGCACCGCGGTCGCCCTCGCGGCCGGCGGCACCGAGTCCGCGCCGGTCCAGCAGGCCCGTGCGGCGCTGGACCGGGACGACGACGGGGGCCGTGAGTCCGAGCGGGGGGCTCGGATCACCGCCGTCCAGGCGATCGACGCCGCCGTGAAGGCCCGCCCCGGCACCGTGGTCTCCGCCGAACTCGACGACGACGCGGACGAGAACGACGACGACTGGGAGGTCGTGGTGCTCGGCGCCAAGGGCTCCACCACCCACACCGTGCACATCGACCCGGTGTCGGGCCGTGTCCTCGGCACGGACACCGACCGCGATGACACCGACGACGCCGACGACGCCGGCGAAGACGCCGCGGTGAGGGACGCGAAGGTCAGCGCGCGCCAGGCGGCGCAGACCGCCGCCGCGAAGGGCTTCGTGACCTCGGTCGAGCTCACCGACGAGGACGACGCTCCCGCCACGAGCTGGGACGTGAGCGTCCGCCCGACCGGTGGGGCGGAAGACGACTGGAACGTCGACGTGAAGACCGGCGCGCTCGTCGCGGACAACGACGACCACAACGACAGCGACGACGACTGATCGCTGCGCCGGGCGTGGCAACCGCCCGTGTCGGCGGGCTCGTCGACCCGCCGCTCACCCGCACGGCGGACGACGGATCATGGTGTTGACCAGGGGACTCCGTCATATAGCAAGACGAGTGGTTTAGCTCCCCGTCCGTGTGAAGGAGCTGGCCCATGGGACGCCCGTACGTCGAGTGTGTGCGCGATGAATACTCACGACACGCACACTCCTGACATCGACACTCCCCTCGGCACTCCCTCACGGCGCTCCGTCGTCACGGCCACGGGTGCCTCGGCGCTCGCCGCCGGGCTCGCCGCCGCCTCGGCCGGGCCCGCGACCGCTTTAAGCCCGGCCACCGCTCCCTCGACGGTGCCCGCCGCCGTCCCGGCCGTCGCACCGCCCGGCACCGACCCCCGGGCGTACGCCACGGTCGCCCGCGCCATCGCCGTCTACGACGAGCACGACGAGTCGCTCGTCCCGGCCTACCTGAGGATCGTCGAGAACGGCCTGCCCGCCCGCCGGGCGAAGGCCACGAAGCGGGTCCTGGTCGTCGGCGCCGGGCCGGCCGGACTCCTCGCCGCCGACCTGCTCAACCGGGCCGGCCACGACGTCGTCGTGATCGAGGCCAACGGCAACCGCGTCGGCGGCCGCATCAAGACGTTCCGCAAGGGCGGACACGAGAACGGGGAGCAGCCCTTCGCCGACCCCCTGCAGTACGCCGAGGCAGGGGCGATGCGGCTGCCCGAGAGCCACCCGCTCCTCATGGCGCTGATCGAGAAGTTCGACCTCCCGCGCCAGGAGTTCTACCTGGTGGACGTGGAGGTCGGGAATCCGGCGAAGCAGGCCAACCGCACCTGGATCCACGTCAACGGCGTCCACATGCGCCGGGCCGACTACGAGAAGGACCCGGCGAGGATCAACGACACCTTCGGCGTCACGGGCGACCACCGGACGAAGACGGCCGCCACCATCCTCGCGGACGCCCTCGAACCCGCGCGCCGGCTCGTCCGGGACAAGGAGGGGACGGCCCTCGTCGACGGCTGGGTCGAGATCCTCCGGAGGTACGGCCACTGGTCCATGTACCGGTACCTCACCGAGGTCGCCGAACTGGACACCCGCACCATCGACCTCATCGGCACCATCCAGAACCTCACCTCTCGGCTGCACCTCTCCTTCATGCACAGCTTCCTGTCCGCCGCGCTGATCGACCCGAAGACGAAGTTCTGGGAGATCAAGGGCGGCACCGCGCTGTTCGCCGACGCGCTGTACGCGCCGGTGAAGAGCAAGGTGCGGCTCGACAGGCGCGCCGTACGGATCGAGCGGCGCGGCGGCAAGGTCCGGGTGCACACCGTCTCCGAGGACCAGCAGACCGGCGGGGAGGGCGTCACGGAGGTCTTCGAGGGCGACGAGGCGATCGTCACCGTCCCCTTCTCCGGCCTGCGGCACGTGACCTTCGACCCTCCGCTGGCCTACGGCAAGCGCCGGGCGATCACGGAGCTGCACTACGACGCGGCGACCAAGGTGCTGCTCGAGTTCTCCCGGCGCTGGTGGGAGTTCACCGAGGCGCAGTGGAAGGAGGCGCTCGACTCCATCGAGGACGGGCTGTACGAGCGGTACCGGGCGGGCGGGGTCGCCCACGGCGACTTCCTCGGCGCGCACCGGTCCGTGAAGGACCTGGGGGTGACGGTCCCCGACGGCCTGAAGGAGTACTTCTCCGTCTTCCGTCCGGTCGCGGGCCGCGAACCGGAGGCGTCCCATGTGCGGGGCGGCGGATCGGTCAGCGACAACGCCAACCGCTTCATGTACTTCGAGCACGCGGCGCCCATGGAGGGCAGCGACGGAGGCATCATGCTGGCCTCCTACAGCTGGGCCGACGACGCCCTCAAGTGGGACGCGTTCGCCGACGAGGAGCGGTACCTGCGGGCGCTCGCCGGCGTACAGGCCGTCTTCGGCCGCCGCTGCGAGGTCTTCTTCACCAACAAGTGCAGGACCCAGTCGTGGATGCGTGACCACTACGCGTACGGGGAGGCCTCGGTGCTCTTCCCGGGGCAGCACACCGAGCTGTTCCCGGACGTCCCCACGTCCGAGGGGCCGCTCCACTTCGCGGGGTGCCACACGTCGATCAAGCCCGCGTGGATCGAGGGCGCCCTGGAGTCCGCCGTCCGTACGGCCCTGAAGGTGCACACGGGCTGACCGGCCGGTCCCCGGGTGAGGGTCACCGGTCCGGTGGCCCTCACCCGGGGGTGAGTTCGCCGCTGAGCTTTCCGTGGAGGGCGGCGCTGGGCGCGTTGAGGCCGATGATCTCCACGGTCTTGCCGCGCTGGGCGTACCTGGTCTCGATGGCGTCGAGGGCGGCGACGGAGGACGCGTCCCAGATGTGGGTGGCCGACAGGTCGATGACGACCCTGTCGGGGTCGGTGGCGTACGCGAAGCGGCCGACGAGGTCGTTGGAGGAGGCGAAGAACAGTTCGCCGGTGACGCGGTAGACGACGGTGGTGTCGTCGGGGTCGGTGACGGCGGTGACGTCGGCGAGGTGGGCGACGCGCCGGGCGAAGATCACCATGGCGGTGATCGTGCCGCCGACGACGCCCACGGCGAGGTTGTGCGTGGCCACCACGCAGACGACGGTGATCACCATGACGGCGATCTCCCCGGCGGGCAGCCGCCGCAGCGTCTTCGGCGCGACGGAGTGCCAGTCGAAGGTGGCGAAGCAGACCATCACCATGACGGCGACGAGGGCGGCCATGGGGATGTCGGAGACGACCGGGCCGAAGACGATGCACAGCACCATCAGGAACGCGCCGGACAGGAACGTCGAGAGGCGGGTCCGGGCGCCGGAGACCTTGACGTTGATCATCGTCTGGCCGATCATCGCGCAGCCGCCCATGCCGCCGAAGAAGCCGGTCACGATGTTGGCGATGCCCTGACCGATCGATTCGCGGGTCTTGCTGGAGCGGGTGTCGGTGATCTCGTCGACCAGCTTGGCCGTCATCAGCGATTCCATCAGGCCGACCAGCGCCATCGCGAGCGCGTACGGGGCGATCAGCGTGAGCGTGTCGAGCGTGTACGGCACGTCGGGCAGGCCGGGGGCGGGCAGGGCGGACGGGAGGGCGCCCTTGCCGCCGACCGTCGGGACCGCGATTCCGGCGGCGACGGTGATGACGGTCAGGATGACGATCGAGACGAGCGGGGCCGGGACGACCGTGGTGACCCGGGGGAAGAACACCATGAGCGCGAGCCCGGCGGCGACCAGCGGATAGACGGCCCAGGGCACGTCCCTCAGCTCCTTGATCTGGGCCATGAAGACCAGGATCGCGAGGGAGTTGACGAAACCGACCATCACCGAGCGCGGGACGAACCGCAGGAGTTTCGCCACCCCGAGCGCCCCGAGGGCGATCTGGAAGACACCGGCGAGGATGACGGCGGCGATGAGGTAGCCGAGCCCGTGCTCGCGGTTCAGGGGGGCTATGACGAGGGCGACGGCCCCGGTCGCGGCGGAGATCATGGCCCGCCGGCCGCCGACCACGGAGATCACCACGGCCATCGTGAAGGAGGCGAACAGTCCGATCGCCGGGTCCACTCCCGCGATGATCGAGAACGAGATCGCCTCGGGGATCAGCGCGAGCGCGACGACCAGGCCGCCGAGCACCTCGGTGCGCCAGACCCTCGGATCGCGCAGCCAGTCCGGCTTCAGGCCGCGCAGACGAGCGACCGGGGACACGACGGAAACGGAGGAGGACAAGGGAAGCGGAACCTGTCGTGCTCGGGCACACCCGTCGGCGGCGGGCGACGCGGGAGGGCGGGGCGGGGGCGGGAGGGCGGAACGGGCAACTCTACCGCGAGGCCAGGACGGCGATCCTTGTCCACCGACCGGTGGACAAGAGGTTCAACCGGCCGAGCCTGTCGGCGCGGCGGCGCCGGCGGCGAGGCTGTGACGCATGACGAACCCCACCGTACGCATGGCCCGGTACAGCGCCCGGCACCCCTGGCGCGCGCTCATCGGCTGGATCCTCTTCGTGGCCCTCTGCCTCGGCACGGGCCTGGCCCTCGGGGCCAACCCCGCCACCACCGAGGACTTCCGCATCGGCGAGGCCGGCCGCGCCGAGGCCCTCGCCGCCGAGGGCGGTCTCCAGCAGAAGCCCCTTGAGCGGGTCATCATCCAGGCCGCGCCGGGCACCGGCCCCTTCGACCGGGCCGAGGCCGACGCCGCCGCGCGCGAGGTCGTCGCCCGGATGCGGCAGCTGCCCGAGGTGCTGTCCGTCGCCGACCCGGTCGCGGACGCCCGGCGCACCGCGCTGCGCGTCGACGTCACCATGAAGGGCGCCGAGTTCGAGGGGAAGCAGCACGTCGACGCGCTGCTCGCGCAGACCGCCGAGGTCCAGGCCGCGCACCCGCGACTGAGCGTCGAGGAGGTCGGCAGCCCCTCGATCGGCAAGGGGGTCGACAAGCTCCGCGGCGACGACCTGGCCCGTACCGAGGTCATCGCGCTGCCCGTCACCCTGGTCACGCTGCTGATCGTCTTCGGCTCGGTCGTCATGGCCGTCGTACCGCTGCTGCTCGCGCTGTCCTCGATCGTGGCCGCCGTCGGCCTGTCGATGGTCGCCTCGCACGTCTTCCCCGACGCCGGGGTCGGCACCAACGTCATCCTGCTGATCGGCCTGGCCGTCGGCGTCGACTACACCCTCTTCTACCTCAAGCGGGAGCGCGAGGAGCGGGCCCGGGCCGCCGGCGGGCGTCTCACCACACAGGCCGTCGTGGAGCTCGCCGCGGCGACCTCGGGCCGGGCCGTGGTCGTCTCCGGACTGGCCGTCGCGGTCTCCAGCGCCACGCTCTACCTCGCGGACGACGTCATCTTCTCGTCCATCGCCACCGGGGCCGTCGTCGTCACGCTGGTCGCCGTCCTGAGTTCGCTGACCGTGCTGCCCGCGCTCCTCGCCCTGCTCGGCGAGCGCGCCGAGCGCCGCGGGGCCCGCAAGGAGGCCCGCAAGGAGGCGAGGGCCGCGGCCCGCGCCGCCGCCGGCAGGCCCGTACGGCGCCGCGCCCTCCGTACCCCGGGTTCCGCCCGTACCGGCGGCGGCCGGATCACCGCCGCGGTCCTCCGCCCCGTCGCCCGGCACCCCGCCGTGACGCTCGCCGTCTCCTCGCTCGCTCTCGTCGCGCTCGCCCTGCCCGTCCTGAACATCACCATCACGGAGATGAGCCGCGAGACGCACTCCCGCGCCATCCCGGCCATGCGGACCTACGACCGGCTGCTGACCGCGTATCCCGAGCTCAGGTCGATGCACCAGGTCGTCGTACGGGCGGACGCCGAACGGGCCGGGGACGTCGCCGGCGCCCTTCGGGAACTCGCGGGCCGCGCCGCGGCCGAGGACCCCGCGATCGGCGGCACGCCCGTGGTGCGTACCTCCGCCGACCGCCGCATCACCCTCCTGGAGATGCCGGTCCACCGCTCCGTGAACAGTCCGGAGGCCCGCGTATCGCTCGACCGGCTCCGCGGCGGACTCGTGCCGGAGACCGTCGGCGCGCTGCCCGGCACCGAGGTGGCCGTCACCGGCGAGGTCGCCCGCTACGCCGACTACCCCGCCCATCAGAAGCGCAAGCTGCCGCTCATCGTGGGGGCGCTGCTGCTCGTCACCTTCGCGATGACCGTGTGGGCGTTCCGGTCGGTCGTCCTCGGCCTCGTCGGCGTCGTCCTCAACCTGCTCTCCGCGTTCGCCTCGCTGGGTGTGCTCGTCCTGGTCTTCCAGAACGAATGGGCCGAGGGAATCCTCGACTTCACGTCCACGGGCTCGATCGGATCCCGGGTCCCGCTCTTCCTCTTCGTGATCCTCTTCGGTCTCTCGATGGACTACCAGGTGTTCGTGATCAGCCGGATCCGCGAGGCCCGTCTCCAGGGCACCCCCACCCGGCAGGCGGTCCTCGACGGCCTGTCCTCCTCCGCCGGGGTGGTCACCAGCGCGGCCGTGGTGATGGTGACGGTCTTCGCCAGCTTCGCCGCGCTGCACCTCATCGAGATGAAGCAGATCGGGTTCAGCCTGGCGGTCGCCGTCCTCCTCGACGCCTTCGTGATCCGCATCCTGGTCCTGCCCTCCCTGATGCTGCTGCTCGGCGAGGCCAACTGGTGGCCCGCGCGCGGAATGCGGCCTACCGGGAGGCCCGGACGGACGGAGCGTCAGACCGTGTCCGTAGGCTGATCCGATGACCGAGCGGATGACCGACCGAACGACTCAGCGGACTGCCGAGCGGCCCGCGCTCACCGCGCTCCGGCGCTGGTACACCGCCGCCTGGCTGCTCCTGGGTCTGATCCCCTCGGTCATCGCCGTCGGCAACGACTCGGGGCCCGGCAAGTGGGCCTCCCTGGCCCTGGTCGGACTGGCCCTCGCCTACACGGCCGTCCATCGCGCCCGGGACCACCAGCCGGTCTACCTCGGAGTCCTGGCCGCCGGTCTGGGCGTGATGGCGGCCTTCCCCGGCGGCGGCGCGGCCCTGCTGATCGTCGCTCTCCCCCAGTTCTGGTTCCAGACCCTGGGGCGGCGGGCCGCCGTGCTGTTCAGCGGCGGCGCCGCCGCGGCCACCGCCGCGGGGAGCCTGCTGCGCGACTCGCCGGGGAACGCGGTCGCGGCCCTGACCGGCTACGGGATCTCGGTCCTGGCGGGCATCCTGCTCCACCGCCTGATCGCGGACAGCGAAGCCCGCGCCACCGCACTGGCCGCCGAACTGTCCCTGACCCAGGAACAGTTGGCGGACGCCCATCGCCGCCAGGGCGCGGCCGACGAGAGGGAGCGCATGGCCCGCGAGATCCACGACACCCTCGCCCAGGGGTTCGCCTCCATCATCGTGCTGGCCGAGGCGGCCCGGGCCGGCCTCGACGGCGACCCGGAGCGCACCGCGCAGCAGCTGCGATCGATCGAGCAAACGGCCCGCGAGAACTTCGCCGAGGCCCGGGTCCTGGTGGGCTCGGCCCCGCACAGCGGGCTGTCCCCCGGCTCGGTGGTGCCGACCCTGCGCCGCACTCTGGAGCGCTTCGCCCAGGACACCGGGGTCACGGTGGAGGCGGAGCTCCCGGAGGACGTCGACTGCGACCAGCAGACGCGGATCGCGCTGCTGCGCTGCACCCAGGAGTCCCTGGCGAACGTCCGGAAGCACGCCGACGCGAGCACCGTCGGTGTGGTCCTCGCCCAGTACCCGCACGCCATCGAGCTGGAGATCACGGACGACGGGCGGGGCTTCGTGGTCGAGGAGTCGCGCGGCTTCGGTCTGGACGGGATGCGCAAGCGGCTCGCCGAACTCGACGGCGAACTGACGGTGACGAGCTCGGTCGGGGACGGCACCCGCGTCCTCGCGACCTTCCACACGAACGGACAGTCCTGACATGCCCGCAGTACCCGAACCGCTGACACCCCCGACTCCGGCCCCGATCCGGGTCGTGGTCGTCGACGACCACACCGTGATGCGCGCGGGAGTGGTCTCGCTCCTGGCGCCCGCTCCGGACATCGCCGTCGTCGGCGAGGCGGGCGACGGCCGCGCGGGCGTCGAACTCGTCGAGCGGCTGACCCCCGACGTGGCCCTGGTCGACCTGCGCATGCCGGTCATGGACGGGGTCGCGGCGACCGCCGCCGTCACCGCCGGCCCCGCCCCGACGCGGGTGCTCATCCTGACCACGTACGACACCGACGTCGAGATCGAGCGGGCGGTGGAGGCCGGTGCCATCGGCTATCTGCTGAAGGACACCACCGGCGAGCAGCTGGCCGAGGCCGTGCGCGGCGCCGCCCGCGGGGAGACCGTCCTCGCCCCGCGCGTCGCCGAACGGCTCGTCGCCCGGATGCGCCGCCCGGCCCCGGTCGTCCTGACCGCGCGGGAGCAGGACGTGCTGGGGGCGGTGGCCGACGGCCTGTCCAATGCCGAGATCGGCAGGCGCCTGGTCATCGCCGAGGCGACGGTCAAGACCCATCTCCTCCGCGTCTTCGCGAAGCTGGACGTCAGCGACCGTACGCGCGCGGTGGTCGTGGCCCTGGACCAGGGCCTCCTCCCGGACCGCGAGCCGCCCCGCTAGCCGGGCGGCTCGGGCCGGCTCAGGGCAGCCGGCGGACGAGCAGCAGGGCGACGTCGTCGGTGCGGTGCGCGGCGTCCGTGACATGGCGGATCAGCTCGTCGGCGAGGGCCTCCAGGTCCCGTTCCCGGGACCTGGAGAGGCGGTCGGCGAGCTCCCTCGTCGCGGTGCCGATGTCGGCGCCGGGTGTCTCGACCAGCCCGTCGGTGAAGAGGGCGAGGACGGAGCCGGGCTCCCAGGGCGCGTCCGCCGTCGTGTACCCGACGTCCGCCGCGATCCCGAGGAGGAGCCCCGGCGGGACCCCGACCGGATCGGTACGACCGTCGGGGCGGCGCATAAGGGGCGGGGGGTGGCCCGCGGTCGCCAGCCGCAGCCGGTGGCGGGCGAGGTCGAGCTCGACGATCAGGCAGCTGGTGAAGCGGTCCGGGTCGAGGTCGTTCAGGAGCCGGTTGGTGCGGGCGAGGATGTCGCCCGGGGATATGCCGTCGGTCGCGTGGGCGTGGACGGCGATGCGCACCTGCCCCATGAGGGCCGCGGCGTTCGTGTCGTGCCCCTGCACGTCGCCGATGACGGCGATGACCCTGTCGGGAGGGGCGTGGATGAGGTCGTAGAAGTCCCCGCCGACGTCCATGCCGTGGCCCGCGGGCAGGTAGCGGGCGGCGACGGCCACCCCCGGGAGCGGGGTGAGGCCGTGCGGGAGCAGGCTCGTCTGGAGGCTGCGTGCGAGGGAGTGGTGGGCGTCGTAGAGGCGGGCCCTGGCGAGGGCCTGTGCGATCAGGCCCGCCAGGGAGGTGAGCAGCGCGCGCTCGGCCGCGGGGAAGGGGCGCGGCCGGTCGTACGAGAGGATCAGTGAGCCCACGGGACGGCCGGAGGCAACCAGGGGCAGGAACGCCCAGGCGTGGCGGCCCTCGTAGCGCGGGGCGTGCGGATGGGCGCGGTGGAGGTCGTCGAACGTGGGGAAGAATACGGGTACGCCGGTGGCGAGCACCTGGGCATCGGCGACCTCCGCCGTCAGGGGCGTACCGTCGAAGCGGTCGATGAACTCCTGGTCGTAGCCGCGGTGGCCGATGATGCGCAGTCGCCCCTCGTCCACGCTCATCAGGACGAGACCGCGCGGGCCGAAGGCGGGCACGATCTGGTCGGCGACGAGTTCGACGACCTCGTGGACGCCGGCCGCCTCGGCGAGGGTCGCCGCGAGATGCATGAGCTGGTAGACGGCGGTGGCGCCCACGGACGCAACGGGCTGCGGGCCCGGCGGGGGTGCGGGGCCCGGCTCGGCGGCGCCGGTGACCCCGTCCCCATCCCCCTCCCCGTCCATGGCGGCGGGTCCGGGTGTCGGGGTGATGTGGACGCTGATCCCGGTGTCGTCCGGGTGGAGCTCGAAGAGGAGCCACGCCCCCGGTCGGCGCCGGACGGTGAAGGACACCGGCTGACGGGTGACCACCGCCGCGCGGTAGCGGTCCTCGAAGACGGGGTCGTTCAGCCAGAGGAGCACCTCCCACGGCCGTCTGCCGAGCAGGGCGGCCGCTCCGGCGTCGACGAGCCGGGCGGCGGCGGTGTTCATGAAGGTGATGCGTCCGTCGAGGTCCAGGGCGCAGCACCCGATGGGCAGGCGCTCGGCGAAGTCGACGGCGGCCGCGGCTGCGGCGGGGTCGGCCTCGGAGGGGCGCGTCGCGTGCACGACGCGCGGCTCCTCGGGGTAGGACGGCGGGTCCTTTTCGGCCGCCCGCCGCAGGAGCCGTGCCGCCCGGCGGGAGGTGAGGTCGAGCGTCTCGCGCTCGTGCTCGTCGAGCTGGGGCGGATGCCAGACCGGCCACAGGAGGACGACGCCGCCCCACACGGTCGTGCCGTCGGCGATGGGGGCGGCTGCCAGCAGGAAGTCGTACGGCAGCACGATCCCCAGGCGCGGATAGCGGCGGGCGATGTCCTCCCGGCCGCTCAGCCACACGAGCGTCCGGTCGCGCATGGCGTCGGCCACCGGGATCGGGGCGTCGGCCGGGATGCGGACCCACGGGGCGGCGATCTCCCGGGACACGCCCGACACCAGGGCGAGCCGCAGGTTCCGGTCGCCCGGCACCCGCACGTACACGAGCCCTATCGACGCTTCCGTGTCGCGCATGACGTCGGCGAGGACGGCGTCCAGCAGTCCTCCGGCGAAGACGTCCTCGGCGTCGGCGTGCGTGGGCTCTCCCACGTCACCCATGTTCGGACCCTACGTCCGCCGACTCCCACCCGCGCGACAGGAGCTGCCGGCGGGTTCAGCTGTCGAAGCCGAGGCCGAAGCGGTCCAGGGTCCGGAGCCAGAGGTTGCGGCGGCCCTCGTTGAGGTCCGCGCGGGCCATCGACCACTTGGTGATGCCGACGCCCACCGAGCGGATCGGCTCGGGCGGGAGCGGCAGCGGCTTGCGGCGGACCAGCTCCAGCGAGGTGCGTTCGGTGCGGGCCCCGTCGAGCAGGTCGAGCATGACCTCGGCGCCGAAGCGGGTCGCCCCCACGCCGAGTCCGGTGAAGCCCGCGGCGTAGGCGACCTTTCCCCGGTGGCTGGAGTCGAAGAAGACGCAGAAGCGGGTGCTCATGTCGATGGCTCCGCCCCAGGCGTGGCTGAAGCGCATACCGTCCAGCTGGGGGAAGGCCGTGAAGAAGTGGCGGGCGAGGGTCGCGAAGGTCTCGGGCCGCTGGTCGTACTCGGGGCGTACGCGCCCGTTGTAGTGGTAGATCGCGTCGTAGCCGCCCCACAGGATCCGGTTGTCGGCGGAGAGCCGAACGTAGTGGAACTGGTTGTTCATGTCCGCGAAGCCCTGCCGGTTCCGCCAGCCCACGGAGGCGAGCTGCGCCTCGCTGAGCGGCTCCGTCATGAGTGCGTAGTCGTAGACGGGGACGGTGTACGGGCGGTGGCGGCGCAGCAGGGACGGGTACGCGTTCGTGGCGAGGGCCACCTTGTGGGCGGTGATCCGCCCGTAGGGGGTGCGGACGGCCATCGTGTGCCCCTGCTCGTCGAGCGAGAGGGCGGGGGTGTGCTCGTGGACGCGGACGCCGAGCTTGAGGCAGGCCTGCCGGAGGCCCCAGGCGAGGCGGGCCGGGTTGACCATGGCCACGTCGTCCTTGTTCCACAGGCCGGCGAGGAAGGTCGGCGAGTCGATCTCGGCGCGTACGGCTTCGGCGTCGAGGAATTCGGCCGTGCCGCCGTGGCGGGCCACGGTCTCGACCTCGTTCTGGAGGTCCGCGACCTGGTAGGGCTCGGTGGCGACGGCCATGGAGCCGGTGCGCTCCCAGTCGCAGTCGATGCCGTGGCGTACGAGGGTGTCCTCCATGGCCTGGAGGTTCTCGCGGCCGAGGCGCTCCAGGAGCCCGATCTCGTCGGGCCAGCGGGAGAGGCCGTTGTGCAGGCCGTGGGTGAGGCTGGCCTCGACGAATCCGCCGTTGCGCCCGGAGGCGGCGCCGCCCGCCTCGTCGGCCTCGACGAGGACCACGTCGAGCGAGGGGTCCCGCTCCTTGGCGACGAGGGCGGTCCACAGGCCGGTGTAGCCACCGCCGACGACGAGGAGGTCACAGGTGGTCGCGCCGACGAGGGCGGGCGCGGGCTGCGGCTTCTCGGGACTGTCGAGCCAGAACGGGGTCGGGTCGACGTCCCGGAGCGAGGCGAGAGGGTCCATGACGGCGGGGCTCCTTGAGATCGCGGAGGTGAGGTGCGGGCCTCCGAAGTGCCGCCATGACACCTCTCCGGACACATCAAGGTCAATGGTGTTGACATAAGGCCCCGCCGTTGAACTTTCCGCTGGTCGGGGCGGGCAGCACGCCGAGGGCGGCCGCGTCACGCGGCCGCCCTCGGCGGGTCGGCGACAGGCCGTCAGTTGTCGCTGAAGCCCACGTAGTTCTCCGCGAGCGAGGCCGAAGCGGCCCCCGAGTTCGCGAGGTAGCGCAGGTGGGAGAGGCGCAGCCCGCGGTCGAAGGCGGTGTCGTCCGGGCTGCTGTGGAGGAGGGTCGTCATCGTGTACGAGAAGTGCTCGGCCCGCCAGACGCGGCGCAGCGCGGTCTCCGAGTAGGCGTCGAGCAGCGAGTCGTCCCGCTCGGCGTGGTGGCGGGTGAGCGCCTGGGCGAGCAGGGTGACGTCGGCGACCGCGAGATTGAGGCCCTTGGCGCCGGTGGGCGGCACGATGTGGGCCGCGTCCCCGGCGAGGAAGAGGCGTCCGTGGCGCAGGGGCTCGGCGACGAAGCTGCGCATCGGGGTGATGCTCTTCTCGGTGATGGGCCCGCGCTTCAGCTCCCAGTCGCCGTCGACGGCGAAGCGGGCCTCCAGCTCGTCCCAGATCCGCTCGTCCGGCCAGTTGTCCGTGGAGTCGTCCGGGTCGACCTGGAGGTAGAGGCGGCTGACCTCGGGTGAGCGCATGCTGTGCAGGGCGAAGCCGCGCTCGTGGTGGGCGTAGATCAGCTCGTCGCAGGAGGGTGCGACGTCGGCGAGGATGCCGAGCCAGGAGAAGGGGTAGGTGCGCTCGGTGACGGTGAGGACGTCCTCGGGCAGGGAGCGCCGGCCGATGCCGTGGAAGCCGTCGCAGGCGACGACGAACGCGCAGTCGAGGGTGTGCTCGGCGCCCTCGTGGCGGTAGCGGACGGTGGGGTGGTCGGTCTCGATGCCGTCGACGGACAGGGCCTCGGCCTCGAAGAGGATCGTCCCGCCGGCCTCCTGGCGCAGGGCGATGAGGTCCTTGACCACCTCGGTCTGGGCGTAGACCATGACCGACCGTCCGCCGGTGAGGGACGGGAAGTCGATGCGGTGGGAGCGCCGGTCGAAGCGGAGCTCGATGCCGTGGTGCTCCAGGCCCTGCCGGTCCATGCGGGCGCCGGCGCCGGAGAGGCGCAGCACGTCGACGGTGTCCTGTTCGAGGATGCCGGCGCGCTGGCGCCGCTCGACGTACGCCTGGTCGCGGAGTTCGAGGACGACGTTGTCGATGCCCTGCCGGTGCAGCAGGTGCGAGAGGAGGAGGCCGGCCGGTCCGGCTCCGATGATGCCGACGGTGGTGCGGGGCATGGTGGTCTCCGTGAGCGTGATGAGGGAGGAAAGGGAGCCGGGCGGTCAGAGGGAGAGCGGGGTGCCGTCCTCGGTGAGGACGCGCTGCGCGGTGGCGAAGGCGGAGTTGGCCGCGGGTACCCCGCAGTAGACGGCGGAGTGCAGCAGCACCTCCTTGATGTCCTCGGGGGTGAGCCCGTTGCGGATCGCGGCGCGGACGTGCATCGCCAGCTCCTCCTGGTGCCCGTGGGCGATCAGGGCGGTCAGGGTCAGGCAGCTGCGGGTGCGCCGGTCGAGTCCGGGCCGGGTCCAGATCTCGCCCCACGCGCAGCGGGTGATGTAGTCCTGGAAGTCGGCGGTGAAGTCGGTGGTGCGGGCGACCGCCCGGTCCACATGGGCGTCGCCCAGTACGGCCCGGCGGACCGCCATGCCCTCGGCGTAGCGGCTGTCGTCGGAGTCGGGGGTGCCGAAGTGGCCGAGGAGCGCGGAGAGGACCGCTTCGGGCCGTTCGGCGGGCGCGAGGTGGGCGGCGCCGGCCAGTTCGAGCAGGCTCGCGTCGGGGATGCCGTCGGCGAGTTCGCGGGCGTGCGCGGGGGGTGTGGCCGGGTCGGCGCGCCCGGCGAGGACGAGGGTGGGCGCGGTGACGCGGTGCAGCTCGTCGCAGAGGTTGTACGTGGCGAGGGCGTCGCAGCAGGCCGCGTACCCCTCGGCGTCGGCGGCGCACAGGTCGTCCACGAGGCGGTCGGCGGTGTGCGTGCCCGCGAAGTCAGGGGTGAACCAGCGGCCGAGGGCACCCGGCGCCACGGCGTCGGTGCCCTTCTCGCGTACGAGGGCGGCCCGTTCGTGCCAGCCGGCGGGCTCGCCGAAGCGGGCCGAGGAGCAGACGAGCGCGAGGCGGGTGATCCGCTCCGGGTGGTGGACGGCGAGGTGGGCGCCGATGGCGCCGCCGAGGGAGATGCCGGCGTAGGCGAACTGATCCACGCCGAGGTGGTCGGCGAGGGCCAGGACGAGGGCTGCCAGGTCGGCCATGCCGGTGGTGCCGGGGGCGGTGTCGCCCAGCGTCCCGGTGGGGGTGTCGCCGTGGCCGGGCAGGTCGAATCGGATCACGCGGTGGCGGCGGGCCAGGGCGGGGACCTGGGCGTCCCAGACAGCGAGCGAGGTGCCGAGGGACGGGCCGAGGATCAGGACGGGCGCGGTGGCGGGGCCGTCGATCCGGTGGTGGAGAACGCTGGTCACGGGCGGCCTTCCGGGTCGGCGGAGGGCTGCCTCCGCAGGGCGTGGTCGACGAGCAGGGGGGCGGCGCCGGTGGCGCCGGCCGGGTCGGCGAGGGCGCGGAGCCGCTCGGAGGTGATCCGGCCGATCAGCTCGGGAGCGGCGACGAGCAGCTCCGCGAGCTCCCGGTCCTCCTCCGCCGCCTGCCGGGAGAGCCGGTCGAGGAGCGCCCGGGCGTCGGCCCGGCCGAGGACGTCCGCCAGGGCGGCGGCGAGGCGTTCGCTCGTCACGAGACCGCGGGTGCGGTGCAGGTTCTCGAGCATCCGGTCCGGGCGGACGCGGAGCCCTTCGGCGAGTTCGGCGGTGTGGTGGGCGGCGGAGCCCGCCAGCCTGAGCAGCTCCCGCAGTGGCTGCCACTCGGCGTGCCAGGCACCGGCGGGCCGCTCGTCCTCCGCGGCGAGCGAGCCGAGGAGGACGGCGGCGAGCGCGGGGGCCTGGCGTGCGGCCGAGGCGACGAGGGTGGCACGGACGGGGTTGCTCTTGTGCGGCATGGCGGAGGATCCGCCGCCGCTGCCCTCGGCGAGTTCGGCGGTTTCGGTGCGGGCGAGCTGGAGGACGTCCACGGCGGGCTTGCCGAGGGCGGCGGCGGTGAACGCGAGGGCTGTCGCGAGGTCGGCGACCGGGGTGCGCAGCGTGTGCCAGGGCAGGACGGGTGCGGCGAGCCCGAGTTCGGCCGCGTACCGCTCGGTGAGCTCCGGGCCGCTGCCGGGCGCGCCCGCCAGGTACTCGAAGGCCGCCAGGGTGCCTGCCGCGCCGCCGAGTTGGGCGGGGAACCGCAGCGCGGCGAGCCGGTCGGCCGCGTCGAGGGCGAGGTGGCGCCAGCCGGCCGCCTTGAGTCCGAAGGTGGTGGGCACGGCGTGCTGGCCGAGGGTACGGCCGGCCATGGGGGTGTCCCGGTGGGCGGCGGCGAGCCGCCCGAACGCCTCGGCGGCCCGGTGCAGTTCGGCGGTGATCAGGGGGACGGTACGGGCCGCGACGAGCATCGCGGCGGTGTCCAGGACGTCCTGGCTGGTCGCGCCCCGGTGGACGTACGGCGCGGCGTCCTCGGGCACGGCGGCCGTGAGCGCGGCGACGAGCGGGATGACCGGGTTGCCGCCGGCGCGGGCGCGCAGGGCGAGGTCCCGCGGGTCGAAGCGGTCGGCGCGGGCCGCCTCCGTCACGGCCTCGGCCGCCGCGCCGGGGGCGTGGCCGAGGGCGGCCTGCGCCCGGGTCAGGGCGGCCTCGGCGTCGAGCATCGCCTGGAGGAAGGCGCGGTCGCCGGTGGCGCGCTCGGCCGCGGTGCCCGCGCTGACGGGGGCGAGGAGACCGACGTCGTACGCCGCGCTCTCCGTGGTGTCGTAGGGGTCAGCGGAAGTCAAGGAACACCGTCTCTTCGGCCCCCTGGAGGCGGATGTCGAAGCGGTGGACGCCCGGCCTGTCCTCCGTCGCGAGGAGGGTCGCGCGCCGCTCCGGCGCGAGGCCCGCGAGCAGCGGGTCGGCGTCGGTGGCCGGGCCCGGCAGGTAGATCCGGGTGTACAGGTGGTGGAGCAGTCCGCGGGCGAAGACGCAGACGGAGAGGTACGGGACGCCGCCCGGCGGGAGGGTCCTGACGGCCCAGTGGCCGTCGGCGTCGGTGGCGATCCGGCCGAAGCCGGTGAACGTGACGCCGTCCCGGCCCGCGTACCCGCCGGTGACGGGGTCGCGCCGCAGGGAGCCGGGGGCGCCGGAGCGGTCGCCGTCGGGACCGGGCTGCCAGATCTCCACGATCGCGTCGGGGATCGGGGCGCCGGCGCCGTCGTACACGTACCCGTGGACGGCGAGGGTGTCGGGGTGTCCGGCGGGCGCGATGTCGGGGCCGCCGGGGAAGGGCAGGGCGTAGCCGTAGAAGGGCCCGACGGTCTGCGAGGGCGTGGGGAGGAGGGTCAGGGGGTCGCGGCTCATCGGCCTTCCTCGATCCAGGTCGCGGCGGGGCCGTCGAGGACGATGTCCCAGCGGTAGCCGAGCGACCGCTCGGGGGTGGACAGGTCGTGGTCGTAGGCGGCGACGAGCCGCTCGCGGGCCACGTCGTCGGTGACGGACTGGAGGATCGGGTCGTACGCGAAGAGCGGGTCGCCGGGGAAGTACATCTGGGTGACGAGCCGTTGGGTGAACGCGGTGCCGAAGAGCGAGAAGTGGATGTGCGCGGGGCGCCAGGCGTTGTCGTGGTTGCGCCAGGGGTAGGCCCCGGGCTTGACGGTCGTGAACGCGTACGCGCCCCGGTCGTCGGTCAGGCAGCGCCCGAAGCCGGTGAAGTTCGGGTCGAGCGGCGCCGGGTGCTGGTCGCGGAGGTGGGCGTAGCGGCCGGCGGCGTTGGCCTGCCACAGCTCGACGAGCTGGCCGCGGACGGGCCGTCCGGCGCGGTCGAGGACGCGGCCGGTGACGGTGATCCGCTCGCCGAGCGGCTCCCCCGCGTGGGCCAGGGTCAGGTCGGCGTCGGTCTCGGTGACGTCGGTGACGCCGAAGACCGGTCCGGAGAGTTCGACCGCCTCGGGGTCGTGGACGGTGACGGGCGGGTGGAGGGGGTGGCGCAGCGCGCTGCTGCGGTAGGGGGCGTAGTCCCGGGCGGGGTGATGGCGCACCTCGCCGGCGGCGAGGCGGTGCGTGAGGTAGTCCTTCCGCTCGCCCTCGATCTCGCGCGAGATGTCCTGCTGCGTCAGTGTCATGACGTCCTGTCACCTTTCCAGTACGAGGGCGAGTCCCTGGCCGACGCCGATGCAGAGCGTGGCGAGGCCGGTGCCGGAGCCGCGGGCGGCGAGCTGGTGGGCCACGGTTCCGGCGAGCCGGGAGCCGGAGGAGCCGAGGGGGTGTCCGAGCGCGATGGCTCCGCCGTGGGGGTTGACGACGGCGGGGTCGAGTTCCGGCCACTCGGCGAGGCAGCCGAGGGCCTGGGCGGCGAAGGCCTCGTTGAGCTCCAGGGTGGCGAGGTCGGCGAAGGTGCGGCCGGCGCGGGCGAGCGCGCGCTGCGCGGCTTCGACGGGGCCGAGGCCGAAGTACTGCGGTTCGATGCCGCTGACGGCCGAGGCGGTGATCCGGGCGAGGGGTTCGCGGCCGGTGGCGCGCAGCCCCGCCTCGTCGGTGATCAGGAGCGCGGAGGCGCCGTCGTTGAGCGGGGAGGCGTTGCCGGCGGTGACGGTGCCGTCCTTGCGGAAGACGGGCTTGAGGCGGGCGAGGGCGGCGAGGGAGGTGTCCTGGCGGACGGACTCGTCGCGGTCGAGGCCGGTGCCGGCTCGTCCGTTGCCTTCGACGGGGACGACCTCGGCGTCGAAGGCGCCGGTCGCCCAGGCCTCGGCGGCCTTGGCGTGGCTGGCGAGGGCGTAGGCGTCCTGCTCCTCGCGGCCGATGCCGTGCTTCTCGGCGACGAGTTCGGCGCCCTCGCCGAGGGACACGGTCCACTCGGCGGGCATGCGCGGGTTGACCATGCGCCAGCCGAGGGTGGTGGAGTGGAGCTCCTGGTGGCCGGCGGGGTAGGCGCGGTCGGGCTTGGGCAGCACCCAGGGGGCGCGGCTCATCGACTCGACGCCGCCGGCGAGGACGACCGAGGCGTCGCCGACGGCGACGGCACGGTACGCCTGGATCACGGCCTCCATACCGGAGCCGCAGAGGCGGTTCACGGTGACGCCGGGGACGGTGACGGGCACTCCGGCGAGCAGCGCGGCCATGCGGGCGACGTCGCGGTTCTCCTCGCCGGCGCCGTTGGCGTTGCCGAGGAACACGTCGTCGATCCGGCCGGGGTCGAGCGCGGGCGTACGGTCGAGCAGGGCGCGCAGGACGTGGGCGGCGAGGTCGTCGGGGCGGACGCCCGCGAGCGCGCCGCCGTAGCGGCCGACCGGGGTCCGTACGGCGTCGACGATGTAGACGTCCTTGGTCACGGGGTCTCCTCCGTGTGGGCGGCGACGGACAGGGGTACGTGCACGGGCGCCGCGGTGCGGCGGGTGATCTCGTCCACGCTCACGCCGGGCGCGGTCTCCACGAGGACGAGGCCGTCCGCAGTGACGTCGAGGACGCCGAGGTCGGTGATGATCCGGTGGACGCAGGCGCGGCCGGTGAGCGGCAGCGTGCAGGTGTCGACGATCTTCGGCGAGCCGTCCTTGGCGGTGTGCTCGGTGAGGACGACGACCCGCCGGACGCCGTGGACGAGGTCCATCGCGCCGCCCATGCCCTTGACCATCCGGCCGGGGACGGCCCAGTTCGCGAGGTCGCCGCCGGCCGAGACCTGCATGGCGCCGAGGATCGCGGTATCGATGTGGCCGCCGCGGATCATGCCGAAGGAGAGCGAGGAGTCGAAGAAGGAGGACCCCGGAAGGACGGTGACCGTCTCCTTGCCCGCGTTGATCAGGTCGGGGTCGACCTCCTCGTCGTAGGGATATGGTCCGACGCCGAGGAGGCCGTTCTCCGACTGGAGGACGACGTCGACGCCTTCGGGGAGGAAGCCCGGGACCCGGGTCGGCAGTCCGATCCCGAGATTGACGTACGAGCCGTCGGTCAGTTCGCGGGCGGCGCGGGCCGCCATCTCGTCCCTGGTCCAGCTCATCGCGTGCGTACCGTCCTTCGCTCGATGCCCTTGGCCGCGGCCTCTTCGGGGGTCAGTGCGACGACCCGCTGCACGAACACGCCGGGCAGGTGGATCGCGTCGGGGTCCAGCTCGCCCGGCTCCACGAGCTCCTCGACCTCGGCGATGGTGATCCGGCCGGCCATGGCGGCGAGCGGGTTGAAGTTGCGGGCGGAGCGGCGGAAGACGAGGTTGCCGTGGCGGTCGCCGCGGGCCGCGCGGACCAGGGCGAAGTCGGTGGTGATGCCGTGTTCGAGGACGTGGGGGCGGCCGTCGTAGTCGCGGACCTCCTTGGGCGGGGAGGCGACCGCGACGCTGCCGTCGGGCGCGTACCGCCAGGGCAGTCCGCCGTCGGCGGCCTGGGTGCCGACACCGGCGGGCGTGAAGAAGGCGGGGATGCCGCAGCCGCCGGCCCGGAGGCGCTCGGCGAGGGTGCCCTGCGGGGTGAGCTCCAGCTCCAGTTCGCCGCCGAGGTAGCGGCGGGCGAACTCCTTGTTGTCGCCGATGTAGGAGCCCGTCACGCGGACGATGCGGCCGTCGGCGAGCAGGATGCCGAGGCCGCCGCCGTCCACGCCGCAGTTGTTCGACACGACGCTGAGCCGGCCGGAGCCCTGGGCGTGCAGAGCCCGGATCAGTACGTCCGGCACCCCGCTCAGCCCGAAGCCTCCGACGGCGAGCGAGGCGCCGTCTCCGATGTCCGCCACCGCATCGGCGGCGGATGTCACCACTTTGTCCATGTAACGACCCGTTTCACTGAGGATTGACGGCGCAGGTGTTCGCCTGGTGAACTTATGTTCATCAATGAACGCGGGGGTGAGTGTCCGCCCACGCTTCGGGCCGTGTCAACGGCGACGGGTACGGTTTTCGCATCGTGACCGGCCCGCGACACGACCCCGACCACAGTCCGCGGCACGGTCCGCGACGCGGTCCGCGGCCAGCAGGAGGAGAGCAGACGATGGCGCAGCGCACGGAGCCGGACGAGCCCCCGGAGGAGCTCGTCGGGCCGCTGGAGCGCGGACTCGCCGTGCTGCGCGCGGTGGCCGCCGGACCGGGGACCCGCCAACGCCCCGGCGACCTCGCCCGCACCACCGGGCTCGCCCGGTCGACCGTCGACCGGGTCGCCACGACGCTGCTGCGCCTGGGCTACGTACGCGCCGAGGAGCGCGATCTGCTGCTCGCGCCGCGCGCGGCGGACCTGGGCAACGCCTACCTGTCCTCGACCGGGCTGCCCGAGGCCGTCGGTCCGCACGCCGTCGCCCTCGCCGACGCGCTCGACGAGTCCGTGTCCGTGGCGGTCCCCGACGGGGACGGGGTGCGCTTCGTGGCGCAGGCCGCGCGGCGGCGCGCCATGGCGATCTCGTTCCGCGCGGGGGACGTCCTGCCGGCCGAACGCTGCGCGCCCGGGGCGCTGTTCGCCGCCGACTGGGCGGACGCGGAGTGGGAGACATGGCGGGCGCGGCACCTCAAGGACCCGCTGGACGCCGCCTTCCCGGCGGTACCGCCCCGCACGCCCTCGGTGTCGACATCGGACGCGAACTCCGTCGAGAGCGACTTCCGCGCCCGGGCCGACCGGAGTCGTATGGACGGCTGGGCTGCCGACGACCAGCTCATCGAGGCCGGGCTGATCGCCGTCGCCCTGCCCGTACGCGACGCGACCGGCGCCGTCGTCTGCGCCGTCAGCGTCGTCAGCCACACGAGCCGTCACGACATCGACTCCCTCGCCGACATCGCCCTGCCGCCGCTGCGCGCGGCCGTCGCGGCGATGGAGGCGGGCCTCGCGGCGGCCCCCGCGGCGGAGCGCGAGGCGCCGCCCGCCGGTCCGGGCGCGGCGGAGCTCAAGGAGGAGTTGGGTGCGGGATTCCTGCAGTCACTCGCACGCGGTCTGGACGTGCTGTGCGCGTTCGGCGCGGTCCGCGGCCCGGCCAGGCTGTCCGAGCTGGCCCGCCTGACGGGGCTCCCGCGCGCCACCGCCCGGCGGTCGCTGATCACCCTGCGCCACCTGGGATACGTACGGGAGGACGAGGACGGCTTCCGGGTGCTCCCCCGTGTCCTGGAGCTCGGCCACGCCCGTGTCTCGGGCCTCACGCTCGTCGAGATCGCCACCCCGCACCTCGCCGAACTGGTGGTCCGGGTCCACGAGTCGGCGTCCGTCGCGGTGCTCGACGGGGAGGACATCCGGTACGTCGCCCGCGTCGCGAGCTCCCGGATCATGCACATCGACATCAGGGTGGGCACCCGCCTGCCCGCCTACGCCACCTCGATGGGCCGGGTCCTGCTCGGCGCCCTGCCCGAGGAGGAACGCGCGGCGCTCCTCGCGGGTGTCACGCCCGAGGCGCTCACGCCCCACACGGTGACGACGCCCGAGGCGCTCGCCGAGGCGGTGGCCGAGACCGCGCGGCGCGGCTACGGGTGGGTGGAGCAGGAGCTGGAGGAGGGGCTGCGCTCGCTCGCGGCGCCGGTGACGGACGGCCGGGGCCGGGTGGTCGCCGCCGTCAACGTGGCGCTGCACGCGGGCCGCCGGTCCGCGGAGGAGAGCCTCGCCGCGCTCCTCCCCCACCTCCTCGGCACGGCCGCCGCGATCAGCGCCGACCTCGCCGCGGTGAGCCGTTGGTCCCCCGTACGCGTGTCCTGAAGGGCCGACGCGGTCACTCGCCGGCCGAGGACGGCGGTGCGCAGGACGAGGGCCGTGTCAAGGCGACCAGCCGGTGGGGTGGCCGGCCACCGTATCGTAGGGCTCGGGGCAACCAGGCGCGCGGTCCCCGCGTCTCTCCGTGCGGACACCCCACTGCCACAGGGATCAGGGAACAGGACACGCGATGAGCGACAAGGCCCGCATACTCTTCGACGCGCTCGACCTCGACCACGACGGCACTCTCACCCTCGCCGAGGTCGTCGGCGCCCTTCGGTCCAAGGGGCCGACGCTGGTCGCGCAGGGGGTCATCCCCGTCTGGGGCGTGGGGGGCGACGAGGAGTCGGCGGCCCTGTTCGACGCCGCCGACCAGAACGGCGACAAGGTCCTGTCCTTCGAGGAGTTCGCCGCCGTGGTCGACCGCCGTTTCGGCTGGTGACGTCCCGGACCAATGGAACGCGGGTCGCCGCCGCGTAGAGTGTGCTCGGGCGCGCTGTGATCATGAGGAGAACGATGACCGCGGTGAGCCTTGAGCACACGCACGTCCCCGCCGACTCCGGCGAGGTGACCCTGCTGATAGCCCGCAGGGTCGAGCCCGGTCACGAGGCCGCTTTCGAGCGATGGGCGAAGGGCATCCTGGAGAGCGCCGCACGCTTCCCCGGCCACCTCGGCTACGGGTTCTTCCGCTCCTCGGGCGGGGACGCCCCCTGGTTCCTGGTCCACCGCTTCCGTGACGCGGCCGCGTGTCAGGCCTGGCAGGAGTCACCGGAGCGGGCCGCGTGGTTCGCCGACTGCCGGGGCCACCACCACACCGAGGTCGCGCGCCGCCAACTGACCGGCATGGAGACGTGGTTCGCCAAGCCGGGGTCGACGCGGCCGGCGCCTCCCCGGTGGAAGATGGCGATCAGCGCGACCCTGGCGATCTACCCCATCTCCCTCCTGGGCGGCTACTTCCTGACGCCCCGCCTGACCGCGCTGCCCATCGTGCTCAGCAGCGCGGTCATCGCCTGCGTCTTCAACGTCCTGATGACCTATGTGGCGATGCCCACGGTCAGCCGGCTGCTCCGGGGCTGGCTCAGCCCTCGATCGTGATCTCCCGCTTGAGGATCTTGCCGGTGGGGCCCTTGGGCAGACCCGGCACCAGCTGGACGATCCGCGGGTACTTGTACGGGGCCACGCGGTCCTTCACGAACTCGCGCAGTTCGTCCGCCGAGGCGTCGGCACCCGGCCGCAGGGTGACGACGGCCGCGATCTCCTCGCCGTGCACGGCGTGCGGGACACCCACCACGGCGGCCTCGGCGACGGCCGGGTGCTCGTAGAGGACCTCCTCGATCTCGCGCGGGTAGACGTTGTACCCGCCGCGGATCACCAGGTCCTTCTTGCGGTCCACGATGAAGTAGAAGCCGTCCTCGTCGCGGCGCGCGAGGTCGCCGGTGCGGAACCAGCCGTCGGTGAAGGCGGCCGCGTCGGCCTCGGGCCGGTTCCAGTACCCGGCCATGACGTTCGGGCCCTGCACGGCGATCTCGCCGACGTCGCCGTCCGGGACGTCCTTGCCCTCGTCGTCGACGAGCCGGACGTGCACGCCGTCGATGGGGGTGCCGATCGATCCGGGCTTGCGCGGGCCGTCGAGGGCCCCGAAGGTGACCACCGGGGAGGTCTCGGACAGGCCGTAGCCCTCGACGACCGGACAGCCGAAGACGGCCTCGAAGCGATGCAGCACCTCCACGGGCATGGCCGAGCCGCCGGTCACGCACAGCCGCAGATCGCCGCCGCCGTCCGTGAGACCGGTCGAGCCGGCCGCGTCGGCGGCGGCGAGCAGGCCCAGGAACATGGTGGGCACGCCCTCCATCACGGTGACCCGGTCCCGGGAGAGGATGTCCAGCGCCTTGGCGGCGTCGAAGCGCGGCAGCAGGGTGATGCGGGCGCCGGTGAGGACCGCCGCGTTCAGCCCGCAGGTCTGGCCGAACACGTGGAAGAACGGCAGGCCGCCGAAGACCGTGTCCGAGGCCGAGATGCCCAGGACGCGGGCCACGGCCGAGGTGTTGGACCCGAGGTTCCCGTGGGTGAGCCTGGCCCCCTTGGGGCGCCCGGTGGTGCCCGAGGTGTAGAGCAGTACGGCGAGGTCGTCGACGTCCCGGTCCACGACTCCCTCGCGCGGCTCGACGGCGGCCAGCGCGGGGCCGAAGCCCGGGTCCGTCACGTCGGCGCACTCGATGCCCAGCTCCGCCGCCGCGGCTCCGGCCTCGCCCATCGCCGCGCCCCAGGCGAGGATCAGCCGGGCTCCGCAGTCACCGGCCGCGTACGCGATCTCGCCGGACTTGAGCAGCGGGTTCATCGGCACGGCGACCGCGCCGGCGCGCAGCACGCCGTAGTAGGCGACGGCGAAGTGCGGGATGTTGGGCAGCAGGATCGCGACGCGGTCGCCCGGTCCGACTCCCTTGGCCTCCAGCCAGCCGGCGACCCGGGCGCTGCGGTCGTCCAGCGACCGGTAGTCGAGCGTCTGGTCGTCCAGCTGGATCGCGATGCCGTCCGGCTGTGCCGCTGCAGTACGGGCCAGGTTGAGAGCCAGATTGGTCATCGTCGACCTCTTTCTGATCATTCGCGCTTAGTTCGTGCTTCGTTTCGTACGTCACACGGGAGCCGGACACTCAGCGGCCAGGTTACCGGCCGGTTTTTTCACCCGCTTGCCGGTCCTCAGCTTGCCGCTAATGTCGATATATAGGCCATAAGTGCATCCTCTGTCCCCACGCTCACGAGGTGAGGGGAAGGGGGCGTACGAGAGGAGCCTTCGATGACCCGAACATTGCGGAGTGCGATAGCCCTGGCGAGCGCCGCGGCGCTCGCCCTGGGCGCGGCGTCCGTGAGCGGAGCGGCCCAGCCGGGTGCGTCCGCCGCTCAGGGCGACGTGCGGATCGGCCTCCTGCTTCCGGAGAGCAAGACCACGCGGTACGAGAAATTCGACCGGCCCTACATCGAGGCCAAGATCAAGGAGCTGGCGCCCGACGCCCAGATCGACTACTACAACGCCGCCGAGAGCGCCACGACCCAGCAGCAGCAGGTCAACACGGCACTCGCCAAGGGCGACAAGGTCCTCATCCTGGACGCCGTGGACGCGAAGTCGATCCAGTCCTCCGTGCAGAAGGCCCGGGACGCGGGCGTCAAGGTCGTGGCGTACGACCGCCTGGCGCAGGGGCCCGTCGACGCCTACGTCTCGTACGACAACCGCAAGGTGGGCGAGCTCCAGGGCCAGGCGCTCCTCGACGCGCTCGGCGACAAGGCCGACGGCGGCCAGATCGTGATGCACAACGGGTCGCCGACCGACCCGAACGCGGCCGAGTTCAAGGCCGGCGCGCACTCCGTCCTGGACGGCAAGGTGAAGATCGGCAAGGAGTACGACACACCGAACTGGGACCCGAACAACGCCAACCAGCAGATGTCCGGTGCCATCAGCTCCCTCGGCAAGGACAACATCGTCGGCGTGTACTCGGCCAACGACGGACTGGCCGCGGGCATCGCCACCGCCCTCAAGGCGGCGGGCATGAACGTGCCGCTGACCGGCCAGGACGCCCAGCTCGACGCCATCCAGCGGATCCTCCTCGGCACCCAGACGATCACGGTCGAGAAGCCGTACAAGCCGGAGGCCGACATCGCCGCCACGATGGCCGTCGACCTCGCCGAGGGCAAGGAGCTCCCGGCCGACCTGACGCCCACCACCGTCACCAGCGGCAGTGGCGAGAAGGTCCCGGCGAACCTGCTGACACCGGTCGTCGTCGACAAGACCAACATCAAGGACACCGTCGTCAAGGACGGGCTGTACACGGTCGCGGAGATCTGCACCCCGGCCTATGCCGCGGCCTGCGAGGAAGCCGGTCTCCAGTAGCGCCTCCGGCAGCCGCGAGGCGTTCATCCCGGTGGGGCGGAGCGGCCCGTGCGAGCGGGCGAGCGGAGGAGGCGGTTCCATTGCCGGAGTCAGCCGTGCTCACACTGCGGGGCATCTCCAAACGGTTCGGCGCGGTCCAGGCCCTGAAGGGGTTCGATCTGGAGGTCCACCCCGGCGAGGTCGTCGCCCTGGTCGGCGACAACGGCGCCGGCAAGTCCACCGCCGTCAAGGCGATCGCCGGGGTGAACCCGCCCGACGAGGGCGTCATCGAGTGGGAGGGCCGCCCGGTCTCCATCAGCCGGCCCCATGACGCCCAGAACCTCGGCATCGCCACCGTCTACCAGGACCTGGCCCTGTGCGACAACCTCGACGTGGTCGCCAACCTCTTCCTCGGCCGCGAGCTGCGCCACTTCGGCGTGCTCGACGAGGTCCGCATGGACCAGCGCGCACGGGAGCTGCTCGACACCCTGTCGATCCGCATCCCGAGCGTCCGGATCCCCGTGGCCTCCCTCTCCGGCGGTCAGCGCCAGACGGTGGCGATCGCCCGCTCCCTGATCGGCGAACCGAAGGTCGTCATCCTGGACGAACCCACGGCCGCCCTGGGCGTGGAGCAGACCGCCGAGGTGCTCGACCTGGTCGAGCGGCTCCGCGAGCGCGGCCTCGGGACCATCCTGATCAGCCACAACATGGTCGACGTGATGGCGGTCGCCGACCGGATCGCCGTGATGCGGCTCGGCCGGAACAACGGCTTCTTCGACAAGCGCTCCACGACCACCGAGGAAATCATCTCCGCGATCACGGGGGCCAGCGACAGCGCCGTCACCCGCCGCCAGGCGCGCAAGCGGGAGGAGGAGGGATGAGCCGCGACCGAGACCGCGCCGCCGGATCCGGAGGATCCGACGACGGCGCCACCCAGGAACCGGCGAAGGGCGCCGTACCGGCCGTGGACACGCGTCTCCTGGTCCGTGAGGAGGGCATCAAGGGGTACCTCGGGGAGTTCCGCCGCAAGCTCCGCACCGGTGAGCTGGGGTCCCTGCCCGTCATTCTGGCCGTGATCATCATCTGGACGGTCTTCGGCAGCCTCGACAGCACGTTCCTCTCGGCCCAGAACCTCTCCGACCTCAGCCAGCAGATCGTCGGCACGGGCATGATCGCCGTCGGCATCGTCTTCGTGCTGCTGCTCGGCGAGATCGACCTCTCCGTCGGCTCGGTCAGCGGCCTGTGCGCCGCGATCTTCGCCGTGCTCAACGTCCTGAACGGGATGAACGAGTGGCTCGCGCTGCTGATCGCCATCGTGGGCGGCGCGGCCGTCGGGCTCATCCAGGGGTTCTTCTTCGCCGAGGTCGGCGTCCCGGCCTTCGTCGTCACGCTGGCCGGCAACCTCGCCTGGAACGGACTGATGCTCCAGGTGCTCGGCACCAGCGGCACGGTCAACATCCCCAGCGAGAGCATCGTCTCCAAGCTCTACTCGACGATCTACCACAGCCCGGCGGCCGCCTACGTGGCCGCGGCGGTGGGCGTCGGGTTGTTCCTGGCGGCCCAGCTCCTGGACGCGCGGCGCCGGCGGACGGCGCGGGTGCCGTCCCGGCCGATCGCCGAGATCGTCCTGCGTACGGTGGTGCTCGCCGCGATCGCCTTCGTCACCGCGTACATCCTCAACCAGTACCAGGGGCTCCCGCTGGCGCTCCTGATCTTCCTGATCCTGCTCGTGGTCCTGGACTTCGTGCTGCGGCGCACCACGTACGGCCGGCGGATCTTCGCGGTGGGCGGCAACATCGAGGGCGCGCGCCGGGCGGGCATCAGCGTGCCGTTCGTCCGGATGAGCGTCTTCTCGATCGCCGGGACCATGGCGGCGGTCGGCGGCATCTTCCTCGCGGGGCAGATCCAGTCCGCGAGCCAGACCTCCGGAGGCGGCAACCTGCTGATGAACGTCATCGCCGCCGCGGTCATCGGCGGCACGAGCCTGTTCGGCGGGCGCGGCACGGTCTGGTCCGCGCTGCTCGGCGCGCTGGTGATCGGGTCCATCCAGTCGGGGATGAACATCATGGGTGTCAGCAACGCGGTCCAGTTCATGATCACGGGTTCGGTGCTGCTGGCCGCCGTGGTCGTCGACTCCCTGTCCCGCAGGAGCCAGAAGGCCGCGGGCCGGGCCTGATCCGCCGGAGGACCACCCCATGGGCACCGATACGGGCAAGGACCGCGACGACAGCCGGGACGACGGCCGGAGCGAGACCGAGATGGAGCGCGCCGACCGGCGCTGGCAGGAGGTCATCCAGGAGATCCGTGTCGTCCAGACCGGTGTGCAGATCCTCCTCGGCTTCCTCCTCACCGTGGTCTTCACCTCGCACTTCCAGGGTCTCGAACAGACCGACAAGACGATCTACATCGTCACGGTCGTCCTCGGGTCCCTGGCGACCGGCGCGCTCATCGGGCCCGTGGCCCTGCACCGGATCGTGGCCGGGAGGCAGATCAAACCCCGGGCCGTCATCTGGGCCGCCCGTCTCACCCTCACGGGCATCGTGCTCCTGCTCGCGACCCTGACGTCGGCCCTCCTCCTGGTCCTGCGCGTGGCCACCGGGGACGACCCGTACGTGCCGTGGATCGTCGCCGGTGTCCTCGCCTGGTACCTGCTCTGCTGGTTCGTCCTGCCCCTGTGGGTGCGCTTCCGCTACACCAGCGGGAGGTAGCCCGTCGCCGTCAGGGCCCGTCCGGGTCCGACGGGCCGGGGCCGATCCTCAGTTCGAAATCGCCGTCGTACTGCTCGTGGCCCGCGATCACGGCGAGTTCGACGGCCTCGACCCCCGCCTCGCCGCGGACGATGAGCGGGTCCTTGCGCAGGTCGCGCATGAGCGCCACGCACATGCCGATCATGACGAGCACGAACGGCGCCGCCACCAGGATGGTGAGGTTCTGGAGCCCCGCGAGCGCGTCGCCCTGGCCGTCGCCGATGAGGAGCATGATGGCCGCGACCGCTCCGGTCAGCACGCCCCAGAAGACCACCACAGGGCGGGTGGGTTCGAAGGTTCCGCGCTGGGAGAGCGTGCCCATGACGAGGGAGGCGGCGTCCGCGCCCGACACGAAGAAGATGCCGACCAGGACCATCACGAGCAGGCTCATGACGCCGGTGAGGGGGAACTCCTGGAGCACGCCGAAGAGTTGCCCCTCGGGGGTGGACTCCCCCGCCAGGTCGCCCTGTTCGCTGAGCTTCATCGCCGTACCGCCGAAGATGGCGAACCAGACGAGGCTGACGGTGCTGGGCACCAGGATGACGCCGCCGACGAACTGGCGGATGGTCCGACCCCGGCTGATGCGGGCGATGAACATGCCGACGAAGGGCGTCCAGGAGATCCACCAGGCCCAGTAGAAGACGGTCCAGCTGCCGAGCCAGTCGTGGATGTTCTCGCCGCTGGTCGCCTCGGTGCGGCCGGCGAGCTGCGGCAGCTGGTCGATGTACGCGGCGAGGGAGGTGGGCAGCAGGTCGAGCACGATGATGGTGGGGCCCGCCACGAAGACGAAGACGGCGAGCACCACCGCGAGCACCATGTTGGTGTTGGACAGCCACTGGATGCCCTTCTCCACACCGGAGACGGCGGAGAAGACGAAGGCCACGGTGAGGACGGCGATGATGCCGACGAGCAGCCCGGTGCCGGTCTTCTCCATCCAGCCCAGTTCCTCGATGCCGCTGCCGATCTGGAGCGCGCCGAGGCCGAGCGAGGCGGCGGAGCCGAAGAGGGTGGCGAAGATGGCCAGAATGTCGATGACGCGGCCGGGACCGCCGTTCGCCCGCCGTTCGCCGATGAGCGGGACGAAGACGGCGCTGATGGTCTGGCGGCGCCTGCGGCGGAAGGTGGAGTAGGCGATGGCGAGTCCGACGACGGCGTAGATCGCCCACGGGTGGAGCGTCCAGTGGAAGAGCGTGGTGGCCATGGCCGTCTGCATCCGCTCGGCCGAGTCGACGGGGTGGGTGCCGGGCGGCGGGGTGCCGTAGTGGGCCAGGGGTTCGCTCACGCCGTAGAACATCAGGCCGATGCCCATGCCCGCGCTGAACATCATGGCGATCCACGACACGGTCCGGAACTCGGGTCCCTCGCTCTCCTGGCCCAGGGTGATTCTGCCGTAGCGGCTGATGGCGAGCCACAGCGCGAAGATGACGAAGCCCGACGCGGCCAGCATGAACGCCCAGCCGCCGTCGCGGATCAGTCCGTCGAGGAGTTTGCTGGAGACGCTCTCCAGACTCTCCGTGGCTGTCGCGCCCCAGACGACGAACGCCAGGGTGAGCACGGCGGTGACACCGAAAACGATCCGGTCGGTACGGGCCTTGTGGTGATGGTCGGGACGGCCGGGGAGGTCCGCCGTCACCGGCAGCCCTTCCCGGCCTCCCCGTTCAGCGCCTGACCGGCGGCCGTCCGGCCTCTCGTCTTCCTGCGGCACAGAGGTCACCTTTCACTGCATTACGGAAAAACGTGACGATGTATCCGTAAGGCAGTACCACAGGCGAGGCCGGACTCGGCGGACCAACAGGCCTTCACGGCACACTCGATGGCCGGTGACCGGGTGGCGGGCTCGCGGGGTCAGGTGGCGGCGCCGCTCTCCAGGATGCCCTTGAGGGTGAGTTCGTCCCTCGGCATCTCCTTCCGCACGTGCGGGCGGACGACGAGCGGGACGATCGCCTTACCGATGCCGTGGCCCTCGAAGTCGAGGGAGAGCGTCAGGCGCGACCGCTCGCCGCCGTCCAGCGGCTCGATGGTGCCCTGGACGTCACCGCGCACGGGGCCGTCGATGCCGTGCACGTGCCAGTGCCTCGGCGGTTCCAGCTCGATGACCTGCATGGTCGAAGTGAACTCCCGACGCCCGAGCCGCCGCGTGACGGCGACCTTCGAGCCGACCGCGAGCGGGGCGTCGCCCAGCCTCCGGACCGAGACCGCGCTCTCCTGCCATTCGGGCAGATGGGTCGGGTCGGTCACGTAGGAGAAGACGTCCGCGGGACTGCGGGATATGTCGATGGTTTCCGTGATGGCAGACATGGTGCCCTCTTCGTCCGGCGGGAGACCGCGCCGGGACCCGAGCCCCGGCGCGGGCTCGTTGTCGCTTCCTACGAAAATGGTCCCACGGGCGGTGGCGCCCCGCCAGTGACGGACGGGGCGAGCCGGGGCGAGCTCGGGGAGGCGAGCCGGGGGCCTCCTCACAGCGTGCCCCGCGCCGTTGTGTGACCGGCGTTACGGACCATGATCGGCGCGGTTGACACAGGCGTAACGGGCATTCCGTACGGTCGGGGCTCGAACGGTTCCACAGAGAGGCCCCCGGTGACCCCACACGACACGCAGGACCCACGGGACGACGCCACCGCCGCTCAGGTGCGGACCGTCTGCTCGTACTGCGGTGTGGGCTGCGGCATGCTCCTCGACATCGGCCCGGGGCCCGACGGCCGCCGTACGGTCCTCAAGGCGACGGGCGACAAGGACCACCCCGCCAACCGCGGGCGCCTCTGCACCAAGGGCGCCACCACCGCGGACATGCTCGCCGCGCCGGGACGCCTGACCACCGCCCTCGTCCGGGACGACCGTGCCGCCGCGCCCGTCCCCACGGACACCGGCCGGGCCATCGCCGAGACCGCCCGCCGGCTGCGGGCCGTCGTCGACGAGCACGGCCCCGACGCCTTCGCGCTCTACGTCTCGGGCCAGCTGAGCCTGGAGGCGCAGTACCTCGCCAACAAGCTCGCCAAGGGCTTCATCGGCACGAACCGGATCGAGTCGAACTCCCGGCTCTGCATGGCGAGCGCCGGCACCGGCTACAAGCTCTCCCTCGGCGCCGACGGCCCGCCCGGCTCCTACGACGACTTCGAGAGGGCCGACGTCTTCCTCGTCATCGGCTCCAACATGGCCGACTGCCACCCCATCCTCTTCCTCCGCATGATGGACCGGGTCAAGGCCGGTGCGAGGCTGATCGTCGTCGACCCCCGGCGGACGGCCACCGCCGACAAGGCCGACCTCTTCCTCCAGATCAAGCCGGGCACGGACCTCGCGCTCCTCAACGGCCTGCTGCACCTGGTGCACGAGCAGGGCCACACCGACCCCGACTTCATCGCCGCGCACACCGAGGGCTGGGAGGCGATGCCGCCGTTCCTCGCCGACTACCCGCCCGCGACCGTCGCCGCCCTCACCGGCATACCCGAGCAGGACATCCGCACCGCCGCCGAGTGGATCGGCCTGGCGCGGGAGTGGACCAGCTGCTGGACCATGGGCCTCAACCAGTCCACCCACGGCACCTGGAACACCAACGCCCTGATCAACCTCCACCTGGCCACCGGCGCGATCTGCCGCCCCGGCTCCGGCCCCTTCTCCCTCACCGGCCAGCCCAACGCCATGGGCGGCCGCGAGATGGGCTACATGGGCCCCGGCCTCCCCGGGCAGCGCTCGGTGCTCGTCGCCGAGGACCGGGCCTTCACCGAGGAGCTCTGGGAGCTCCCGCCGGGCACACTCCGCGAGGACGGCTCCGGCACCGGCACGATCGATCTCTTCCGGCGCATGGCGGAGGGCGAGATCAAGGCGTGCTGGATCATCTGCACCAACCCGGTCGCCTCCGTCGCGAACCGGGCCACCGTCGTCGCGGGGCTGCGGGCCGCCGAACTGGTCGTCACCCAGGACGCGTTCGCCGAGACCGAGACCAACGCCTACGCCGACGTGGTCCTGCCCGCCGCGCTGTGGACCGAGTCCGAGGGCGTACTGATCAACAGCGAGCGGACGCTCACCCTCGCCCGGCCGGCCGCCGACCCGCCCGGCGAGGCCCTCCCCGACTGGCGGATCATCGCCCGCGTCGCCCAGGCCATGGGGTACGAGAAGGCCTTCGCGTACGAGAGCGCCGAGGAGGTCTTCGAGGAGATCAGGCGCGCCGCGAACCCGAAGACCGGCTACGACGTGAGCGGGGTGACGTACGAGCGGCTGCGCGCGACCCCCGTCCAGTGGCCGGCCTCGCCGGGAGGTCCGGACCGCAACCCGATCCGCTACGTGGACGGCGACGGCGCGGGTCCCGTCTTCCCGACGACGAGCGGCCGGGCGGTCTTCCACGCCCGCCCGCACATCGACGCCGCCGAGATGCCCGACGACGAGCATCCGTTCGTCCTCAACACCGGGCGTCTCCAGCACCAGTGGCACACCCTCACCAAGACCGGGAAGGTCGCCAAGCTCAACAAGCTCAACCCGGCGCCCTTCGTCGAGGTGCACCCCGAGGACGCCGAGCGGCTCGGCATCGCGGAGGGCGAAGCGATGCGCATCGCGTCACGGCGCGGGGAGGTCGTGCTCCCCGCGGTGGTCACCGACCGCGTCAGGCCGGGCTGCTGCTTCGCGCCGTTCCACTGGAACGACCTGTTCGGTGAGGGGCTGTGCGTCAACGCCGTCACCAGCGACGCCGTCGATCCGCTCTCCTTCCAGCCCGAGCTGAAGGTGTGCGCGGTGGCGCTGACGAAGGCCCCCGCCCCGGCCACGATGCCGGCCCGGTCCCCGGCCGCCGTGGCCCCGCGTGTGGTGATCCCGAGCGGGGTCGTGCCGTCCGGACCGGCCGCCGCCCTCGGCCTCGCGCCGGCCCCGCCGCCCGTCCTCAGCGCCGAGGAGCGCCAGTATCTCGTCGGCTTCCTCGCGGGCCTGGAATCGGGCGCACCCGGCGTGCCCGTGCTGCCGCCCGGGGCCCCCTTCCGCGACGAGCACGCCCGCTGGGTGAACGGCGTGCTCGCCGGGCTGTACTCCCGTACGCCGGAGGGCTCGGGGCCGCCGCGGGACTCCCGGGCGGACGAGGGTGCGGCGGGCCGCGAGGTCGTCGTGCTGTGGGCCTCGCAGACCGGCAACGCCGAGGAGTTCGCGGCGGCCACCGCCGAACGGCTCCTCGCGGCGGGGCACCGGCCCGCCCTCACCGGCATGGACACGACCGACCTCAAGGCGCTCCCGCCCGCCGCCGATCTGCTGCTGATCACCAGCACCTTCGGGGACGGGGACGCGCCCGACAACGGCTCCGGCTTCTGGGACGACCTCACCGCGCCCGACACCCCGCGGCTCGACGGGCGGCGGTACGCCGTCCTGGCGCTCGGGGACTCCTCGTACGGCGACTTCTGCGGGCACGGTCGGCGCCTGGACCACCGGCTGGACGAGCTCGGGGCCGTACGCCTGGCGCCCCGTACCGACTGCGAGCCCGACTTCGAGACCTCCGCCCACGCCTGGCTCGACCAGGTCCTCGCCGGCCTGTCCGACGGCGGGCAGGCACCACCGGCGGCCTCGGCCGCACCTGCCGCCCCGACCGCACCGACCGCACCGGCTTCGGCGCCCGCGCGCCGGCCCGGGCCCGCCACCACTCCCGCGCGGCTCGTCGGCAACCGGCTCCTCTCCCTGCCCGGGGCGGGGAAGGAGGTGCGGCGGTTCACCTTCGACACGCGCGACGGCGGGGCTCCGCTCGGCTACGAGACCGGCGACGCACTCGGCGTCCAGCCCGTCAACTGCCCCGGCCTCGTGGCCGAATGGCTGGCCGCCACCGGACTCGACGGGGACGCCCCCGTGGAACTCCCCGGGTCCGGTCACGTCCCCTTCGGCGAGGCCCTGCACCGCCACCTCGACATCACCCGTACCCCGTCCGCGTTCCTCGGCTTCGTCACGGAGCGGACCGGCGACCGGGAGCTGAAGAGGCTCCTCCGCCCCGACAACAAGGACGGGCTCGCCCGGTGGTCCTGGGGCCGTCAGGCCGTCGACGTCATCGCCGAGCACCCCGTCCGCGCCACGGCGCAGGAGTGGACCGACGTCCTGGGCCGCCTCAGGCCCCGGCTGTACTCGATCTCCTCCAGCCCACTCACCGACCCCCACCAGGTCTCCCTGACGGTCTCCGTCGTCCGCTACGAGAGCCTGCGCGGCCGCCCCCGCAAGGGCGTCTGCTCGCCGTTCCTCGCCGACGCCGAACCCGGCGCCCCCGTCCCGGTCTTCGTCCAGCGCGCGCCGCACTTCCGGCCCCCCGCCGACCCCACGATCCCGATGGTGATGGTCGGCCCCGGCACGGGCGTGGCCCCTTTCGTCGGCTTCCTCGACGAGCGCCGCGCGCTCGGGCACCGCGCGCCGAACTGGCTCTTCTTCGGCGAGCAGCACCGCGCCACCGACTTCTATTACGAGGACGAGCTCACCGCCCTCCTCTCCGACGGCACCCTGGACCGGCTCGACACCGCCTTCTCCCGCGACCAGCGCGCCAAGGTCTACGTCCAGGACCGGATGCGGGAGCATGGTCCGCAGCTGTGGTCCTGGCTCCAGTCCGGCGCGCACTTCTACGTCTGCGGCGACGCCGCCAGGATGGCGAAGGACGTCGACCGGGCCCTGCGGGACATCGCCGTCACGCACGGCGGCCACGACGCGGAGTCGGCGGCCGTGTACGTGAAGCAGCTCGCCGCCGACAAGCGCTACGTCCGGGACGTGTACTGAGCGCTGCGTCCGGGGACGGGTGGCTGCTTGTACCGAGCGCCGCGTCCGGGGACGGGTGCTGGCGGCGGAGGGCCGTCAGGGCCGATCGGCCTCCTCCACCTCCGCGCGGGTGCGTGCCCCGTTGGCCGTGAGCCAGGCGACGACCTCCGCGGCCTGCTCGGTCTCTCCGGCGCGGGCGACGTCCAGCGGGGTGAGGCCGCCCCAGCCGATCCGGTCGGGGTCCGCTCCGGCGGCGCGGAGCCGGACGGCGGTGGAGAGCCGTCCGCCCTGGCAGGCGCCCCAGAACGCCTCGGTGATCTCTTCCGGGGAGGGCGGCGGCGCGGCGCGGAGCCGGGCCTCGACCACCTCGTCGAGCCCGAGTGTCGCGGCGTCCTGGAACGTGGGCCGGGCGCCCAGTTCGAGCAGGCGGCGGGCCGCGCGCCACTGCCCGAAGGCGCGGGCGTCGGCCAGTGGCGTCCCGCCCGCGATGACGGCTCCGTCGGCCTCGATGTCGGCGCCCGCGGCGACGAGGGCGTCGATCATCGGGACGTCGTCGTTGCTCGCCGCCCAGTGGAGGGGCGTCTCGCGGTGCACCCCGGTGAAGCGGGCGTCCGGGTCGGCGCCCGCCGCGACCAGGACGGCGACGGTCTCGGGTCCGCGCGGCACGTGACCGGGCCAGTCGGTGGCCAGATGCAGCGGGCTCCGCCCGCCGGGGCCGCATCCTTCCCGGTCCTCGACGACCCGGGCGACGGCGAGGCCGGGGTCTCCGGCCAGCAGGCGGCGCAGCGCGTCGAGGTCGCCTGAGCGGATCGCCTCGGTGACGGCGACGGCCACGGGGTCCTGGGAGCGCAGCGAGCGCGGAGTCGGCATAGGGACAGGGTGCCGCACGGGCCCCGCGATTTCCGCCGTGCGCGGAGCCTTGTCAGCCCTGTGGCCCGACCCTATCCTCGCCGACAGAAAGCGCTTTCCACGTTTCTGCGGGAGCCCGGCATGCGGGGCCGGCTCCCGTACCCCGACGACGAACCAGGAAGGCGACGAACATGAGACGACCAGTCGCACGACGACTCCAGGCGGCGCTGGCCGCGGTGGCCCTCGCGGCCGTGACAGGGGCCGTCCTCTCGGCACCCGCGGCATCGGCGGCGACCGGTGGCACCACCGGGTACGCGACGCAGAACGGCGGGACCACCGGCGGCGCCGGCGGGCAGACCGTGCGGGCCACCACGGGGACCGCGATCCACGCGGCCCTGTGCGGCCGGGCCTCCAGCAGCACCCCGATCATCATCGAGGTCGAGGGGACCATCAACCACGCCAACACCAGCCAGGTGTCGGGCGGCAGTTGCAGCACCGCCGCCGGGGTGATCGAGCTCAAGCAGATCAGCAATGTCACCCTCGTCGGCGTCGGCTCCGGTGCCGTCTTCGACCAGCTGGGCATCCACATCCGCCAGGCGAGCAACATCGTCATCCAGAACGTGACCGTGCGGAACGTCAAGAAGTCCGGCTCACCCACGTCCAACGGCGGTGACGCCATCGGCATGGAGAGCGACGTCCGCAACGTCTGGGTGGACCACGTCACCCTGGAGGCCTCGGGCGGCGAGTCGGAGGGCTTCGACGGCCTCTTCGACATGAAGGACAACACCCAGTACGTGACGCTGTCCTACAGCACCCTGCGCAACTCCGGCCGGGGCGGCCTCGTCGGATCCAGCGAGAGCGACCTCTCGAACAGCTTCATCACCTACCACCACAACCTGTACGAGAACATCGACTCCCGTGCGCCCCTCCTGCGCGGCGGTACGGCCCACATCTACAACAACCACTACGTGAGCCTCAACGAGTCCGGCATCAACTCCCGGGCCGGGGCCCGCGCCAAGGTCGACAACAACTACTTCGAGGACTCGAAGGACGTCCTCGGCACCTTCTACACCGACGCGGCCGGGTACTGGCAGGTCAGCGGAAACATCTTCGACAACGTGACCTGGTCGAGCCCCGGCACCGACAACAACCCGGCGGGTCCGAACCCGCAGTCCAACACCACGGTGGCCATCCCGTACGCCTACACCCTCGACGCGGCGAGCTGCGTACCGAGCGTCGTGAGCCGGACGGCGGGTGCCGGCAAGGGCCTCCAGGTGTCGGACGGCGCCTGCTCGCCCCAGACACCGACGCCGACCACCCCGGCGCCCACCACCCCGGCGCCGACGACTCCCGCCCCCACCACCCCGGCTCCGACGCCGACTCCGACGTCGTCCCAGCCGAGCGGGACGAACCTCAGCATCGGGGCCGGTTCCGACGGTTCGAGCAAGGCCGACGGGACGAGCTACGGAAGCGTGCGGGACGGTGACCTGGGCACCTACTGGTCGCCGGCCGGTGCGACCGGTTCCGTGTCGATCAAGTGGGGCTCCCCCACCGCCGTGTCCAAGGTCGTCGTCAAGGAGGCGGCCGGCGCCACGGGCCGGATCGGATCCTGGCGGGTCCTCAACGCCGACACCGGGGCCGTCCTGAGCTCCGGCAGCGGCGCGGGGGTCATCACCTTCGCCCGGACCACCCTGAGCAAGGTGACCTTCGAGATCACCGGCTCGTCGGCGGCACCGCAGGTCGCCGAGTTCGAGACGTACGCCGGATAGCGGCGCCGCCTCACCGCTGCTTCACCGCTTCACCGCTTCACCGCCCGCCGGGCCCGGATTCCTCGGGCCCGGCGGGTCGCGCGCGTCGTCCCGGCTCAGCTCACGAACTCCCGGTCGCCGTAGCGCACCTGGGCCTCGTTCCAGTCGGCGCCGAGCGCGGCGGTGAACTTCCGGGCCAGCGGCAGGTCGGCGACCGGGGCGATGAGGATCAGCCGGCCGTCGAGGGTGACCGAGCCGCCCCCGAGCTTCTCGCGGGCCTCGGCGTCCGCGAGCAGCGCCGCGCGCAGATCGCCCGGGGTGACTCCGGGGACGTCGATCTCGACGGCGTCGGTCTCCGGCGACGTCCGCGGCAGGCAGCGGAAGGTGAGCACGGACTCCTGGTCGTACTCCTTGGCGATGACGCCCGCGATGTGGTGGAGCCCGTCGCGGCCGACCCTGTTCACGTCGAACTCGCGCGACCGCTCGTACGTGGCCTGCTTCAGGTCGGTGGACCAGAAGACGCCGTCCAGGAGCTCCGAGGCGCCGGGCCGGGCGCCGTGGGCTCGGATGACGGCGCGTACCTCGTGGGCGAACCGCGTCAGCCGGGTGTCGAGGCGGGGGTCCTCGGGATCCGTGATGATCGCGGTGTTGTCGGTGGCGAAGAGCTCCGCGGTGGTGCGGCAGTCGTGCTCGCCGGGGCTCGCGTACGTGCTCTGCGTGCCCGCGATCCCCAGCATGAGGGCGGCGACGGCGGTGGTCAGGACGCGGGACGTCCGCTGGGCGGTGGTGTGGTTCATGGCGTGATCAACGAGGCGGGGAGGCGGGCGTTGCGTCGCCTTCGCCTCATTGGTCCCGTCCGCGCCTCAGGGGGCGGGGTGGAGGTGCGCGAGGCCGTGGACGAGGAGTCCGAGGCCGAAGTCGAACTCCTCGTCGAGGGAGACGGAGGTGAGGGTCTCGGCGGCCTGGAGGATCGCGGGGTACGCGGCCGGGTCGAGCCCACGGTAGAAGGCGGCGAGCCGGGGGCCGTCGTCGGGCGCGGAGGCGGGGCCGTACTGCTGGGCCGCGAAGCCGATGACGTAGTGCGTGACGGCGATGAAGGCGCGGGCGGCGAGGTCCGCCGGCAGTCCGTGTGCGAGGAGGGCGCTCAGGACGCGTTCGCGCTGGGCGAGTCCGTGGGGGCCGACGGGGACCTGGGCCGTGAGCAGCGGCAGGGTGTGGGGGTGACCGCGCAGGGTGTCGTGGAGCCGGTGGGCGGTGACCGTGACGGCGTCCCGCCAGTCGACGCGGCCGGCGAGATCGTCGAGGACGGCCTCGCCCAGGACGCGGTCGACGACGTACGCCAGGATCTCGTCCTTGCCGTCGAAGTGGCGGTAGAGCGTGGCCGTGCCGGAGTTCAGGGCGTCGGCGAGCATGCGCAGGGAGAAGGCCTGGGTGCCGTGTTCGTCGACGAGGCGCAGGGCTGTGTCGACGATGCGCGCGGTGTCGAGGGAGGGGCGGCCGCGCCGGGGCTCCGCCGCGGGGGCGGGGGCGGGACGCGCCGCCCACCAGGCGGGGCTGCCGGGGAGTGGCGGGGTGGCGGCCATGGTCCGGGGCCTCTCTCGCTGCGCGGGGGTCACCCGGCGGTTCCGGGTGGCGCGGTGGCCACCGTACCCGGCGGCCTCGCACGCTCCCCGGGCCCCGGTGGCGTCAGGCGGCCGGGACGCGGGCGGTGTCCGTCACGTGGTCGATGTCGCCGACGTATCCGTCGGGGCGGACGAGCACGACGGTGTCCTCGGTGATGCCGTACGCGGTGAGCAGGGCCGCCTCTCGTGGCGTGCGTGGCGCGGTGTGCGGCAGCACGACGTGGCGGTGTACGGGGATTACGCCGGCCCGTGGGGTGTGGCTCTCCAGGGCCGCCGCGGCGCGGGCGCCGAACGCGAGGGCGGTGAAGTGCGGGCCCCGGTAGAGGTCGAAGAGCCTCGTCGCCTCTCCGGTGGGGCGGGGCAGGAGCGCGTCGGGGGCGCGGTCGCCGGGGCGCAGGGTCGCGGTGCGGGACGCGTCGGCGGGGGCGAGCGGGCCGCCGAAGTAGGAGATGCCCAGCTGGTGTTCGTCCTGGCCGCGGGTGAGCTTGCCGGGGCGCGTGCCGCGCAGTCCTTCGTACAGCTCGGTGGAGCGGCCCAGGACCTGTGCGGCGACGGGGCGCCGCTCGGCCTCGTAGCTGTCGAGGAGGGAGTCGTCGGCGCCGGTGAGGACCTGATGGAGTTTCCAGCCGAGGTTGTGGGCGTCCTGGACGCCGGTGTTCAGGCCTTGCGCGCCGGCCGGTGTGTGGACGTGGGCGGCGTCGCCGCACAGCAGAAGCCGGCCGTTCCGGTAGCGCTCGGCGAGGCGGACGTTGGGGCGGAAGACCGAGGTCCAGGTGATGTCCCGCAGGGTGAGGGAGCGGTCTGCGCGGCGGCGCAGGAGGTCGGCGAGGAACTCGGGACCGGTGGGCCCGTCGAGTCCGTCGAGTCCGTCGACGGTGTCGCCGGGGCGCGTCCTGAACATGATCTGGAAGCGGTTCCCGTCGCCGGGCAGCGGGCACGCCGCGACGCTGCGGCCCCGGACGCTGGGCCAGATGTGCCAGTGGTCACGGGAGAGGCCGTCGACCGTGCCGTCGACGAGGAGCATCCGGTCGGCCTCGTCGGTGGTGCCCTCGAAGGCGATGCCCGCGGCCTTCCGCACGGTGCTGGAGCCGCCGTCCGCGCCGACGACGTACCGGGCGGTGAGGAGGCGGCCGTCGTCGAGGCGTACCGCGCAGGACGTGGCGTCCTGGGTGATCTCCACGGCCCGGGCGCCGAAGTCGACGCGTACGCCGAGGCGTTCGACGGCGTCGCGGAGGAGGTCGGTGGTGGCGTACTGCGGGAGCAGGAGCACGTCGGGGTACGGGGTGCCCGCGCTGTCCGGGGCGGTGGCGTGCATCCGCCAGCTCTTCGTGAACGGGCCCACGTGCAGGCCCATCGGCGGGTAGGCGCCGCCCGCCGCGAGCGCGGCCCCGGCGAGGCCGAAGTCGTCGAGGACTTCGAGTGTGCGCGGCTGGATGCCCTTGGCCCGCGAGCCCGCGAAGCCCTTCCCCGCGCGTTCGAGGAGCCGGACCGGGAGTCCGCGGCGGGCCAGATCGAGGGTGAGGGCGAGCCCTACGGGCCCCGCGCCGACGACGATGACCGAGGCGTCCGTCCGGACCGCTCCGCTTCCCGTTTCGTTCATTGCCACTGCCTTTCGTCCACGTCGACCCATTTAACGGATACAGCGTATCCGAAAAGATGGGGCGGGGTCGGCGGGAGTCGGGTCGTGACGCATTGTCGCCAAACGGACACGTTCCGATGCGTGGCGGTGCATGGTGGACGGATCGCCCGAGGGCCGCGTGGATGCCCGTACGAAAGGAGCGTGCCGTGCTGTCCGACTTCTTCGACCGCCTGCTGCGCCGGGGAAACCGTTCCGGCTCCGGAGGGGGTACGCACGCGCCGCCGCGCGACCTCGGGACCCTCGTGCTCGACGCGGACTTCTCCTCCGCCGAGCAGTGGACGGCGGGCCGTTCCTGGGCCTATCCCGACGGGGGTCCGACCAATCCGGGGGACAACAAGCTCGACCACCTGACGGAGGACCCCGACTACAGCCGTACCGGGGTGTTCCGGGCGACCCGCCGCGCGGACGGCTACTGGGACGCCGGACTGCTCACGACCGAGGGCAGCCCGGAGGGCTTCCTGGTGCGGGCGGGGGACGTCCTGGAGGCCCGGGTGCGGCTGCCCGAGGAGACGGGCGCCTGGCCGGCGATCTGGACCTGGCTCGACGGCGGGCAGGAGATCGACGTCTTCGAGTACCACCCCGACAACCCGGACCTGCTGGAGCTTTCGAACCGCGTCCGGGGGCGGCACCACTACTTCCGGGACCCCGCCGTCCGGCCGGGGGCGTGGGTCGACCTCAGGGTCGAGTTCGGCTCCCGTTCCGTGGTGTGGTGGGTCAACGGCACGCGGGTCTTCGACGACGGGCGCGGGGTGGGACCCTCCTGGCGGGCCCACCTCATCGTGAACCTCTCCGTCTGCGCCGGGCGGTACCACCCGGCGCCGGACGCCGGGGCATCGGAGATGTCGTACGAGGTGGCGGAGTTGCGCGTGTACCGCGAGTGACGGGCCTCCGGTCGAGCATCGGATCATATCGACAGACAATGGGATGCATGGCACAGAATGCACCTCCGCAGCGCGGTCCCTCGACGCTGACCGTCAAGGGCCGGGACATGCGGCTCCGCACCATCGGAATCATCGCGCTCGCGGGTCTCGCGATCTGGTTCATCGCGGCCAACACCGGGTCGGTCAGCATCCGGCTGTGGATCCCCACCGTCACCCTGCCCCTCTGGGTCGTACTCACGGTCACCCTGCTCGTGGGCATCGTCCTCGGTATGTACATCTCCCGACGACGAGCCGTCCGACGGCGAGCCAGGCGCTGACCGCCCCGCCCGGCTCGCCGTACCGCCCCCGTTCCTTGAGCGGCTCCCCTCAGCCGCGGGCCAGCAGGTCGCGGAGGCCTGCGGTGAGGCGTTCGTACTCCTCGGGCCGGTTGTAGATCTGCCCCGAGATACGGATTCCGCCGCCGCCGGGCCAGTTCCAGACGAGTACGCGGCAGCCGAGCCGGGCGGCGATCTCCTCGCGCAGAGCGACCGCCTCCGGCTGCGTGCGGGCCAGGCCGGAGGGCAGGCGCAGGGACCGCATCGCCAGGCCTTCGCCGTACGGAAGCGGTGTCACGCCCGGGATCTCGTCGAGCAACTCCGCTCCGTAGCGCACCAGTTCCGCGTTGTGGGCGCGCACCCGGTCAGCGCCGAGCCCGGCGACGAGGTCGAGACCCTCGGGTGCGGCGAGCCAGCCGGTGTAGTCGACGGTGGCGCGGAACTCCACCGCGCGCGGGAAGCCGCGGTCGTCCTCCCACGACGGGACGGGCGCGGCGACCCGGTCCCGGTGGGCGGGGGCCACCGCGAGGACGGCACTGCCCGCCGGCGCGTACGCCCACTTGTGCAGGTTCCCGAACCAGAAGTCGGGTGCGCCCGCGAGCGGTTCGGCGAGCATGCCCGGGGCGTGGGCGCCGTCGACCACGGTGGTGATCCCGCGCTCGCGGAGCGCGGCGAGCAGCCGCGGGGTGGCGAGCGGCCGGGCGGTGGGCGAGCTGATCTGGTCGATCAGGACCACCCGCGTACGAGGAGTGAGCGCGGCGAGCACCGCCTCGCACACCGCGTCCTCGTCCGGCAGGCCGGGGTCGAGGGCGACGGTGACCGTCCGGGCGCGGCGGGCGGCCGCCGCGACGACCGTGCCGTAGCCGTGGTCCGTGACCAGGACCTCGCCATCGGCGTCCAGGCGCAGGGCGTCGAGCGCGAGGTTGGCGGCCTCGGTGGCGTTGGTGACGAAGGCGATCCCCTCGGGATCGGCGCCCAGATGGGCCGCGACGCGCCCCCGGGCAGCGGCCAGGCGGTCGGGGACGCCGAGGAAGAAGGCGTCGGGGTCGGCCATGGCCTCCTCGGCCAGGCGCCGTTGGGCCTCGGCGACCGGGACGGGCACGGCGCCGAAGGAGCCGTGGTTGAGGTGGGCGACCGCCGGGTCGAGCCGGAACAGCCGTGCCCCGCCCGGGAATTCCCCGCCGGGGACGCCCCGGATGCCCCTCCGACCCCTGACACCTCTGACGCCCCTGACGCCCCTGACGCTTTGTCCCTCCCCGCCCGGCGGCACGGCGGGCGCGGTCATCGGACCTCGACGGTGACGGTCCGGCCGGGGGCCACGCGCGTACGGACGACGGTGTAGGTCGCCCCGTCGACGACCTCGGTACGGGCCTCCCTGACCACCCCGTCGACGGCGACGGCAGCGTGGGCGCCCGGGAAGCGGGCCACCCAGGTGTACGGGGCACTGCCCGAGGTGTGGGTGAGGGTCGAGCGGCGGTCCGTTTCGTGGCGCAGGGTGAAGGCGGAGTCGCCGACGCGCAGGTCCTCGATGCTCAGCCACTCCATGCCGGAGGGCAGCCGCGACTGGGTGGCGAGGGTGCGGGCGGGGGCGTCCGGGGTGACGCCCATCAGTCCCTGGACGGTCTGGCCGACGAGGGTGAAGGAGACCTCGGGGTAGTCGCCGTTGGTGCCCTGGCGGGAGTTGACGTGCTGGACGTCCTTCTGGGCGTAGATGTGGCGCATCCACTTCCAGGCGGTGTCGGCACGGTTGTTGGTGAGGAAGGTGTCGGGGAGGTAGGTCAGGGCCTCGATGTTGTCGGGGCGTCCGTCGCCTTCGGCCTGCTCGTCGATGTAGTCGAGGTACGCCTCGCGCCGGTCCCCGGGGGCGACGATCTGCTTCATGGGCATGAACCAGCTGTTCTCCTTGCCCCAGCCGGTCAGGGCGCGCCCGTCGGTGGTGTAGCCGCGCACCATGTCGGCGCCCGAACCGGTGCCGCTCCAGGTGGTGTTGAAGTACGTCTTGAGTTCGCGGGCCCGGCGCTCGAAGCGGGCCGCGAGCTGGTGCTCGCCCTTGGCGCGGGCGAGGGAGGCCATCGCGCGGTAGGCCTGGTACTGCGAGCCGATGGCGTCGCCGGCCTCGGCGAGCGGTTCGTCGCTCTGCTCGTTGTAGCTCGCGACGCCTTGGAAGATGCCCTTGCCGGTGCCCTCGGCCACGCTCACCCGGCCGTTGTCCTTCTTCCCGTCGTGAAGGGAGACGAACTCCTCGGTGGCGTGGCGGTAGAACTCCCACAGGGCGGGGTCGTCGAGGTAGGCGGGGTCGCCGCTCCAGCGGTACGCCTCCTCGGCCTTCTGGACCAGTTCGAAGGGGGCGGGCACCTCCCGGACGAAGAGGCTCGGGCCGCGGTAGTCGATGGAGAGGTAGGAGCGGTTGTCGAAGTTGAGGGCCCACACCGGGTAGTAGGCGTGCTCGGCGGTCGCGGAGGCGGCGAAGGAGCGCAGCATCTCCTTGTTCTCGGTGTGCAGGCCGAGCACTCCGGCGCCGGAGAGCTGGTGGGCCATGTCGCGGGAGTAGTAGCCGCTGCGGTTGGCGTATCCCGCCCAGTAGGAGGGTGCGTAGACGCCGGTGCCGGTACCGCCGGTCTGGCGCTCGTCCGCGTCGAGCGGGCCCTGGGTGCCGGGCAGGTGCACCCAGCTGTTGGCCTTGCCCTTGGCCCAGTCGAACATCTCGACGATCTCGGGGTCGCTGGAGGAGACGCGGGGGTCGGCGGGGGCGGCCGGGGAGACCATCACGTCGTCGACGTTGACCCAGCCGTTCCCCGACTCGAAGGCGATCTCCAGCCGGTCCCCGGGGGCGAGGACGATCCTGCCGAGGGTGTGGCGGCGGTAGTTGGCGGCGGCGGGCAGGGTCCGCTCGGCGACGGCGGCGCCGTTGACCCGCAGGACGTACCGGCCGCCGGGGCCGCCGGTGGCGATCCACGCGGAGACGAGGTAGCCGCCGTGGCCGGTGGCCGTGACGGTCTGGGAGACCTTCATGCCGCTGCCGGCGTCGAGGTAGGCCAGCCGGCTCCCGGCGTGCGGGTTGTTGCTCGCGACGCCGGTCCCGGAGGTGAACTCCCAGCCCCCACCACCCTGTTCGAAGCCGGGATCGACCACGGTCAGCACGGCGGGGGCGGGGGCGGACGGGGAGGCCGTCGCCGGGGTTCCACCGGCGGACAGTGAGGCGAGCAGGGCGACGGCGGACAGCAGCGACAAGCGGGAACGCGTCATGAGGGTTCTCTCCCGGAGCGGAGCGGGTCAGGTCGGGGCGCGCGGCACGCTAGCAACAGCCACTGACGGATTGCAATGGTCCTGCCAAAGATCAGACGTCAGTCAAACTGAAAGTTTTCACTGAAGCATTGCAAGTCGAGTGATCCCCCTTGTAATGTCCGGCCCCGTCAAGTTCCGCAACGGTGCGAGCGAGGGGATCCGGCATGACGGACCAGCAGAGTGGAAGACAGCCGGGGCGCCGGCAGGTACTGCGCGGCGGCAGCGCCCTGGCGGCGGCCGGACTCGGCGGACTCGGCCTCACCGGCCTGACGACGCTCACCGGCTGCTCGGGCAGCGGCGACACCGGCGCGGGCGGTTCGGGCGCCGCCGGGGATCCGCGCAAGGGAAAGATCACGGTCTGGTCCTGGCAGGGCCCGGCTGAACAACTCAAGGCGCTGATACCGGAGTTCAACAAGACATACCCGGACATCCAGGTGACCGTCGAGGACATCGGCAACCCCGCCATCTGGGACAAGATCACGGCCGGCCTCGCCGCCGGCGGCCAGGGCCTCGCCGACGTCCTGCACATCGGCGTCGACTACCTGCCGGGGTACGTCGAGCGCTTTCCCGGCGGCCTCGCCGACCTCGCCCCGCTGGGCGCACCCGCCCACAAGGACGCCTTCGCCTCCGGTCTCTGGCAGACCGTCTCCCCCGACGGCAAGCGCGTCAACGCCCTTCCCTGGGAGGCTAATTCGGCGGGGTTCTACTACCGGGCCGACCTCTTCGAGAAGGCCGGGGTCGACGTCGGCGCGCTCCAGACCTGGGACGAGACGATCGAGGCCGGCAAGCGGCTCAAGGCGCGTACGGGCGTCCATCTCCTCGGCATCGACAAGCCGGCCTCGCAGCCCGACGCCGCCAACTTCTTCCAGATGCTGCTCCAGCTCCAGGGCGCCTTCTACTTCGACCTGGAAGGCCGCATCACCCTGGACTCCCCGGAGGCCGTCCGGGCGATGACGCTCATCAAGACCATGAACGACGCCGGGCTCGTGAGCAATCTGGCCGGCGGCTGGAACGCCCTGATGAGCTCCCTCAAGCGGGGCACCGCCGCCGTACTTCCCTGGCCCACCTGGTTCGGCGGGATCATCGAGGAGCAGGTGCCCGGCGAGGCGGGCAAGTGGAAGGTCCGGCTGCCCCCGGCCGTCCGCCGCGGCGGCCCCACCGCGGCCACCGTGAACTCCACCCACCTCGCGATCGCCGGCAGCAGCAAGCAGCAGGCGGCGGCCTGGTCCTTCGTCGAGTTCGCGCTGACCCGCCCCGCCTCCCAGGTGCGGATCTACCGGGGCAAGGGCATCGCGCCCGCGCTCCTCAAGGCGTACGACGACTCCGTCTTCCACGAGCCTTCCGCCTTCTTCAGCGGGCAGCGCAAGGGCGAGATCTTCCTCGACGCCCTCAAGGCGCCCGGCTCCGCCGTGAACTACACGGCCGACTACGCCCGCGCCCTGAAGCTCGTCACCGACGCCCAGTCGAAGGTGCTGCTCAAGGGCGCCGACCCGGCGAAGGTCCTCGGCGAGGCGGCGAGCGAGCTGGCCCGCCAGACCGGCAGGAAGAACGTGCGATGACACCGAGCGCGCCCGCCGCCGCCGCGCCCCGCCCCGCCGCGCGCCGGCGCGGGCGGTGGGGCACGGCCGCCCCGTACCTCTTCGTCCTGCCCGCGGTGCTGCTCTTCGCCGCGTTCAAGCTCTACCCCATCGGCTGGTCGTTCCTCCTCAGCCTGCACCGCACAGTGGGCGGCACCGAGACGTTCGTGGGTGCCGACAACTACGCACGTCTCGCCGACGACCCGCTGTTCTGGACCGCGCTGCGCAACACCGGGGTGATCCTCGTCGTCCAGGTGCCGCTGATGCTGGCGCTCGCCACCGGGCTCGCGGTCGCCCTCGACTCCACCCTGCTGCGCGGCCGGCCCGTCTTCCGGCTCGGCTTCTTCCTGCCGATGGTCACGGGGCTCGTCGCGTACGGCATCGTCTTCTCCGTCCTCCTCAACGAGGAGTACGGGCTCGTCAACTGGCTGTTCGGCCTCGTCGGCATCGACCCGGTCCCCTGGCTGACCGAGGGGCTGTGGGCCCGCATCTCCCTGGGCCTCGCGCTGACCTGGCACTACACCGGCTACAACGCCGTGATCCTGCTCGCCAGGCTCCAGACGATCCCGGCCGAGCTCTACGACGCGGCCGCCGTCGACGGCGCCGGCGCGCTGAACGCCTTCCGCCACGTCACGCTGCCCGGGCTGCGGCCCGCGCTGCTCCTCACGACGGTCCTGTCCACGATCGGCACGCTCCAGCTCTTCGACGAGCCGTACGTCCTCACCGGCGGCGGGCCCGACAACGCGACCCTGACGATCGGCGTGTACCTCTACCAGAACGCCTTCAAGTACTTCGACTTCGGCTACGCCTCCGCCGTCGCGTACGCCCTCACCGTCCTCGTCGGAGTCCTCGGCCTGATCCAGTTCCGCCTCCTCGGGGAGAAGTCGTGACCGCCCGCAGCCGCCATCCCGGCCGGAGCATCCTGCTCACCTCCGGGCTCGCCATCGCCCTGGCCGCCGTCGCGGTCCCCTTCTACTGGCTGGCCGTCGGCGCCACCCACAGCTCGCAGGAGATCTTCGACAGTCCGCCGCCCCTGCTGCCCGGTGGGCACCTCGGGGAGAACCTCGCCACCCTCCAGGAGACCGCGGACTTCGGCCGGGTCGTGCTCAACTCCCTGGGCATATCGGTCGTCTACACGCTCCTCGCGGGGGTGGTGTGCACGTTCGCCGGATACGGCTTCGCGACCTACCGGTTCCGCGGCCGCGAGGCGCTGTTCGGTCTTCTCATGCTCGGTCTCGTCGTGCCCGCGCAGATCACGCTCGTCCCGCTGTTCAAGATGATGGCCGAGCTGCACTGGCTCAACACCTACCAGGCCGTCATCGCCCCCAACCTGGCCCTGCCCTTCGGCATCTTCCTGATGCGCCAGTCGATGGCCGCGCTGCCGAAGGAGCTGCTCGACTCGGGCCGGATGGACGGCTGCGGGGAGTTCCGGCTGTTCTGGCGGGTCGCCCTGCCCCCGATGCGCCCGGCCCTCGCCGCCCTCGCCCTGTTCCTCTTCCTGTACCAGTGGAACGACTTCATCTGGCCGCTGATCGTGCTGCGCGACGACAGCACGTTCACCATCCCGGTGGCGCTCGCCTCCCTCCAGGGACTGGACGAGACCGACTACGGCGCCATCCTCGCCGGCACCGCCATCGCCGCCGTACCGATGGCCATCGTCTTCCTCGCCCTCCAGCGCCACTTCGTGTCCGGGCTCCTCGCGGGCGCGGTGAAGGAATGAGCACCATGCACACTGCACACGCCCCCGCCGTCGTGACCACCGCGCACGCGGCCCCCGCCCCCGTCGAGCCGCTGCTCGACGACGTGTCGATCGCCGTCCTCGCCCCCGGCCACCCCGGCGTGCGACCCGGATGGGAGCTGGCCTCCCTCCCGGGCGGACTGCGGATGCTGTCCGTACGGGCCGACGGGGTGCCCGTGGAGATCCGCCTCTCGGTCCCGCTCGGCGACGCGGCGGGCTACTGGCACCCGGAGGGCGGCTGGCGGCGCACGCTCGTGGCCGACTGGGAGGGGCTCAGCCAGGTCAGCCTGGTCTCCGGCCCCGCCGTCGGCTGTCTGTACGAGCACTCCGGCGCCACCCTGCTCGCCTTCGCCGCAGCCGACCCGGTCCCCGAGGCCACGGTCCGTTTCGGCGTCTCGGAGGAGAACGACACCCACGTCGTCCATCTGAGCCTCCCGGCCGCCTCGGAGCCGCACCGTCTGCTGCTCGTCCCGCGCGCGCCGTCCGTCGCCGCCGCCCTGCGACCGCTGCGCTCCTGGTTCGCCGCCGCCCACCCGCCGATGCCGGTGCCGGACGCGGCCCGCCTCCCGGTGTACTCCACCTGGTACGCCTTCAACCAGGACGTCACCGCCGAGGCCGTGGAGGCGCAGGCGGGGCCGGCCGCCGAGCTGGGCTGCGGGGTGCTCATCCTGGACGACGGCTGGCAGCGGTTCGGCAACGGCCGGGGCTACGCCGGCTGCGGGGACTGGGAGCCGGACCCCGCCAAGTTCCCCGACCTCGCCGGGCATGTGGCCCGGGTGCGCGACCGGGGGCTGCGCTATCTGCTCTGGGTGGCGCCGCTGCTGCTCGGTCCGGAGGCCGACCGCCACGACCACTGGGCGTCCGCGGCGCCCGCCCCGGCCACCGTGCCGGGCGCCTCCGTGCTCGACCCGCGCCGCCCCGACGTGCGCCGGCACGTCGTCGATCTGTGCGTCTCCCTCGTGCGCGAGTACGGTGTCGACGGCCTCAAGCTGGACTTCCTCGACGAGGCGGCGGTCTACGCGGGCGACGGCGCCGGGGACGTCGGCCGGGCGATGACCGTGCTGCTCACGGAGGTGCGCCGGGCCCTGGAGGCCGTACGGCCCGAGCTGCTGCTCGAACTGCGCCAGCCGTACGTGGGTCCCGGCATGACGCCGTTCGGGAACATGCTGCGCTCCTACGACTGCCCAGCGGACGCGACCGCCAACCGGGTGCGGACTCTCGACACCTCGCTCCTCGCGGTGGGCGGGGCCGTCCACTCCGACATGGTGATGTGGTCGCGCTCCGCGCCGGTCGAAACGGTGGCCCGCCAGCTGATCGGGTCCCTGCACGCGGTGCCGCAGATCTCCGTACGCCTGGACGGGGCGCCGCCGGAACACCTGGCCGCCGTGCGGTTCTGGCTCGGGCGCTGGCACCTGCACCGGGAGGTGCTGCTCGACGGGGACGTGGAGCCGGGACGGCCGGACGAGCTGTACCCGCTGGTGGTGGCGGCGCGTGGCGACGAGTGTCTGGTGAGCGTGCACGGCGACCGGGTGGTGGAGCTCGACTTCGCCGCGTACCGCCGCTTCCACCTCGTCAACGGCTCGGACCGGGACCGGCTGATGGTGGAGGTCACCGGCGGCGGTGGCCGGGTGGCCGCCAGGGTCCACGGGCCGGACGGCCGTATGATGAATGATCCGCTGTCGCACCTGCCGGAGGGGCCCCACTCCCTGGCCGTCCCGCGTGGCGGTCTGGTTTCGCTCGTACTCACGGAAGGACCGCGATGAAGGTCGGCATCACCGACGTCGCAGCCCACGCACAGGTCAGCGAGGCCACCGTCAGTCGGGTGATCAACCGGCGGCAGGGCGTGTCGAAGAAGACCCGCGAGGCGGTCGAGCAGGCGATGGCCGAGCTCGGCTACGAGCGGGTCACGCAGGGGCAACTGGTCGCGGTGGTGACGGAGTTCGTCTCCAACCCGTTCTTCGCCGACGTCGCCGAGCGGATCGAGTCGGCGCTCGCCCCGCACGGTCTCAAGACCGTGCTCTGCCCCGTCTTCCCCGGCGGCGTCCAGGAGTTGGACTTCCTCACCTCCCTCGTCGACAAGGGCGTCGCGGCCGTCGTCTTCCTCTCCGCGTCCAACACGGTGGAGGGCGCGGACACGGACGGCTACGAACTGCTGCGGCAGCGCCGCGTCCCGTACGTCGGGATCAACGGCGAGTTCGCGGACGGCGTGCCGGCCCCGGTCTTCTCCACGGACGACGCGCTCGCCGCCGAACTGGCCGTGGACCACCTCCACCGCCTGGGCCACCGGCGCATCGGCATGGCGTCGGGCCCTGCGGGGAACCGGCCCGCCGACCGGCGGGTGCGGGGCTTCGTCGAGGCCATGGGCCGGCGCGGCATCGACGGTGCGGAGGGCTGGGTCGTCCGCCAGTCCTACAGCGTGGAGGGCGGGCAGGCCGCGGCCTCGGCCCTCGTCGGCCTCGGTGCCACCGGGATCGTCGCGGCCAGCGACTTCATGGCCCTGGGCGCCGTGCGCGGGATCCGCCGCCAGGGTCTGTCCGTGCCGGGTGACGTGTCGGTGGTGGGTTACGACGGGTCGACGGTCACCGAGTTCACCGATCCGGCCCTGACCACGGTCCGCCAGCCCGCCGACCGTCTCGCCCTGGAGGTGGGCCGCAGCGTCCTGGCCCTGGTCAGCAACCGCGAGGTCCCCACGGGCGAGCTCCTCTTCGACCCGGAGCTCGTCATCCGCGCCTCGACGGGCCCCGCGGCCCCGTAGGGGCGCCGGGCGCCGAACGGAAAGGGACTCGGCCAGTGACGGAGACCGGCAAGGCCGGAGCGGCCTCGCTCAGCGCGCGGGCGCGTGAGGCCGTGTTGCAGCGCATCGTCGACCGGCGGTACGCGCAGGGCGCACGGCTCGTCGAGCGCGAGGTCGCCGAGGAGCTCGGCATGTCCCGCGTGCCCGTGCGGGAGGCGCTGCGCGCGCTCGTCGCCGAGGGCCTCCTCGAACTGCTCCCGCACAGCGGGGTGCGGGTGCGGCGACTCGAACGCGTCGACGTGGAGCACTTGTACGAGGTCTGGGAGCCGCTCGCGGTCCAGGCGTCGCGGCTCGCGGCGCGGGCCCTGGCCGCGGGGGCCCTGGCGGCGGGCGGCGCCGAGCAGCTCGCCGCACTGGAGGCGACGCTCCGGCAGGCCGAGTCGGCGGCAGCGGCGGGCGAGGGCACGCGCGAGGTGGCCGCCCACACGGCGTTCCACGAGGGCATCGTGGAACTGGCGGGCAATCCGCTGCTCGCCCGCACCATGGAGCAGCTGAGCTGGCAGCTGAGACTGGTGTTCGGACTGCGCGAGGAGCCCGCGCACATGCGGGCCCAGCACGCCGAGATGTTCCGGCACATCGCCGCCGGGGACGCGGAGGCCGCGGCGGCGAGCACGCTGCTGCACGTACGGGACAGCAGGGCCGTCGCGCTACGCTCCCTCTTCGGCGACTCCTGAGAGTATTTGTATACCAAGATGGACTGGACGCCATCCCGCCGACGTGCACGAACGTCGTGACGTGCGGATTTCGTCGTCTCCCGATCACACCCTTGTTCGGCGCCTTTCACTTGGTATACAAAAACGGGGAGCCCATCGGCCCTCTCCCCAAGGAGCTCCCATGCGTGTCGAAGCCACCCCCTCCGCCCTCTCCCGCCGCACGATGCTCGCCGGTGCCGCCGCCCTGGCCGGTACGACGGCCGCGATGGCCGCCACCGCGACCTCCGCCCACGCCGCGGCCCCGTCGCACTCCGAGGCCGCCGTGTCCGGCGCCGCGGGCCGCCGCGACAAGGCCGTGGTCTTCCGGAACGTCCGCCCGTTCGGCGCGGCGAAGGCCACCGACCTCGTCGTCGTGGACGGCCGAATCACGAAGGGCCCGGCGCCGCGCGGCGCGAAGGTCGTCGAGGGCGGCGGCCGGATCGCGCTGCCCTCGCTCGTGGACGCGCACATCCACCCCGACAAGACGACCTGGGGCGGCTCCTGGGTGTCGCGGCGCCCCGCAAGCGGCATCGCCGACTACGTCGCCCAGGACGTCGAGCTGTTCAAGGCCCAGCGCCGCCCCGTCGCGGAACGCGCGTACGGGCTGATGTCCCACGCCGTCACCCGGGGCACCCGGGCGATGCGCGCCCACGCCGATGTCGCCCCGGCCTACGGTCTGGCCGGGGTGGAGGGTGTGGCGGAGGCCCGCGAGCGGCTGCGCCACGCGCTCGACGTCCAGATCGTGGCCTTCCCGCAGCACGGCGTCATCCGTACGCCGGGTACGGCGGCGCTGCTTGAGCGGGCGGCGCGCGAGGGCACGATCGACATGATCGGCGGCATCGACCCGATCGGGTTCGACCAGGCCCTCGACGCACAGCTCGACGTGGTCTTCGGCATCGCGGACCGCCACGGCGTCGGCGTGGACATCCACCTCCACGATCAGGGCGAGAAGGGCGTCAAGGCGATGCGCGGCATCATCGACCGCACGCGGGCCCTGTCGCTCGCCGGCAAGGTCACCGTCAGCCATGTCTTCTGCCTGCCGGGTCTGTCGGACCGCGAACTCGGCTCCCTCGCCACCGACCTCGGCGCCCAGGACATCGCCCTGACCACGGTGGCGCCCTCCGACTCGCTGGTGCTGCCGATCGCCCGGCTGCGCGAGCACGGGGTGCGGGTCGGGCTCGGCTCCGACGGCGTGCGCGACTCGTGGAGCCCGTTCGGCAACGCGGACATGCTGCACCGCGCGCAGCTCCTCGGGTGGGTGCGGGACGTGCGCCTCGACGAGGAGCTGGAGGACTGCTACCGCGTCGCGGCCCACGGCGGCGCGGACGTCATGGGCCTCGCGCACGCCGACCTCACGCCCGGCGCCCCGGCCGACTTCGTCCTCGTACGGGGCGAATGCCTGCCGCAGGTCGTCGTGGACATGCCCCAGCGGGACATGGTCGTGCACGGCGGAGCCGTGGTGGCCCGCAACGGCGAGTTCCTCGGCTGACCCCGGGCGCCGCCACCCGGGGCGGTCCGTCCGCTCCGGTTCGCCCTTTCCGGTTCGCCCCTCCGGGTCAGCCGTTGGGCCAGGACGCGGCGACCAGCTTCGCCCGGATCACCTGCCACTGCGCGGCCATGTCGTGCACGAGGTACAGGTCCCGGCTGCGGGTCCACGGCTGCCCGGACTCGGCGTCGTAGACGTGCGGCATGGCGAAGCCCCTGGGGGCGTACGCGGTCATGCCGCGGTCCCGGGTGGTCCGGACGCACCGCTTGTGGTGGTCGCGGAAGCCGACGACGCAGGCGGTGCCGATGCCGCCGGGCAGCGCGCGGCGTGCTTCGGCCGCCTGGGCGGCCACGCCGTCCGTGCTCAGATAGGTGATCGTGCCGTCCGGCGCGATCACCGGCTCGATCGCCACGACGTCGGTCATGCCGTGGTCGGCTTCCAGGAAGCGGGCGATCTCCCACTGGGCGTAGACGGGGACGTCGCGCGCGGCGCGGATCCGGGCGACCGTCGCGGCCAGCTCCTCGTTCACGGGCCCGGGCTCGGGCAGCGTCTTCGCGGGGTCCCCGCCCCCGGCGGCCGGCCGGTTGCCGAACCCGTACGCGACGACGAAGTCCACGGCGGACAGCGGCGCCGTCTCCGGCTCCCAGTCGAAGCCGACGTCGAGGAGGTGCGGCACGAGCTCCTTCGCCACCGCCCTGTCCTCCAGCTCACGGGTCAGCACGGGAAGCATGTGGCGCGCGAGCCCCGCCGCCCCCGGCTCGGCGGCCCACGTCGGCCCCGCCCCGGCGGCCGGAGCCGCCTGGGCCGGGGTGGCGGCCAGTACGGGCGGTGCGGCGAGAGCGGCGGTCAGCGCGGCGGCGAATCGGCGACGGTGCACGTCAGGTACAGCCCTTCGGGAACGGCCGACCGGGTGCCGGCACGCCTCGCATGCTCCTTACACCGAACAACCGCCCCATGAACCCGCGATGACCACCCCCTTGCGCCCACAGGTCGGCCTGCCTCGGCAGGGAAGCCCGGGACATTCGTCTTGGGAGCGCTCTCAACACCTGAGCGGTACAGATATCCTGGTCGACGTCGGACCGCAGCTCAGCAGACGCAGACGAGGAGCGACCGCCTTGCCCGATCAGACCACGGGGTCCCGCCCCACGCTGGAAGCCGTCGCCGCACGCGCCGGTGTGTCCCGCGCCACGGCCTCCCGTGTCGTCAACGGGGGTGCGGGCGTCCGCGCTCCGCTGGTCGACAAGGTGAACAAGGCGGTCGAGGAGCTCGGCTACGTCCCGAACCACGCGGCGCGCACCCTGGTCACCCGGCGCAACGGCGCCGTGGCCGTGATCATCGAGGAGCCGGAGTTCCGGATCTTCTCCGATCCGTTCTTCGAGCAGCAGGTGCGTGGTATCAGCCGGGAGTTGACGGCGTACGACGCCCAGCTGGTGCTGCTGTGGGTGGAGGGTCCGGGCGATCACGAGCGGATCGCGCGCTATCTGGGCGGCGGGCACGTCGACGGGGCGCTCGCGTTCTCCCTGCACAGCGACGACGCGCTGCCCTCCCTCATCGACCGGGCCCGGATCCCGGTGGTGTTCGGCGGGCGCCCCGCCCCCGGCACCGACCCGGCCGTGCCGTTCGTCGACTGCGACAACCGCGGCGGCGCCCGGGAGGCCGTGGGGCACCTCGTCGGTCTGGGCCGCCGGGCCGTCGCCCACATCGCCGGGCCCCGGGACCAGACGTCCGCGGTCGACCGGCTCCACGGCTACCACGACGTCCTTCCCGACGCGGATCCGGACCTCCTGTGCCAGGGCTCCTTCACCGAGGAGAGCGGCGCCCGCGCGATGGCCGAGCTCCTCGACCGGCGGCCGGACGTCGACGGTGTCTTCGTCGCGAACGACCTGATGGCGACGGGTGCGCTGCGTACGCTCCGGGAGCGCGGGGTCCGGGTCCCCGAGGACGTGGCGGTCGTCGGCTTCGACGACATGGCCTCGGTGGTCGAGCGGGCCACGCCGGCCCTGACGACGGTCCGTCAGGACATCGAGGGCATGGGGCGGTTGATGGTCAAGCTGCTGATGCGGCTGCTCGACGGGCCCGGCGGCGCGGCTCCCGGCTCCGTGATCACCCCGACGTCGCTGGTGCTCCGCGACTCGGCCTGAGGGAACGCGCGGAGCGGCGGGCCCGGAGGTGTCTCCGGGCCCGCCGCTCCTGTGGGGGTGTCGGGTCAGTCGTACGGGATGACGACCACGGACCGGTCCGTGCCGGTCTGGACGCGCGCGTCGCCGTTCCCGATCGCGCTCCACACCTCAAGGCGGACTGTCCCGCCGGTCAGGTTGCCGAGTGTTCCGGTGGCGGACTTGAGGCCGCGGGACTGGGCGTACTCCTCCCAGCCCGTGACCGGGTCGGTCGCGAAGTAGTGGTACGTCTCCGTCCGTTCGAAGGTGCCGTCACCGGTGAGGTCGTAGCTGACGCGGGCCTGCTGGCCCAGACCGACGGCCGTGCCGGCGTCGAGCTGGAGGCGGAAGGCGGTGGAACCGCCCGCCCTGAGCGTGCCGTTGACTCCCTTGACCTCGTAGACGACCGGACGGTTCGGGGTGCCGTCGTGGTTGCCGCCCTGGGCCGAGAGGACGGTGTCGCTGCCCGCCGTGGCGCCGGTGGCCGTGGTGAGCGTGCCGCCGGTGCGGAGCTGGAAGGTGTTCCCGGTGCCGGGCTCCGGCTCGGGATCGGGGTCCGTGCCGCCGCCCGTGCCGTTGCCCGTCGCGGTGGAACGCGCGGGCACGGACAGGGACTTGCCGTCGGAGAAGGTGACCGTGCGGGCGGTGGAGCCGTGGTTGTGGGCCACGTACGTCCGCGTCGTGCCCTTGGTGAAGACGGCCGAGGTGGGGAGCGACCCGGTGACGGAGGCGTCGGGGGCGCCGAGGGTGTCGAGGGTCGTGAGCCAGTGGTAGGTGTGGGCCTTGGACTCCCCCGCCTCCGGGGTGTATCCGGCGTGGCCCGCGTCCCACTTGGCCTTCGCGGCGGCCGGGTCGGCGAAGGACTGGAACTCCCAGAGGATGTCGCGCCATTCGACGGCGGGTCCGCCGTTCTCGCGCTCCAGCTCGGCGATGTTGCGCCGGACGGCGTCCTTGTGTCCGCCGAGGTGGAGTGAACCGCCGGTCACAGGCAGGACGTTGATGCCGTGGATCTCCTCGGGGTTGGCGGTCCACCAGGTCGAGTAGGCGGCGCCGCTGCCCCACACCATGCCGGCCGTGTCGTGCTGGAAGCCCGCGGGGAAGACCTGCTGGTCGGCGTCGAACCAGTACTGGGCGATGGCCTCGCCCTCCGTGGTGAGGAGGTACGTGCCGAGGTCGCGCAGCGCGGTGTCGCCGGTGGCCGAGCCCCACAGGACGAGCGCCGCGCTGAGGTTGGTCGACTCGGAGGACGACTCCTGGTTGTTTCCGGCGGCGAAGCCCTGGTGGCCGCTGGCCCAGCTGTGCCCGGCGTAGACGTCGAAGCCGCGCAGGAAGGGGTAGGCGCCGTCGGTGCGGCTGGGGTTGGCGGTGTCGCGGACCAGGGTCTTCACCATGGAGCCCCAGGCGGAGTCGGCGGCCCAGGCCGGGTCGTACTGGGCGACGATCGCGGCCGCGTAGACGTAGTAGCCGTAGTGGAAGTGGTGGTCGTTGAGTTCGGTGTCGCTGCCGTAGGAGGCCGGGTAGCCCGTGAGGGTCTTCCATGCCTGGTCGTAGGAGAACTCGCTCGCTCCGCCGGCCGTGAACCAGTCCTGGAGGCGCCCCTTCATGAGCCCGAGGAGCTTGTCGCGGATCGCGCCCTCGCCGATCTGGTCGGCGAGCGGCACCAGCTGGGCGAGCTTGCCGAGGGCCTTGCCCGTCCAGTACGTGTCGACGGCGCCGGAGAACGGGTCGGAGGAGTTCGCGACCTCGTTCAGATAGCCGCGCAGCCGGGCCGTGTCCACGCCCGCGCCGCCCGGGAGGCCCGGCAGGGTGGCGGCCGCCTTCTGGGTGGTGGTGAAGGAGGCCGACTCCCGGACCTTCATCGTGCCGCGGGGCGAGACGTACGTGTACGGGGTGAGCGGGTCGGTGGTGTGCAGCCACTGGTGCCGGTAGAGCGCCTGGAGGGAGCCGCGCTCGGCGCCCTCCTTCGCCTCGGTGGTGAGGCTGTAGGTGGCCCGGACCGTGCCCGCGTCGTAGCTCCAGTTCACCGTGGATCCGGTGACGAAGCTGTACGCGTACTTGCGGTAGGTCGCGAGCGCGTCCGTGGAGGGCAGCACGGCGACGGAGAAGTAGTCCTTGCCGCCGAGGCCGGCGGTGATGGTGGACCCGGACACGTTCCAGTCGGTGCCGGTGGGCGAGAAGAGGGCGTAGTGGTGGCCCGCGACGGTGATCCCGAGGACGTTGCCCTGGTCGGCGAAGACGGTGGGGGCGGTGGCGGTGGTGATCCGGGCGTCGCCGCCCGTGCCCTTGGCGTACACGAAGGGCATGCCGTGGCCGATGGTGGTGCGCAGGGTGCGCGCGCCGTCGGACCAGTAGGGGGTGACCGTCCAGTCGGACCAGGCGTCGGCCTTGGTGTCGGGCGAGTTGAGCCCGGTGAGGCCGAGGGTCAGGTCGCGCTTGTGGGCGTACTCGTACTGGCGGCCGTCGCCGACGACGGCTGCGCTGGTCGGGTAGCCGATGTCCAGGCCGCCGGCGGTGGCCTGGTAGGTGAGCGGATGGCCGTACATGGGGGTGGAGTACGGGTTGTCCCCGTAGCGCTGGAAGGCGAGGGAGGACCACCAGTCGTTGGTGGGCACCGGCTTGCCCTGGGCGGCGGCGGTGACCTTGGGGGTGACCGGTGCGCCGGTGTTCGTGGTGGGGCCGGAGGTACCGGCGGGGCGGGTGTCGGAGTGGCTTCCGGCGCCCACGGGGACGGTGGCGGCGGCCGCGGGAGCGGCGGCGGGGCCCAGTCCCAGGGCGGCGAGGGCGGAGACCAGGGCCAGTACGGCGACCGGCCGGGTGCGGGGGGACGGACGGCTGCGGGGAGTGAGCCTGGTGCGGGGGGCTGGCATGAACGGCACCTCATGTCGTCACGACGGATCGAGCACGGAACGGCCTTCGAGAGCGCTCTCAAGCGCACTGAATGGCCGAAAACGTAAAACTCTCGAAACCTGGGTGTCAAGAGAGGGGACACGGACGGCAGTTGGGCCCGAGTCCAAGCCGTTACGCCTTCAAGTCTTGACGGGACACCCGGACCGCAGGCACGCTCCAACCGCATTCTTGAGAGCGCTCTCAACCAGTTCTCTCGCTCGCCCCGGAGCCAAGGGAGGCCCCCATGCCCATCGACCGAGCCGCCAGATCCACCACCGTCGCCGTCCGCCTCGGCGCGGTCGTCCTCAGCGGGGCGCTGCTCGCCGCCTGCGGAGGTTCGTCGGACGGGGCGGCCACGGACGGCGCGGGCGGAAAGGTCACGATCACCGTCGACCTCTTCGGCTCCTTCGGCTACAAGGAAGCCGGGCTCTACGCCGAGTACGAGAAGCTCCACCCCGGCGTCACCATCAAGCAGACGGACACGGAGGACGAGGCCGACTACTGGAAGTCCCTCCAGACCCGGCTCGCCGGCGGCGGCGGTCTCGCGGACGTCCAGGGCATCGAGGTGGGCCGGATCGCCTCCGTCACGCAGCAGCAGGCCGACAAGTTCGAGGACCTGAAGAAGTACGGGGCGGACGGCCTCAAGGGGCAGTTCGCCGAGGCGAAGTGGGCGGCGGCCACCGGGAAGAACGGCGAGGTCCTCGGACTCGGCACGGACGTCGGACCCGAGGCGATGTGCTACCGCAAGGACCTCTTCGCGAAGGCCGGGCTGCCGACGGACCGTGAGGAACTCGCGAAGCGGTGGTCCACCTGGGACGGCTATCTGGCGCTCGGGAAGCAGTACAAGGCGAAGGCCCCCGGCAAGAGCGCCTGGCTCGACAGCATCGGCAGCCTCTACTCGATCATGATCGGGCAGGAGGAGGAGCGCTACTACGACGCCTCAGGGAAGCTGATCTGGGAGGACAACCCGGCCCTGCGCGCCGCCTGGGACCACTCCGTCCAGGCCGCCGAGGGCGGGCTGAGCGCCGAGCTCGACCAGTGGTCCCCGCAGTGGAACCAGGCCTTCGCCGCCGGTTCCTTCGCCACGATCCCCTGCCCCGCCTGGATGCTCGGCTACATCAAGGGCCAGGCCGGCGAGAGCGGCAAGGGGAAGTGGGACATCGCGGCGCTCCCCGGCGGCGCCGGCAACTGGGGCGGCTCCTACCTCGCCGTGCCGAAGGCCGCGCAGCACAAGAAGGAGGCGTACGAGCTGATCAAGTGGCTCACCGCGCCCGAGCAGCAGACCAGGCTCTTCGAGAAGCAGGGCAACTTCCCCTCCTCCACCGGCGCGATCGAGAAGGTCGCCGCCGCCACGGACCCGTACTTCTCCAACGCGCCGATCGGCAAGATCTTCGGTGACGCGGCGAAGGCGGCCCCCGTCCAGGTCCTCGGCGTGCACGACCAGAACATCGCCCAGCAGATCACCAACGCGCTGAGCGAGGTCGAGCGCAAGGGCACGGCTCCCGGGAAGGCGTGGGAGAACGCGCGGAAGGGTGTCGCGAACACCCTCGGCTGATCCCGGTGCCGGACGGGCGGCCCGCTCCCCCGCGTACGCCCGTCCGGCACCGCGTTCCCCGTCCCGCTCCCCGCCCCGCCGTACACCCGTCTCGACTCCTCCCGAAGGGCCGCACCGTGACCCTCACCGCACCCGCGACACCGCCGCCGGCGCCGGCACCGCCGCATCCCCTACCCACGCCCCGGCGGGAACCGACCGTCCGGCGGGCCTGGCGGAAGGCCTCGCCGTACGCCTACATCGCCCCGTTCTTCACCCTGTTCGCCGCCTTCGGCGTCTTCCCGCTGATCTACACGGCCTACGTCTCGCTCTACCGGGTCGAGCTCCAGACGCCCGGCGACATGGAGTGGCGGGGGCTCGGCAACTACACCGCGCTGCTCGGCGACGAGTTCTTCTGGACCGCGCTGCGCAACACCTTCACCATCGGCGTGCTCTCCACCGTGCCGCAGCTGGTCATGGCCCTCGGGCTCGCGCACCTCCTCAACTACCGCATGCGCGGCCGTACTTTCCTGCGGACCGCGATCCTCCTGCCGTACGCGACCTCGGTCGCCGCCGCCACCCTCGTCTTCGCCCAGCTCTTCGGGCGCGACTTCGGCCTGATCAACTACGTCCTCGGCGTCGTCGGCATCGCTCCCGTCGACTGGCAGACCGGGACGGTCGCCTCGCAGATCGCCGTCTCGACCGTCGTCGTCTGGCGCTGGACCGGCTACAACGCGCTGATCTACCTGGCCGGCATGCAGTCGATCCCCGACGAGCTGTACGAGGCGGCCGCGATGGACGGCGCCTCGCGCTGGCGCCAGTTCCTCCACGTCACGCTGCCCGGGCTGCGGCCCACCATCGTCTTCACCGTCGTCGTCTCCACCATCGGGGCGACCCAGCTGTTCGGGGAGCCCCTGCTGCTCGAAGGGTCGATCTCGGGCGGCATCTCGCACCAGTACCAGACGCTCGGTCTCTACATGTACGAGCAGGGCTGGGGCTTCTTCCACCTGGGCAGGGCCGCCGCCATCGCCTGGGTGATGTTCCTGCTCATCGTGGTGCTCGTCGGGGTCAACGCCCTGATAGCGCGCCGCCGTTCCCGCAAGGAGGCCGGCCGATGACCGCGCCGAGCACCACCGAGGTCCCGCCCCTTCCGGCGCGGCGCGACGCACCGGCCGCCCCGGTGCCCCGGCCCCGGCGCAGCCGCCCCTCGCGGGCGGGCCGCACCCTGCACGCGGGGCCCGTCGCCTACGCGATCCTGATCGTCGCCGTCCTGGTCTCGGCCTTCCCGTTCTACTGGACGCTCGTCGCGGCGAGCCGTTCCAACGCCGACCTGGCGCAGGTCCCGCCGTCCCTGGTGCCCGGCCCGCACCTGATCCGCAACTTCGAGGCCGTGCTCGAAGAGGCGGACATCGGCAAGGCGTTGCTGAACTCCCTCATCGTCTCCGGTTCGATCACCCTCGGCACCGTGCTGTGCTGCACGCTCGCCGGCTTCGCCTTCGCCAAGCTCCGGTTCCGCGGCCGGGGTGCGCTGCTCGCGCTCACCGTGGGCACCATGATGATCCCGCCCCAGCTCGGCGTGATCCCGCTGTTCATGATGATCGCCGAGCTCGGGTGGGTGAACCAGCTCCAGTCGGTGATCCTGCCGGGCCTCGTCTCCGCGTTCGGCGTGTTCTTCATGCGGCAGTACCTGGTCCAGACGCTGCCGGACGAGCTGATCGAGGCGGCCCGGGTCGACGGCGCGTCCACCGCCCGGATCTTCTGGTCGATCGTGGTGCCGATCGCCCGGCCCGGCATGGCGGTGCTCGGGCTGCTGACCTTCATGGCCGCCTGGAACGACTTCTTCTGGCCGATCGTCGCCCTCACCTCCTCCGAGCCGACCGTCCAGGTCGCGCTGCGCCAGCTCGGCGGCGGCTACGTCCACGACCAGTCCGTGATCATGGCGGGCACGTTGCTCGGCACCCTGCCGGTGCTGCTGGTCTTCGGCCTGCTCGGCCGGCAGATCGTCGGCGGCATCATGCAGGGCGCGGTCAAGGGCTGATCCCCGTCCCGAATCGACTTCTTCTCCAACAGACCTCTCACCACCGGGAGTTCCCACCTCATGACCGCGCTCGACGCTCGCCCCGACAGCCCGACCGCTCTCCGGTTCCCGCCGGGTTTCCGCTGGGGCACCGCCACGGCGGCGTACCAGATCGAGGGTGCCGCAGCCGAGGACGGCCGCACGCCGTCCGTCTGGGACACCTTCAGCCGCACCCCCGGCAGGGTGCGCAACGGCGACACCGGTGACATCGCCGCCGACCACTACCACCGGCTCGACGAGGACATCGCCCTGATGCGGCGGCTCGGCGTCACCGACTACCGCTTCTCCGTCGCCTGGCCGCGAGTGGTGCCCACCGGTCGCGGGCCGGTCAACACCAAGGGGCTCGACTTCTACCGGCGGCTCGTCGACGGCCTCCTCGAGGCCGGGATCCGGCCCGTGGCGACGCTCTACCACTGGGACCTGCCCCAGGAGCTGGAGGACGGCGGCGGCTGGCCGGCGCGGGAGACCGCGTACCGCTTCGCCGAATACGCGGGCGTCATGGCGGAGGCGCTCGGCGACCGGGTGGCGACCTGGACCACGCTCAACGAGCCCTGGTGCGCCGCCTTCCTCGGTTACGGCAACGGCGTGCACGCCCCGGGGCACACCGACGCCCTCGCCTCGCTGCGCGCCGCTCACCACCTCAACCTGGCCCACGGTCTTGCGGCGCGGGTGCTGCGCGGGGCGCTGCCCGACTCGGCGGAGGTGTCGCTGACGCTCAACCTGCATGCGGTTCGGGCCCGTTCGGAGTCGCCCGAGGACAGGGACGCGGCCCGCCGGATCGATGCCGTCGGCAACCGGATCTTCCTCGACCCGGTCTTCCACGGCCGGCTCCCCGAGGACCTGGTCCGCGACACGGCCGGGATCACGGACTGGTCCTTCGTCGAGGACGGGGACCTGGCGACGGCGGCCGCGCCGATCGACTCGCTGGGCATCAACTACTACTCCCCCGCCGTCGTCGCGGCGGGCAGCTCCGAGTCCCCCTCGCCGTGGGCGGGCGCCGAGCGGCACGTACGGTTCGAGCCGGCCCCCGGGCCGCGCACGGCCATGGACTGGCCGGTGGACGCGGACGGGCTGTACGAGCTCCTCGTCCGGCTGCGGGACGAACTGCCGGGCGTCCCCCTGGTGGTGACGGAGAACGGCGCGGCGTACGACGACTACGCCGACCCGTCGGGGAACGTGAAGGACCCCGAGCGGGTGGCCTATCTGCACGCGCACCTGGCGGCGGTGCACCGCGCCCTCGCGGACGGGGCGGACGTGCGCGGCTACTTCCTGTGGTCGCTCCTCGACAACTTCGAGTGGGCGTACGGCTACAGCAAGCGGTTCGGCATCGTGCACGTGGACTTCGCCACGCAGCGCCGGACGCTCAAGGACAGCGCCCGCTGGTACGCGGACGTGATCACCCGGGGCGGTCTCGGCGGCTGAGCACCCCGAGGGGGGTGCCGTGGCACCCCCCCTCGGGGCCGCGGCACCCCCGGTCACCGCCCTGTGTGGGTCAGTGGGTCACTGGCGCTGCCACAGAGCCGGGACGTTCGGCGGCTCCCAGCCGGTCTGGGCCTGGTGGCCCTGGAGACAGCGGTAGGTCGCGCCGCCGTACGTGACCGTGGCGCCGGCCGCGTAGACCTTGCCCGCCGCCCAGGTGCCGCCCGGCTGCGGTTCACCGGGCCCGGGGCCCGGGTCGGTTCCGGTGGTCTTCAGGGTCAGGCCGTAGTTCTGCAGCAGCGGGTTCAGCGGCTGGAAGAAGGTCGTGCCGCCGCTGGAGCAGTTGCCCGAGCCGCCCGAGGTGACGCCCTGGGCCTGGCTGCCGGAGATGTACGAGCCTCCGGAGTCGCCGGGCTCGGCGCAGACCGTCGTGCGGGTCACGCCGGAGATGGTGCCCTCCGGGTAGGTGACGCTGGTGTTGTGCTGCTGGATCGTGCCGCAGTGCCAGCCGGTGGTCGAGCCGGAGCGGCAGACGGACGCGCCGACGGGCTGGAGGACCGACCCGGTCACCTGGACGTTCGCGCCGCCGGAGCCCTTGACGTACGGGGTGGCGGTCCAGTTGGTGTTGGCGGCCACCCAGGCCATGTCGTTGCCGGGGAAGACCGAGCCCTGGAAGCTGCCCTGGGCGACCTGGTTGAAGCCGCTGGTCGTGGTGCCCGCGCGGCCGCAGTGTCCGGCCGTGGCGAACCCCTGGGTCGTGCCGCGGGTCACCGCGAAGCCGACGGAGCAGCGGCCGCCGCCCCCCATGTAGTACGCGTCGCCGCCCCGGATGTCGTACAGCGGTCGGGGTGCCCGGTCTGTCCTCACGACCCGTACGAGGTCACGCGGGACTCCGGTGGCCTCGACGAGCCGCCCCCCGGCGCCGGCCCGGGTCTCCTCGACGACGAGGACGTTGGCGCGCACGTCGACGTAGCGCACGGGCGCCTCGGCGGTGGCGGCCCGGTCCAGGGCCTGCTTGGCCCGCTCCAGGGCGGTCAGGCCGTGCGGGACGAGCCGGGCGTTCGCGCCGGTGGCACGTATCGCGGCGGCGTCGGCGGCGCGGGTGGTGGCCACGGTCAGGGTGCCGGACTCCGCCCCGTCCACCCAGGCCCCGGCGAAGGCGCTGCCGAGGCTCTGGCGGAGCAGGGCGGCGGTGGCGCCGGCCTCGGCCTCGTTGGCGAGCCTGGTCAGGGCCTGGGGGCGGGTGAGTCCCAGGTCGCGCTGCATGGCGGAGAGGAGTGCGGGCTGGGCGGCGTCGGCGGCGAGGGTCCGGGCGGCGGTCTTCGCGGCCGGGCTCCCGTCCGGGGCCGCGGTGGCGGTCCCGGCCTGGAGGCCGGCCAGCGCCATCCCGGCGGCGACCAGCGCGGTACACGCCGTGCGGGCGTGTCGTCGGAGCATGGGGTGTCTCCTCGGTTCGGTGGGGGATCTGCCGAAACCGTAGGGATCCCGAAGGGGGCGGCGGGAGTTGTCAGTCGGCCCCTGCCACGGCGTTATGCCCCGGGGCGCCGAGGGCCGCGCTGTGGGCGAGTGCCTCCGCGTGGGCGGCCCGGGTGTGGTGCAGGACGGTCGCGGCCCGATCGGCCGCGCGCCCTTCGGGGTGCCAGCCGAGGAGGTGCCGCCAGACGAGCGGGGCGCCGGACAGGGGGCGGGTCACGATGCCCGGCGTCGCGGGGAAGGTGGCCCGGCAGAGGCCGACGGCCCGCCCCACCTGGACCAGGTGCACACAGGAGGCGGTGTCCGTCTCGTACACGCAGGCCGGGGTGAAGCCCGCGCGGACGCAGGCGGCGGCGAAGCAGTCGCCGAAGCAGCCGTCGCCCGGGACGTCGGTCCAGGCCTCCACCGCCAGTTCGGCCAGGTCGAGTTCGGTACGGGACGCCAGCGGGTGGTCGGCAGCCAGCATCACGTACACCGGGTCGCGGGCCACCTCCGTCCAGGCGAGCCGTCCCGCCTCGGGCGGCGCGCTCTCGCCGCAGACGCCGACCAGGGCGAAGTCCAGCCGTCCTGCGGTGACCCCGCGGGCGATCTCCCGCTCCGACCAGGAGGTGTACGTGGTCACCGGCGAGCCGGGCTCGGTGCGGGCGAGCCGGTCGACGAGGCCGCCGAGGAGCGGGCCGTGGGTGCCGCCGAGCCGGTAGCCGCCGGAGCCCTCGCGGGCGAACCGCACCGCCTCCTCCTGCAGCTCGCACACGGCGGGCAGGACGACCCGGGCGCGGTCGAGGACCAGGTCCCCGAGCGCCGTGGTCCGCACGCCTTCCCGGCCCCGCTCGAACAGCGCGCCGCCCAGGGCTCGTTCGATCCGCTTGAGCTGGGCACTGAGCGCGGGCTGCGCGAGACCGAGCGCGGTGGCGGCACGCGTGAGACTGCCCGCGTCCGCGATGGCCCTGATCGCCTTGAGGTGCCTCAACTCCAAGTCCATACCGAGAGCTTGACGCCCCACCCCCGATAGGTCCAGACCAGCGACGGACGCGGGCGCCTCAGGCGGGTGCGGCGAGCAGCGCCGCCAGATGGCCGGCGAACGCGACGAGCCGGTCGACAAGCATCGCGAAGCGTTCGTCGTCGCGCTCGTGGAGCTGGACACCGCCCCATCAGGACCTTGCTCATCGTTCATATGACTGAACTGCAATCACATACAGATCTATTGACGCGTCCACAGCAGACCTCTAGCGTCCCACGGAAAGCGCTTTCTGACCCGTGCTTCCCGCCCCCTGAAAGCCCCTCACAAGCCCCTCACACTGGAGAGCAACGATGCGAACGGGACCCGTCATCGCGTGCGTCAGCCTGCTGGCAGGCACGCTCGTCGCCCTGTCCGGCACGACGGCGCAGGCCGCGACCACCACCTACGAGGCCGAGGCCTCGCCCGCGGTCTGCACCGGCACGATCGACTCCGACTGGGCCGGTTTCACCGGCTCGGGATTCTGCAACGGCACCAACGCGGCCGGCGCGTACGCGCAGTTCACCGTGAACGCCCCGGCCGCGGGCACCGCCACGCTCACCGTCCGCTTCGCCAACGGCACCACCACCGCGCGGCCCGCGGCCCTCACCGTGAACGGATCGGCGGTCTCGTCGTCCTCGTACGAGACGACGGGCGCGTGGACGACCTGGGCGACGAAGACGTTCACCGTGCCGGTCGGCGCGGGGGCCAACACCGTCCGGTTCGACCCGACCGGCGCCGCCGGCCTGCCGAACATCGACCGGCTCGACGTCGAGACGGCCGGCACCACCACCCCGCCGTCGGGCAGCGCGCTCTACGTGGCACCGAACGGCACGGACGGCGCCGCCGGCACCATCTCGGCCCCGACCACGCTGAGCTCGGCGATCACACGCGTCGCGTCCGGAGGCACGATCTACCTCCGCGGCGGCACGTACAACCACTCCCGGACGGTCACCGTCCCCGCCGGCCAGAACGGCACGGCCGCCGCCCGCACCAGGCTCTCCGCCTACCCCGGCGAGAGGCCGGTGCTGAATTTCTCGGCCATGACCGAGGACCCCGCGAACCGCGGGCTCGCCGTGAACGGTTCCTACTGGCACGTCAGCGGCCTCGTCGTCGAACGGGCCGGAGACAACGGCATCTTCGTCGGCGGCAGCCACAACATCATCGAACGGACCGTGACGCGCTACAACCGCGACTCGGGGCTCCAGCTCTCCCGGATCGCGTCCACCACGCCCCAGAGCCAGTGGCCGTCGGACAACCTCGTCCTGAGCGCGGAGTCGCACGACAACGCCGACTCCGACGGCGAGGACGCCGACGGCTTCGCGGCGAAGCTCACGGTCGGCCCCGGGAACGTCTTCCGCTACGCCGTCGCCCACCACAACATCGACGACGGCTGGGACCTCTACACCAAGACCGACACCGGACCCATCGGAACCGTCACCATCGAGGACTCCCTCGCCTACGAGAACGGCACCCTCTCCGACGGCACGCAGAACGCCAGCGGCGACCGCAACGGCTACAAGCTGGGCGGTGAGGACATCGCCGTCGATCACGTCGTCCGGCGCAGCATCGCCTACCGCAACGGCAAGCACGGCTTCACGTACAACAGCAACCCGGGCACGATGACGGTGTCGAACAACCTCAGCGTGGACAACGCCCAGCGCAACTACTCGTTCGACGCGGGCACTTCGGTCTTCCGGAACAACACCTCGTGCCGGAGCGCCGCCGGCACGAACGACCGGACCATCGGAGACGCCGACGGCTCCAACCAGTTCTGGTCCGGTACGAACGGCTCCCGGTGCTCCGCCTACTCCGGCGCCCTGGGCTGGTCGTACGCCACGGACGGCCGTCTCGCCGTGACCCTCGGCGGCAAGTCGGTCACCCTGTAGCCCACCGCCGCAACCGTCCGTCCCGCCAGGGACCCCGCTCCCGTAGGCCGTTCACAGAGCCGACACACGAATGTCGTACGGGAGCGGGAATTCCCTTGCGAGGACGGCCCGTTGGGCCTGACATGACCCTCGGAGTAGTCCTCAGCACGACCACCCGCCAGCTCCCGATCGACGACACGGTGCTCCTCGCGCAGGAGGCCCGAGACGCCGGACTGCACTCGGCGTGGTTCGGTCAGTCCTTCGCGTACGACTCCCCGTCGCTCGCCGCGATCGTCGGGCGCGAGGTGCCCGGACTCCACGTCGGGACCGCCGCGATACCCGTCTTCGGCCGCCACCCGCTCATCGTCTCCAGTCAGGCGCAGACCGCACAGGCGGCCACCGGCGGGCGCTACCACCTCGGACTCGCCCTCGGCACCAAGCACCTGACGGAGGAGGGGTTCGGCATTCCGTACGAGCGGCCCGTCCTGCTGCTCCGGGAGTTCCTCACCGCCCTGCGCGGCCTGGTCGAGACGGGCTCCGCGGACTTTCACGGCGAGCTGCTCACGGCCACGACACCGTGGCCGGCGTCCGTGCCCGGGGCCGAGCCGCCGGTACCTCTCCTCGTCGCCGCGATGGGGCCGCAGGCCCTGCGGGTCAGCGGTGAACTCGCCGACGGCATCCTGCCGTTCCTGGCCGGGCCGCGCGCGCTCGCCGAGGACATCGTCCCCGCCGTCACCGCCGCCGCGGCGGCGGCGGGCAGGCCGGCACCCCGGATCGTGGCCATCGTCCCCGGCGTCGTCACCGCCGACGTCGAGGCCGTACGGGCGGAAGCGGTGGAAGCTCTCTCGCTCTTCGACGGGATCCCCTCCTACCAGCGTGTCATCGCACGCTCCGGCGGCACGCGGGCCGCCGACCTGGCGGTGATCGGCGACGAGGAGACCGTCGCCGCCGAGGTGCGGCGCTACCGCGAAGCGGGGGCGACGGAGGTGGTGTTCACGGCGACGCACCTGGGCGGCGACGCGGACCGCAGCCGTACGTGGAAACTCCTCGGCGAGCTGTCGAGCGAGTACGGAACCAAGGATGGGGAGTCCGGCACGCAGGGATGAAGCCCCGCCGGCCCCACCCCTGCGCACACCCCTCGTACGGTCCGGTCCCGCCAGAGTCCCCGACCAGGAGGGTGTCGGCGGCGACCACATCCTGCGGCGCGTACTCCCTGGTCTCACCCGAGAGCGTCGTGATGACGTGCCGCTGACGGCGGCCGATCGGGTGGACCTCGACGGGCGAGGGCGGGCGGCGGCCCGTTCCCCCTCGGGGCCGGTTCACGATGGCCCGGCGGAGCGCCCCGGTCTCCGTGCCCGCTCGACCAGGTGAAGGGGGAGAGATGGCCGGCCGACGCAGGGCGATCGCCCGACTGCTGACGATGTGCCTGATGGTGGGTGCGGCCGGTGCCTGGGCTCCGGCGGTGCGCGGTGCGCTCCCCGCCGACCAGACGACGATCTCCCATGACGACCTGCGGACCGGCTGGGACCGGGACGAGCCCGGTCTCGCCCCCGACCAGGTGTCCAGCTCGGACTTCGGCCTCCAGTTCTCGACCACCGTAGACGGTCAGGTGTACGCGCAGCCGCTGGTCGTGGGGCGCACGCTCGTCGCGGCCACCGAGAACAACAAGGTGTACGGGATCGACGCGGCCACCGGGGGGATCGGCTGGACCAAGGACCTCGGCGCCCCCTGGCCGGCCTCGGCGATCAGCTGCGGGGACCTGGTGCCGAACATCGGGGTGACCGCCACGCCGGTCTACGACCCGGCGAGCAACGCCGTGTACCTGACCGCCAAGGTGAACGACGGGCCGGACGCCCAGCACCCCAACTGGTACGTGCACGCACTGGACCCGGTGACCGGCGCCGAGCGCGCGGGCTGGCCGGTGAAGGTGACGGGCGCGCCGGTGAACGACCCGGGGCGGGCGTTCAACCCGTACACGGCGGGTCAGCGGCCCGGGCTGCTCCTCATGGGCGGCTCCGTCTACGCGGCCTTCGCCTCGCACTGCGACCGCGGTCCGTACGTCGGGTACGTCATGGGCGTCAGCACCACGACGCGCCGGACGACGCTGTGGGCCACCGAGGACTCCTCCGCCAACGGCATGGCCGGGGTATGGATGAGCGGTGGGGGTCTCGTCTCCGACGGCCCGGGCCGGATCCTGCTCTCGACGGGGAACGGCGTCTCGCCGGCGCCCGGCCCTGGCAGCCTGCCGCCGGGTCAGCTCGCGGAGTCGGTGGTCCGGCTCGGGGTGAACAGCGACGGCACGATGTCGGCGCAGGACTTCTTCAGTCCCGCGAACGCCTCCCAGCTCGATCTGAACGACACCGACCTGGGCTCGGGCGGCCCGGTGGCCCTGCCGGGGCCGGTGTTCGGCACCAGCAGGCATCCGCGGCTGCTCGTCCAGATCGGCAAGGACGGGCGTCTGTTCCTGCTCGACCGGGACGACCTCGGGGGCCGGAGCCAGGGGCCGGGTGGCACCGACAAGGTGCTCGGCGCGTTCGGTCCGTACGAGGGTGTCTGGGGGCATCCCGCCGTGTACGGCGGGCAGGGCGGCTACGTGTACACGATCGGCAGCGGCGGCCCGCTGCGGGCCTTCGCGTACGGGCTCACCGGCTCAGGTCTCCCGGGGCTCACCAACACGGGCAGCAGCGCGCAGCGGTTCGGCTACACGTCGGGCTCTCCGGTGGTGACCTCGACGGGGACGAATCCGGGGTCGGCGCTCGTGTGGGCGGTCGCGTCGGACGGGGCGAGCGGCGCCAACGGGCAGCTGCGGGCGTACGACGCGGTACCCGTGAACGGGGCGCTGCGGCTGCGCTGGTCGGCGCCGATCGGGGTGGCGTCGAAGTTCGCCGTGCCCGCCACCGACGGCGGGCGGATCTATGTCGGTACGCGGGACGGGCACGTGCTGGCCTTCGGGCGTCCGGCCAACACCGCGCTGACCGGTGAGCCGGTGGACGCGGGCGAGGTGGCGGTCGGCTCGGCGGGGACCGTCACGGCCACGGTCACGGCGACCCGGGACGTGACGATCACCGGGGTGAGCACGCCGGCGGGCGGCCCGTTCTCCGCGACCTCGGCCGGGCTGCCGCGCACGCTGCGGGCGGGCGAGACCCACACCGCGCGGGTGACGTTCTCCCCGACGACGCCCGGCCCGGACACCTCGGCGCTGACGTTCGCCACCGACCTCGGCGACAGCGCGCTCGGGCTCACGGGATACGGCACCCGGCCCGGGTTCCTCGCCTCGCCGGGCGCGCTCGACTTCGGCACGGTGCCGACGTCGACGAGCAAGTCGCTCGGCGTGACGTTCACGAACACGGGCACGGCCGACGAGACGATCTCCGCGGTCTCCGTCCCGGGCGCCCCTTTCAGCTCGGCTGACCCGCCGGCCGTCGGCACGGTCGTGAAGCCCCGGCAGTCCGTCACCGTGCAGGTGACGTACGCACCGACGACCGCCGGGGAGCACACGGGAACGCTCGCCGTCGGCGGGTCGAACGGCACGGCGTCCGTGGCCGTGACCGGCACGGCGGTGACCGGTCGGGCGGAGCTCACGGTCACGCCCACCTCCACGGCCTTCGGCGAGGTGAAGGTCGGTCAGTCGGTCACCAGGACCTTCGACATCAGCAACACCGGCAACATCCCGCTCACCATCACCAAGGCGAAACCGCCCGCGGCTCCGTTCCACGTCACGAACCCGATCAGCGAGGGCCAGGTCCTCGGCCCCGAGGACGTGGTCCACCAGGCGGTGACCTTCTCGCCCACCTCGATCGGGGCGGTGACGGCCGCGTACGAGCTGACCTCGGACGACGGGCGGGGCCCGCGCAACGAGGCACTGACCGGTACCGGCGTGGCGGGCACCGGGGTCACCGTGCCGTCGCCGGGCGCGGGCGGCTGGCGGCTCAACGGCGCCGCCGGGATCTCCGGCAACGACCTCCAGCTCACGCAGGCGAGCGCGTCCCAGCGGGGTTCGGCGGTGTGGCCGGTCCCCGTGCTCACCGACGGCCTCAAGGCCTCGTTCACCACGGTGATCGGCGGCGGCACCGGCGCCGACGGCCTGACCTTCGCCCTCCTCGACCCTGCCAGGACGACGCCGGCCGCGCTCGGCGGTGTGGGCGGTGGCCTCGGCTACGCCGGGCTCCCGGGGGTGGCCGTCGCCTTCGACACGTACCGCAACACCGGGGACCCGTCGGCCAACTTCGTCGGTGTCGCGACCGGCGGCAGCGGCTCGGCCCTCACGTACGCGGCGACGACGTCGAGCGTCCCGAACCTGCGGGCGGGCACCCACACGGTCACCGTCGCGGTGACCGGCAAGACGGTCACGGTCTCCGTCGACGGAACGCAGCGGCTGCGGACGACGGTGGCCTCGCTGCCCCCGGCGGCGCTGCTCGCCTTCACGGGAGGGACGGGCGGCCTGACCGACATCCACGCCGTGCGCGGCGCGGCGATCACCTCCCCCTCGTACGCGCTGCCGCCGCCCGGGCCCAACGGCTGGACGTACAACGGCGCCGCCGCCCTGTCCGGGACGAGCCTCGTCCTCAACCCCGCCCAGGCATACGTCAAGGGGTCGGCGATCCAGGCCACGGCGGTGCCGTCGGCCCGGCTGCGGGCCCGCTTCACCGCGACGCTCTCGGGCGGCACCGGCGCCGACGGGCTCGCCCTGCTGCTCCTCGACGCGGCCCACACCACGCCGAAGGCGCTGGGCTACGGGGGCGGCGGGCTCGGCTACAGCGGGCTGCCCGGGGTGGCCGTCGCCCTGGACACCTACCGCAACCCGGGCGAGCCGTCGTCGAACTTCGTCGGCGTGGCCACGAGCGGCTCGGCGTCCACCCTGCGGTACGCCGCGACCTCGACCGCCGTCCCCGCGCTGCGTACGGGCAGTCACGTGGTCGACGTGAACGTGACCGCCGCCGGGCGGCTCCTCGTCCTCGTCGACGGGGTCCAGGTCATCGACGTGGCGGTGCCGCTGCCGAAGAACGTCCTGGTCGGATTCGGCGGCGCCACCGGGGGCCTGACGGACCGTCACGTGGTCTCGGGGGTCCGCGTCGGCTACTGAGCGCGGATTCCGGGGCGCCGGCCGTACCGGTGACCGGCGCCCCGCCCCGGCATCTGTCCGCATGCCGGACGGTCGCGGTAGTCTGCTCGCCTTTCGGAGCACGTACCCGATCACTTCCGTGAGGCGAGCGATACACATGACCGAACTGAGCCGGATATACGTGGACGAGTGCCTGCGCGGGGACGGCGCCCTCGGCGAGGCCGTCGCCCGGGCCGAGTTCCCCCCGGGGTTCGAGAAGGCCTGGCGCTCGTACCTGCTGCACCGGCCCTGGTTCGTGGACGCCGCGGAGACGGAGGCCTTCGCACGGGACCTGGGGGGCCTCTTCGACCTCCTGGTGTCGCTGCCGCGGCGGCTCTTCGACGGTGACATGGAACGGTACGGGGCGGCCATCGGGATCGACCCCCGGCTCGTGTCGCTGCTCCGCCGGGGCGGCTCCGGGGTTCCCGACAGGCTGGGCCGCGCCGACGCGTACCACGACGGCACCTCGTACAAGCTCCTGGAGTTCAACCTCGGCAGCGAGGTGGGCGGGCTCGAACTGGCCGTGTTCAACCAAGGGCTGCTCGGCGTACCGGAGTTCGGCGCCTTCGCGCGGAAGCACGGTCTCGGCCACGTCGACATCGGGGCCCGGATGGCGGCGGTGCTGCGCGAGCGGGCGAAGCCCGCGCTGTCGGGCGGCGGGGAGCCGGTCGTCGGGCTCGTCGAGGGGCGCGGCGGCGTCGCCGCGTACGGGCGGATGATGGTCGCCACGCAGGAGGCGATGGCCGCGCACGGTCTCGATCTGCGGATCGGCGAGGTCGGGGACGTACGCACCCGGGCCGACGGCAAGTTGACCCTGGACGGGACGCCGCTCGACCTGGTCGTGCGGAACTTCGCGGCCGGTCAGCTGCTGGAGGATCCGGCGGGGCCGGAGGTGGCGGAGCCGTTCTTCCGCGCCCACGAGGCGGGCAGGACCGTGCTGTTCACCACCCTGGAGAGCGGCTTCTACGGGAACAAGAGCGCGCTCTCACTGCTCACCGACCCGCGCTGGAGCGCCGCCTTCGACGCGGACGAGCGGGCGCTGGTCGAGCGGCTGCTGCCGTGGAGCCGCACGGTGAGCGCCGCGGGTACCGCCGGGCTCGCGGAGATCGTGGACCTCTGCCGGGAGCGGCGGGAGGAGCTCATCCTCAAGCCGGGGGCCGGGTACGGCGGTCTGGACACGTTCGTCGGCTGGGAGAGCACCGACGCGGAGTGGCGGGCGGCGCTGGCCGTCGCGGTCGAGCACGGCGGTTACGTGGCGCAGGAGCGGGTCGTCCCGCGGGCCGAGCCCGTCTACGACCCGGCGACGGGGGCCGTCGAGGAGTGGATCGCGGTCCTGGGGGTCTTCCTCACCGACGACGGGTACGCCGGGACACACGCGCGGGCGAACCGGGCCGACGGCGGCGCGATCGTCGGGCTGAGCAGCAATCCGGGCACTCGCATGGTCGGCGTGTTCTCCCATCCCTGACGGGCGCCCGGGGCGTCTACCGCGTGCCGTCCTTCTTCCAGGGGCCGATGCCGAGCTTCCCCGTCGTGCCGAGGTCGAGCTCGGGCGTCACCATGACCGGGGCGGCGCCGGGCTTGGCCCGGACGCGGGCGTAGGGGGCGTTGACGGGATCGCCGGCCTCGACGGTGTTGCGCCAGACCAGGCCGGAGTAGGCGCGCTCGCCGGGCGCGAGGACGAGCGGCCGCGCCGGTCCCTCCATGCCGGTCGCGCCGGCGATCCGCTCGCCGCCCTGGAGGAGTTCCACGCCGTCGACGGATGCGTGCTCCTCGTCGACGAGCCCGATCCGGGGGTAGCCGTTCAGCTCGTAGGGGGCGGTCCCGCAGTTCTCCAGGTGGAGGCCGACGACCCGGAGTCCCATGGCGGAGTCGCCGTCGTCGGCGTACACGCGCACGCCCGAGGGCGGGCAGGGGCCCGACTCTGAGGGCGCTTCGGCGGTCGGGACGCTCCGGACCGTGAGGACCTGGAACCGTCCGCCGCCGGCCGCGTCCGCGGGGACGTCGGCAGCGGTGATGGTGCGTCGGACGGTCTTGCCGGGGGCGACGGCCGGGACGGTCTCCTTGACGGTCGCCATCGCCTGGCCGCTCGCCGTCAGGAACGAGAAGGCGATCGTGTACGTGAAGGGTTCGGTCTCGGCGCTGGTGACCGTGTACTCGGCGCAGGGGTCGGTCTGTCCGGCCATGGCCCCGCCGGCGGCGGATTCGCCCATCCCCGTGATCGTGACCCCGTCCTCCGTCGAGCCGTCGCCCGGCCGGGCCGCGCAGCCCGCCGCCGTGGCGGACGGCCCCGATGGGCCGCCGCCCGCCTGCTCCGTGCCGCAGGCCGTGAGCAGCAGCAGACCGGCGAGGGCGGCGGGGAGCGTGGCGCTACGCATGCGGGGCGGCCTCCTGGGGGCGCAGTGCCGCCATCGCGCTGAGCATCAGCTCCAGCGCGAAGGGGTAGCCGCTGTCCAGCATGTCGGCGGCGAGCAGCGGGTAGGTCGCGGCGATGTTCGGGTGGGTGTCGGGCGACAGTCTGCCGTACACCGACTGCCAGACCGCCTCGTCCCCCTCCCGGGCGGCGGGCGGCAGGGCCGCCGCGGCGGCGTCCTGGGCGGCGAAGGCGAGGGCCTGGTCGACGAAGGCGTGGTAGATGCGCACCGCGAGGGGGTCGGGGAAGCCCGCGGAGCGGAGGATGCCGAGGATCCGCTCGACAGCCCGGGTCTCGTGGGGGCGACCGGTCGTGCGGTACGCGCCGAGGACGGCGGCCTGCGGATGGGTGAGGTAGCAGGCGTGGATCCGCTGGCCCATCGAGCGGAGGTCCTGCCGCCAGTCGCCCGTCGCCGTCCAGCCGTCCTGCGCCCGGCCGATGAGCTCGTCGGCGATCGCGAGGAGGAGGGCGTCGGTGTTGCGGAAGTAGCGGTAGAGCGCGCTGGGGTCGGCGCCGAGCGCGGCGCCCAGCCTCCGTACCGACAGGGCTTCGGCGCCGTGCTGGGCGACGAGACGGAGCGCCGTCTCGACGATCAGCTGCTCCGAGAGGACGGCGCCCTGCTTGGTGGGGCGGCGGCGCTGCCGGCTGCCTTCGGGGACCACGCGTTCGGACATGGCCGGGACCTTACGTCAACACCATTGACGTGTAAACAGCCTTGCCGCTTCCATAGCGCCCAACCACCTGCCGCCTCATGTTCTGGAGCATTCGCATGGCCAAGGCCGATCTGGTCTTCACCCGCGGTCCCGTCTTCACGGTGGACCCGGCCCGTACCCGGGCGACCTCGCTCGCCGTCATCGGCGAGCGGATCGCCGCCGTCGGCCACGACGAGGTGCGCGAGCTGATCGGCCCGGACACCGAGGTCGTCGACCTGACGGGGAAGCTGCTGGTCCCGGGCTTCCAGGACGCCCACGTCCACGCGGTGTTCGCCGGGGCCGAGCTGGCCCAGTGCGACCTGTCGGAGACCGTCAGCGTCGACGAGTACCTGCGCCTGGTCCGCGCCTACGCGGACGCCAACCCGGACCGTGAGTGGATCTCCGGCGGCGGCTGGTCGATGGAGAGCTTCGAGGGCGGTCTGCCGACCCGGCAGCTGCTCGACGCGGTCGTCCCGGACCGGCCGGTCCTGCTGTCGAACCGTGACCACCACGGCGCCTGGGCGAACACGCGGGCGCTTGAGCTGGCGGGGATCACGGCCGAGACGCCCGACCCCGCCGACGGCCGCATCGAGCGGGAGGCGGACGGCACGCCCAGCGGCATGCTCCAGGAGGGCGCCGCCGGCCTCGTCGGCCACCTGGTGCCGCCGATGTCGGACGCGGACCGCCTCGCCGGCCTGTACCGCGCCCAGTCGCTGCTGCACTCCCTCGGTGTCACCGGCTGGCAGGACGCCATGCTCGGCGAGTTCCACGGGCAGCCCGACCCCTCCGACGCCTACATGACCGCCGCGCTGGACGGCACGCTCACCGCCCGCGTGACCGGCGCGCTCTGGTGGGACCGCGAGCGCGGCGCCGAGCAGATCCCCGAGCTGGTGGCCCGGCGCGCGAAGCTGAACGCCGGCCGGTTCCGTGCGACGTCGATCAAGATCATGCAGGACGGCGTCGCGGAGAACTTCACCGCCGCGATGACCACCCCGTACCTGGACGGCTGCGGCTGCGCCACCGCCAACTCCGGGCTGAGCTTCGTCGACCCCGACGCGCTGCGCGGCTACGTGACCGAGCTCGACGGCCTCGGCTTCCAGGTCCACTTCCACGCCCTGGGCGACCGGGCCGTCCGGGAGGCCCTCGACGCGATCGAGGCCGCCATGGAGGTCAACGGGCGCCGCGGCAACCGTCACCACCTCGCCCACCTCCAGGTCGTCCACCCCGACGACCTGGCCCGCTTCGCCGCGCTCGGCGCCATCGCCAACATCCAGCCCCTGTGGGCGGCGCACGAGCCGCAGATGGACGAGCTGACGATTCCGTTCCTCGGCGCGGAGCGTGCCGCCTGGCAGTACCCCTTCGGCAGTCTCGTCCGCGCCGGGGCCACGCTCGCCGCCGGCAGCGACTGGCCCGTCAGCAGCCCCGACCCGATCGCGGGCATCCACGTGGCCGTGAACCGCCGGGACCCGGAGTCCGCCGACGCGCCGGTCTTCTACCCCGAGCAGCGGCTGGACCTCCCGACCGCGCTGGCCGCCTACACCGCCGGCACCGCCCATGTGAACGGTCACGACGACGCGGGCAGCCTGCGCGCCGGGAACCTCGCCGACCTCGTGGTCCTGGACCGCGACATCCTCACGGCGCCGCCGGAGGAGATCGGCCAGGCCCGGGTGGAGCGGACCTACGTCGGCGGCAAGCTCGTCCACGCGAGCTGACGGGCCGGGGTCTACCCGTGCTGCCGTACCGAGGACGCCCGGACGTCGAGACGGGTCGGGACGAGCGTCCCGGCCGGTTCCCGGTCACCGTGCTCCAGGACCCTCACCAGGTGCTCGATGCCCGCATCCGCGATCGCCTCGGGCCGCAGGCTCAGCGTGGTCACGGGCGGCTCGGTGTGCTCGGCCGTGACGTCCTCGCTCACACAGACGAGGAGCAGATCGCCGGGTACGTCGTAGCCGTGGCGGCGCGCCGCCTCCAGGACGAGGGGCGGGCTCGCCTCGGCGACGACGAGGAGGGCGTCCGGCCGGTCACCACCGTCCGGTCGGCCACTGCCGTCCGACCCGTCACCACCGTCCGGCCGCTCGTCGTCCTCGCCCGCCGGGCCTCCCGCCAGGGCGGTCTCGACGGCGTGGACCACCGGTCCGTTGCCGGGTTCCCCGACCCGTACGACCCGCTCCGGCAGGCCGTGCTCCGCGCACCACTCCCGGTGGGCGGCGAAGACCTCGTCATGGAAGCGGGTGGTGCTGTCGGGTACGACGAGGACCGGCCTCCGGGCGCCCTGCTCCAGGAAGTGGTCCAGGGCGGTGCGGACGGCGGCGCTCGTGTCGACGTCCACCCAGTACGCCCCGGGCCGCCCCTCCACGGAGCGGTCGCTGAAGACGGGGATCCCGGCGGCGAGCACGTCGTCGACGATCCGGTCGTCGGCACCGGGGTCGGTCACGACCACGGCGTCGAGCGGCAGGTCGGCCCACTCGTTCTGCAGGGATCCGGTGGGCAGCAGGACCATGGCGTAGCCGCGTCGCAGCGCGGTCGCCGCCGTGGCCCCGGTCAGCCGGGCGAAGTACGGCGACTCGACGAACACCGAGGTGACGTCGGCCGTCTCACCCACCACGTATCCGATCAACTTGGCTCGTCCCGCGCGTAGTTGGCGCGCGGTGGCATTGGGCCGATAGCCCATTCTGCGCGCGGTCTCGCGGGCTTTCTCCCGTACGGCGGGAGAGAGCCTTCCGGTGTCGTTGAGAGCCGCCGAGACGGTCGTCTTGGACAGGCCCGCCTCGCGGGCGACGTCGACGAGGCGGACGCGCGGGGTGGGTGAAGAGGGCTGCCCGCCGTGCCGTGATCCAGAGGTCATGGAGCGATGGTGCCACCCTCCTGACCTTTGCAAAACCGTTCCCGCAAGACCTTGTGCGGGAACGTTCCCGCATTAATACTCGCTCCATCCCCCCAGCGCCCGTCACTACACCCGTAAAGGGGTGGGTCTGCATGCGCATGTCGAGAACCATCGCGCTCCTCACCTGTACCGCCGCCCTCGCGGCCACGACCGCCGCCTGCTCCGGCGCCACCAAGCCCGGTGCCGCCCCCGGCGGCGGGCCCGGCTACGAGGTCACCCCGATGTCGCCCCCCGCGAAGGGCACCCTGGACTCGTTCACCTGGTCCCTGTACGCCGAGCCGTACACGCTCGACTACGCCCTGGCGTACGACTACCCGCCGAACACCGTGCTCGCCAACGTCTGCGAGCAGCTCTTCCGCGTCACGCCCGACATGAAGATCGAGCCCGGTCTCGCGGTCAAGTACGAGCAGCCCGATCCGCGCACGCTGGTCTACACCCTCCGCTCCGGGGTGAAGTTCCACGACGGCACGACCATGACCGCCGACGACGTCGTGGCCTCCCTCAAGCGCCAGATGGACCCGGCGACCGGCTCGCCGTGGGGCTCGGCCTTCAAGAACGTCGACACGATCGAGAAGACCGGCCCGCTGGAGGTGACCCTCCGCCTCGGCAAGGCCGACGTCCTGCTGCACGAGCTGATGGCCGCCTCCCCCGGCACCATCGAGAGCGCCGCGTACCTGAAGAAGGCCGGCAAGGACTACGGCACCCCCAAGGGCGGCGTGAACTGCACCGGCCCCTTCTCCCTCGAATCGTGGGACGCGGGCTCGGGCATCACCCTGAAGAAGAACGCCGCCTACTGGGACCCGAAGCTCGCCCCCAAGTCGGAGTCCGTCAAGTTCACCTTCATCGAGGACCCGGCGGCCCGCACCAGCGCCATGCTCTCCGGCACCGCCGACGGCGGCTACATGGTGCCCACGTCCTCGATCCAGCAGCTGCGCACCAGTGGCAAGGGCACGCTCCTCTTCGGCCCCAACACCGCCGCCGCGGACCTCGCCGTCCTCGACCTGCACGGCCCGCTCGGCAAGCTCAAGGTCCGCCAGGCCCTCTCCATGGCCCTCGACCGCAAGAACATCGTCAAGGCCGCGGCCGGCGGTGTCGGCGTCCCCGCGAAGGCGCCCGCCGCGCGTGGCGCCTGGTCGCTCGCCCCGGAGAAGACCGCCGAGCTCTACGACACGCTGCCCGAGCCCGTGTACGACGTCGAGGCCGCGAAGAAGCTCGTCCAGGAGGCCGGCGCCTCCGGCAAGACCATCACCCTCGTCACCAGCACGCTCGCCCCCGAGATCAGCATCGTCGCCACCGCCGTGCAGGCCGCCGGACGGCAGATCGGCCTCGACGTCAAGCTGAAGTCCGTCGCGCCCGAGGCGTACAGCAGCATCTTCGTCGACCCCGACGCGCGCGCCGGCCTCGACCTGGTGATCACCAACGGGTACGACAACACTCCCGACCCGCTGGAGTTCTACCAGTACTTCCGCACCGGCGACTTCGGGAACTACGGAAACTGGTCGAACGCCGAGTACGACGTCGCCTTCGACCGCGCGAACTCGGAGCCCGACCCGGCCAAGCGCGCCGAGAAGACCGCGGAGCTCCAGAAGATCGCCCTGCGCGAGCTGCCGAGCATCCCCGTCTACGAGGCGCCGTACAACGTCTTCCTCGGCAAGCGCATCACCGGTGCCCCCACCGGCATCGCCCAGCTGTACTACCCGTGGGCCGCGACGATCGGGGCCGCTAAGTAATGACCCGATACCTCGTCGGCCGGCTCCTCGGGCTGGTGGCGGTGCTGTTCGTGACCTCACTCGTGGTCTTCGGCGCCATCCACCTGGCCCCCGGCGACCCGGTGACCTTCCTGCTCCACGGCCGCCCCGCGACGCCCGAGGCCGTGGCGGCCCTGCGCACCCAGTACCACCTGGACGACCCGCTGGCCGTCCAGTACGCGAAGTGGCTCGGCGGCGTCCTCACGGGCGACTTCGGCACCTCCGCCCAGTTCCACCAGGACGTGACCGACCTCATCGCGTCCCGGCTGCCCAGTACGGCACTGCTCGTCTCGTACGCGGCGCTGCTCGTCACGCTGATCGGCGTGGGGTCCGGGATCCTCGCCGCGCTGCGCCCCGGCCCGCTGGACCGGACGGTGCTCATCGGCACCGGTGTCGCCACGGCGACCCCGTCCTTCGTCAGCGCCATCGTGCTCGTGTCGCTCTTCTCCGTGCAGCTGGGATGGTTCCCCGGCCCCGGCGGCACGCCGGTGGGCTTCTCGCAGCAGCTGTACCACCTGACCCTGCCGGCCTTCGCCCTGGCGATGACCTTCGCGGGGCTGCTCGCCCGGGTCACCCGCTCGGCGATGCTCGACGAGCTCGGCCGGGAACACGTCGAGGTGTCCCGGGCCCGAGGCGTCGCGGGCCGGACCGTGGTCCGGCGGCACGTCCTGCGCAACGCCCTCGGCCCGGTCGTCACGGTCGGCGGCACGATGCTCGCCGGCCTCCTCATCAGCACCTCGATCGTCGAGACCGCCTTCGACGTACCCGGGCTCGGCTCCCTGCTCGTGTCGTCGGTGACGGCCCAGGACTTCGCGGTCGTGCAGGCGATCACCCTGCTCAGCGTCGCCGCCTTCGTCCTCGTGAACCTCGCCGTCGACCTGCTCGCGCCCCTCATCGACCCCCGGCTGTCGCTCCACGGGGAAGGCTCCTCATGACCACCACCACCTCAACGGTGCCGTACCGCAGGCCAGGCCTGCGCCGGCTGCGCGCCCTCGGCCAGGGCCCCCTCTTCACCGTCTCGGTCGCGGTGCTCGTCGCCCTCGTCCTGGTCGCCCTCCTCGCGCCCGTCCTCGCCCCGTACGACCCCGAGGCCGTCGACCTCACGTCGAGCCTCGTCGGGACCAGCGCCGATCATCTCCTCGGCACCGACCAGTCCGGGCGGGACATCCTGTCCCGGCTGCTCTACGGCGCCCGCACCGGTCTCCTCGGACCGCTGCTCGTCGTCGCCGTCTCCACCCTCCTCGGCACCCTGGTCGGCATCGTGGCGGCCTGGCGGGGCGGCTGGGCGGACACGATCCTGTCCCGCTCGATGGACATGGTCTTCGCGATCCCCGGGCTGCTCCTCGCCATCCTGCTCGTGACCGTCGTCGGCTCCGGGATGACCGCTCCGGTGATCGCCATGGCCGTGGCGTACACCCCGTACGTGGGTCGTCTGGTGCGCGGCATCGCGCGCCAGGAGAGGGCCCGCCCCTACATCGAGGCGTACCGGGTGCAGGGCTGGTCCGGCTGGACCGTCTGCCTGCGCCACCTGCTGCCGAACATCGCCCCGACGGTCTTCGCCCAGTCCGCGATGAACTTCGGGTACGCCCTGATGGACCTGGCCGCGCTCTCCTACCTCGGCTTCGGCGTGCAGCCGCCGACCGCCGACTGGGGCGCCATGATCAACGAAGGCCAGTCGGCCGTCCAGCAGGGGGCGATGCTGCCCGCCCTCGCGCCCTCCGCGTGCATCGTGCTCGCCGTGGTGGCGTTCGGCATCGTCGGCGAGGGACTCGCCGACCGGATCGCGAAGCGTGAGCGGTGAACGGCATGAAGGAACACAGCGGCACCACGCCGGTCCTGGAGATCGACGGGCTCGACGTCCGGCTCCCCGAGGGGCGCGCCGGACGGCCGATCCTGGACGGCGTCAGCCTGCGCGTCGAGGCCGGGGAGAGCGTCGGCCTGGTCGGCGAGTCCGGCTCCGGCAAGTCCGTGGCCTGCCGCAGCGTCCTCGGGCTGCTGCCCGGGGGCGCGCGCACCACCGGTCAGGTCCGGGTCGCGGGCCGGGACGTGCTCGCCATGAACCGCACGGAGCTGGCCGCGCTGCGGGCCCGGCAGGTCTCCATGGTCTTCCAGGACCCGCGGGCCTCCGTGAACCCGCTCCGCCGCGTCGGCGACTTCCTCACCGAGGGACTGCGCGCGGCCGGCACCCCGCCCGCCGCGGCGACCGCGCGGGCCCTGGAGCTCCTCGAAGCGGTCGGCATCCGCGACCCGAAGGGCGCCCTGCGCCGCCGGCCGCACGAGTTCTCCGGCGGCATGCTCCAGCGCGTGGTCATCGCCGCGGCGCTCGCCTCCGAGCCCGCGCTGCTCGTCGCCGACGAGCCGACCACCGCCCTGGACGTCACGACCCAGGCCGAGATCATCCGGATCCTGACGCGCCTGCGGGCCGAGCGCGGCACGGGCATGCTCTTCGTCACCCACGACCTCGAACTGGCCGCCGCCGTCTGCGACCGCGTGTACGTGATGTACGCGGGCCGGATCGTGGAGACGCGGGGCACCGACGAGCTGTTCGACCGGCCCCGCCACCCGTACACGGCGGGCCTCCTCGGCTGCACGCCGAGCATGGAACCGGGCGCCCCCGCGCCCCGGCCCATCCCGGGGCGGCCCGTCTCCCTGGCCGAGACGCCGCAGGGCTGCGCCTTCGCCCCGCGCTGCGCCCACGCCGTGCCGCGCTGCTCCCAGGAGAAGCCGGTCCTCGCCCCGTACGGCGACGGACTCGCCGCCTGCCACCGCGCCGACGAAGGGATCATGCTGTGACCGTGTCGACAAAGGACGGCCCGGTCGTCGAGACCGGCCTGGTCGTCGACGGCCTGCGGAAGGTGTACGGGGACCACACCGCCGTCGACGGCGTGTCCTTCACCCTGGCGCCGGGGGCGTCCCTCGCGATCGTCGGCGAGTCCGGCAGCGGCAAGACCACCACGGTCCGGATGCTCGTCGGTCTGGAGCGCCCGGACGGCGGCACCGTCCGCCTGGACGGCCGGGACCGCTCCGCGCGGCCTCGGCGCAGGGCGGAACGGCTCGCCAGGGCCCGCGAGATCCAGATGGTCTTCCAGGACCCGTACCTCTCGCTCGACCCCCGGATCTCCGTCTCCGGCTGCCTGGACGAGGTCCTCCGCCTCCACACCGGTCTCGACGGGGCCGCCCGCGCCACCAGGGTCTCCGAGCTCCTGGACCAGGTCGGGCTCGGCACGCGCGAGGCCGCGGCGCTGCCCCGCGGGCTCTCCGGCGGGCAGCGGCAGCGCGTGGCGATCGCCCGCGCCCTGGCCGTGGAGCCCCGGGTCCTCGTCCTCGACGAGGCCGTCGCGGCGCTCGACGTCTCGATCCAGGCGCAGATCCTCGAACTCCTCGGCACGATCCGCCGCGACTCGGGCATCGGCTACCTGTTCGTCACCCACGACCTGGCCGTGGTCCGGCACATCGCGGACGAGGTGATGGTGCTGAAGTCCGGTCAGGTGGTGGAGGCCGGCTCGACCTCGCGCGTCCTGGAGTCCCCGGAGCACCCGTACACCCGGCTGCTCCTGGACTCGGTGCCCCGGCGCGGCGGGTTCGCGACGGCCCGCTGACGGGCCACCGGGTCCGGTCGGGGGGCCGGGCCGGGCGGGCCGGGGTCAGTCCCGCAGTCGCCGGAGGACGGACCGCATCGCCCGTTCCACGGCAGCGCGGGAGGCGTCGGTCGGGTCGACCAGTTCGAAGCTGTGGTGGCCCAGCGGTACGTCGACGAGGTCGACCTCCACCCCGTTCTTCGCGGCGGCGTCCAGGAAGTCCTGGACCGTCGCCGCGAAGGCGGGGTGTTCGCGTCCGGCCCGGGTGAGGACGACCGGCGGCCCGCCCGGCTCGGTACCGACAGCGTCGACCGGCCGGAAACGGGACTCGACCGCGCCCCAGCCGGGCAGCGGCGCGAGGGCGGGGTAGCTCGCCGCGACGCATCGCAGCCACGGCGGGGGCGCGGCGAGCCAGTCCGCCGCGAGGAGCCCGCCGGTGGAGAAGAACCAGAGGGCGACGCGGTCCCCGTCGACGCGCGGGTCTGCGCGGACGAGTGCGACGGCCTCGACGAGGTCCTCGGCGGCCCGCGGATAGTCGGCGAGGCCGTGCAGCCGGTGGTCCAGGGTCACACCGACGACGCCGAGGCTCGCCGCGTAGCGGCCGTATCCGAGGAGGAACGGCGTGTCGCGCGGGGTGGGGTGCTGGTCGGGGGCGATCGGTCCGCCGTGGACGAAGACCACGGCCGGCTGAGGACGGTCTCCGTCCTCGCCGGCTGTCGGCAGGTGGAGGTCGATCCGTCCCCGCCGTTCGCGCGGCGCCTCGGGCACGTCCAGGAGGAACGGCAGGAGGTGCGTGGGCTGTTCGGGTACGCGGGCGCGCTCGGGGGCGCTCACCTGGTGGCCCTCTCCGGCCGCCGCGCGGAGGAGCGTCTCCGCGAGCTCCCCGGGGACGGAGAGCATCGGCCAGTGCCCGGTGGCCAGTTCGAGGAAGCGGATCCCGGCGTCGGCGAGCGCCCGGAACTGCGGCGGGCCCGATTCCACCAGCATCTCGACGAGGTCGATGCTCGATCCGTTGGCGGTGCACAGGACGCCCGTGACCGGCAGGGCGGAGGCCGCACCGGTCAGGCGCAGCGGCTGTGTGAGCGTGCCCGGCGGCTGCGGGGCGGCGAGCCGCGCCAGGCGGTCCAGCGCTTCGGCGGGGACGCCCTCGGTGCTGCCCCAGCGCGGCCAGGTGTCGCGCGTCGGCGGCGGTACGGGCCCGCTCTCCCCGGTCGGGTCATCCGCCGGCCGGGCCCGGACCTCGGGGTCGGGCACGGAGCGCACGGCAGCCTCCCAGTTCTGCGGGAGCGGTGTGTCGAGGGCGACGATCCGGGCGACGCGCTCCGGACGCCGGTCGGCTGCGCCGAGGACGGGATGGAGACCGTAGCCGTGCCCCACGAGGACGACGTCGGTGTCGGCGATCCCGTCGACCAGCCGCACCAGGTCATCGACGTGCGTCTCCAGATCGGTGCCGGGCCCGGACTCGGCGCGCCGCTCCCCCATGCCGGTGAGCGTCACCGGGTACGCCTCCGCGCCCGCCTCCCGCAACCGTACGGCTGTCGCCTCCCATACCCAGCCTCCGGTGAAGGGGCCCGGCACCAGCACGAACGCGGTCATGATCGTCTCCTCGCGACTCCTGGGCGATGCGTCGCGGCCACGCTAGGAACTCCCCCTGAGGGAGATTCAAGAGCCGCCCGGGTCCGCCACGGACGTAGGGTTCGACTCGTGTTGTCGTCCGACGGGCTGTGGAGCATCGGGGAACTCGCCGAGCGGGCGGGGGTCACCGTGAAGACCGTGCGCTTCTACTCCGACCGGGGTCTGCTCCCCGAGGCGGGGCGCAGCTCCGGCGGGCATCGGCGGTACGGGCCCGAGGCGTTGGACCGGCTGCGGCTCATCCGTTCGCTGCGCGCCCTCGACCTGCCGGTGCCGGAGGTGGAGCGGGTTCTCGAACGGGACGAGGCCCTGGAGGAGGTCGTCTCGGGGCAGTTGCGCGAGGTGAGCTCCCAACTGGCCGCGCTGCGCTGGCGCGAGGCGTCCTTGCGGCTGGTCCAGGACTGCGCGGCCGGGGAACGCGCCGAGCGGCTGCGGCTGGTCGGGGCCGTGGCCATGCCGCCCGACACGGCTGCCCTGGCCCGGTTCTGGCGGCGGACGCTGCCGGTGCGGCTGCCGGCCCGGACCGTGTCGGCGGTCCTCGATTCCGTGGTACCGCGGCCGCCGCGGGAGCCGAGCCCCGCGCAGGTGCTGGCCTTCGCCAGGCTGCACGAGCTGGTCACGGATCCGCGCCTCGACCGGCCGGAGTTCCGGCCGGCACCACCGCTGCCGGACGGGGAGTACCGGCCGACGGTGCTGTACGAGGGCCTTGCCGAGGCGTACGCGCTGGCCGCGTCCTCGACGGCCGTATCCGCCGAAGCCCTCGACTGCTTCGCCGCCGCCTACGCGAAGGCGCTCGGCAGCCGCGACACTCCCGCCTTCCGGCGCCGTCTCCTCGGTCTGCTCGCCCGGAACGACGGTCCCGTGATCCGCCGCTACTGGAAGCTCGCCACCGGCCTCTTCGCGCCCGACGAGCCGGTCCTCGGCGCCCTCCACCATCACCTCTCCGTCGCCCTGTACGCCCAGGTCGAGGCCCGGGCCGTCTGACAGGCCCCATCCGCATCGTGGGCACCCGGCGTCCACAAACTGGGCGGCCAGGTGGCGGATCTCGCCGCTCCCCCAACGTCACCGCAGGTCAGAGGCGTACGGAGGGAACGTCAGGTGGCGCAATACTGCGGCAACACCACCCGGGCCCGTCCGCCGCTACGTTCCGTTGCATGCCAGCCGAACCCGCCTCCGCCGCCCTCCCGCTCGCCGCCGCCCGCCGCCGGCGCCTGCGGGCGGACCGGGCGCGGCAGCTCGCCGACCTGCTGCGCCACCAGATCCTTGCGGGTGGCTTCCCCGACGGGATCCTCCCGCTGGAGGACACGCTCGCCGCCGACTTCCGGGCCAGCCGGAACACCGTGCGGCAGGCCCTGGACCTGTTGCGGGGCGAGCAGATCGTGGCCCGGCAGCCGGGGGTCGGCACCGTGGTCGTCTGCGAGAAGTTCCCGCACGGCCTGGAGCGGCTCCAGGGACTGGCCGAGACCCTGCACGAACACGGGAGGGTCACCAACGAGGTCCGCACCATGGGGCCGGTCGGCGCGCCGGGTCCCGTGGCCCACCGGCTCGGCCTGCCCGAGCACGCGGACGTGCTCTGCGTCGAGCGGCTGCGCCGCCTGAACGGGCTGCCGCTCTCCCTCGACCTGTCGTATCTGCCGATGGACATCGGCGGTGAACTGCTGGGCTGCGACCTGGAGAACACGGATGTGTTCCGGCTCCTGGAGCAGCTGACGGGCGGCCCGTTGGGGCACGCCGAGATCACCCTTGAGGCCGTGAACGCCGACGCCCATTCGGCGGCGGTGCTCCAGGCCCCGCGTGGGGCGGCCGTCCTGATGCTGGAACGGCTCACCCATCTGCCGGACGGACGGCCGGTGGACCTGGAGTTCATCCGGTTCCGCGGCGACCGCATCACCATGAGCGGCGTCCTCCGCCGCTCTCTCTGACCCCCACTCGTTCCCGTACACGACCTTTCCTGGAGACAGCCGTGCCTCTCGTCCCCCAGCGCGCCGACGTGCCCGTGACCATCGACGAGTCGAAGTGCATCGACGGCTGCACGCTCTGCGTCGACATGTGTCCCCTCGACTCGCTCGCGATCCGCGAGGACAACGGCAAGGCGTACATGCACGTGGACGAGTGCTGGTACTGCGGCCCGTGCGCCGCCCGCTGCCCCACCGGCGCGGTGACCGTCAACATGCCCTACCTGCTCCGGTGAAAGGCCGAACCCCCATGAACGTCACGAGACTCCGTCCCTTGATCCCCCTGGTCCTGCTGCTGCCGCTGGCCACCGCCTGCGGCAGCTCCGCCGGCGCGGACGGCGGGGGCGACGCGAAGACGGTCACGGTGACCGTCGGGTACCAGTCGAAGACCATCAACACCGTCACCGCCGGCACGCTGCTGCGCTCCCTCGGCTACTTCGAGGAGGAGCTCACGGCCCGCGGGAAGCGGGACGGTGTCACCTACCGGGTGGTGTGGCAGGACTACGCGACCGGGGCGCCGATCACCGCGCAGATGACCGCCGGGAAGATCGACATCGGCTCGATGGGAGACTTCCCGCTGCTGATCAACGCGGCGCGCGGCGTCCAGCTCAAGGAGCGGACCCGGCTGGTCTCGGTGACCGGCTACAACCCGCGCGGTGGGCTCAACACCGTGGTGACGGCGCCGGGTTCGCCGCTCCGCTCCCTCGCCGACCTGCGCGGGAAGAAGGTGTCCACCAGCGTCGGTTCGGCGGCCGACGGCACGCTCGTCCGCGCGCTCCAACGGGCGGGGATCGACCCGGACAAGGGCGTGGAGAAACTCAACCAGCAGCCCAGCGTGGGTGCTTCGGCCCTGACGTCGGGCAATGTCGACGCGCTGTCGCAGTTCGTCGCCTGGCCGGGTCTCCTGGCCTTCCAGGGCAAGGCCACGGCCCTGTACGACGGGGCCGAACTGAACCTGCCGACCTTCCACGGCGTGACCGTCCGGGAGGGGTTCGCGACCCGGCGGCCCGGGGTCCTCGACGACTTCCTGCGGGCCCAGCGGCGGGCGACGGACGAGCTGCGGTCGCGGCCCGTCGCCGCCGCCGAGTCGGTGGCGAAGGAGACCGGCCTCCCCGCCGAGGTGGTCTACCTCTACAACGGCTCCCAGGGCATCGCGACGTTCGACCCGGCCCTCCGCCCGGAGCTGATCGCCGCGCTGAAGAACGACGTGTCGGTGCTGAAGGCCGCCGGTCTGGTGGAGGACGTCGATGTCGACGCCTTCGTCGACGCGGCGCCGCTGCGCCGGGCGGTCCGGGACCCCGCGTACCCGAAGGCGGGCCCGGCCAGGTCCGAGCTGTGGCTGAAGGGGCAGGGCACGACCCGGACGTTCGCGACTCCCGGGGAGCTCCTGAAGGCCGTCGGAGAGGCGGGCCCGGACAAGGTGCGGGCCGCGTACGTGCCGGACGCGGTGACCGGGACGCTCTGGTTCGCCGACCGGGCGGTGTGGGTCACGGACGGTTCCGGACCGCGGGCGTTCGTCACCCGGTCGGGGGCCGAGCGGTACGTCTCCGCTCACGCGGGGGCCCGGATCGTCGGCTACGCGGACGCCCTGCGGGCGGCGTCGTGAGCGGGGGCCGCAGACTCCTTCGGGTCGCCTCGCTCGGCGCCGCCCTCGGGCTGTGGCAGGTGCTGACCGCCCTGGACGTCACGCTGTGGCTGCGGTTCGAGCAGTTCCCCACGGTCGGGGAGGTGGCCTCGGCCCTCGCCGACCGGCTCGGCACCGACACGTACTGGCAGGATCTCGGGCACAGCCTGCGCCGGATCGTCGTGGGCTTCCTCCTCGCCGCGGTGCTCGGCGTGGCGGCCGGGACGGCCGTCGCCCGGTCCCGGTGGGCCGCCGACCTGCTCGGCCCGCTGGTGGAGGTGGTGCGGCCGGTGCCGGCCATCGCCCTGGTGCCGGTGGCGATCCTGCTGCTGCCCACCACCGAGCAGGGCATCGTCTTCATCACCTTCACCGCGGCCTTCTTCCCCGTCCTCGTGTCGACCCGGCACGCGGTGGCCGCGCTCGGCCCGGTCTGGGAGGAGGCCGTGCTCACCATGGGCGGCGGCCGGCTCCGGGTGCTGTTCTCCGTGGTGCTGCCGGGCTCCCTGCCGGGGATCTTCGGCGGCCTCTCGGTCGGCATCGGCGTCTCGTGGATCTGTGTGATCTCGGCGGAGATGATCTCCGGCGAGTACGGGGTGGGCTACCGCACCTGGCAGGACTACACGGTCGTCGACTATCCGGGGGTGTTCGTCGGCATGGCCACCATCGGCGTCCTCGGCTGGCTCACCTCCACCGCGGTCGAGGTGCTCGGCCGCCGTGTCACCGCCTGGCTCCCGCGCCCGGCCGCACGCGGGGCGGCCGGTCCCGTCCGCGCGCCGGGCGGCGCCGCTTCCGCGGCCTTCCGACGTACCCCCGCCGCCGTCCCCCTGGCGGAGAAGGAGCCGGTGTCATGAGTGTCGTGCGTGCCGTGAGTGATGTCAGTGGCGCGAGTACCGTGAGCCCGTCCACCGGTGCGAACCCGCGCCCCGACGCGAGCCCCCGCCCCGGCGCGGAGCTCGCCCTGCACGGCGTACGGCTCGGCCACCCGGGCGGCGTGGCCGTGCCCGCCCCCGCCGGACTGCGGATCCCGCCCGGCGAACTGCTCACCGTGGTCGGTCCCTCCGGCTGCGGGAAGACGACGCTGCTGCGCACCCTCGCCGGGCTGCTGCCGCCGCTCGCCGGGCAGGTCACCCAGGACGGGGAGCCGATCGTCCGGCCGGGCGCCGACCGGGCGCTGGTCTTCCAGCACGACGCCCTGCTGCCCTGGCGTTCCGTCCGCGCCAACGTGGAGCTGCCGCTGGCGATCCGCAGGGTCCCCCGGGCCGAGCGGCGGCGCGCGGCGGAGGAGTGGCTGGAGCGGATCGGACTCGCCGGGCACGCGCACAAGCTGCCGCACCAGCTGTCCGGCGGGCAGCGGCAGCGCGTACAGCTGGCCCGGGCCCTGGCCGGCCGGCCCCGCGCGGTCCTGATGGACGAGCCGTTCGGCGCGCTCGACGCGCACACGCGCGCCGGGATGCAGGACCTGCTCGTGGAGATCCTGCGCGGCACGGGCGCGACCGTCGTCTTCGTCACGCACGACGTCGACGAGGCGCTCCATCTGGGCGACCGGGTCGTCCTGTTCGCGTCCGGGGAGGTCCTGGACGTGCCGCACCCGCGGTCGCGGGACGCCCGCCACGCTCCGGCCACGGCCGCGCTGCGCCGCCGCGTCCTCGACTCCCTCTGACTGAAAGTCCCTGCGAAAGGCATCCCGTGAGCACTCCCCTCGCCGACCACGGCCCCGCCCTCGGCGGCCCCGCCCTCTCCATCCCGGCCCTCGCCGACGCGACCGAGCTCACCTGTGACGTGCTCGTCGTCGGCGGCGGTACGGCCGGCACCATGGCCGCGCTGACCGCGGCCGAGCGCGGTGCGAACGTGCTGCTCCTGGAGAAGGCGCACGTGAGGCATTCGGGGGCCCTGGCCATGGGCATGGACGGGGTGAACAACGCGGTCGTCCCGGGCCGGGCCGAACCCGACGACTACGTCGCCGAGATCACCCGCGCCAACGACGGTCTCGTCGACCAGTCCACCGTCCGGCAGACGGCGACCCGCGGCTTCGCGATGGTCCAGCGGCTCGAGTCGTACGGGGTGAAGTTCGAGAAGGACGAGCACGGCGAGTACGCGGTCCGCCAGGTGCACCGGTCCGGCTCGTACGTGCTGCCGATGCCGGAGGGCAAGGACGTCAAGAAGGTCCTCTACCGGCAGCTGCGGCGGCGGGAGATGCGGGAGCGGATCCGGATCGAGAACCGGGTGATGCCGGTGCGGGTGCTCACCCACCCGGACGACGGCCGGGCCGTCGGAGTCGCCGGATTCCACACCCGTACAGGGGAATTCGTCACGGTCCGGGCGGGTGCGGTGATCCTCGCCACCGGGCCCTGCGGTCGGCTCGGCCTGCCGGCCTCCGGGTATCTGTACGGGACGTACGAGAACCCGACGAACGCGGGTGACGGCTACGCGATGGCGTACCACGCGGGAGCCGCGCTCACCGGGATCGAGTGCTTCCAGATCAACCCGCTGATCAAGGACTACAACGGTCCCGCCTGCGCCTACGTCGCCAACCCCTTCGGCGGGTACCAGGTGAACCGGCACGGCGAGCGGTTCGTGGAGTCGGACTACTGGTCGGGGCAGATGATGGCCGAGTTCGCGACCGAACTCGCCTCCGACCGGGGCCCGGTGTACTTGAAACTGAGCCATCTGCCGGAGGAGACCATCGGCGCCGTCGAGTCGATCCTCCACACCACGGAGCGGCCGACCCGGGGCACCTTCCACGAGGGGCGCGGACACGACTACCGGACCCACGACATCGAGATGCACATCTCGGAGATCGGTCTGTGCGGCGGCCATTCGGCCTCCGGGGTACGGGTGGACGCCCATGCCCGCACGACCGTGCCCCGGCTGTACGCGGCCGGCGACCTGGCCTCCGTACCCCACAACTACATGATCGGCGCGTTCGTCTTCGGCGACCTGGCGGGCGAGGACGCGGCACGGTACCGGACGTACGAAGGGGAGCTTCCGGCGGACCAGTTGGCCGCCGCGCACGAGCTCGTCTACCGGCCGCTACGGAACCCCGAGGGCCCGCCGCAGCCCCAAGTCGAGTACAAGCTGCGGAGGTTCGTGAACGACTACGTGGCGCCGCCGAAGACCGGGGCGAAACTCTCCCTGGCGGTGGAGGCGTTCACCCGGATGTCGGAGGAGATCGCCGGCATGGGGGCACGCACGGCTCACGAGCTGATGCGGTGCGCGGAGGTGAGCTTCATCCGGGACTGCGCCGAGATGGCGGCGCGGGCGTCGCTGGCGAGGACCGAGTCGCGGTGGGGGCTCTACCACGAGCGTCTCGACCATCCGGAGCGGGACGACCAGGACTGGCTGCACCACCTCGATCTGCGCAAGTCCCCTTCCGGGACGATGGAGTTCACGGCGCGGCCGGTCGAGCCGTACGTGGTGCCGGTGCCGGAGTTCGCACCGCCGGCGGGTCCCGAGCGGCCGCTCGGGGAGGTCGCGCTCGTACCGGTGGCGACGGCCGGGCCGCGGGACGGGGCGCCGACGGCCCGCAAGGCCACGACGGCGACCGCAACCACGACCACGCCCGCGTCGCCGGACCCGGCAGGGCATGCCGGTGCCCCGGACCCCCATCTCCCCCTGCTTCGCCTCCTCGCGCTCGTCGAGGAGTCCCCCGACCTGGCGGCGCTGCGGCCCTACCTCGACGACGCCGACCCGGCGGTCCGGGCCGCCGCCGTCACCGCGCTCGGGGAGACCGCTCCGGCCGGGGCGGGGCCGGCGCTCGCGGCGCATCTGGCGGACGCGGCGCCGCGGGTACGGGCGGCCGCCGCGGCCGCGCTGCGCGAGCTGGTCGAGGTCCTGCCGGCCGATCCGCCGCTCGCGGCGGGTCTGCGGGAGGCGCTCGGCGTGCCCGACCCGGCGGTGCGCACAGCGGCGCTGGACGTCCTGCGGGCCCTGCGGCTCGGTGACCCCGCGCTGTACGCGGCCTCGCTCGCCGACGCCGACGTCGAGGTCCGTATCCAGGCCGTCCGGGCGCTGGTCTCGGTGGACGCGGTCGAGGAGCTCGCGGGGGCGGCCGCCGATCCGGCCCGCGAGGTGCGGGTCGCGGTGGCCCGTGGTCTCGCCGCCGTGCGCGCCCCCGCCCCGAAGCCGCTCGACCCGCTGCTCGACGACCCCGACCCTCTGGTCAGGGGGGCCGCGCTGGCCGCGCTGGCGGGTACGGGCTGCCCGCCGGAGTACGCGGCGGCCGCGGTGGCGGCACTCGCCGATGCCGCCTGGCAGGTCCGGGCCGGCGCGGCGACCGCGCTGCGGGCCGCACCGCCCGAGCCGGCGGTTCCCGCGCTCGCCGGGGCCCTTCGCAGCGACGCGAACGCGGACGTCCGCAAGGCGGCCGTCCTCTCCCTGCTCGCGCACGGCGCCGAGCCGGCGGCCCGCGCGGCCCTCGCCGGGGCGGCCGACGACCCCGACGCCGACGTCCGCGCCTACGCCTCGCGCGTGCCGGTGAGCGGGAAGCCGTAGCCGAGGGCCGTGCGCGCACCCGCGTGTGTGGTGATCGGCGGCACATGGGTGAACGCGCGCATGCGGGGCCGCCAGGCGGGGAAGGGGCGCGGGGCGGTGTCGGGAGACCCGCTGTGGACGGTGGACCGAGGAGATGGTGGGAGTGACGGTGAGCGCGGAGGCAGTGGGCGCGCCGTGCTGGCTGAATCTGGCCGCGCGCGATCTCGACGCGGCGGAGCGGTTCTACGGGGCCGTGCTCGGCTGGACGTTCCGCCGGGGCGCTCTCGGCGACGAGTACGCGGTGGGCGAGCGGGACGGGGTGCCGGTGGCCGGGATCGCGGCGGTGGCCGCCGAGATGGCGGTGCCGGTGGCCTGGACGGCGTTCTTCGCGGTGGACGACGCCGACGCGGCGGTGGCGCGGATCCGGGAGCGCGGGGGCACGGTCGGCGTGGGGCCGGTCGCCTTCCCACCCCGGGGGCGCGCGGCGCTCGCCACGGACCAGGAGGGCGCCCAGTTCGCGGTGTGGGAGGGGCGGCTGATCTCGCGGTGGCGCGTGGACGAGCAGACGGCACCGGCCTGGCTCGAACTGCACACGCGGGACGCGTTCGACGCCGCCGTGTTCTACGGCGGGGTGCTCGGCTGGGCGGACGGGAGCCCGTCCGGCGTCGAGGTCTCGTACGAGGAGGACCAGGTGGTGCTGCGGTGGCACGGCGAGGCCGTCGCCCGCCTGAACAGCGGCCCGGTCGAGTCCGCCTCGCCCCGGCCGCAGCTGCGTCCCCGCTGGCTCGTACGGTTCCGGGTGCCGGATCTGGAGACCGCGACGGCCGCGGTCGTGAAGCACGGCGGTTCGGTGGTGCCGGGCGGCGAGTGGGGCGGGGTGCGCGCCCCGGACGGCGCCGACCGGCATCGTACGGTCGTACGAGACCCGGACGGCGCGCTGTTCACGCTGGACACCGGGGCGAACTGACCGGTTTCACAGGGGATTTCCGAAGCCGGAGACCCCCAGCCCCTCGTCGGCGAGCGCATGGGCGAGGCGCGTCGTCTCCCACACGTACCGGAAGAGCAGCGTGATCGCGCGGCTACCGCAGGGCGGCGCGCGGAGCGCCCTCGGATCCGGCGTCGGTCCCGGATCCGGCGTCGGTCCCGGTACCGGACGGGCCGTCCGCGCCCGTCGCCGGGGCCTTCGCCGGGATCAGCGCGGCGACGACCGCGGCGACCAGGCCGACCCCGGCACCGATCATCATGGCGGCGCGGAAGCCGCCCTCGGAGGGCAGGACGTGGCCGCCGAGCGTGGTGGTCATCTGGGCGAGGACGACGCCGATGACGGCCGCCGACACGGAGGTGCCGATGGACCGCATCAGGGTGTTGAAGCTGTTGGCCGACGCCGTCTCCTCCTGCGGCACCGCGCCCATGATGAGCGCCGGCATCGCCCCGTAGGCGAGCCCCACTCCCGTGTTGCAGATGAGCGTCACGACGAGCAGGCCCCAGGTGGAGCCCATCAGCGCGAGGGAGGAGGCGTATCCGGCGGAGATGACCAGGGCGCCGAGGGAGAGGGTGACCTTGGGGCCGCGGGCGGCCGACAGCTTGGCGCCGAGCGGGGCCAGGGCCATCATCATCAGTCCCGCCGGGGCCATCCAGAGGCCCATCGCCATCATCGACTGGCCGAGGCCGTAGCCGGTGGCCTCGGGCAGCTGGAGCAGCTGCGGGACGACCAGCGACTGCGCGTACATGGCGAAGCCGACGAGCACTGAGGCCGCGTTGGTCAGGAGGACGACGGGGCGGGCGGTGACGCGCAGGTCGACCAGCGGGTCACGGGTCCGCAGCTCCCACGCGCCCCAGGCGAGCAGGACGACGGCCGAGCCGCCGAAGAGGCCGAGGGTGGTGCCGCTGCCCCAGCCCCAGGTCGCGCCCTTGGAGACGGCGAGCAGCAGGGCGACGAGTCCGACGCCGAGGCCGAGGGCGCCGGGCACGTCGAAGCGCCCGGGGGCGGGGTTGCGGGGGCCCGCGGGCACGACGCGCCAGATCAGGAGGCCGACGAGCAAGCTGAAGGCGGCGGCGACCCAGAAGAGGACGCGCCAGCTGGCGTTCTCGGCGACGGCGGCCGAGAAGGGCAGGCCGAGGGCGCCGCCGACGCCCATGGAGGCGCTCATCAGGGCGATGGAGCCGCCGAGCTTCTCGGGCGGCAGGACGTCCCGGAGGAGGCTGATGCCGACGGGCACGACGCCCATGCCGAGGCCCTGGAGGCCGCGTCCGACGATCATCGGGACGACGGAGGAGGCGAGCGCGCAGACGACGGATCCGGCGATCAGCGGAACGACCGAGGCGAGCAGGACGCGGCGCTTGCCCAGGGTGTCGCCGAGGCGTCCGGCGACGGGGGTGGCGACGGCCGCGGCGAGCAGGGTGGCGGTGATCACCCAGGAGGCGTTGGACGGGGCGGTGTCGAGAAGTTTCGGCAGGTCGCCGATGAGCGGCACCACCAGGGTCTGCATGAGTGCGGCCACGATGCCCGCAAGGGCGAGGACGCCGACGACGCCTCCGGTGCGGGCTTCGGGCTTGGAGCCGTCCACGGGTTCTCCCTCGGTTTTCCACAGTGAATGATGTGCATCATGCACAGCTCTTGCGTTATACACAAGTCGTGCACGATGCACATCACGTCGCCACGAGAGAGAATGCCCCCATGGACAAGCCCGTGGACAAGCCCACTCACCTGGTCGAGTTCGAGACCATGCTGCTCGGCCGGCACGCCCACCTGTACGCGCCCCGCTCCCGCGCCGCCGGCGGTCACCTCGACCGCAGCGCGTACGTCCTGCTGAGCCGCATCCGCATGCACGGGCCGATGTCCATCGGACAGCTCACCGACGCCTTCGGCCTCGACGCCTCCACCCTCAACCGGCAGACCGCCGCCATGCTCCGCGCCGGGGTCGTCGAGCGCATCCCCGACCCCGACGGCGGCATCGCCCGCAAGTTCCGCATCACGGAGGAGGGCGAGCACCGGCTCGACGCCGACCGGGCGTCGAACATCGAGGGCCTGGAGCGGGTCATGGAGCACTGGTCGCCGGAGGACGTGGCCCGTTTCGCCGGCTTCCTCGAACGCTTCAACCGGGACATCGAGCGCCTGGAGGGCCGCCCCTGGCCCCGCCCCTGACGGGGAACCGCCTCCCGATTCCCCCCTCGACCGAGCACCCCTGCGGGGCCCGTGGCCGATCCGGCCACGGGCCCCGCTTCCGTCGGATCCCTTTACGGGCGGGCCGCACAGCGGTAACTTCCGGCCACGCAAGATGTTTCTGAAAGTTTCCGACTGCGTTTCCAAAGGACCTCACAGCCCGTCAGGGGGCGAGCTCCGACCGGTGACGCGGCGGCCCTGCCTGGAGATTCAGATGACACGCACCCGCAGACGGCTGCCGGCCCGCCCGGTCGCCGCACTGGCGGCCGCCGCCGGCGTTCTCGGCCTGGTGGTCGCCTCGCCCCCCGGCGGGACCTCCCCCCGCACCGCACCGGTCGCGGCCGCCGCCGACAACACGGCCACGGTCTTCTACTGGACGAAGACGAAGAACTGGGCCCTCCACAACCTCCATTACGCGCCCGACGGCGGGTCCTGGACCACGGTCCCCGGCGTCGCCATGGAGGCCGCCTGTACGGACTGGGTGAAGAAGACCGTGACCCTCGGCACGGCCGCGGGCCTCCAGGCCACGTTCAACAACGGCAGCGGCACCTGGGACAACAACGGCGGCAGGAACTACGCCCTCGGCACCGGCGCCATCACCGTCAAGGACGGGGTCGTCGCGCACTCCGACCCCTGCGCCGGAACCGAGCCGACCCCGACGCCCACTCCGTCAGCATCTGCCAAGGCCACGGTCTACTACTCGACCGAGGCGCTCGGCTGGTCCACCGTCAACGTCCACTACCAGCCCGCGGGCGGCGCCTGGACGACCGCCCCCGGCGTCGGCATGCAGGCGGCGTGCGCCGGGTGGTGGAAGCGGGAGGTCGACCTCGGGACAGCCGCCTCCCTCAAGGCCGCCTTCAACAACGGCAACGGCACCTGGGACAACAACCGCGGCTCGGACTACACGATCGGTACGGGCGTCAGCACCGTACGGAACAACGTGGTGACGGCGAACGCGTCCGACCCGTGCGCCGCCGCCGTGCCCGACACCCAGGCCCCGACGGCGCCCACCCGGGTCACCGCCGCCGCCGACGGCGTCTCCGTCCTGCTCACCTGGGATCCCGCCATGGACGACCGCGGGGTGACGAGGTACCAGGTGACCCGGTCCGGCGGCAGTGGCGGCACGGTGGTGACCGACGTCGGCTCCACCGTCTTCTCCGACACCGGACTCGCCGAACGGACCACGTACAGCTACACGGTGAAGGCCGTGGACGCCGCGGGGAACGTCTCCGCGGCCTCGGCCGCCGCGACCGCGACCACGGGCGACAAGCCGCAGACCCCCGCCGCCGGGAAGCCGCTCGGCACCGATCCGCGCAAGGACCCGATCTACTTCGTCCTCACCGCCCGCTTCAACGACGGCGACCCGTCGAACAACCGCGGCGGGAGCCAGCACACCAAGTCCGGCAACGCGGCCAACGACGACCCCATGTTCCGGGGCGACTTCAAGGGCCTCGTCCAGAAGCTGGACTACGTCAAGGGCCTCGGCTTCTCGGCGATATGGGTCACCCCGGTGGTCCTCAACCGCTCGGACTACGGCTACCACGGCTACCACGGCTACGACTTCTACAAGGTCGACCCGCGCCTGGAGTCCGCCGGAGCCTCCTACCAGGACCTGATCGACGCCGCCCACGCCAAGGGCATGAAGATCTACCAGGACGTCGTCTACAACCACTCGTCCCGCTGGGGCGCCAAGGGCCTGTTCGTACCCACCGTGTACGGCGTCCGGGACAGCCAGTGGAGCTGGTACTACGACGAGAAGCAGCCCGGCTTCGAGTACGACGGCCTGACGGTCGACGCCAAGTCCGGTAAGTCATACTACAACGGCGACCTGTGGTCGACGGCCGAGCCGACCGGCAACACCTGCGTCAACTGGGGCAAACTGACCGGCGGGAAGAGCGCGGAGGGCTACATCGTCTACAACTGCCAGTGGCCGAGCCCCACGTCCGGCATGTTCCCGAAGAACCTCTTCCACCAGTGCTGGATCGGCAACTGGGAGGGTGAGGACTCGCGTTCCTGCTGGCTGCACGAGGACCTCGCCGACTTCAACAGCGAATCCCCCGCCGTGCAGAACTACTTGATCGGCGCCTACAACAAGTACATCGACATGGGCGTCGACGGATTCCGCGTCGACACCGCCGTGCACATCCCCCGCACCACCTGGAACCGCCGCTTCCTGCCCGCGATCCAGGAGCGGGTGACGCAGCGTCACGGAGCGGAGGCCGCACGGAACTTCTTCGTCTTCGGCGAGGTCGCCGCCTTCGTCAACGACAAGTGGAACCGCGGCTCGGTGAACCACTCGGCGCAGTTCTTCACCTGGAAGGAGCGCAAGGAGTACGACGCCGACGACGCCAAGGCCGCCCTGGAGATGTACGACTACGAGCAGCAGCAGGGCACGGGAAGCCAGCCCACCTCCACCAACGCCTTCCTCGACGGGAACACCTACCACGCCCCCGACCACAGCCGCTTCTCCGGCATGAACGTCATCGACATGCGCATGCACATGAACTTCGGTGACGCGTACAACGCCTTCTCCAACGGCAAGGACTCGGACGACAGCTACAACGACGCCACCTACAACGTCGTCTACGTCGACAGCCACGACTACGGCCCCAACAAGTCCAGCGAGCGGTACACGGGCGGCACCGACGCCTGGGCCGAGAACATGTCGCTGATGTGGACCTTCCGCGGCATCCCGACGCTGTACTACGGCTCGGAGATCGAGTTCCAGAAGGGGAAGAAGATCGACTGCGGGCCGTCCTGCCCGCTCGCCACCACCGGCCGCGCGTACTTCGGCGACCACGTCGCCGGCTCCGTCACGGCCTCCGACTTCTCCCAGGTCTCGTCGGCCTCCGGGGCCGTGGCCACCACGCTCCAGCAGCCCCTGGCGCGGCACGTGCAGCGGCTCAACCAGATCCGCCGGGCGATCCCGGCCCTCCAGATGGGCCAGTACTCCACCGAGGGCATCCAGGGCGGCATGGCGTTCAAGCGCCGCTACACCAGCGGCACGACGGACAGCTTCGCCCTCGTCACGATCTCGGGCGGCGCCACCTACACGGGCATCCCGAACGGCACGTACACCGACGCCGTCACGGGCGACGTGAAGACCGTCACCAACGGAACGCTCTCGGTCGGCGCGCCCGGCAAGGGCAATCTCCGGGTGTACGTCCTGAACGGCCCCGGCAGGATCGGAGCCGCGGGCCCGTACCTGAAGTAGCGGACACCGTACGGGGCGGGGGCACCCGCCCCGTACGGTCACTCCCGCCCCGCACCCAGGGGCGTGCGGTGCAGGGTGACGAGGAGGAGCCAGACCCGCCCGGCGACACCGGTGGGGGTGCCCTCGACAAGGCCGTGCAGCCAGTCGGCGAGGACTCCCGCGAAGGTCGCGGCCACGGCCGAGGCGATCAGTTCCGGCTCGGGAGCACCGACCAGGGTGCGCTCGGCGAGGCTGCGGGCCCGCAGGTCGTGATGGAGCACGCGCCCGAGCGGGCCGCCACCGCCCGGGCTCAACAGGGCTCGGTAGAGGGGGGCGTGCGGGGCGAGGCCCTCGAAGAAGGCGGTCAGCGCGGGCGGCGGGACCGCCGGGTCGGGGACGCCGCGCCAGGCGTGCAGGGCGTCCACCGCGTCCCGGACGACGTCGGCGCAGGCATCGACGGCCAGCGCCTCCAGGTCGGCGTAGTGGACGTAGAAGGTGGCACGGCCGACCCCGGCCCTGCGGACCAGCGCGGCGGTGGTGACCTCCGCCAGTGGACGTTCCACGCACTCGTCGAGGAGTGCTTGTCGCAGCTTGGCCCGCGTACGGGCGGCCCGGGGGTCCCCCGGCGCCGCGCCCCCCGGCGCCGCACCCCCCGGCGCCGCGTCTCCCGGCATCGGGGTCACCGGCTCAGCAGCACGGCGGCGAGGGCCAGCGCGCCGGGCAGCGCCTGGGCGACGAAGATGCGGCGGTTCGCGGTGGCACCGCCGTACAGGCCCGCGGCGACCACGAAGGCCAGGAAGAACACCGTGACCCTGAACCCCGTCGGATCGTCGGCGACGAGTCCCCAGACGAGGCCGGCGGCCAGGAAGCCGTTGTAGAGGCCCTGGTTGGCGGCGAGCGGCGCGGTGGCGCGGGCCATGTCGGCGTCGAAGCCCGACAGCGCGCGGCCCGGCTTCCGCTCCCACAGGAACATCTCCAGAACCAGGATGTACGCGTGCAGGGCAGCCACCAGGCCCACCAGCACGTTCGCCGTCGTCTCCATCATTCTCTCCTCACCACACACACTTCCTGGACAGCTGTCCATCATACATGGACACCTGTCCAGGAAATCTCGCTCTTTTGACGCTGTTCGGTCAATAGTGCGTAACGCGAACGGGCTTCTCGGACAGAATGCTTCCTTCCGCCTCGCGAGTCTGGGATCTTGCGTCCACCCCACACATCACAGGGCCCGGCGGGCGCCACACGCGCCACCGGGTCATCGGAGGACGCATTGTTTTCCCAGATATCCAGCCGGTTGAGACTCTCGGCCATCGCCGTCGCGACCCTCGGTACGACCGTGGCGCTCGCCGCTCCCGCCGGATTCGCCCAGGCAGCACCGTCGGACACCGCGCCCGTCGCGGCCCGTTCGGCGGGGGCGACACAGGCCACCACGGCGCAGACCGCCCCCTCGACCGCCGCCGCACCGGCGGCCTGGGCCGCGGGCACCCGCGCCTACCTCGTGATCACCGCGCCGGGCGGCACCTCCGCCGTCAGCGGCGCCGTGACGAGCAACGGCGGTTCGGTCTTCGCCACGTACGACGCGATCGGCGTGATCGTGGCGCACTCGACATCCGCGTCGTTCGCCTCGTCGATGCGCACGGTCGGCGGCGTCCAGCAGGTCGGGGCGACCCGTACGTCCGACGTCCCGGCCGACGCCTACAGCCCGGCCCTCCCGGCCAACCCGTCGCAGTCCACGACGACGCTGACGGAGTCCAACCGCTGGGACATGACGCAGATCAAGGCCGACCAGGCCTGGGCCGTCACCACCGGTTCGGCGTCGGTGAAGGTCGGCGTCCTCGACACCGGCGTTGACGACCAGCACCAGGACATCGCGCCCAACTTCAACGCCGCCGACTCGGCGTCCTGCGCCTACGGCAAGGCGGACACCCGCGCCGGCGCCTGGCGTGACGTCGGCACCCACGGCACGCACGTCGCGGGCACGATCGCGGCGGCGAAGAACAGCAAGGGCGTCATCGGCGTCGCGCCGGGCGTGAAGATCTCCTCGGTCCGCATCGCGGAGCCGACGAGCAGCCTGTTCTTCGCGGAGAACACGATCTGCGGCTTCATGTGGGCCGGTGACCACGGCTTCAAGGTCACCAACAACAGCTACTACACGGACCCGTGGGCGTTCAACTGCCCGGACAACGTGGACCAGGCCGCCATCATCGAGGGCGTCCGCCGCGCCCAGGCGTACGCCGAGGGCAAGGGCTCGCTCCAGGTGGCCGCCGCCGGCAACTCCAACTACGACCTGGCGAACAAGACGACCGACTCCGAGTCCCCCAACGACTCGACGCCGGTCACCCGCACCATCACCAATGCCTGCATCGACATCCCGACGGAGCTCCCGGGCGTCGTGACCGTCGCCGCGCAGGGCAACGGCGGCGCCAAGGCCTCGTACTCGAACTTCGGCAACAGCGTCATCGACATCGCGGCCCCCGGCGGCGACGGCGCCTCCGGTGTCTACTCGACGCTCCCGGGCGGCAAGTACGGCAACATGAACGGCACGTCGATGGCCTCCCCGCACGTGGCGGGCGTCGCCGCGCTCATCGCGAGCGTGAACCCGACGTTCACCCCGGCGCAGATCCGGGACCAGCTCGGCGTCCAGGCCACGGACCGCGCGTGCCCCTCGGACACCCGCTGCACCGGCACCACCACCAAGAACGGCTTCTTCGGCGAAGGCGCGGTCGACGCCCTGAAGGCCGTCGGGGGCACCACCCTGCCGCCCGGCGCGTACTTCGAGAACCTGAACGACTTCACCATCACCGACAACGGGACGGTGGAGAGCCCCATCACGGTCAGCGGGCAGACGGGCAACGCCCCGGCGACCCTCAAGCTCGGCGTGGACATCAAGCACACGTACATCGGTGACCTGAAGGTCGACCTGGTGGCCCCGGACGGCACCGTCTACACGGTGCACAACAGGACCGGCAGCGGTACGGACAACATCGTCCAGACGTTCACCGTCAACGCCTCGGCGGAGGTCGCCAACGGTGTCTGGAAGCTTCGCGTGAACGACAACGCGAGCCAGGACACGGGCAAGATCGACGCCTGGAACCTGACCTTCTGACACGGCGGTTCCGTCAGCGCGTGACCCCTTGACGGGGCCGGAGTCCACTGGGCTCCGGCCCCGTTCGCGTGCCCGCGGGAAAAAGTCCGTACCGAGGGGTAGGCCTGCCCCGGACCCTTGCTATACGTTCCGTCTAACAAGTCTGCTAGACGCAGCGTCTAATAAGCGCCCGATCCGCCGGCCACGCGATCCAAGGAGCCGCACCATGGCAAGCAGCACCGTCCGCCCGGAGCCCGAGGATCAGTACGACAACTCCACGGCCGAGCGACTGCTCCGGTCCGCTGCGAAGCTGTCGTACGACCCCGCCGTCGACGTCGACTGGGACACCCCGCTCGACAAGGACTTCCACGGCCAGAGCCCCGAGTGGAACTCCCTCTACGGCACCGCGTACTGGAACGAGATGACCGAGGAGCAGCGCAAGGAGCTGACCCGGCAGGAGACCGCCTCGGTGGCGAGCACCGGCATCTGGTTCGAGATGATCCTCCAGCAGATGGTGCTCCGCGACATCTACCGCATGGATCACACCGATCCGCGGTTCCAGTGGGCCCTCACGGAGATCGCCGACGAGTGCCGGCACTCGATCATGTTCGCCCGGGGCTCCGAGAAGCTCGGCGCGCCCGCGTACCGGCCCAAGCGGGCCGTGCTGGAACTCGGCCGCTTCATGAAGACCGTCGGCTTCGGCGAAGCCGCGTACGCCGGCATCCTCGTCGCCGAGGAGGTCCTCGACGTCATGCAGCGCGACTGGATGCGCGACGAGCGGGTCGTCCCCTTCGTGCGCACCATCAGCAACATCCATGTCGTCGAGGAATCCCGGCACATGAAGTTCGCCCGGGACGAGACGCGCCGCAACCTCGCCCGCGCGAGTAGGGCGCGCCGCCGCTTCCAGGCCCTCGTGGTCGCCATCGCCGCGTACTACATCATCACCAGCCTGGTGAACCCGGAGGTGTACGTGCGGGCCGGACTCGACCCCGAGCGGGCCCGCCGCGAGGCGGCCGCCAACGAGCACTACAAGGCACAGCTGCGCGCCAGTTGCTCCGGACTGATGGAGTTCCTGGCCGACGTCGGGATGCTGACCCGGCCCGCCATGTTCTTCTACCGGCGCGCCCACCTCGTCTGACCCCTCCGAGCCGAGCGCCTCCGAGCCGAGTAGAGCAGAGCCGACGACATGACCTACGCGATCACCCAGACCTGCTGCAACGACGCGACCTGCGTCGCCGTCTGCCCGGTCAACTGCATCCATCCGACGCCCGGGGAACCGGACTTCGGCACCACGGAGATGCTGTACATCGACCCCAAGGCCTGCATCGACTGCGGCGCCTGCGCCGACGCCTGCCCCGTCGACGCGATCTTCCCGGCGGACCGCCTCACCGGACGGCTGCGGGAGTACGAGGCGATCAACGCGGACTACTACGCCGACCGGACGCCCGAACCGGCCGTGGCCTCGCCCAACTTCCACTCCTGGGGCGCCCCTTCCTTCCCCCGCTCGCTGCCCTCCGACTTCGCCCCGCTGCGCATCGCGGTCGTCGGCACGGGCCCCGCCGGCATGTACGCCGCCGAGGACCTGCTGCTGCACACGAACGCCGAGGTGACGCTGATCGACCGGCTCCCGGTCGCCGGCGGTCTCCTCCGCTACGGCGTGGCGCCGGATCACCCGGCGACCAAGGGCGCCGGGGAGGCCTTCGCCCGCTTCCACTCCCACCCCCGCGTCCGGCTGCGGCTGGGCGTGGAGATCGGCCGGGACGTCTCCGTCGAGGAACTCGCCGCACACCACGACGCGGTGATCTACGCGGTGGGCGCGCCCGCCGACCGGCGGCTCGGCATCCCCGGCGAGGATCTGCCGGGCAGCGTCGCCGCCACCTCCGTCGTCTCCTGGTACAACGCCCACCCCGAGACCGGCGCGGACGCGGTCGACGTGTCGGCCGGGCGGGTCGTGATCGTGGGCAACGGCAACGTGGCCCTCGACGTCGCCCGCGTCCTCGTCATGGACCCCGACGCCCTCGCCGCCACCGACATCGCCGACCACGCCCTCGCCGCGCTGCGCGGCACGCGGGTGCGGGAGGTGGTGCTGCTGGGCCGCCGGGGCCCCGAGCACGCGGCGTACACGTCGTCCGAACTGCTCGCCCTGAAGCACCTGTCGGGGGTGGAACTGCTCGTCGACGACCGGGACCCGCGGACCGGGGAGACGATCGACACGGCCGCGCCCGGGGACAGGGCCGCGCTCCTGCGGGACGTGCCCCGCGAGGCGGTGGACTGGACACGGGAGCCCGCGCGGGACCGGCGCAGGATCGTCCTGCGCTTCCACTCGGCGCCGGTCGAGGCACTCGGGACGGAGCGGGTACGGGCGGTCCGGGTGACGGGGAGCACGGAGGACGGAGCGCCGGCAGCCACGGAGATCGGGGCGGGCCTGCTCGTCCGGGCGATCGGCTACCGCGGTGTGCGTCTGGCGGGGCTGCCCTTCGACGAGGCCACCGGCACCGTGCCCCACGAGGCCGGACGGGTCACCGGACTGCCCGGCGGCTATGTCGTCGGCTGGATCAAGCGGGGGCCCTCCGGGGGCATCGGGGCCAACCGGGCGTGCGCGGAGGAGACGGTCGGGACGCTGCTCGCGGACGCGGTCGCGGGCGCGCTGCCCTCCCCTACGGGCACGCCGCAGGCCTTCCGCAAGCTGGTGCGGAGCCGCAGCGCCGGTCTCGTCGACGCGCGCGGTCTCGCGGCCATCGACCGTGCCGAGCGGGCACGGGGCCGGGACGCCGGGCGCCCCCGGGTCAAGCTGGCGACGGTGCCGGAACTCGTCGCGGCGGCGCGGGGCAAACGGTGGCGCAGGCCGGTGTGACGCGTGGGGTGTCCGGCCCGGGACGGCGGGCCGGTACGGCTCAGACGGCGACGGTCGGGGACTGCCGGACCAGGATCGCGTTGAGCCGGACGGCGAAGGGGACGACGTCCGTCAGCTCCAGGGTGGTGGCCTCGGCCTTCGGCAGCTCGACGGTCACGTCGACGCAGAAGGCGAGGGCGTAGATGTCCTCCCCGGTCTCCTCGTCCTGGAGGGCGAAGAACAGGTCCCGGTAGAAGCGGGTGCGCTGCTCGGACTCCTCGTAGAAGGAGAGTCCGGGCTGCCCCTCCTGCCCGGCGAGGCCGGTGAAGGCCTCGACGAGCTCGCGCTCGACGGTCCCCCAGAACCCCGCCTCCGCGTACTCCGGGGGAAGGGCCTGCCGGACGGCCTCCTTCAGCGAGAGGACCATGACGAGGACGGGGGCGTGCTCCTGGAGCCCCCAGCCCCGGACCTGCCGCACGACGGTGGTGTCGGGTACGGCCGCGGCCGCGGCCCGTATCGCCTCGAAGTCGAAGTTGACGGTCGCGGGCGCGATCGCCTCCTGGAACACCCGGTCGATGGACCGGGCCCGTTCGAGATGGTCCGGTCCCACCTCGACGACGGTCCTGAAACTGGCGGCCAAAGCTCCTCCTGCGTGATCTCGATGATCAGGAGGGGTCAGTATGCCGAGGCGCCCCCGCCCCGGTGAGGGCCGTCCGCCGTGCGGACAGCGCCGGCACGGAAGGGTCGTACGGCGTCAGGACCGGCCGCGGGGCTTTCCGCCCTTGCCGCGGCCGGTTCCGCCCGCACCGCCGCTCTTGGCTCCGCCCGCGCCGCCGCTCTTGGCGCCGCCCTTGCCGCCGCTCTTGGCTCCGCCCTTGCGGGCCGCAGCGGGCTTGCCGCCACCGCGCGCGCCTCCGCCGCCGCCCGGCTTGGCGGACCTGCCGGGCTTCTGGTCCTTCCTCGGCTGCTTCTGCCCCTTCTGGGCCTCGGCACGACGGCCCCGGGTGCTGTTCACGGTCCGGCCGCGCACGATCCCGATGAACTCCTCCACCAGGTCGGGTGCCTCGTCGGCCGCCACCCACGACAGGGCCACGCGCGACTGCGGGACGTCGTTGAGCGTCCGGTACGTGAGGTCCTTGCGGTGGTGGAGCCGGGCGAGGGACTGCGGGACGGCGACCACGCCGACGCCCGCCGCGACGAGCTCGACCGCGTCGGCCGTCGTCTCGGGGCGCTCGTTCGCGGGGCGGCCCGGCGGCTGCTCCCAGCCGAGGGTGTCGTCGAGGGGGTGCAGGACGAGCTCGTCGGCGAGGTCCGACGCCCAGATCTCCTCGACCTCCGCGAACAGGTGGTCCTTGGGGACGACGACGACCGTGGTCTCCGTGTAGAGCGGGATGGCGCTGAGGTCGTCCCGGTCGACGGGCAGCCGGACGAGACCCGCGTCCGCGGCCCCGTCCCGGAGCGCGCCGAAGGCCTCGGCCGGGTCCAGGGCGACGAGGGTCAGCGGCACGTCGGGCAGGCGCTCGTTCCAGATCCGCACCCACTTCGCGGGCGTCACTCCCGGGACGTACGCGAGCCGGAAGGCAGGGGAAGCCGAAGCGGAGGAGGGGGAAGCGGCGGGGGAATCCGTGGGGGATTCCGCGGGGGAAACGTCCGAGCCTGTCACCCCGCAAGGCTACCGGTAGCGGACGTGGTCGGAGGTCGCCCGCATGCTCGATACCCTTGGCACCATGACGTCGCACCAGAACGCCCAGACGATGAAGCCCGCGACCGCGGCGAAGAAGCTGGGTGTGTACCTCGAAGCCACCCCCGCCGAGTTCCAGGAGGGGGTCGTCTCGCGCGCCGAGCTGACCGAGCTCCAGGCCAACCCGCCGGCCTGGCTCCAGGAGCTGCGCAAGAACGGCCCGCACCCCCGCCCGGTCGTCGCCAACAAGCTCGGCGTCTCCATCGCCGGTCTCGCCCGCGGCGGCATCACCGAGCCGCTCACCACCGAGCAGATCGACGCGATCAAGGACGAGCTCCCCGCGTGGCTGCGGAAGGAGCGGGCCACGCAGTCGGAGGTCCGCGCGGAGACCGTCCGCATCAAGGAGCGGGACGCGGAGCGGGCGCGCCGCGACCAGAGCGCCTGACACCCCCTTCTTCCTCCACCGGCCCGTACCGAAGCGATTCGGTACGGGCCGGTGTGGCGTGCGGGCGGGTGCGGGAGGCATGTCCCCATGAGTGACACGAGCACCGCCTCCGAGCCCCCAGTCGTCGTCGGCGTGGACGGCTCCGAGCACAGCCTCCGCGCCCTGGAGTGGGCCCTGGATGCCGGGGAGCGCCTCGGCGCGCCCGTCGTGGTGGCCCATGTCCGCTCCGACGCGCTCCAGCTCGGGTCCGCCCGGATCGCCTCCCTGGGCAAGGAACCGGAGCTGCCCGACACCCTGCTGAACGCGGTCAGGACCGTCGTGGAGGAGCGCGGGCACACCGTTCCCGTCCGGTACGTGTCCCTCGACGGGACCGTCGCCGACGCGCTGCCGGCGGCCGCGCGGGGCGCGCGACTGCTGGTGACCGGCTCGCGGGGGCACGGCGGCTTCGTGACGCTGCTGCTCGGCTCGACCAGCCGCACGCTGGCGATGACCGCGCCCTGCCCGCTCGTGGTCGTGCCGCACGAGGCGCGGACCGTCGGGGCGCCGGGCGCCCCGGACAAGGGGCGGGTCCTGTTGGGCCTGCACCCCGAGGAGACCCCGGACGAGGTGCTGGCCTTCGCCTTCGAGACGGCGCAGGGTCGGGGCGTACCGCTGGAGGTCGTGACCGCCTTCCGGATGCCCCCGCAGCCCGGGGCGCTGCTCGCGGCCCCGTCTCCGGCGCTCCAGGTGCCGCCGCCGCTGCCGGAGGCCGACGACTCGGCGGAGCTGCTGCGGGAGGCGGGGCGGGAGCAGGAGGAGCGGCTGCGGCCCTTCGCGGAGCGGTGGCCGGATGTCAGGCTGGTTCCGTCCGTCGTGCCGGGGGACGCGGCGGGGCGGCTCGTGGAGGGTTCGCGGGATGCCGGTCTGGTGGTCGTGGGACGGCACCACCGGCACCGGATCGGCTCGCTGCTCATCGGATCGGTCGCCCATGCGGTGCTGCACCACGCGCACTGTCCGGTCGCGGTGGTCCCCCCGCCGGGGACATGACAGTCCGTGGCCGGCCGGTGCGCTCTTTGTCGTGCGGAGAGGTCTGCTGGTAGAAGGGGGTCATGTCCACACCAGACGAGGCCGCCGCGGCGCGCCGCAACGTCCAGCCGCCCCCTGCCCAGGCCTCGCTCGGCGCGGGCGTCGTCGTGACCGACGCGTCCGGCCGGGTCCTCCTCGGGCTGCACCGGTCCGGCGTGTGGGAGCTGCCGGGCGGCAAGGTCGAGCCGGGCGAGTCCGTGGAGGACGCGGCGGTGCGCGAGCTCGCCGAGGAGACGTCGCTCGTCGCGGACGCCGCCGACGTGGAGGTGCTGGGGCTGATCCTGGACTCGGTCACCTCGGCGGAGCTGACCCGGATGACCGTGGCCACGGTGGTACGCGGCTTCCGCGGCACGCCGGCCGTCACGGAGCCGGACAACATCGAGCGCTGGGCGTGGACGGACCCGGACCACCTGCCGACGGCGCTGTTCGTGCCCTCGGGCCAGGTCCTGAAGATGTGGCGTCCCGGACTTCCGGTGCCCGACGGCCCGTTCCACCGCTACGCGATGAGCCGCCTGCCCCGCTGACCCCGCCGTCGGCCGGTGCTCGGCCCGCGCTCAGCCGGTGAGGGTGCGGGCGAGCCGGAACCCCACGTCGTCGATGCGGAGGGTGGGGTGGCTGCGGCGCCGTACGGAGGCGCGGCAGCTCCAGTGCTCGTCGAACCAGCCGCCGCCGCGCAGCACCCGGTAGCCGCCGTAGACCTCGGCGTCGTAGACGTCCCAGCACCACTCCCAGACGTTGCCGAGCATGTCGTGGAGCCCCCAGTCGTTGGGGCGGCGCCCGCCGGTCTCGTGGAGCCGCTCCGCGGAGTTCCCCCGGTGCCAGGCGATCTCGTCGAGCGGCCCGTACCGCGCCTCCGTGGTGCCGGCGCGGCAAGCGTGCTCCCATTCGGCCTCCGTGGGCAGCCGGTAGCCGTCGGCGTTCCCGTCCCACTCGGCCCCGTCCGGGTCGCCGTCCGGGTCGCCGTCCGGGATCCGGTACGCGGGGGTGAGTCCCTCGCGGTCGGAGAGGGCGTTGCAGAAGCGGACCGCGTCCCCCCAGGACACCCCTTCCACCGGGAGCCGGTCACCGTGCGCGGTGCTCGGCCGCTCCCCCGTGACCCGCTCGTAGAGCTCCTGGGTGACCGGGTGGACGGCCAGGCCGTACGCCGGGAGGTCGACCGTCCAGCGTCGCTCCGTGCGCCGGTCGGACAGCGTGACCCGGCCCGCCGGGACGGCGATGATCCCGTGCTCCGCGCTCGTCTTCATGGGTGCATGATCGCAGCAGCGGCGGCACTGTCACGTCGCGTCACCGAGCGGTGTGCGACGGGCGTGGCTAGCGTGGCTCACAGGAACACGACATCGATCGCAAGAGAGAGAGTCACCGTCATGGCCGCACGACCTGAAGGCACGCCGGTCTGGACCGACGCGATGTTCACCGACGTCGAGGGCGCCAAGGTGTTCTACGGCGACGTGCTCGGCTGGACCTTCGGCGAGTCCTCCACGGAATACGGCAACTACACGCAGGCGTACAAGAACGGAAAGGCGGTCGCGGCCGTCGTGCCGCCGATGCCCGGGCAGGACGGCGAACCGAAGTCGGCCTGGTGTCTGTACTTCTCCTCGCCGGACGTCGCCGCCACGGCGGCGAAGATCCGGTCGGCGGGCGGCACCGTCCTCATGGAGCCGATGCAGGTCGGCGACTTCGGGTCGATGTGCATCGCGCAGGATCCGACCGGCGTGTCGTTCGGCATCTGGCAGTCGGGCGTCCACGAGGGCTTCGAGCTGGAGGGTGAGACCGGCTCGTACGCCTGGGCGGAGGTCTTCACCCGGGAGCCGGCGAAGTCCGACGCCTTCTTCACCGCCGTCTTCGGCTACGCCTCCAAGAAGATGAAGGACGAGCACGTCGACTACCGGGTCTTCGACCTGGGAGGGGAGATGCCGGTCCTGGGGCGGATGAAGATGACCCCGGAGGAGTTCCCCCCGGAATTCGCCCCCTACATCCAGATCTACTTCGCCGTCGACAACTGCGACAAGGCCGTCGAGGCGGCCGAACGTCTCAAGGGGCGGAAGCTCTTCGGGCCGATGGACAGCCCGTTCGGCCGGTTCGCGGCGATCCTCGACCCGCAGGGCGCCGCCTTCGCGGTCATCGATCTCAAGACCACCGTCGGCGACATGCCCGAGATGGTCTGACCCCACCCGTGGCACAGGGAACCGCCCCGGAGCCTCACGGCCTCCGGGGCAGTTCCGTGCGCCCGGTCAGGCCTTGTCGCGGACGGCGATGATGCCGTTGAAGACACCCACGTACGCGGTGCCGTCCGGGCCGATGGTGATCGGCGCCCAGTTGTTGTCGTAGGCGAGGCCTGTGCCGGTGAAGCGCGAGAAGGCCCGCTGTCCGGTGCGGAAGTCGACGGCCGTGAGGTACCAGGCGTCGATGCCGAAGGAGTTCGGGCGCTTCTCGTAGAAGTAGAGCAGCCCGTTGGCGGTGGAGAGCTTCGGGACGGTGGAGGGCGAGCGGACGTCGCTCTCCCAGACGGTGTCGCAGCCGCTGCCGTCGGCGCGGACGTCGATCCTCGCCGCGCCGCCGACCACGCTGCGGCCGAGGGTGAGCGTACTCGGGTTCTCGTAGCCGTAGTTGTTCTCGACGACGAGGCTGTTGCCCCAGCTGATCAGGGAGTTGTCGGTGGTGGAGGCCCCGGAGCGGAAGACCGGGACCTTGCAGACGACACGCTCGGCGGCGGGGACGTCGGCGCCGCGCCGGTAGACGATGACGTTCATCCGGTCGTCGGCGTTGTCGGTGATGGCGACGTACTGGTCCCGGTCGCCGAACAGGTCGGGGGTGGTGCCCGAACCCTGGTTCACGGAGCCGGGCTTGGTGCCGGTCCCCCGGTCGTACGTCTCGCGCCACTCGACGCGCGGGGTGCCGTCGGCGCCCGCCCGGAAGCCGTACAGGGCGTGGTCGGTGACGATGGAGACGCCGTCCTCGGCGACGGAGAAGGAGTTCTGGATCTCCTCGCCGTCGAGCCTGATCGCCCGGAGCGTGCCCGTCGCCGGGTCGACGGTGCCGACGCGGCCGAGCCGGGTGACCCACCAGATGCGGCCGTCCCAGTCGGGCATGACGGAGGTGACGGGGTCGCAGACGCCACTGGGGAAGAGATTGGTCCAGGTGACGCAGTCGTGCGGGACGAGGGAGGTGAGGTCCCAGTCGTTCTCGACGACGAACTCCCAGGCGCCGTCGGCCTTCTGGCGGTGGGCGATGCGCAGGACGTGCTGGCGGGAGTCGGCGAGGACGACCCGGTCCTGGTTGTCGAGGTAGAAGTAGGCGCCGCCGGAGGTGTCCTTGACGATTTTCTCGAAGTCGAGGCGGGTGATGGCCTCGACGGTCGAGGAGCGCTGCGGCAGCTTGTACTCGGCGAGGGTGTCGAGGGTGCGCGGATCGAGCAGCTTCAGGAGGAAGCCGCTGAAGGTGCCGCAGACGGTGACGAGGCGGCCGCCGGAGTCGAAGGTGACGGTGGCGCACTCGCCGCCGACGGGGGCGATCTTCTCGCTGTCGACCTGCGGATCGCGGCCGAGCGGACCGGAGTAGGGATGGGTGCCGCTGCCCGCGCCGTCGGCGTGCATGCCGCTGCGCCCGTTGGGGGCGAGGTACGGGTGCTGCGCGGGCGCCTTGCCGGGTACGGGCCGGGCGGTGGCGGGGGCGCCGTCGTAGTGGTCGACGAGTCGGTGGCCGATGGCGAGGGGTATCTCCTCGGCCTGGGCGACGGGCGCGGCGCCCGCGAGGAGGGTCGCGCTCAGCGCGACGACCAGCGCGAGCGCGCGTGCTCGTCTTCGGGGCGGGTGGGTGGTCACTGCGGCTCCTCGGGTTGCTGACAAACTGTCGCGCCGGCCGCCGACGCTAGGCCCGAGTCGGTGAGATGTACATGCAACTGCCCTGTGTTTCACAGACAGTTCACGATCATGCAATGATCACGGCTTGAGGCTGGAGACCACGTTGGCGGTGGCGGCGACGCCGTTGTGGATCGTGGGCGCCACGCTGGTGCCGGCGAGGAAGAAGCCGAGCAGGGCGCAGGTGAGCGCGTGGGTGACCTTGAGTCCGCCGCTGCGCAGGAAGATCACGGCCAGCACCAGCAGCAGCACCACGACAGAAATGGAAACGGCCATCGCCTTCACGTCCCTCCGTCGCCGCACCGGAATTGCGGCGTTCGGCGGACAGTGTGGCGGAATGAGCGGTCCGTCCGGGCGTATGGCGGGGCGGCCATACGGGTGGGATTTCGGCAGGGACGCCCCCTGGGTTCAGCCGCCGAGGCTCTCGGCGATGCTCGGGTGACGCACCGCGTCGACCTCCGGATCGGCGAGCAGCCCCGCGATCAGCGCGGCGTCACCGAAGACCTCGGTGGCGTTGAGGTCGAAGTCGGTGAGGACGAGCCAGCTCCCGTCCGCCGCCCACCAGGTGGCGGGAAACCATCCGTCCGGCATGGCGTCGTGGTGGGCGAGGGCGTCGCCCAGCCGACCCCGCCGGGCGACCAGGCGTTCGCCGTGGAGCATCCATTCCTCGTGTGACGTCGCCACGGGGGCCCTGGCGCCCGCACAGGGGGTGTTCGGGCCCTGCGGGCCGCTACGGGCCAGGTGGTCGACGAGCCGGGCCAGGCACGCGCGGTCCATCTCCGCCGGGTCGGGCCCTTCGAGGTCGTGCGTCCCCTCCACGCCCTCGAAGACCAGGGAGGACAGGGTGTTTGGCCAGTCGGCGAGCCGGCGTCCGGCCCGGGACAGCACCTCGTCCCAGCGGAGCCGTACGGGACCGTCGTGGACGGTGTGGAGGATCCAGCAGCGGTCCTCGTACCCGCCCTGGGGCTCGTATCCGCAGTCGGCGGCGGTCACGGCGGCGCGCAGCCCGTCGAGGGGGTCGTCCTCGGCGGCGCGGCCCCAGGGGGTGGTCACGGGCTCTCCTCGGCGGGCAGGCAGTCCCTCCACTCCACCGTACGGTCGCACCAGCGGTTCAGCAGGACGCGGTCGTGGCCCACGGCGAGCAGGCCCGCGCCGGTCTCCGCGCGGTAGGCCTCGACGGCGGCGACGAGCGCGGCCGTGGTGGACGCGTCGAGCATCGCGGTCATCTCGTCGCAGATCAGCCAGCGCGGACGCAGGGTCAACGCGCGGGCCAGGCAGGCGCGTTGGAGCTGGCCGTCGCTGACCTCGTGGGGGCGGCGGGTGAGCAGGTCGGCGGTGAGGCCGACGGCCGGGGCGAGCTCGGCGACCCGGCTGTCGGCCTCGGCGCGGCGGCCGGTGGCGCGGAGCGGTTCGGCGACGATCTCGGCGAGGGTGAGCCGGGGATCGGCGGCGGTGCGGGGCTGCTGGAAGACGACGCCGACGGCGGTACGGAGCTCACGCGGCGCGCGGTGGCGCCAGGCCCGGATCTCGGTGCCGTCGAGGACGAGCCGGCCGGCGTCGGGCCGGTGGAGGAGGGCGGCGACCCGGGCGAGGGTGGACTTGCCGCAGCCGCTGGGGCCGAGGAGGCCGACGGACTCGCCGGGGGCGACGGTGAGCGAGGCGCCCCGGAAGACGGGCTCGCGGCGGTCGTAGCCGGCGGTGACGGTGTCGAGTTCAAGCACGGGGGTGCTCCGGGTGGTGACAGGCCACCCCGGCGCGCGGCTCGGGGCGGGTGGTGCAGAGGTCGGTGGCCAGGGGGCAGCGCGGGGCGAAGGCGCAGCAGTCGGGCAGCGCGGAGAGCTCCGGGGGCATGCCGGGGATGGGGGTGAACGCCCGGTCGGGGAGGGCGTCGAGGAGCCCGCGCGCGTACGGGTGGCGGGGGCCGGTGGCACCGAAGAAGCGGTGGGCGGGGGCGAGTTCGACGATCCGGCCCGCGTACATGACGGCGACGCGGTCGGCGATGCGGGCGGCCGCGGCGAGGTCGTGGGTGATGAGGAGCAGGCCCCGGCCCTCGTCGACGTGGCGGCGCAGTTCGTCGACGGTGCGGTCGACGAGGTCCCGGTCGAGGCCGGTCGTCGGTTCGTCGGCGAGGAGGAGGCGGGCGTCGCCGATGAGGGCGAGGGCGGTCGCGGCGCGCTGGGCGAGGCCGCCGGAGAGCTCGTGCGGGTACCGGTCGAGGTGGCCGGCCGGGAAGGCGGCCCGTGCGGCGGCGTCCTCGGCGGCCTTCCGCCGCGCGCGGCGCGGGGTGCCGGTGAGGGCCCGTACGGTCTCCTCCAGCTGGGACCGGACGGTGCGGACGGGGGTGAGGTGGGCGGCGGGGCTCTGCGGTACGAGCCCGACGCGGCGGCCCCGTACCGTGCGGGCCAGGGTCTTCTCGTCGGCGGCGAGCAGATCGGTCCCGTCGATCAGCGCCGTACCGGAGGTCTCGGCGTTGCCCGGGAGCAGGCCGAGGAGGGCGGAGGCGAGGACGGACTTGCCGCAGCCGCTCTCGCCGACGAGGGCGAGGCACTCCCCCGCGCCGAGGTCGAAGTCGGCGTCGCTGACGGCGGCGACGGTCCGGCCGCCGCGCAGCCGGAAGCGGACGGTCAGGTCGCGGACGCTGAGGAGGGCATCCTCGGCGCGCTCGGCGGTGACGGCTTCCAGAGCACGCAGGACCCTGCCCTCGGGAGCGTGTGGGGCGTTCACAGCATCAGCTCCGATCGGCGGCGCGGGTTGAGCCGGTCGCGCCACACGCCCGCGAGTCCCGCGATGGCGAGGGTCGGCACGATGAGGAGGAGGCCGGGGAAGAGGGTCGGCCACCAGTCCCCGGCGAGCAGCGAGGAACGGGCGTTCTGCACGAGGTTGCCGAGGCTCGCCTGGTGGCTGGGGAGGCCGAGGCCGAGGAAGGAGAGCGCCGACTCGTGCCACATGGCGTGCGGGACCATGAGGACGGCGGCGAGTCCGGCCTGCGGCAGGACGGCGGGCAGCAGGTGCCGGACGGTGACGCGCCACCGCGAGGCGCCGCCGGAGACGGCGGCGTCCACGAAGGGCCGGGTGCGCAGCGAGAGGACCTCGGAGCGGACGATCCGGGCGGTGGAGAGCCAGTGGGTGACGGCGACGGAGGCGATGACCGGCCAGACGCCCGGCCGGAAGAGTGCCACGACGAAGATGCCGAGCAGCAGGTGCGGCACGGACGAGAAGGCGTCGACGAGCCGCATGAGACAGCGGTCGATCCAGCCGCCGAGCGCTCCGGCGGCCGCTCCGGCGGCCGCTCCGACGGCGGTGCCGACGACGGTGGCGACAAGCGCGGCGACGAGCCCGACGAGGAGCGAGATCCGCAGCCCGTAGATGCAGCGCAGGAGCAGGTCGCGGCCGAGGTCGTCGGTGCCGAAGGGGTGGTCCCAGGACGGCGGGAGGAGCTTGCGCGAGAGGTCGACGGCCTGTTCGTCGAGCTGCACGAGCGGGGGGACGACGAGGACGGCGAGGAGGATGACGCCGACGGTCACGGCGGAGCTCCACAGCCGCAGGCGGTGGGTGCGCTGGTCAGCCATCGAAGCCCACCCTCGGGTCGGCGAGTCCGTACAGCAGGTCGGAGAGGAGGTTGCCGAGGAGGACGGCGGCGGTGGCGAGGACCGTGAGCGCGGCGAGCAGCGGGAAGTCCACGGAGGTGGCGGCCGTGACGGTGGCCGCCGCGATGCCGGGCCAGCTGAAGACGGTCTCGACGAGCAGGGCGCCGGTGATGAGCTCGGGGACGCGGGAGCCCACGAGGGTGAGCATCGGCAGCATGCCGGAGCGCAGGGCGTGGCCGGTCAGGACGGTGCGGCCGCTCAGACCGCGGGCGCGGGCGCCGCGCACCGGGTCCTCGTCGAGGGCGTCGCCGACGCCCTGGCGGACGTACAGGAAGAACCACGGCAGCTGGGAGATCCCGAGGACGAGCGCGGGCAGCACGAGGTGGCGGGCGACCTGGTCGGCGGTGACGGTGTCGCTGGCGGTGTCGGTGAGCCCGCCGGCCGGGAGGACGCCGAGCTTCAGGGCGAAGAACCAGATCGCGAGCAGGCCGAGCCAGAAGGCGGGGGCGGCTTCCAGGGTGTACGCGGCGGAACTGACGGCCCGGTCGAGGAGGCCGCCGCGGCGGCGTCCCGCGAGGACGCCGAGGAGCGTGCCGAGGGCGATGGCGATCAGGAAGGCGGTGACGGCGAGGAGGACGGACCAGCCGAGGCGCTCCGTGATGACGTCGACGACGGGGGCGCGCATGACCGAGGAGTCGCCGAGGTCGCCGGTGACGGCGGCGGTGAGCCACTCCCACCAGCGGGTGAGGAGGGGCAGGTCGGCGCCGAGGTTGGCGCGGAGCTGGTCGAGGTTCTCCTGCGAGGCGGTCAGTCCGGCGGTGCCGGCGTAGGCCTTCACGGGGTCGAAGGGGGAGGCCGCGGCGACGGCGAACACCGCGAAGGTGACGGCGAGGAGGACGGGGACGGCGGCCAGGGCGCGCCGTCCCGTCATCCGCGCCATGGCCCCCCAGGGGAGGCGGCGGTTCACTTCTGCGTCGCTCCGGACTTCTTGGGCTTCCAGCCCTCGACGTCCCACCAGGGACCGGAGGCGAGGCCGTGGTCGTGCGGCTCGATCTGGGTGCTCAGCCCGTTCCAGCTGTCGTTGACGACGTACAGGTGGTCGATGTGGGTGAGGAAGGTGTAGCCGGGGTTCTTGACCAGTTCGCGCTGGACGGTGTCGTACGCGGCGCGGCGCTCGGCGGTGTCGTTCGTCCGGCGGCCGTCCTCCAGGGCGCGGTCCACGGTCTTGTTGTCGTACCAGGCCATGTTGTTGAAGCCGTCGCCCCCGAGGGAGGACGTCAGGAGCAGGTACTGGTCGAAGTCGGGGTCGCCGGGCGAGCCGCCGCCGGCGAGGACGGCGTCGGTCTTCATCCGGGGCTCGATGACCTCCCAGGTGCCGGCCTGGGTCGTGATGTCGATGCCGGCCTTCTTGGCGTCGGAGGCGTAGGCGAGGGCGTGGTCCTGGCGGAGCTTGTCGCCGGAGAGGTACCAGAGCGGGAACGCGGCGCGGACGCCGTTCTTGACGCGGATGCCGTCCGGGCCGGGCTTCCAGCCGGCCTCGTCGAGGATCTTCTGGGCGCCGGCGAGGTCGTGGCGGCGCTCGGTGCCCTTCGCGAACCACGGGCTGTCGGTGGGGACGGGCCCGTAGGCGGGCTTCCCGGCCCCTTCGAGGATCTTGTCGACCATGGCCTGCCGGTCGACGGCGACGTCGAGGGCGCGGCGGACGGCGGGGTCGCCGGTCACCTTGTGGTGGGTGGGAAGGGTGACGGTGCGGTAGTCGTACGTCTTCGCCTCGTACGTCTTCCGCCCCTTGTCGCCCTTGAACCCGGCAGCGAGGTTGGGCGGCAGGATGGCGCCGTCGAGGTCACCGGCGCGCAGCCGGGTCGCGCGGACGTCGTCGTCCTTGACGATGGCCATGGTGAACTTCTTCACCGCGGGCGCGCCGTCCCAGTAGGTCGGGTTGGCCTTGAAGCTGAGCTTCTCGCCCTTGGACCAGCCGCTGAGGACGTACGGTCCGGTGCCGATCGGCTTCGTGGTGAACGCGCCGGTGTTGACGTCCTGCTTCGCGGCGACGTGCTCGGGCGCGATGGCGTGGACGGTGCGCTCGGCGAAGGGCGCGTAGGGGTACTTCAGGGTGAAGACGACGGTGTCGTCGCCGATCGCCTCGACCTTCTTGACCGCGTCGAGCTCGGTGCGGGAGGCGTTGTTCGTCTTCGGGTCGAGGATCGTCCGGTACGTGAAGACGACGTCCTTCGAGGTGAAGGGCGCTCCGTCGCTGAAGGTCACACCGTCGCGGAGGGTGTACGTGTACGTGAGCCCGTCCGCGCTGACGTCCGGCAGCTTCGCGGCGAGGGCGGGCTTCAGCGTCATGTCGGCGTCGAAGGCGAGGAGCCCGTCGAAGATCTTGGAGTTGCCGTCCTTGCCGTAGCCGAGGAGCGGGCTGAGCGTCTCGGGCTCGTAGGCGATGCCGACGACCGCGGAATCCTTGGGGCCGCCGGAGGCCCCGGCCGGGGAGCCGGGGTTCGTGCAGGCCGCCGCCGTGAGGGCGAAGGCCCCCGCGAGTATCGCGGCGGCCGCGCCGCGGATGGATCGGGCGGTCATCGTGTCCACACCCCTTTTGGAGATCAACTGTTATTGCGAACGGCTTGCAATTAAACAGTATGTAAAGGGGTGTGGGCACAGTGGGCCCCTTACCGGGCCGGGATGGCCCTTACGCCGGGGCCGGGAGGTCCACCAGGGCGGCGATCGCGTCCTGGTGGCGGCCCGCCGAGCCCAGGGCGAGCTGGTCGGACTTGGCCCGCTTGAGCGCGATGTGCGCGGGGTGCTCCCAGGTCATGCCGATCCCGCCGTGCAGCTGGACGCACTCCTCGGCCGCGCGGACGGCCACCTTGGAGCAGTAGGCCTGGGCGACCGCCACCGTGAGCGGGGCATCCGGGCTGCCGGTGGCGAGGGCGTCGGCGGCCGCGCGGGCCGCCGCCCGGGCGCCGACGACGTCCAGCCACAGCTGGGCCATGCGGTGCTTGAGCGCCTGGAAGGAGCCCACCGGCCGGTTGAACTGGTGGCGCTCGCGGGTGTGCCGGACGGTCTCCTCCAGGCACCACTCGGCCAGACCCAGCTGCTCGGAGGCGAGCAGCCCGGCGCCGGCGAGCAGCCCGCGGCGGATCGCCGCGGCGGCCGCGTCCGGCCCGGCGAGCAGGGTGCCGCTCCCGGCCTCCGTGGTCACCCGGGCGAGCGGGCGGGTGAGGTCGAGCGGGATCTGCGGCTCGACGGTCGCCTCCCCCGCCGGCACGGCGTACAGGCCGTCGGCGCGGGAGACGAGAAGGACGTCGGCGGCGCCGGCATCCGCGACGCCGGTGACGGTGGAGGCGGTGGACCTCTCCGACGGCTCCGCGTACGGGGATGCCGACAGGGGCACGGCGAGGACCGCGACCGTGCGGCCGCTCGCGAGCCCGGAGAGGAGCTCGGCCGCCGGGGTGCTCTCCCCCGCGAGGGCGAGCAGCGTCTCGGTGGCCACGACCGCGCTCGTCAGGTACGGCGCCGGGGTCACCGCGCGGCCCAGCTCCTCCAGGACGACGGCGGCCTCGCGGTGACTCGCGCCCTGGCCGCCGAGCTTCTCGGGTACGAGGAGTCCGGCGGCGCCCATGTCCCCCGCGAGCGCCTTCCAGAGGCCGGGGACGTACGGGCTGTCCGACTCGATCCGGCCGAGCAGCTCCTGGTGGCCGGCCCGGTCGGTGAGCAGGGAGCGGACGGCGGCCCGCAGGTCGTCCTCGGTCTCGGAGTAGAGCAGATCGCTCTGTGCTGTCCGTTCCGTCATCGGCTCAGGTCCTTCCAGGCGACGTCCTTGTCGTTGCGGGGCTCGGAGGGCAGGCCGAGGACCCGTTCGGCGACGATGTTGAGCAGGACCTCGGTCGTGCCGCCCTCGATCGAGTTGCCCTTGGAGCGCAGGTAGCGGTAGCCGGCGTCGCGGCCGGTGAAGTCGACGAGCTCGGGCCGGCGCATCTCCCACTCGCCGTACAACAGTCCTTCCTCACCGAGGAGTTCCACCTCCAGGCCGCTGATGGCCTGGTTGAGCCGGGCGAAGCCCAGCTTCATCGCGCTGCCCTCGGGGCCGGGCTGGCCCGCGACGAGCTGCTGGCGGAGCCGTTCGCCGGTGAGCCGGGCCACCTCGGCGTCGACCCAGAGGTCGAGGAGGCGCCGGTGCAGGTCGTGGGTGCGCAGCTCGGGGCGTTCGCGCCAGGTCGTGGCGGCCTTCCCGATCATGCCGCCCTCGCGCGGGATGCGGGCGCCGCCGATGGAGACCCGCTCGTTCATGAGGGTGGTCTGAGCGACCCGCCAGCCGTCGCCGGTCTCGCCGAGGCGGTGGGCGTCGGGGATCCGGACGCCGGTGAGGAAGACCTCGTTGAACTCCGCCTCGCCGGTGATCTGGCGCAGCGGCCGGACCTCCACGCCGGGGTCGGTCATGTCGCAGACGAAGTAGGTGATGCCCCGGTGCTTGGGGACGTCCGGGTCGGTGCGGGCGATGAGGATGGCCCAGCGGGCGACGTGGGCGCTGGAGGTCCACACCTTCTGCCCGTCGACCACCCAGTCCCCACCGTCGCGGACGGCGCGGGTGCCGAGCGCGGCGAGGTCGGAGCCGGCGCCGGGCTCGCTGAAGAGCTGGCACCAGACCTCCTCCCCCACCCACAGCGGGCGGAGGAAGCGGCGCTTGACCTCGTCCGAGCCGTAGGCGAGGAGGGTGGGGGCGGCCATGCCGAGGCCGATGCCGATGCGGCGCGGGTCGTTGTCGGGGGCGCCCGCGGCGGCGAGTTCGGTGTCGACGACGGCCTGGAGGGCGCGGGGCGCGTCGAGTCCGCCGAGGCCCACGGGGTAGTGCACCCAGGCGAGTCCGGCGTCGAAGCGCGCGCGCAGGAAGTCGGTGCGGTCGGTGGTGGCGGGCGGATGGTCGGCGAGCAACTGCCGGGTGAGGGAGCGGAGTTCTTCGGCGTCGGTCATGCGCGGGCTCCTTCCGGGAGGACGACGAGGCGGCCGGTGGTGGTGCCGTCGGCGACGCGCTGGACGGCGTCCGCCGCGCCGTCGAAGGGGACGCGGTCGCCGATGAGGGGCTTGATCAGGCCCTTGGCGGCGTAGGCGGTCAGGGTCTCGTGGCAGCGGGCGATCGCGCCCGGGTCCTTCGCCGCGTACAGGCCCCAGTGGAGGCCGAGGACGGAGTAGTTCTTCACGAGCGCGTGGTTGAGGGCGGGGGCGGGGACGGTGCCGCTCGCGAAGCCGACGATCACGATCCGGCCCTCGAAGGCGACGCACTTGGCGGACTGCTGGTAGGCCTCGCCGCCGACGGGGTCGTAGATCACGTCGGCGCCCCGGCCGCCGGTCGCGGCCTTGACGGCGGCGACGACGTCCTCGGAGCGGCGGTCGACGACGAGGTCGCAGCCGAGCGTGCGGGCGACCGCCGCCTTCTCCGGTCCGCCGACGACCCCGATGACGGTGGCGCCGGCCGCCTTGCCGAGCTGGACGGCGGCGCTGCCGACACCGCCCGCGGCGGCGTGGACGAGGAGGGTCTCGCCCTCCTGGAGGGCGGCCCGGCGGTGCAGGCCGAACCAGCCGGTCTGGTAGCCGATGTGCAGCGCGGCGGCCTCGGCGTCGTCCAGGCTCTCGGGGGCGGGGAGCAGCCCGGCGGCGTCGGCGAGCGCGTACGCGGCGAATCCGCCGTGCGGGAGTGCGGCCGTGGTGATGACACGGCGGCCGTCCTCGGTCTCGCCGCAGAGCTCCACACCGGGGGTGAAGGGCAGCGGGGGCCGGACCTGGTAGTGGCCGCGGCAGAGCAGCGCGTCCGGGAAGTTGACGTTCGCGGCGCGGACTCTGAGGAGGACCTGCCCGTCGGCGGGCGTGGGCGGCTCCACCTCCTCGCGGCGCATCACCGCGCTCGGTTCGCCGTTCTCGTACACACGCCATGCCTGCATCCGCGATGCCTCCTCCGTACCGGGTGGTCGGTGGCATACTAAGCGGTCGCTTGCATGCTGCGGAACGGGTCGGCCGGACTTCTTCGCCCGGGTCGGCCGGACTTCTTCGCCCGGGTCAGCCCGACTTCTTCGGTCGCGCCCTGACGTGCATGCGCTCCCCCTGCGGACCGAAGAGGCTCAGGAACTCCACGGGACCGTCGGCCGTCGGGCCGAACCAGTGCGGCACGCGCGTGTCGAACTCCGCGGCCTCCCCGGCGGCGAGGACGACGTCGTGCTCGCCGAGGACGAGCCGCAGCTTCCCGGAGAGCACGTACAGCCACTCGTACCCCTCGTGGACGCGCGGCTCCGGGGCCTCGGTCGGCTTCTCCTGGATCACCTTGTACGCCTGGAGCCCGCCGGGCTGCCGGGTCAGCGGGTACATCGTGCGGCCGTGGCGCACGATCGGCCGGGCCTTGACCCGGGGGTCGCCGACGGCGGGGGCGCCGACCAGCTCGTCGAGGGGGACCTGATGGGCGCGGGCGAGCGGGAGGAGCAGTTCGAGGCTGGGCTTGCGCTGCCCGGACTCCAGGCGGGAGAGGGTGCTCACGGAGATGCCGGTGGCGGCGGAGAGCTCGGCCAGGGTCACGCCGCGGTCGCGGCGGACACGGCGGAGCCGGGGGCCGACCTCGTTCAGTACGGCGTCGATGCGGTCGTCGTCTTCGGTCATGGCTCCAGTGTTCCTCGGGTGTTGCGGAAACGGCAAGAAGAGTTGCCGTTCGATCCGATGAGAAGGGACTCTCGCGACATGAGCACGAACGTGAGGAGCACGGAGATGACGCAGACGGACGAGCGGTACGACGTGATGGTGGTCGGCGGTGGCGCGGCCGGACTGAGCGCCGCGCTGATCCTCGGCAGGTCGCGGCGGCGCACCCTGGTGGTCGACGCGGGCGAGCCCCGCAACGCGCCCGCGGCCCACATGCACGGGGTGCTGTCCCGGGACGGGATGAGCCCCGCCGCGTACCTGGAGGCGGGGCGGCGCGAGATCGCGGAGTACGGGGTCGAGTGGCGGGCCGGGAAGGTGACGGGAGCGACGCCTGACGGCCGGGACGGGTTCACCGTCGCCCTCGCGGACGGTACGGCCGTGGGCGCGCGGCGGCTCGTCGTCACGACCGGTCTCGTCGACGAGCTCCCGGGCATCGACGGCGTGGCCGAACGCTGGGGGCGGGACGTGCTGCACTGCCCGTACTGCCACGGCTGGGAGGTCCGCGACCGGGCCTTCGGCGTGATCGCGCACCCGGGGATGCCGGCGCACCAGGCGCTGATGCTCTCGAACTGGTCGAAGGACGTGACGCTCTTCCTGCACACGGCCGACGAGCTCTCCGCGCACGACGCGGCGCTGCTCGACGCGGCCGGGGTCACGGTCGTGGCGGGCGAGGTGGTGGGGCTCGTCGTCGAGGACGACCGGCTGACGGGGGTCCGGCTCGCCGACGACCGGGTGGTGGCCCGCGAGGTGGTCTTCGTCGGGGCCGACCGCCTCGTACCCGGGGACAGCGTCCTGCGGCAGCTCGGGGCGGCGCTGCGCGAGACACCGTTCGGGGAGTTCGTGGCGGTGGACGAGACGGGCCGCACGAGCGTGCCCGGCGTCTGGGCCGCCGGGAACGTGACGGGCCCGCAGGAGCAGGTCGTCAACGCGGTGGGGCTGGGCTACCGGGCCGGTGTGGCCGTCAACAACGAGCTGCTGCTCGGCGACCTGGAGGACGCGGTGGCCGGTCGGCCGCGTGGATGAACCGGTGGTGCTGCGGCTGCGCCGCCGCGACGCAGGGGTGAGGATCGGTCATGGTGGCCGGAAGCCGGCGGGACCGGCGGCACGGTTCCGGCAGCACGACTCCGGCAGTCACGGACGACGGAAGGACAGGACACCTCCATGCTCGGTACGCAGTTCACCACGGGTTCCCCCAGTTGGATCGATCTCGGCAGCCCCGACACCGAGGCGGCCGCGGCGTTCTACGGCGCCGTCCTCGGCTGGGAGTTCCGCTCGGCGGGCCCGGACGCCGGCGGCTACGGCTTCTTCCAGCAGGACGGCCGCACGGTCGCCGCGCTCGGCCCGCTCACCGAGGAGGGCGCGAGCAGCGCCTGGACGGTGTACTTCCAGACCCCGGACGCGGACGCCACGCAGAAGACCACCGAGTCGGCGGGCGGCACCGTGCGCCTCCCCGCCTTCGACGTCATGGACGCCGGCCGCATGGCCGCCCTCACCGACCCGGGCGGCGCGCAGTTCGCCGTCTGGCAGCCGGGGACCACGAAGGGCCTGGAGCGGACCTCGGCCACCAACACCCTGGTCTGGGCGGAACTCCACGTCGCCGACCCGGAGTCCGTCCTCGCCTTCTACCGGACACTGTTCGGCTGGCGGTGGGCGGAGATGGAGGCACCGGGCATGACGTACCGGGTGATCTCCACGGCCGACGGGGACCAGGAGGACGCCTCCTTCGGCGGAGTCGCCGAGCTCCAGGGGGAGACACCGCACTGGATCCCGTACTTCGCGGTCGAGGACGCCGACGCGATGGCCCGCACGGCCCAGAGCAACGGCGGCTCGGTCCTCATGCCGGCGGCCGACATCCCGGACGTCGGCCGCATCGCCTGGCTCGCCGACCCCTTCGGCGCCCCCTTCGCGGTACTGAAGCCCGCGCCGATGGGGTGAGCGGGCCCCCTCCGGTATCCGTCAGCGCGGGAAGAGTTCGAACGTCACCGCCGGGCGGCCGCCGAAGCGGGCGGCCGCGCGGGTCGTCGTCGCGGTGAGGAAGGAGCGGACGTACTCCTCCGGGTCCTCGTCCGTCAGGGCCTCGATGTAGGCGCGGTGGCAGAGCAGGGAGCGGATGGCGCGGTCCAGGCCCGGGGTCGCGTCGACCGCGTGGGTCGGGGTGCTGGAGGCCGCGACCGCCACCCAGCGCACGCCGTCCCAGGGCTCCAGGCCCTGTTCGGTGAGTTCGGGGAAGATCCAGCGGTTTCCGGCGTCGGCCGCCGCGTCGAGCGTGGCGCGGCCCACGGCGAGGTGGTCGGGGGTGTTCCAGGGGGCGCCGGGGCCGCCGCCCCAGGTGTCGCGGTGGTTGAGGGTGATGACGAGCTCGGGGCGGTGGCGGCGGATCGCGGCCGCGATGTCGCGGCGCAGCCCGAGCCCGTACTCGACGACGCCGTCGCGGTGGTCGAGGAAGTCGACCGTTTCCACGCCGACGACGGCGGCGCTGTCCCGCTGTTCCCGCTCCCGCAGCGGGGCGCAGACGTCCGGGGCGAGGGTGTCGATGCCGGCCTCGCCGCGCGTGGCGAGGACGTAGACGACCTCCTTCCCCGCGTCCGTCCAGTCGGCGACGGCGGCGGCGCAGCCGTACTCCAGATCGTCGGGGTGGGCGACGACCGCGAGGGCCCGCTGCCAGTCGCGGGGCATGTCCAGGAGGTCCGTGGCGTCGTTCTCGATCATGAGCGCAGGATACGGACCGCGTCCGACGCTGTCGGGCGGAACGCTCCGGCGAGGATCACCGAGCGCGAGACGTGCCGTGGGCGGTCGGGGTTGAGGCCGCGCCGGTCCGCGAGGGCGACGGCGAGCCGCTGGGCGCGGACGAGCGCGGCGACGGGGTCGATCGCGTCGGCGGCGAACAGGGCGCCGGTGGACTCCACTTCGTCCCGGAGGCCCGAGGGAGCGGGGCCGAGGCAGCAGACCAGGCTCGTCCGGTCGCTGATGCTGATCGGGCCGTGCCGGTACTCCATCGCCGCGTACGACTCCGTCCAGGCGCGGGCCACTTCGCGGAGTTTGAGCGCCGCCTCGTCGGCGAGGCCCACGGTCCAGCCGGTGCCGAGGAACGTGAACTGGCCGCGTCGCTCCCAGACGGCGGGCAGCCGTTCGTACAGCACGAGTTCCGCGTCCACGATGGCGGGCGTGAGATCCACCCCGAGTCCCGCGCGCAGGAGTTGGAGGGCCGTCGTGGCGAACCTGGTCTGGACGACGGAGCGTTCGTCGGCGAAGGCGAGGTCGACGGTCTCGTCCGCGAGCTGTCCCGCCGGGCTGTCGGGGACGCCGGTGAGCACGAGGGTCGGGATGCGGCCGGCCGCGCCGGCGAGGAGGTTCACGACCTCCGTGGTCGTACCGGAGCGGGTGAGGGCGACGATCCGGTCGTAGCCGCGGCCGAGCGGCGTCGGGTCGGAGGCGGGGAAGGCGTCGGTCTCGCCCGCGCCGAGGGACTCCCGCAGCGCGGCGTAGGCGCGGGCGATGAAGTACGAGGTGCCGCAGCCGACGACGGCGACGCGCTCGCCCCGGCGCGGCAGCCGGGCGGCGTGGCGGTCGGCGGTCTCGGCGGCGCGGCGCCAGCAGTCGGGCTGGCTGGCGATCTCCGCGGTGACGTGCGTGCTCATGGTGCGGTCCTCTCTCGCGGACTCCCCCGTGGGGTCCGGACCGAGTTCTACCGGCCGGGGGCAAGAGCACACCATGAGCAATAGGGACTCACTGCTTGGACTTTTGCTCGGCTCCCGCTCCCCTCGTGACTCCGCGTCCGCCCCCGCAGGACGCGCGGACGACGAGCCGGGGCCGCAGCTGCACCTGGTGGAGCGGGGCGGCGTCGCCCTCCGCGAGGCGCCGGAGCAGGATCTGCGCGGCGAGTCGCCCCAGCTGGTACTTGGGCGGCGAGACGGCCGTCAGCGGGGTCTCCGCGACATCGGCGAACTCGTTGTCGTAGCTGATCATCGCCAGGTCCTCGGGCACCCGGAGCCCGGCGCGGCGGACCGCCCCGAGCATCAGCGCGGCCTCCCGGTCGCCGAAGCAGAGCGCGGCGGTGACCCCGGCGGCCCGCAGCGCGGCGAGGGCCCGGTCGGCGCGGTCCGGGTCCCAGCCGGCCATGACGTCCCTCTCGTACGGCGGCGCCCCGGGCAGCCCGAGGTCGGCGAGCGCCCGGGCGAAGCCGGACTCGATGGGCGCGGTGGTGGGCGCGTCGGTGCGGGCGACGAGACCGAGCCGTTCGTGGCCGAGGCGGTGCAGATGGCGCACGGCGTCGTAGGCGCCGCCCTCGTGGTCGGTGCAGACGTGTTCGGTGGCGTCGCCGGGGCCGTGGGCGGCGAGCCGGCGCTCGACGAGGACGGCGGGCACGGGCAGCGCGAGGAGTTCCTCGGCGCGCCGGCCGGGGTCGGTGGCGGTGTGCAGGCTGGGGACGAGGAGGAGCCCGTGGACGCCGTCGGAGAGGAGTCGTTCGACGGCGGCGTCCTCCTCGTCGGGGTCGTAGTGGGAGCAGGCGAGGACGAGCCGGGCGCCGTCCGCCGCGAGTTCCTTCTCGATGCCCTGGAGGACGCGCGGGTAGTAGAACGTGGTGTCGGGGACGAGGACGCCGACGACCCGGCGGCCGGTCCCGCCCCGCTCGGGGCGGTGGGCGGCGAAGGTGCCCGCGCCCTGGCGGCGCTCGACGAGGCCGAGGGCGACGAGGTCCTCGTAGGCGCGGCGGACGGTCGTCACCGACAGGCCCGTCTCGGTGGCGAGGGCGCGCTCGGTGGGGAGTTTGCTGCCGGGCGGCCAGGTGCCGTCGAGGATGCCGCGCCGCAGCTCGGCCATGAGGGCCCGGAACTTCAGTTCCCGGCCGGACGCCGGAGTCTCGCGTCCCGTCATCCGGGCCCCCTCACGCTCGCCGCGCCGCGCGCGGCGCCTTTGCTGGTCGATTGCGCGCCGCATCCTATGCCCGGACGATATGCCCGGACGATCGGCACCGGCCCCGGGAGGTCAGGCCTCGTCCCTGGCGAGCGAGAGCAGCCGGTCGAGGACGCGCGGCCCCCCGGCCCGTACCCCGTCGTGCTCGAACTCGTCGGTCACCCACGTCCGAAGGCCGCGCACGGCGCTCGCCGTTTCGAGGGAGTGGGTGGTGTCCACGTACATGTCGTCGTGGTAGACGGCGGCGGCGACGGGGATCTCGTTGGCGGCGAGGCGCTCGGGATCGTAGAGCGGGTCCCAGTCGACGCGCGCGGCAAGCAGCTCGGCGGTCTCGCGGAGCTGCCGCAGGGCGGGGTCGGTGGTGAAGTGCCAGGGGTGGACGGTCTCGCCGGTGAAGAGGAAGGGCGCGCCCGCGGAGAGGGCCGACGCGGCGTCGAACTCGGGGAACTCGCCGCGTACGCGCTCGGCTGCCCAGTCGGTGGGGCCCTGCCCCTGGGCGTAGATGGCCTCGTGGAGCACGGCGTAGAGCGGGTGACCCGCGTACGACAGGTGGGCCTGGACCTGCTCCAGGAAGGCGTCGGCGAGCGCGGGTCCGCCCGGGGTCGGGACGAAGGCGTGCTCCAGGAGCAGATGGAGCTGGTGGGTGCCGTCGCCGGAGCCGAGGAGGATGCCGAGGGACTGGAAGGCCTCGACGGTCAGCATCCCGCCGCCGGGGAGGGTCACCTCGCGGTCGAGGAGGTGGGCGGCGATCGCCCGGGCCCGTTCGGCGTCCTGCGGGTAGCGGGCGAAGTGGGCCTCGTTCTTGCGCCGGATGCGGGGGTAGGCGGCCCGGTAGACCTCGTCGGCCGTGGCGTGCAGGGAGGGAAGGCCTCCGGTGACGAGGACCGTCTCCAGACCCTCGGGCGCGGTGGAGAGGTAGTGGGTGGCGCAGAAGCCGCCGAAGCTCTGGCCGAGGACGGTCCAGGGAGCGCCGCCGGTGAGGCGCCGCCGGATCAGCTCGCAGTCCTTGACGATCGAGTCGGCGCGGAAGTGGGCGAGGTAGTCGGCCTGCTCGCGCGGGGTGCCGCGCAGGGGCAGGGTCTGGCGGTTGGCGGGGGTGGAACGGCCGGTGCCGCGCTGGTCGAGGAGGAGGACGCGGTACTCGCGCACGGCCCGTCCGAGCCAGGCCTGCGGGCCGACGAAGCGGCGGGCGCCGAAGCCGGGGCCGCCCTCCAGGTAGACCAGCCAGGGGAGCTGGTCCCGGTCTTTGCCGGCCCTCCCGCTCGCGACGAGCTCGCGGCCGTAGATCTCGATCCGCTCACCGTCGGGGCGCGCGTGGTCGAGGGGGACGGGGAAGCGGTGGTCGGTGAGGACGAGGCCCGGCTGGCGGTAGGTGGTCAACGCTGCTCCTGCTGCTCCTGATCGGTACGCCCCCGCCATGACAGTGGATCACATGGCGGGGGCGTACCCGGGGACAGGGCGGGGCGGGTCAGGAGGTGGGGAAGGAGTCCGCCGTCCTGATGCGGTCGCGGATCCAGACACCGGCGGGCTTGAGGGAGCCGGTGCCGGTCCACGTTCCGCCGGCGGCGCAGGTGCCGGGCTTGAAGACGGCGCCGCTGCGGTCGTCGTCGGAGAAGTTCCAGTTGACCCAGCTGATCTTCTTCGCGGCCATCAGGTCGAGGTACTTCTGCGTCATCGCGAAGTCGTTGCCGCCCTCACCGGCGTAGTTCTGCGTGCCGAACTCGGTGACGAAGACGGGCAGCTTGTCGGCGGCGCGGGACAGGGTGTTCAGGTACTCGTCCCGGTGGGAGTACGCGTAGAAGTGGAACGTGTACATGATGTTGGTCGCGTTCACGGGGTTGGACACGACCTCGGACTCGTTCGCGCCTTCCGAGACCCCGAACGAGGACCAGGCGCGGGTGCCGACGAGGACCGGCGTCTCGGCGTCCTTGGCGCGGATGACGGGGATGAGCTGCTCGGCGTAGCTCTTGATGCGGGACCAGTCGACGCCGCTGGGCTCGTTGGCGATCTCGTACAGCAGGTTGGTCTTGGAGCCGTGGCGCTGGGCGATCTCGGTGAAGAAGGTCTTGGCGCGGGCGAGGTTGTAGTGGGGGTCGCCCGGGTCGAGCATGTGCCAGTCGACGATCACGTACATGCCGCGTGCGGTGGCCTGCTCGATGAGGGAGTGCGCCAGGTCGGTGTACTTGCGGGGGTCGGTCTCGTAGCCCTCCTCCTGGACGTACGTGGAGACCCGCAGGACGTCGGCGTTCCAGTCCTTGGCCAGGGCGTCGAGGGAGCCGCCCGTCAGGCACTGGGCGTACCACTGGGTGCCGTGGCTGGACATACCGCGCAGCTGGATCGGCTTGCCGTACTTGTTGCAGAGCTTGGTGCCGCAGACGGTGAGCTGTCCGTTGATCGCGGCGGGGGTGGAGGCGGTGGGCGGCGGGGTGGTCGCGGTGTCGACGGTGAGGTGGTCGACGTTGGGGCCGCCGTTCGCGGTGGTGGCGGTGGCGCGGACGGTGTTGGCGCCGGCCTTGAGGGTGGCGGTGATCTGTGTGGTCGCCCAGCTGGTCCAGGCTCCGGTGCCGGCGAAGGCCTTGGCGGAGGCGGCGGTGGTGCCGTTGACGGTGATGTCCATGGGGCGGTTGGTCGTCGTGCCGTTGGCGTACCGCAGGGTGAGTGTGGCGGTGCCCGCCTGGGCGGCGTTGACGTTCCACTGGACGTGACTGCCGCTGACGTTGTCGTAGTTGACGAATCCGGTGCCGGTGAATCCGGCGTGGTTGGACTCGGCGAGGCCCTGGGAGACGGTGGCCGTCTCCGCCTCGTGGGTGACGGGGGCGGCGCTCGCGGTGGGCGGTGCGGTGGCGAGGCCGAGGAGCAGGGCGCCGAGGGCGGTGCCGGCTACGCCGAGGCGCCGGAGTCCGGTGCGGGGTCGGGGTCGGGGTCGTATGGATCGTGCCGAAGTCATGGGGGTCTCCACGGAACGATGAACGGGCGGTGAGGGATGGAGCGTTGGACTGGAAGGAAACTTTCCTAACGGATGAATAGCAGGGGTTCGGAGCGCCCCGCAAGGGTCATGACAAGAGACGCTGTTCAGCGGGCTGACGACGGAGCCTCGACGCGTCAGCCCGGAATCAGGCCCTTGCCGGCGAGGTAGTTCCGCGCCACGTCCTCGGGGAGGCGGCGCCAGCTGTCCACCCGCTCGTTGAGCTCCGCCAGATCCGCCGTGGTCAGGACGGTGTTGAGGCGGTCGAGCGCCTCCGTGACGCGTGCGCTCCCGGCGCGGGCGCGGTTCACGACGGGCACGATGTGGTCGGCGTTCTGGAGGTTCTTGTCGTCGGCGAGGAGGACGAGCCCGAAGTCGTCGAGCGTGGCGTCCGTGGTCGTCGTGAGCACCAACTGGTCCTGGCCGCTCTGGACGGCCTGCTTCGCCTGGGTCGTCCCGACGCCCTTGGGGTCGACGGCGGTCACCTCGATCCCGTAGACCTTCGCCAGACCGGGGGCGCAGTACGGCCGCCGGACGCACTCGTCCCCGGCCGCGAGCCGGACGGGGAGGCGGGCGGCGCCGAGGTCGCTCAGGGTCTTCAGGCGGTGCTGGGCGGCGTAGGCGGCGGTGACGGCGAAGGCGTTCTGGTCGACGGCGCGGCCGGGGTCGAGGACGGTGAGCCCGCGCGGGGCGGCGAGCGTGCGGAGGGCGGTCATGGTCGTGGCCAGGTCGGGCGACCCGACGGTCGGCGCGTCCGCCCCGTTGGCCTTGGCGTTCAGCCAGTCGGCGAAGGTCGCCGCGTACTCCGGCACGACGTCGATCTGCCCGTTCTCCAAGGCGGGTTCGTACAGCTCGCGGTTGGTGACGGAGAGGATCTTCGTGCGGTAGCCGGCGTCTTCGAGGAGCAGCGCGTACATCTGGGCGAGCAGGTCGCTCTCGGTGAAACCGGCCGAGCCGACGGTCAGACTGCGGCTGTCGCCGGGCGGCGCCGTGACCTCGCCCTGATCCTCCAGACTCGGGCCTGCGGCACAACCGGACAGGGAGAGGGCGAGGGCGAGCAGCACTGCCGTGCGTACGTGGGGCGGCCTCACGCGCCGCTCCCCCGCGCCCCGGCGGGCGCGAGGCGCTGGACCCCCTCGAAGACCCCCTCCATCAGGAGCGCGAGCACGGCGACGAGGAGGGCACCGGCGACGACCTGGGGTGTGGAGGCGAGGTTGAACCCCGCCGTGATGATCCGGCCGAGCCCGCCGCCGCCGGCGAGCGCGGCCACGGTGGCGGTGGCGACGAGCTGGACGGCGGCGATCCGTACGCCGGTGAGGATCATCGGCAGCGCGAGCGGCAGCTCGATCCGGGCGAGGGTCTGACCGCCCGTCATGCCCATGCCCCGGGCGGCCCGTACGACGTCGGCGTCGACGCCGCGCATCCCCACGTACGCGTTGGTGAGCAGCGGGGGCACGGCGAAGAGGACGAGCGCGATGATCGTCGGCCACTGGCCGTACGGGCCGATGGGGCTGAGGAGCAGGAGGACGAGGACGGCGAAGGTGGGCACCGCTCGGCCCGCGTTGGCGAGGTTCACGGCGAGCGCGCCGCCCTTGCCGAGGTGACCGAGGACGAGGGCGACGGGCAGGGCGACGAGGCAGCTGAGCGCGAGGCAGACGAAGGTGAGGAACAGGTGCTCGCCGAGCCGGTGCCAGACCCCGTTCTCGCCGGACCAGTGCGCGGCGGTGGTGAGCCAGGACCAGGCGTCGGTCAGCGTGGTCACGCGGCCTGTCCCCGGGTCCAGGGGGTGAGGAACCGCTGTGCGCCGAGGAGGAGCAGGTCGGCGATGACCGCGATGATCACGCAGAGGACGGAGGCGGTGAGGACCTGGGCCTTGAAGTAGGTGTTCATCCCGGCGTAGATCAGGTTGCCGAGACCGCCGTGGCCGACGATCGCGCCGATGGTGACGAGGGAGACGGCGGAGACGGTGGCGATGCGCAGCCCGGCCATGGCGGCGGGCAGCGCGAGGGGCAGTTCGACGGCGAGGAGGAGGCGGATCGGCCCGTAGCCGAGGCCGCGCGCGGCCTGGCGCGTCTCCTCGGGGACGGCGCGGAGCCCGGCGAGGATGTTCCGTACGAGGAGGGTGAGCGAGTACAGGACGAGACCGGCCACGACCAGGGCTGCGGAGAGTCCGTACGCGGGCAGGAGCAGCGAGAACATCGCCAGGGACGGGATCGTGTACAGCACCGTGGTGATCCCGAGGACGGGCCCTGCCGCCCAGCCCCAGCGGCGCGCGACGACCGCGAGGGGCAGGGCGAGCAGGACGCCGAGGGCGACCGAGACGCCGGTCAGCTGGAGGTGCTGGACGACGGCGTCGGTCAGGATCTCGCCGCGCGTGGACACGTAGGCGCCGCAGATCCATTCGTTGCGGGCGAGGCAGTCGTCGGGCGGCGCGGTCACCTTCCCATTTCGGGTGGGACGGGGGTCCGTCCGCACCCCGGCCGGGCCGTTCGGGTACGGAGGCGGGCCGTTCGGGTACGGAGCCGGGACCCGGAGCCTGGTTCCCGCGGCTCAGGCGTGTTCGTTGAGGACGGACAGGACGTTCCCCGCCGGGTCCGTGAACCAGGCGATCGTCGGCACGCCGTCGCCGCCGCGCATGATGCCCTTGTCGTCCGTGTCGAATCCGGGGTAGCGCTCCGGGGTCACCCCGCGCGCCGCCAGCTCGTCGACGGCCTTGTCGACGTCGTCGACCTCGAAATTGAGGATCGTGTACGAGGCGGGGGTGTGGTTCTCCTTCGGGTAGACGAAGACCCGGGTGCCGCCCGCCAGGGTGAGGAAGAGCATCCGCATGTCGCCCTCCCCCGACTCCTCCACCTTCAGCCCGAGGGTCTCGCCGTAGAAGCGCCGGGCGGCGTCGAGGTCGTCGACCGAGAAGCCGCTGAACGCCGTGGTCTCGCCGAACATGGCGTACTCCCTTCCGGGGGACTCCTCCGAGACCCCCTTCCAGGATCCGCCGACGGACCGCGAACCGCTCAGGGAGCGATCGGCAGCTGCCGCTTGTGCTCGGTGAGCCGGTAGCGGCGGACGATGGAGGCGAAGGCGGCCTCCGCGACCGGCTTGCCCTCCAGGAAGTCGTCGATGTCGTCGTACGTGACGCCGAGCGCGTCCTCGTCGGGCTTGCCCGGGTCCAGGGTCTCCAGGTCGGCCGTCGGGACCTTCCACACCAGACCGGCCGGGGCGCCGAGCTCGGCGGCGACCGCGCGGACGCGCCGCTTGGTGAGACCGGTGAGCGGGACGACGTCGGCGGCGCCGTCGCCGAACTTGGTGAAGAAGCCGGAGACGGCCTCGGCGGCGTGGTCGGTGCCGACGACGAGACCGTCCTGGGCGCCGGCGACCGCGTACTGGGCGATCATCCGCTGGCGGGCCTTGATGTTGCCCTGCACGAAGTCCTGGTGGTGGGCGTCGCGGAAGGTCACCCCGCCCGCGAGGCAGGCCTCCAGGGCCGCGTCGCTCGCGGCCTTCACGTCCACCGTGAGGACCTGGTCGGCGCGGATGAAGCCGAGGGCGGTCTGCGCGTCGCTCTCGTCGGCCTGGACTCCGTACGGCAGGCGCATGGCGTAGAAGGTCGCGTCGTGGCCGGCGGCCCGGACCCGCTCGACGGCGAGCTGGCAGAGCCGCCCGGCGGTGGTCGAGTCGACGCCGCCGCTGATGCCGAGGACGAGGGAGCGCAGCCCGGTGGTGGTGAGGCGCTCGGCGAGGAAGGCCACTCGGCGCTCGATCTCCACGGCCGGGTCGAAGGTGTCGGACACCTCGAGGTCCCGGGCGATCTGCTGCTGGAGGGCGGTGGACGCCGCGTCGGTCACGGGGGTCTCCTCGTCGGGGTCGGGCTGGCTGCGATGTACCGGGGTCGACTCTACGCGCCGCCCGGTCAGGCGACGGACGGGTCCGGGGCGCAGAGCACGTCCACCCGCTGGACGAGGTTGTTGGCGAAGCCGCCCCGGTTCCACGGGGCGGCGAGCGGCTGGACGTGGCCTCCGGCGTCGGTGGCCCGCACGGCGAGGTGGTGCGGCCCGGGCGTCGCCGTCCACGTGGTGTGCCAGGACGACCAGGCCCAGGGGTGTGCGGGGTCGTGGTCGAGTACGGCGTCGGTCCACGCCGTACCGCGGTAGTACGTGCCGGCCTCGCCGTCCATGCCGTCCTCGCCGACCTCTCCGACCTCGACGCGGGTGACCGGGCCGTGCCCGGACCAGGCGCGCCCGGCGAGCGGGACGGGCCCGGGGCGGACGACCCGGGTGCGGGACATGAAGTCCGGGAAGCCGGGCGGGATCATCAGGGCGCGGGGCGCGATGAGCGTGACGGGCTCCCCGGGCTCTTCCCCGTCCGTCGACGCCCTGATGCGGTAGGCCACGCTCTGCTGGAAGCCGGTGAACGGGTCGGCGGTGACCGTGATGTCGTGGAGCCACTTCACGTGGGCCATGCCGTACCAGCCGGGGACGACGAGCCGGAGCGGGCTGCCGTGCTGCGGGGGCAGGGGCGCCCCGTTCATCGCGTACGCGACGAGGACGTCCCGCGCCGGGTCGGCCGCGACCGACAGGGGGAGGCTGCGCCGGTAGTCCTGCTCGACTCCCCGCTCCACCCCGTGGTCGGCGCCGGTGAACACGGCCTCGGCCGCGTCCTCGGCGGTCCCGGCCTCCGCGAGCAGCCCGGCCAGCGGGACGCCCGTCCAGTCGGCGGTGCCGACGGCCTCGACGAGCCAGGGCTGGCTGACGGGCCGGGGCGTGAGCCGGGCGCGGCCGTTCCCGGCGCACTCCAGCGTCACGCGGCGCGTGACCGAGGGCCGGGCGCGCAGCGCTTCGAGGTCGAGGGCGAGCGGCCGGAGCACCCGGCCGCCGAGGGTGAGCCGCCAGCCGTCCGGGTCGGTGGCGGGGATGTCGTAGTGCACGAGGACGTAGTGGAGGCCGGGTGGGGTCACGTCGTACCGCAGGGCTTCCAGCGGCATCCCGTGGTTGCGGGCGGCGAGGGCGAGTTCCTGGGCGGTGATGCCCTCCTCGGGGCCCGCGAGCCGCCCGGGGGCGCTGATGCCGCCCGGTTCGCTCGGGGATCCGTCCATGACCTCATGGTGCGCCGGGCTGCGGACGGTGTCCTGTCGGGGCGAGCCGAGGCCGGGCCGTGCGTCCCGGCCCGGCCTCCCCGTACGGCGAGCGGGCCCGGCTCCCCCGTCCTCAGGCCCGCGGGGAGCCGCGGAGCGCCCGGTCGAGGCCGTCCTGCGGGAGGCCCGTGAGGGCGCGCAGGAAGATCTCCTCGTAGGCGGGCTCACCGATGGTCGCGCGGGCCGTATCGGTGTACTTCTCGCGGAGGGCGCGCAGGCCGGGCAGGCCGCGACGGGGCTGGCCGGTGGAGCGCCAGTAGGCCTCCCCCGTGCCCGAGACGTCGGCCGCCCGCTCGCCGTCGCCGGCGGCCGCGAGGGCGGTGGCGAGGACGTCGAGGCCGAGGGCGACGCCCAGGCTCGCGCCGAGCCGCCGGGTGCCTTCGAGCATGGCGCGGGCGTGGCCGGCGGCGGCTGCCGGTTCGCCCTCCAGGAGGCCGGTGAGGGCGAGCTGGTACTCGAGGGCGGTGCGGGTCCAGTGCTCGTCGAGCTCCTCGCAGAGGGCCCGGAGCGCGAGGGCCCGCTCGCGGGCCTCGGCGAGCCGGCCCAGGCCGGTGAGGGCGAAGACCCGCACGAGGCCGCAGCGGAGCCGGGCGGCGGAGTCGGCCGGTCCGCCGGACACGGCGTCGAGGACGTGGTCCACGACGACGAACGCGGCCATGGGGCGGCCGGTGGTCAGGGCGAGGAGCCCCGCGAGGGCGGCGGCGTCCAGGGTGAGGTCGCCGGGCCGGGGCCGCCCGGCCCCCGCGTACGGATCGTCCGGCCGCTCGCCGGGCCGCGCCTCAGGACGCTCACCGGACCGCGCCTCGGACCGCGCCTCGGACCGCGCCTCGGACCGTGCGTCCCGCCGTGCCTCCTGCCGCCCCTCCCGCCGTCCCTCCGGACGCCCCTCCTCCAGGGCCTCCTCGTACTCCGTGTAGCGGGCCTCGCGGGCGCAGCGTTCGCTGACGTCCTGGGCCGGGCCGAACTCGCCCTGGAGGACGAGGGTCACGCCGAGCGCCCAGAGGGCGCGGGCCCGGGCACGGCCACGGGAGCCGCTGAGGAGCAGGGCCTGTTCGAGGCCGTCGCGGGCCTCCCGGAGGCGGCCGCGGCAGGACCAGGCGAAGGCGACGGAGCCGACGAGGTCGAGGGCCGCGTCGGGGTCGGTGCGCAGCAGCCGGTCGAGGGCGGTGCGGAGGTCGGTGTGATGGGCGTCGACGCTCCGGTACCAGCGGAGCTGGCGGGCGCCGAGCCATTCGGTGTCGGCGCGGCGGGCGATGCCCCGGAAGTGGGCGGCGTGCCGGTCGGCGACGGTCCCGGTCTCGCCGGTCCGCTCCAGCCAGGTCGCCCCGTACGCGCGGATCGTGTCGAGCATCCGATGGCGCCCGGCTCCGTCGGGCGGGCGGACCACGGAGGAGCGGACGAGTCCGTCGAGGGCCACCGGCAGGGTCGCGGGGGTCAGCGGGCCGCCGGAGCACACGGCGATCGCCGAAGTGAGGTCGAAGGGGCCGCGGAAGACGGACAGGCGGGCCCAGAGGAGGCGTTCGAGCGGGGCGCACAGCTCGTGGCTCCAGCCGATGGCGGCGCGCAGGGTCTGGTGCCGGCTGGGCCACACCCGCTCGGTGTGGGCGAGCAGGTCGAAGCGGGCTCCCGGCGGGGTGTCGAGACGGGTCCCGAGCTGGTCGCGGACGGCCTCGGCGCCCTGGAGGCGGATCTGCGCGGCGGCGAGCTCCAGGGCGAGGGGGATGCCTTCGAGGCGTACGCAGATCTCCCCGGCGGGTCCCGCGGCGGGGAAGTCCTCCCCGGCGGCCCGGCGGAGCAGCTCCAGGGCGTCCCGCCCCGCGGGCGGCAGCGGGTCGAGGGCGACGACCCGTTCGCCGTCGACGCCGAGGGGGCGGCGGCTGGTGGCGAGGACCGTGAGTCCCGGGGCGGCGGCGAGCAGGTCGGCGACGAGCCGGGCGCAGGGGTCGGCGAGGTGCTCGCAGGAGTCGAGGACGAGGAGCAGCCGGTCCTCGGCGAGCCTGCGGCAGAGCGCGGTGCTCGCCATGCCGGGGGTGTGGTCGGCGAGGTCGACGGAGTCGGCGACGAGCGCGACGAGGAGCCGGTCTCCGTCGAGGGGGGTCAGATCGGTCCACCAGGCGCCGTCCGGGAACCGCTCGGCGGCGCGGTGCGCGGAGCGCAGCGCGAGCCGGGTCTTGCCGACGCCGCCGACGCCGGTCACGGTGACGAGGCGGTCCTCCGCCAACGCGGCGGATATTCGGCCCAGTTCCGTGCGGCGCCCCACGAACCCAGGGTTCTCGTCCGGAAGATGTCCACGCACGAGAGCAGTCTCCCTCATGAAAGCGAGGAACGGGCGTACGGATCCGGTTCGTTACGCACCTTCGACGGTCACCACCACCGAGTGCCATCCCTGCGCCCCGTCGGGCATGGTGCCGGTGCGCTTCTCGGGCTGGGTGGCGCCGGTGCCGTCGGTGGCGCGGACGGTGAGGGTGTGCCGGCCGGGAGTGGCCTGCCACGGGTACGCCCACTGGCGCCAGGTGTCACGGCTGTCCTCGGTGGCGAGCCCGGCGTCCCGCCAGGGGCCGTCGTCGATCCGTACCTCGACGCGGGCGATGCCCCGGTGCTGGGCCCACGCCACTCCGGCGATCATGACGGTGCCGGCGGCGCGCCGGGCGAGGGGGCGCGGGGTGTCGATGCGGGACTGGGTCTTCACGGGAGCCTCGGCGGCCCAGCCGCGCGGGACCCAGTAGGCGTCGTAGGCGTCGAAGGTGGTGAGCTCGATCGACTCGATCCACTTGCAGGCCGAAACGTACCCGTACAGGCCGGGGACGAGCATGCGGACGGGGAAGCCGTGGGTGAAGGGCAGGGGTTCGCCGTTCATCCCGAAGGCGAGGAGGGCGTCGCGGCCGTCCATGACCTCCTCGACGGGGGTGCCGATGGTCATGCCGTCGACGGAACGGGCGACGAGCTGGTCGGCGGTGCCGCCCTCGGAGGGCGGCCGGACGCCCGCCTCGCGGAGCAGGTCGGCGAGGTGGACGCCGAGCCAGCGGGCGTTGCCGACGTAGGGGCCGCCGACCTCGTTGGAGACGCAGGCCAGGGTGATGTCCCGCTCCACCACCCTGCGCGCCATCAGCTCGGGGAGAGTGAGGACGCGTTCCTCGCGGACGCCGCTGCCGTGGATGCGCAGGCGCCAGCGATCGGCGTCGACCTTGGGGACCACGAGCGCGGTGTCGACGCGGTAGAAGTCGCGGTTGGGGGTGAGGAAGGGGCTGATGCCGGGGACGCGGAGCTGGGCCCCGGCGGGCACGGGCGGGGCGGGGGGCGCCGGGCGGGGCAGGCGGAGCGCCGCCCGGGAGGCGGCCGCGTCCTCCGCGACGGGCGAGCCGGCCGCCCTGCCGAGGGCGGCGGCGCCGGTCGCGGCGATCCCGGCGGACGCGGCGACGATCAGGAAGCCGCGCCGGTCGGACCGGACGGTGGTGTCCGTCCGGTCCGCGCGGTCCGGCCGGTCCGCGTGGTCCGGCCGGTCCGCGTGGTCCGGCCGGTCCGGCACTTCCGACCGGTCCGGCTCGCCCGCCAGGTCCGTCCGCGCGGCGGCGCCTGCCCCCGGGGCGAGGAGCCGGCCGGTCAGGGCGTACAGCAGGACCGCGCCGACGGCCGCGCCGACGAGGGAGGGCACGGCGTCCAGGGCGGAGTCCGAGTCGGGGCGGGTGACGGCGGCGAGTGCGCCGAGGAGGCCGAAGGCGCCGACCGCCGCCGAACCGGCCGCCCGGTGCCGGAGCGCGAGCAGCCCGATCCCGGCGGCGAGCAGGCCGAGGAGGACCAGGATGCCGAGCTGGAGGACCGCCTTGTCGCTCTCGCCGAAGGCGCGGATCGCCCACTGCTCCACGGCCGCCGGGGTCCGGTCGACGACGGCGCCGCCGACGGCCGGCACGGGGCTCGCCTCGGGCCGTACCCAGGTGGCGACGAGGTCCGCGACGGCGAGCGAGACGTACGCGGCGACGAGCCCGCCGACCGCTGCCAGGAGTCGGTCCGTGCGCGTGGGCTCACGCGGGGGCGCTGAGAGGGTCATGCCTCTCATTCGGCATCGACGGCGCTCCGGATGGGGTGATTCACCTGGAAGGGTGGATCTCGGCGCCGACCGGCCCCTTTCCCCGACGCGCCCCGCATGCGCGTCGCCCGTGCATCGATTCCGGCCTCAGCCCGCGAGAGCGGTGGCACGCCGGCCCCTGATGTTCGGGGCGGAGTGCCACCGGAGGCGCTCGACCAGGCGGTACGGAGGACCGGTCCCGCCGCGGTCGTGCTGTGGGCCCGACCCTGCTGCACCGCGCTCAGTCCTGACCCCGGGCGTGGCGGAAGCGGGCAAGCCCGTCGGCGAGCTCGACCATCGGGTCGGGGTAGTCGTAGCGGGCCCGTTCGAGGCCGGGCAGTCTCCACGGCTCGTGGATCGCGGGGCCGTCGAGGCCGGCGAGTTCCGGCACCCATCGCCGTACGTAGGCGCCGTCGGGGTCGTACCGCTTCCCCTGGATCACCGGGTTGAGCACCCGGTTGGGGCGGCTGTCGGTGCCCGTGCCGGCCATCCACTGCCAGTTGAGCTGGTTGTCGGCGACATCACCGTCGACGAGCAGGTGCATGAAGTGCCGCGCGCCCTCGCGCCAGTCGAGGTACAGCGTCTTGGTCAGGAACGACGCCGTGAGCAGCCGCCCCCGGTTGTGCATCCAGCCCTCGTGGGCGAGCTGCCGCATCGCGGCGTCCACGACGGGGTAGCCGGTGCGGCCCTCCTGCCACGCCCGCAGGTCGGCCTCGGCCCGCTTGCCGCGTCGCCAACGGTCGTGACGCGTGCGGTAGTCGGCGGCAGCGGCGTCGGGTCGCGCGGCGAGGACCTGGTGGTGGAAGTCGCGCCAGCAGAGCTGCCGGACGAACGCCTCCGCACCCGGCCCGCCTCGCGACCGGGCCCGGTGGACGGCCTCGGTCGCCGAGACGGCCCCGAAGTGGAGGTACGGCGACAGGCGCGAGGTCCCGTCGCCGGCGAGGTCGTCGTGGCCCTCCTCGTACGCGTCGGCGCCCCGGCGCAGCCAGCCGGCGAGCCGCTCGCGGCCCTCCTTCTCGCCGCCGGTGGCCACCCCTGCCGAGACGGAGGGGACGTCGGCCGGAGTGGGCAGGCCCTCGGACCGGACCTCCTCGGGTACCCGCACGCGGCCGGGCGCCGCGAGCGGCTCACGCAGACGCTCGTGCGACCAGCGCCTGAAGTAGGGGGTGAAGACCGCGTAGTGGTCCGAGCCGCTCGGTGTCACCGCGCCGGTGGGCAGTGCGGTGACGACGCCGTCGTGGACGTACAGCCGCCGCCCGTCCGCCTCCAGGGCGCGGCGCAGCCGGTCCTCGCGGCGCCGCGCGAAGCCGCTGCACCCGGCCGCCATGTGGACGTCGTCGGCGTCGGCCTCGCGCACGACGCGGCACACCTCGGCGACGGTGTCGCCCGAGCGCACGACAAGTCGGCCGCCGCGCTCCCGCAGTCCGGCGTCGAGGCCGGTGAGGCAGGCGGCGAGGAAGGCGAGGCGGTTCGGCGCGGCCCGGCCGGCGCGGTCCACCGCCGGATCCCGCACGAACAGGGGGACCACCTCGTTCCCCTGGCCCAGCGCGGCGCGCAGGGGCGGATGGTCGTGGACGCGGAGGTCCGAGGTGAACAGGACGACCGAGACGTTCATGGCACCGCTCCTGGCAGGGGACCACCGACCGCCACGCGACGCGCGGGCCCGGTGCTCGCTGGGCTGACCTTGCGAGGGTCATTCGCGGCGCGTGCGTGCGCCGGATGCGGTCTGCGGGGCGGAGGTGCGGGGACGCCGGACCGCGCCGTCACTCTCGCTCCCCGCGATCCGGCGCGGCGGACGGCGAGGGCGGGATTCCGGCGGGTGCCGGGCGGGGCCCCGTGGCGGCGTCGTCCGGGTTCAGGCCCGTCCTCTCCGGCTCCGCCGCCCCGTCCGCCTCCGCGTTCCGGGCGATGTTGCGGGCCATTCCGCCGAAGACCACGGCGTGGAACGGCGAGACGCTCCACCAGTAGGCCTGACCGGCCAGACCGTGCGGGTGGAACAGCGCCCGCTGGCGGTAGCGGGTCACCCCGTTCCCGTCACGCTCGACGTACATCTCCAGCCAGGCGAGGCCGGGGAGGCGCATCTCGGCCCGCAACCGCAGCAGCCGGCCGCGCTCGATCTCCTCCACCCGCCAGAAGTCCAGCGAGTCCCCGACTCTCAGGCGCAGGGCGTCGCGCCGCCCCCGGCGCAGCCCGACGCCTCCGACCAGTCGGTCGAGCCACCCCCGGACGGCCCAGGCGAGGGGGAAGGAGTACCAGCCGTTCTCCCCGCCGATGCCCTCGACGACCCGCCACAGCGCCTGCGGCGAGGCGTCGACGGTCAGCTCGCGCTCGTCGGTGTAGAGGCTGCCGCCCGCCCAGTCGGGGTCGGTGGGCAGCGGGTCGCTCGGCGCGCCGGGCACGGACGCGGAGGACCAGCGGGTGACGATCCGGGCCTCGCGGACCCGTTGGAGGGCGAGCGCGAGCGCCGTGTCGAAGCCGAGGGGGTGGCCGGGCGGGTCGGGCACCAGGCCGGCGATGTCGTGCTCGTCGCAGACGACCTCGTGGCGGAGCGACTCGGCGAGGGGGCGGGCGAGGGACCGTGGCACCGGGGTGACGAGGCCGATCCAGTGGCTGGACAGGCGCGGTGTCAGGACCGGTACGGGGACGATGAGCCGGCGGGGCAGCCCGGCGACGTCGGCGTAGCGACGCATCATCCCGAGGTAGGTGAGGACGTCGGGGCCGCCGATGTCGAAGGCGCGGCTGACGTCCTCGGGCATCCGCGCGCTGCCGACCAGGTAGCGCAGGACGTCCCGGACGGCGATCGGCTGGATCCGGGTGCGCACCCAGCTCGGGGTGACCATCACGGGCAGGCGTTCGGTGAGATAGCGGAGCATCTCGAAGGAGGCCGAGCCGGACCCGATGATGACGGCCGCGCGGAGCACCGTGGTCGGAACCCCGGATTCCAGGAGGATCCGCCCGACCTCGGCGCGTGAGCGCAGATGCGGCGAGAGCTCCCGGTCGGGGACGCCGCGGGGGGTGAGGCCGCCGAGGTAGACGAGGCGGCGGACCCCGGCGGCGCGGGTCTGTTCGGCGAAGGTGAGGGCCGCCAGGCGGTCGGTACGCTCGAAGTCGCGCCCTCCGCCCAGGGCGTGCACCAGGTAGTAGGCGACGTCGACGCCCCGGAGGGCGGGGGCGAGGGTCTCGGCGTCGGTGACGTCCCCCTGGACGGTCTCCACCGCCCCCGCCCAGGGATGGTCGCGCAGCTTCGCGGGGGTACGGGCCAGGCAGCGCACCCGGTATCCGGCCGCCAGGAGCTCCGGGACGAGGCGCCCGCCGATGTAGCCGCTCGCGCCCGTGACCAGGCAGAGCGGTCCCGGGGTGTCCTGCCGTGGCGCGTCGCTCATGGAACCGCTCCGTTCCGCTGTCGGGGCCCGCATTCGGCCCGGGGTGTCTACTCTCTCCTTCCCGGGACCGGGCCGCCGCGGATGCGGATGCGGTCCTACCGGGGCCGCCGGGCTCGTGCGCGCCCCGTGCCCCGTGCCCCGGTCATCTGCTCCCGTCCGTCGGGCCCAGATGCTCGCCCGGCGTGGCCAGTTCCTCCACGGCGTCGGCCCCGACGACCGCTCCCGTGGACTTCTTGCCGCGCCGCAGCCGGCCTTCGAGCCAGGACGCGAAGGTGGTGAGCGCGAAGTTGAGGATGACGAAGATCACGGCGACGACGGTGAAGCAGGCGATGGTGTTGGCGCCGTAGTTCGCGCTCATCGGGCGCACGGAGGCGAGGAGTTCGGAGAAGCCGAGCATCGCGCCGCCGAGCGCGGTGTCCTTGACGATGACGACGAGCTGGCTGACCAGGGCGGGCAGCATGGCGGTGACCGACTGCGGGAGCAGCACGTACGCCATGGTCTGGCCCTTGCGCATGCCGATCGCCTTCGCCGCGTCGGTCTGCCCGCTCGGCAGGGCGAGGATGCCGGCGCGGACGACCTCGGCGAGGACGGACGCGTTGTAGAGGACGAGGCCGGTGACGACCGCGTACAGGGGGCGGGTGTCCGGGCTGATGTCGGTGAACTCGGAGTAGGCGGCGTTGGCGAAGAGCATCAGGATCAGGACGGGGATGGCCCGGAAGAACTCGACGACGGTGCCGGCCGCACCGCGCACCCAGCGGTGGTCGGAGAGCCGGAAGATACCGAGGAACGCGCCGAGCGGCAGCGCGATCACCATGGCGAGCGCGGCGGCGATCACGGTGTTCTGGAGGGCGGGCAGGATGTACGTCTCCCAGATGCGGGGGTCGGTGAAGAAGGGTGCCCACTTGGACCATTCCAGCTGGCCCTTCTCGGCGAGGCTCGCCACCACCCACCAGACCACGGCGGCGAGCGCGATCAGGAACAGCAGCGTCCAGAGGAGGTTGCGCCGCCGGGCGCGCGGCCCGGGGACGTCGTAGAGGACCGTGGGCTTGTCCTTCACCGTTTCACCGCCACCTTCTTGGCGACCCAGCCGAGGAACAGCCCGGTGGGCAGGGTGAGACAGAGGAAGCCGACGGCGAAGATCGCGGAGATGAGGATGAGTTGGGCTTCGTTCTCGATCATCTCGCGCATCAGCAGGGCCGCTTCGGCGACGCCGATCGCGGCGGCCACGGTGGTGTTCTTGGTGAGGGCGATGAGGACGTTCGCGAGCGGGCCGACGACGGAGCGGAAGGCCTGCGGGAGCACGATGATGCGCAGGACCTGCGGGAAGCTGAGGCCGATGGCGCGGGCCGCCTCGACCTGGCCGAGGGGGACGGTGTTGATGCCGGAGCGGAGCGCCTCGCAGACGAAGGCGCTCGTGTAGGCGGTGAGGCCGAGGAGGGCGAGCCGGAAGTTGATCGTGGTGAACCGGTCGGCGCCCAGGCTCACGCCGAGGGTCTGGAAGAGGCCGAGCGAGGTGAAGACGATGATGACGGTGAGGGGGATGTTGCGGACGATGTTGACGTAGACGGTGCCGAAGCCCCGCATCAGGGGGACGGGGCTGACGCGCATGGCGGCCAGCAGCGTCCCCCAGATCAGGGAGCCGATGGCGGAGTAGACGGTGAGCTGCACCGTTACCCAGAAGGCTCCGAGCAGGTCGTACCCCTGGAGGAAGTCGAACACGACGGCCTGCTCAGTTCACGATGACGCCGATCTTCGGGGCGGGTTCGTTCTGGTAGCCGGCGGGGCCGAAGTTCTTCTCCACCGCGGCGTCCCAGGAGCCGTCGGCGACCATCTTCTCCAGCGCGGTGTTGATCTTGGCCTTGAGGTCGCTGCCCTTCTGGACGCCGATGCCGTAGTTCTCGTTGCTCATCTTGAAGCCGCCGAGCTTGAACTTGTCCTTGAACTCGGCCTGCGAGGCGTACCCGGCGAGGATCGAGTCGTCAGTGGTGACGGCGTCGATGACCCCGTTCTCCAGGCCGGTCAGGCACTCGGAGTAGCCGCCGTACTCCTGGAGCTGGGCGTCGGGGGCGATCTCGTCCTTGACGTTCTGTGCGGAGGTCGAGCCGGTGACCGAGCACAGCTTCTTGTTGTTCAGGTCGGACGGCTGCTTGATCGAGTCGTCGTCGGCGCGGATCAGGACGTCCTGGTGGGCCAGGAGGTAGGGCCCGGCGAAGTCGACCTTCTCGGCCCGCTCGTCGTTGATCGAGTACGAGGCCGCGATGAAGTCCACGTCGCCGCGCTGGAGCAGCGTCTCCCGGTCGGCGCTCTTGGCCTCCTTCCACACGATGTCGGACGGCTCGTGGCCGAGCTCCTTGGCGATGTACGTCGCCACGTCGACGTCGAAGCCCGTGTAGGTGCCGTCCGGGGTCTTCAGGCCGATGCCGGGCTGGTCGTACTTGATGCCGACGGTGATCTGTTCGCCATTGTGGTCGCGTGGCACCTCTCCGGCGGCGCCGGACGCGAGTCCGGCGGAGGTGAAGGAGAGGACGACGGCCGCGGCGACGGCCACGGTGGCCCTGCCGGTCCTGTGCGCGTTCATGTGGATCACCCCTGGGGGCTGCTGATCGGGCGACGTCCGGGACTCAGTGGTGGAGGATCTTGGACAGGAAGTCCTTGGCCCGGTCGCTGCGCGGATTGCTGAAGAACTCGTCCGGGGTCGTCTCCTCGACGATCCGTCCGTCGGCCATGAAGACGACGCGGTTGGCGGCGGAGCGGGCGAAGCCCATCTCGTGGGTGACGACCACCATCGTCATGCCGTCCCGGGCGAGTTGCTGCATGACCTCCAGAACCTCGTTGATCATCTCGGGGTCGAGCGCGGAGGTCGGCTCGTCGAAGAGCATCACCTTCGGATCCATGGCGAGGGCGCGGGCGATCGCCACGCGCTGCTGCTGACCGCCGGAGAGCTGCGCCGGGTACTTGTCCGCCTGTTCGGCGACCCCGACCCGGTCGAGCAGCGCGCGGGCCCGCTGCTCGGCGGCCTTCCGGCTCTTCTTGCGGACCTTGATCTGGCCCAGGGTGACGTTGTCGAGCACCGTCTTGTGCGCGAAGAGGTTGAAGGACTGGAAGACCATGCCGACGTCGGCCCGCAGGGCCGCCAGCTCCCGGCCCTCGGCCGGGAGCGGACGGCCGTCGATGACGATCTCGCCCGCGTCGATGGCCTCCAGGCGGTTGATCGCCCGGCAGAGCGTCGACTTTCCCCCGCCCGACGGTCCGATGACGACGACCACCTCGCCTCGGTGGATCGTCAGGTCGATGGACTGGAGGACGTGCAGGGTGCCGAAGTGTTTGTCCACCGCGCGCAGCACGACGAGCGCGTCGCCGCCTTCCGGGACGGGCATGGCACCCTCCAAGGGTCACGCCCCCGTTTGCCGGTCCCTCCTCACGTTCATGCTCCGCCCTCCGCCGGGCCCGCGCACGCCGGGCGGAGGGACGGAAGATCAGCCGGTGGTCTCGCGTACGGCGATCTCGATCAGGTCGCAGACCTCGGCCGGCCGGGAGGCGAGCGAGGCGTGGCTCGCGTCGAGCTCGATGGTCTTGCGCGGGTTCATGCGCTGCGCCATCCGGCGCTCGTTGTCGGGGTGGATCATGCGGTCCTGGGTCGAGACCTGGTACCAGCACGGCTTGACGCGCCACGCCGGGGCGGTGACGTTGTCGCCGAAGGTGGACGCCAGCGGAGCCTTCTGGGTGACGGCCATGACGAGGGCCTCGTCGGGGGCGAGGTCCTGGGCGAAGCTCTCATGGAACGTGTCCGGCTTGACCCAGAGGTAGCCGTCGGAGTCGGGGGCGATGTTCTCGAAGGCGGCCGGCGGGTGTTCCTGGCTGATCTGGCCGGGGCTCTCTCCGGCGTCGGGCGCGAAGGCGGCGATGTAGACGAGGGCCTTCACGTTCGGCAGGTCGCCGGCCTCGGTGATGACGGCACCGCCGTAGGAGTGGCCGACGAGGACGACGGGCCCGTCCACCTGCTTGATCATCTTGCGGGTGCGTTCGGCGTCGTCGGCGAGCGAGGTGAGGGGGTTCTCGACGGCGCGGATCTTGTCGTAGCCACGCTTGTTCAGCTCGACGATGACGTTCGCCCAGTGGGCGGCGCCGCCCCAGAAGCCGTGGACGAGGACGATCGTGGGCTTGTCTGCCATGGGCTTCCGTACCGATCTGTGCGAGGGATGGATCCCGCCCCTGTCCCGCCCCGTCTCCCCGCGGCCACGCTACGTGCGCGGTGGTGGCCCCGCACGCGCGCCCGGGCGGGCTGGCGGACACTGAGGATGGGAGCCGAGCGTCCGAGGAGGGTCCGCCATGACCAGATCCGCGCCCAAGGTCAGCACGTTGCCGCCGGAGCACCGGGAGCGGCTGATGGCCTTCGCCGAGGACGTGTACTTCGATTCCGGTCATCGGCTGTTCGAGGAGCAGCAGCACTGCGACCGGTTCTGGATCGTGAAGACGGGAGCGGTGACGCTCGACGCCAAGGTGCCGGGCCGCGGGTCGCCGGTGATCGAGACCCTGCGCCACGGCGAGCTCGTCGGCCTCTCCTGGATGTTCCCTCCGTACCTGTGCCAGTCGGGGGCCGAGGCGATGACGCCGGTGCGGGCGTACGAGTTCGACGCCACGGCCGTCCGGTCGATGTGCCGCTCGGACACGGAGTTCGGCGCCTCGGTCATGTTCTGGGTGGGGGCCATCCTGGCCCATCGCCTGAACGTGACCCGGGTCCGGCTCCTGGACCTGTACGCCCCGCACGGGAGCGGCATCTTCGCGTGAGCCCCGCCCCCTCCTCGTCAGGGGAGGGGGCGGGGCTCCGACCTGGACTAGTTCACGAAGACGGCGGGGCTGCCGGCCTGGCTGGTGTCCAGGACGGGGCCGTACTTCGCCGAGAAGTAGCCGTTGGCCGGACAGGTTCCGGGGCCGCTGGCCTTGGTGAACAGCTGGTCGGTGAAGGTGAGCGAGTTGTCGGTGTTGGAGGGCGTGGCGGTGAGGCCGGCAGCCCGGTAGACGCAGGTCATCAGGCCGAGGATGCTGTTGATCTTCAGGGTGGTCTGGATCGGGCCCGCGGCGCCCGCCGTGACGGTGAGTGCCCCGCCGGAGACGACGGCCGTGGCGAACGGCAGGTTGTTGACGGTGATGCTCTGGACGCCCGTCGCGCCGACGATGTTGGTGGTGCAGCTGCTGAGCGTGTGGGCTGTCGCGGTCTCGGTGGCGGTGCCGGGCGCGGCGGGGTTGCCGGTGACGGTGGCGGTGAACGCGGAGGTGCTGCAGGTGATGCCCGTGCTGCCGCCCTGCGTGGTGGCGATCCGGGCCTTGGTGCCGGTGGGGAGCGAGGCGGAGAGGACGTCGCCGACCGCGACGGCGGGGCCGGTGGCGGAACCGGTGGTGAGGACGTTGCCGGCGGCGGAGCCGACGGCGCCGGCCTGGGTGGTCGCGGCGAGCGTGGCGGAGACGGCGAGGCCGACGGCGGCGAGGAGAGCGTGCTTGCGCATGAGGGTGCTTCCTTCCGTACGGAGGGGGGGGTGGGGAAGTCGGGGCGTACGGAGCGATGTGCGAGACCGCTGCCGGAACGGTCCGGCGCCACGGACGATGTCCGGCAGCGGCGTTCTGGAGAGGGGGCCGGAGAGGGGTGCTGGGGAGGTGCGGGAGCGTGATACTCGGTGCGGTGTGCGGTGAGGACGTGCCCCGTCCCTCGGGGATCGGCTCCACCGGACACGTGAGAACACCCGATGACACTCGGCGCACCGAGAGGAAAACCCACGAGGGTTGTAATCCTGCCGAGTATGTGACGTCAACAAGTCCGGAAGGATGTGGCCGATGACGAGTGCCCGCGAGGCCGAGGAGGGGCTCGTCCTGCCGGGGGCCCGCTCGGGCCGTGAACCGGGGCGCTCCCTGCGCCCCGGACCTCGCCGGCTGAGCCCCGAGCAGGTGGCCTCCCGACAGCGCGAGCGGCTGCTCGACGGAGTCGCCCGTACGGTCGCGGAGAACGGCTACGCCGGGGCGCGCATCAGCGACATCTGCCGGGAGGCCGGGGTGACCCGACCGGTCTTCTACGAGCTGTTCTCCGGCAAGGAGGACGCCGTCATCGCCGCCTACCGGGGCGGTACGCAGCAGGTGGTGCGCGCCATGCAGCGGGCGTACGACGAGGCGGGGGGCGCGGCGGACTGGCCGGCCTCCGTGCGGGCCGGGCTGCGGGTGCTCCTGACCCTGCTCACGCAGACGCCCGCCTTCGCCACGATGGTGGTCGAGATCGAGTCGGTGGGGCCCGCGGGGCGCAGGGCCCGCGCGGAACTTCTGGCCAGTTTTCGACGGTTCTTCGCGGACGCGCCGGCGGGGCCGCCGTGGGTGGCGCGGGGCGAGCTGGTGGACATCGTGGTGGGTGCCGTACACGCGGCGGTCCACCGTGCGGTCGACGAGGGCCGGTTCACCGATCTCCCCCTTCTCCTCGACACCCTCGTACACGTCGTGGTGGCCCCCTTCACCCCCGAATGATCGATCGCCGGGGGGTCGACAAGCAGCACATGCACGCTGGTTGACCCCGGGTAACCGCAAGCCTTACGGTCCCCGGAAGGTTCCCTGCGGCACGTCCGCCTCCGCACCACGCGAGGAAGACCCGGGCAGCTCGGGGAACGGTCCGCGCCAGGACACCGCCGCGCAGGTCTGTTTCCTCACCCATGTCAGGAGCGCCTCATGGCCATGTCCGAAAACAACCGGGAGATCGCGCACACCCCGTTACCCGACGACGGATCCGGCAGACGCGGCCGGGTCCGGTTCCGCCGCGCGGCCCTGATGGGCGGGCCCGCCCTGGCCGCCGCGGCCGCCCTCGTGGTGCTGACCGCGCAGGGAGCACTCGCCGCCCAGTTCGCCATCTCCGGCATGCCGTTCACGGTGACCGCCGACAACCTGGAGGGCCGGGGCTTCGGCCAGTTCGGCGGGCTGGACAACATGCCCGAGGGCAGCCCGAACGCCGGCGACACCGGGGGCCAGATCCTGGTCATCGTCACCGCGATCCGTGAGGCCGAACTCACCAACCTCTGCCAGAGCGTGGAGCTCGGCGGCACCTACCTGCACATCACGGCGGGCGCCAAGGGCACCCCGGTCAAGGCCTCGGGGCTCACCACCGACTCCACGGAGATCTCCGGCAAGGTCGCCGACTTCGACAACATCGAGATCGGCGGCGACGCGAGCACCTTCGACAAGCCCCCGGTCAAGGGGCCGCTGGGCGTGTTCGGCCAGCAGGCCGACACCGTCCGCATCAAGGACCTGCGGCAGACCAACTACGCCACGACCGCCGTCCGGTTCACCCTGCCCGACCTGCACATGCGCTTCAGCTCGAAGGGCTGCTGAGCGTGGCGTCCGGCCGCCGCCCCCGCCATCCCTGGCGGGCCTTCCGGCTCTGGCGGTACCGCCGCCCGTTCGGCGCCGGTCTCACGCTCGCCCTGGGCGGCGCGGAGATCCTGCTGACCCAGCGGGCGAGCATCACCGTGATCCTCACGGCGGGGGCGGACAGCCTGGTGGGCTACGTCCTGCCCGTCCTCATGGTGATCTGCGGAGTGCTCGTCGTCCTCAACCCGCGCCAGCGGCTCTTCTACTCGGTCGTCGGCGTCCTGGCATCCCTGGGGAGCTGGGTGACCTCCAATCTGGGCGGGTTCTTCCTCGGCATGATGCTGGGGCTCGTCGGCAGCTCACTCGCCTTCGGCTGGCTGCCCGACCGGCCACGGCGCCGGTCCCGGCGTCGCGGGCGACGCCGGGAGCAGGGCACGGCCGGGAGCGGGGCGGCGGCGCTCACCGGAGCCGCGGCGAGTGCGGCGGCCGGACCCGCGCCGGAGCCACGGCCCGGCGCCTGACCTGCCCGTACGGGCGGCTCCGGTGCGCCTCCACCGCCCGACGGTACGGTGGAGGCGCACCACCGACCCACCCGTACGGACGGATCCGGCGACGAGCGGCGAGGCACGCATGACCGACCCGATGACGGCACGCGAGGCGCTCGCGCTCGTCACCGACGACTTCACCGAACTCCCCTTCTCCGAGGGACCCATGGACGGGGACGGGCCGATCGGCTGGCCCGGCTACTCCGCCGCGCACGGCCGCGCCGCGGCCCGTTCCGGCGAGACCGAGTCGGTGATCTGCGGTACGGGCACGATCGGCGGCGTGCACGTGGTGCTGCTCTCCTTCGAGTTCCGCTTCCTCGGCGGTTCCATCGGCGAGCGGACCGGCGCCCGCGCCTCCGCCGCGCACCGGCTCGCCCGCGCCCGGCGGCTGCCCGTGGTCGTCCTTCCGGCCACCGGCGGGAGCCGGATGCACGAGGGCATGCGCGCTCTCCTCCAACTCCAGGTGATGGCCCGCGAGTCGGCGCTCACCCGGGCCGCCGGGCTGGCGCAGATCGCGGTCCTGCGGGACCCGACGACCGGAGGCGGCTGGGCCACCCTCGGAGCCGGCTCCGATGTCGTCCTCGCCCTGCCGGGCGCCCAGGTCGGCTTCGCGGGCTCGCGCGTACGCCCGCAGGACGCCGACCCCGGCGCCTACACGGCGGAGGCCCAGCTCGCCCACGGCCACATCGACGCCGTCGTACCGCCCGGGGAGCTGCGCGCCGCGCTCGGCCGCTGGCTCACCCTCCTCACGCACCCCGCCGAGGGCCCGGTCGCTCCCCCGCACGCCCTGGGCACCGGCGCCGTGTCACCCGCCGAGACGGGCCACGAGGCCGTGGCCCGCGCCCGGCACCCCGACAGGCCCCGGGCGCCCGCCTACCTCGACGCCCACTTCACGCGGCGCGCCGAGATCTCCGGCGACCGCTGCGGAGGCACCGACCCCGGCATGCTCTGCGGCTTCGGGCAGCTGCCGGACGGCCGCACCGTCGCCTACGCCGCCCAGTGCGGCACCGCCACCCGGCCCGCCGGTTTCCGTACCGCGACCCGGCTCGTCCACCTCGCCGACCGCCTCGGGATCCCGGTCCTCACCCTCGTCGACACCCCCGGCGCCGCCAACGACCCCGAGGCCGAACGGGACGGCGCGGGCCCGGCCATCGCCGCCCTCTTCGAAGCCGTCGCCACCGCCCGGGTCCCGCTCACCTCGCTCCTCGTCGGGGAAGGCGGCTCGGGCGGCGCGCTCGCCCTCGCCGCCCCCGACCACACCTGGGCCACCCCGGACAGCTACTTCTCCGTCATCGCCCCGGAGCTCGCCGCGGCCATCCTCAAGCGGACACCCGAGGAAGCGGCGACCACCGCCGACCGGCTCCGTCTGCGCCCGCAGGACCTCCTCGCCCTCGGCGTCATCCGAGGCATCGTCGACGGCACCGCTCACGGCTGAGGCGGTTGTGCTTAAATCGGATCCGTGGCGCGTGGCGCCGGCCAAAGAGCAGTGGGCCGGCCGGACGTCGGGCGACCACCTTTCCGTCGGAGGACCTCCTATGAGTCCGCTCCGTACAGACCACGCCTGACCGAGGTGCTCGCGCGCGCGTCATTCCCGCGCGAGGCACCCGTGCGTTCCCACCCGTGACCGACCGCCATCAGCGCGCGCTCTCACGGCACACCCAGGGCCATCGCGCCCCTCACGGAGATCCGCATCATCATGCCCACATCGTTCAACCAGTCCGTCATCGACGAGTTCCGCGCGAACAGCGGGACGGTCGGAGGCTACTTCGAGGGCAGCGACCTGCTGCTCCTGACCACCACCGGAGCGAAGTCCGGTACGGAGCGCACCGTGCCCCTCGGGTACGTGCGCCACGACGATCTCCTGATGATCGTCGGATCGAACCTCGGGTCCGAGCGGCACCCCGACTGGTTCCACAACCTGCTGGCCCACCCGCTCGTGCGGGTGGAGGTCGGCGCCGAGGAATTCGAGGCGATCGCCGTACCCGCCGAAGGCGAGCGCCGGGACCGGCTGTTCGCACACGTGGTGAAAGCGGAGCCCGGCTACGGCGAGTACCAGGAGAACACCGCGCGCGTCCTGCCGGTCGTGGTCCTGGAGCCCGCCACGACCTCGGAGGACGAGGGACCCGTCGAGGTCACGAACCTCGCCGACAAGCTCATGGAGGTCCACGTCTGGCTCCGCGGCCAGTTGGGACGCGTACGGGACGAGGTCGACGCGCACTTCGCCGTGCGCGCGGCGCACCGGTTCCCGGGCGAGCCGCCGGCGCCGGGTCTCGGGCTCCAGATCCGGCAGCGGTGTCTCGCGTTCTGCCAGTCGCTGGAGTTCCACCACGTGAGCGAGGACGCGCATCTGTTCCCCGGCCTTGAGGCCCATCACCCGCACCTCGGCGAGGTCTTCGAGCGCCTCCGCGTCGAACACCGCACGGTCGCCCGCCTCCAGCGGGAGCTGAGCGGACACCTCGCCGACATCACCGGCGCGGACCCCGAGCGGTTCCGTGCCGAACTGGAGCGGATGTCGACGGAGCTCACGGCGCACCTGGACTACGAGGAGGAAGCGCTGCTGCCGTTGCTCGCTGAGATCCCCTTCCCACCCGTCCGCCCCACTCCATGATCCCTATCGGGTGAACGGCGGGCGCGTGCCCGGCACATCGGGCGCCGGGGGCACGACGATGAAACGGACACTTCCCCCTGAGGAAAGGCCGCCACCGTGCGCCGTGCCCTGATCGTCGTCGATGTACAGAAGGACTTCTGCGAGGGCGGCAACGTCCCCGTGAAGGGCGGGGCCAACCGGGCCGTCGCCATCGCCGAGCTGATCCGGGGCGCCGACGGCCGGTACGCGCACGTCGTCGCGACCCGGGACCACCACGTCGACCCCGGCGGCCACTTCTCGGACGAGCCGGACTTCGAGAACTCGTTCCCGGTGCACTGCGTCGTCGGCACCGAAGGGGGCGAGTTCCACCCGGACTTCGAGCCGGTCGTGACCTCCGGGGCCGTGGACGAGGTCTTCTTCAAGGGCGCCCACTCCGCCTCGAAGAGCGGTTTCGAGGGCGCGACCGAGAGCGGCACGCCCCTCGGGGAGTGGCTGCGCGCCCGTGAGGTCGGCGGCGTCGACGTCGTCGGGATCGCCACGGACCACTGTGTGAAGGCCACCGCGCTGGACGGCGTCCGGGCCGGCTTCGACGTGCACGTCCTGCTCGACTACACGGCCGGCGTCGCCTCCGACACCACCGGCGCAGCCCTCGACGAACTGCGCGCGGCGGGCGTCGGACTCAGCGGCGAGCCGGTGGTCCTCGCCTGACGGACCGCCGGGTGCCGGAGCGGTCTTTCCCGAGTCTTGTCCGGGCTCTTGCCGTCCCCTGTACGGGCGTTAAACCGTCCGCCGCGAGAGTGGCAGCACCCGAACCGGTCAGCGTTCGGGAGACGTTCACTCGCCGCAGGAGCCCCGATGACGCCCACGTCCCGTATCCGCGCCGCCCTTGCCGCCTCGCTCGCCGTGGCGACGCTCGGCACCTTCGCCGCCGGGGTCGGGGTGGCAGGGGAGAAGGACGGCCGGCAGCACGGCCGAGCCGGCGAACGGGAGATCGCCGCGCTCTTCGACCAGTGGAACGCGGCGCTGCTGACCGGCGACCCGAAGGAGGTCACCGCCCGGTACGCCGAGGACGCCGTGCTGCTGCCGACCGCCTCTCCCCGGATCCGTACCGACCACGCGGAGATAGCCGACTACTTCGCGCACTTCCTCCAGAAGAAGCCGCGCGGCGAGAAGCTCCGCTCCGTGATACACGTCCTGGACCGGAACTCGGCGCTCGACGCCGGTCTCTACCGCTTCCACCTCACCGACCCGAAGACCGGCGTCACCAAGGCCGTCGACGCCCGCTACACGTACCAGTACGAGAAGCGCGACGGCCGGTGGCTGATCGTCAACCACCACTCCTCGGTGCTCCCGGCCGAGGGCTGATCCGCCGGGGGCCCTCGGCTGCCGTCCGCAGGCCGATCCGTACGCACAGGCCGCCGCCGGGCGCGTCCCGCAGGGCGACCCGGCCGCCGTCGTCCGTCACCAGCTGCTTGACGATGGCCAGGCCAAGACCGGAGCCCGTGCGGCCGGTCAGGCCCTGGCCGCGCCAGAACCGGTCGAAGGCGCGGGCCTGTTCGGCGGCGGACATGCCGGGGCCCTGGTCGAGGACCTCCAGGACCGCTTCCTCCGGGCCGCACGTCTCCACCCGTACGGTGATCGTGCCCCGGTCCGGGGAGACCTCCAGGGCGTTGGAGAGGATGTTGTCGAGGACCTGGTCGAGGTTGCCGGGCCCGGCGAGCACCCGGGGTCCGTCGTCGGCCGTCCCGGTGAGGACGATCGTCACCCCGCGCTCGTCGCCGGCGGGCCGCCACACGCTCAGCCGGTCCTCGACGAGCTCGCGCAGGGCGAGCGGTTCGGGCGCGGCCACCTTCGCCTCGGCGCGGGCCAGCACGAGCAGGCCGCTGACCAGCCGGCTCATGCGGACCACCTCGGCGGTCGCCTGGTCGACGTCCTCCCGGACGAACTCGTCGTCGACCCCGTCCGCGATGTTGTCGAGCGCGAGCCGCAGCGCCGTCAGCGGGGTACGGAGCTGGTGCGAGGCGTCCGCGACGAAGATGCGCTGCGAGGCCACGAGGGTGTCGAGGCGCTCGGCGCCCTGGTTGAGCGTCCGGGCCAGGGTCCGCGTCTCCTGCGGTCCCGTGACCGGTGACCGGGCCGTCAGGTCGCCGTCCCCGAACCGGCTCGCCATGTCGTTGAGCTGGCGCAGCGGTTTGGTCAGGAGCCGGGCCACGACGGCGCCGAGCCCGGCCGCGATCGCGAGCACGCCGACCGCGAGGATCGCCCGGAAACCCCAGATCCGCCACAGCCGGTCCGTCAGGTCGGCGGTCGCGTACCGGATGCGCACGGCGCCCACGATCCGCTGCTCCTCCCCCGCCGGCCCCCGCGCCGCGTGCCGGCCCTCGTACACCGGGACGGTGAGCACCAGCTCCGGCCCCCAGACGAGCCGCGAGCCCCAGTCGACGGTGGTCACCCCGCGCCGCAGGGCCTCGCCGATCGCCGGGTCGTCCGGTCGCGCGGGCAGGGGCAGCGGCGGCACCGCGTTCCTGCCGTCGGCCGCCACCACCTCGACCGTGCCCGGTGTCTCGTCCGCGTACGCCCCCGCCATGCGGGCGAGTGCCTGCCGGGCGGGCTCGTCGCCGTCGCCGAGCAGCAGCGCCATCGTGGTCGCCTCGCGCCGTACGGACTCCTCGGTGTCGCCGCGGAGTTGGGCGGTGAGCGTGAAGGCGACGGGAACGGTGAACGCGGCGAGCGCGACGGCGACGAGCGCGACGTAGCTGACGATCAGCCGCTTGATCACGTGTGCCCCGCCGGGCTCGCGGGCCCGTCATGTGTCAGGTCCGGCGCGACGATCAGCCGGAACCCCACCCCGCGCACCGCCTCGATGGCCACCGCTCCGGCCAACTTCCGCCGCAGCGCCGCCACATGGACGTCCAGCGTCTTGGTCGGGCCGAACCAGTTGGCGTCCCAGACGGCTTCCATGATCTGTTCGCGGGACATCAGCGCGCCCGGCTCCTCCGTGAGGAAGGCGAGGAGGTCGTACTCCTTCGGCGTCAGCGCGACCTCCGCTCCGTCCAGCCGCACCCGCCCGGACTTGCGGTCGACACTCAGCCGCGTGCCGTAACTCTGCGGCCCCGAGGGCCGGTTCTCGGGGCGTGCCCGCCGGAGCACGGCCCGGATCCGGGCGATCACCTCGCGCACCCCGAAGGGCTTGGACACGTAGTCGTCGGCCCCGATCTCCAGGCCGACCACCCGGTCCGTCTCGTCGCTGCGCGCGCTGATCACGATGATCGGCACGTCCCCCCGGAGCCGCAGCGCCCGGCAGACGTCCAGACCGTCGGTGTCGGGCAGGCCGAGATCGAGGAGGACGAGGTCGTACGGGGTGGTGACGGCGAGCCCCGCGGCTCCGGTGGTCACCCACTCCACCTCGAACCCGTAGCGCAGCAGCCCGCGCCGCAGGGACTCCGCGATCGGCTCGTCGTCTTCCACCAGCAGTACACGCACACACGAGACCCTAGTTCGTGTACCGCACGTCAGTTCACCAGTAGCGGCGCATGATCTCGTCGGCCCACGCGGGCTGGGTGGTCGGCCCCTGGGGGCCGAACTCGGCCATGTACGGCTTGATGTCGAGTACCGGCGTGCCGTCGACGGCGTCCAGGCCCCGCACATGGAGGTCCAGGCCGTCGGTACGGATCAGCCGGCAGCGCGAGACGCCGAGGCGGTTGGGGCGGTTCTTGCCGCGCTGGGCGAAGATCCCGACGAGCGGCCACTCCGTGTTGCCGCGCGGGTGACGGGCCCCGGTCTCGACCGCGTCCGGCTTCACGCGGTCGAAGTGGTAGACGACCTCCAGGTGCGAGAAGGCGTCGAGACCGGCCAGCGCCTCGGGGCCGAAGGCCTCCGCGTCCAGCCGGATCACCGACTCGACGTCGCCCCACTCGTCGTCGCGCACCTGGTCCCGCCCGCCGACGACGCGCCCCACCGGGCACGAGACGACCGTCCCCGCGGCGCTCTGCTCCTGTGCCATGTGATTCCTCGCTCCTCGCCCGTGGGACGGCCCTCGTCCGTACGTGATCATGACGACCGTACTCCCGTAGGCGACGGGCTGTGCGGACGACCGTCAGATCCCCGGCCCGTACCCCGGATCGGGGCCCTGCTGCGGATGCCAGACCGTGTCGAGGCCCCAGAGCCCGAGCGCGGCGACGGCGAGGCAGACGAGCGCCGCCGCCCACGGCCGCAGGCGCCGGGTGGCCGCCGCCCAGGTCAGGGGCGGGACGGCGAAACCGGCGAGGAGGATCAGCGGCAGTTCGACGAGGACCGTGCTCCAGTCGGTGTCCTGGCCCTCGAAGCCGCCGTCGTAGCTGTACTCGGCCCGGGGCACCGCGTAGGCCGCCGCGACCAGGACGCCGGCGAGGGCGAGGAGACAACCGAGGCTGTTCAGCACCCGCTCGTCGCGCTCGTCCGTTTCGTCGGCCTCATCGCTCTCGGGGCTCTGCGCCCGGTCCCCACCGCTCATGTCGGGTACGGACGCCGACCGCCGCCGCGCGGTTCCCCACCCCGGCCCGGACGCCGATCGACTCCACATGGCGGTCCGGGGCACCGGCGAGCAGGGACCCCCGACGCCCGTGAATTCCCGGTGAAGAGACCACCCGCCGGGGCGTGTTACCGGGTCAGGACGATCGCCGTGATCACCAGTCCGCCCCGGGCGAGCCAGCGCCCGGTGAAGTGCTCCCGCGGGGCGCCGTCGACCGTCGGCCCGGGTACGAGCAGCCGCGCGTCGAAGGTGCCCGCGCGGCCGTTCCCGTCGTCCGGGGTGAACTCGACCACCGCCTCGTCGAAGTCCAGCTCGCGCCCGGTCAGCGGGTACCAGGTCTTGAAGACGCTCTCCTTGGCGCTGAAGAGGAGCTTCTCCCAGGAGACCGCCGGGTCCCCGGCCTCCAGGGAGGCCAGGTGACGGCGTTCCTCGGGCAGGGACACCACCCCGAGGACGCCGTCCGGGAGGGGCTCGGCCGGCTCGGCGTCTATGCCGAGCGACACGACGTCCGTCGACCGGGCCACCGCGGCGGCCCGGTAGCCCTCGCAGTGGGTCATGCTTCCGGCGATGCCCGCCGGCCACCGCGGCTCCCCGCGCGGGCCCGGTGTCAGGGGACCCGCAGGCACCCCGAACCGGCCCAGCGCGAGCCGCGCGCAGAGCCGGACGGTGGCGAACTCCTGCCGCCGCTTCTCGACCGATCTGGCGACGAGCGCCGTCTCCTCGGGGAAGAGCGTGACCTGTTCGGAGTCGTCGAGGCGCCACTCCGTGGCGACCGACCCGGGCACGAGCTCGCCGATCATGGTGTTCCCTCCGCGTACGGGGTGATCACTGGTGGTGACGGGCCGGACCGTCAGGCCGGGTTCTTCACGTCCGCGACGTAGTTCGCACCGCCGAGGCAGTCGCGGATCTCGTAGCGGGGCGCGGTCGCACCGGTCCACCGGAGGAAGCCGGTGGCGCCGGTCGCGGACGGCATGTCGATGAATCGGCATCCGTCGTAGACGATCTTGCCGGCGGTGGTGGCGACGGCGCTCGTCCCCACCTGGTGCGAGCCCATCAGCGCGCAATCGGTGTAGCGGACCGTCGGGCCGCGGTCGCCGTTCGCGTTGAAGGCGTACGTGTGCGTCACGGCGTCCGGCGCCCACGACTTGAAGCTCAGCGCGGTGTCGTCGCACGACACGAAGCTGATGCTGCCCTTGTACCAGCGGGAGTCGATCACCTTGTGGCCGAGACCGCGCAGCTCGAAGCGGATGCCCTGCGCGTACAGGCGCATCGTGGAGTCGGCCCGGGTGGGCGCGTCCGAACCCAGCTGGAAGAAGGTGCCGTTCGACGCGGCGTCGGTGAGGATGTAGGAGCCGCCGATGAAGTTCATCGAGCCGCCGCGGTTGTTCTTCACGAACACCCCGGACTGGTACTCGACCTTGCAGTCGCGGAACCAGTAGTTGAGGAACTGGTCCTGCTGGGTCGCGGTCGGCGTCATCCCCATGACGAGGAACGCGTCGGAGTAGGAGCCGCCGACCTGGCAACGGTCCCAGCCCATCTCGCTGTTCAGGTTGGAGGTGGTGGCCGGGCCGTCGAGGCCGATGCCGCGCTTCCAGCTGCCGCGCCACTCCACGTCGGTGTACCAGGTGTCCTGCACGCCGTAGGCGGCGGAGGAGTACGCGTAGTTGAAGCTCGACGTGGCGTTCTCGCTGGTGAAGGTCAGCCCGGAGATCCGGATGTTCTTGTAGCGCTGGTAGTTGGTCCACAGCGTCGTGTCGTTCGCGGTCGGCGCGTACACGATGCGGGACAGCCGCTTGCCGTAGCCGGTGATCGAGATGCCGTCGACGATGCCGCCGCCACCCTCGCCGTTCACGTTGGGCAGGAGCGAGTCGGGCTGGGTCAGCAGGTAGGTGCCCGGCGGGATGACCAGCACCTTCTTCGGGACGGCCCCCGAGATCGGGTCCGGCTGGAAGGAGGCGAGCACCTCCGCCGCGGCCGCGCGGAAGGCGGCGTCGCTGGCGGTGGCGCCGGTCGGGTCCGCGCCCTTGCTGATGACGTCGACGCTGTACGGGTCGTCCCCCGCGCCGGCCGCGTACGCCGGGCTTCCGCCGAGCGCCATCACGCCCGCGGCGCCCGCGCCGGCCGTCGCCATTCCGCGTATGAGCGAACGTCGATCCATGTTCCCGGTCATTCGTAACCCCCCATAGTCATGATCATGAAACAGACGGGACATACGATCACGACTCCGGCGCGGAAGCAAGACCGTTCCGATCCGCAGGACCCGTCGCTACGGGGCCTGTTGGACGTCCGGCCCCCCTCCGGGCCCTTGGCGGACGGTCCTTAGGCGCCGCGCCGGATCCGGGCGGCCTGGCGGGCCTCGGCCTGCTTGCGGGCCTCGGCGGAGCGGCGGGACTCGTTCTTGGCGCGGCCGGGCTTGCCGGGGACGGTGCCCATGCCACGGAAGGCCGCGCCGCGCTGGGAGCGTTCGGGGGTGACGGGCGCGTTGCGTCCGATGGCGACGCCGGAGGGGGTCTTGGCGCCGGTGATCCGGCTCAGTTCGGCCTCGCCGGAGCGGACCTGGGTGATCTGCGGCCGGATGCCCGCGTCGGTCATGAGGCGGGCCACGTCCTTGCGCTGGTCCGGCGTGACCAGGGTGACGACGCTGCCGGTCTCGCCGGCCCGCGCCGTACGGCCGCCGCGGTGCAGGTAGTCCTTGTGGTCGGCGGGCGGGTCGACGTTGACGACGAGGTCGAGGTCCTCGATGTGGATGCCGCGGGCCGCGACGTTCGTCGCGACGAGGACGGTGACGACGCCGGTCCTGAACCGCTCCAGGGTGTGGATCCGCTGCGGCTGCGACTTGCCGCCGTGCAGCGCCGCCGCGCTGACGCCGCTGCCGAGGAGGTGGCGGGTGAACCGGTCGACGGCGTGCTTGGTGTCCAGGAACATGAGCACCCGGCCGTCACGGGCGGCGATCTCCGTGGCGGTGGCGTACTTGTCGGGTCCGTGGACCTGGAGGACGTGGTGTTCCATCGTGGTGACGGCGCCGGCCGAGGGGTCGACGGAGTGGACCACCGGGTCGTCGAGGTACGTGCGGACCAGCCGGTCGACGTTGTGGTCGAGGGTGGCCGAGAAGAGCAGGTGCTGTCCGCCGGGCCGCATCTGGTCGAGCAGCTCGGTGACCTGGGGCATGAAGCCGAGGTCGGTCATCTGGTCGGCCTCGTCGAGGACGGTGATCCGTACCTGGTCGAGGTGGCAGTCGCGGCGCTCGACGAGGTCCATGAGGCGGCCCGGGGTGGCGACGAGGACCTCGACGCCTTCCCTCAGCGCGACGACCTGCTTGTTGATCGACACGCCGCCGAAGACGGTCGCCGTCCGCAGCTTCAGGGCCTTGGCGTACGGCTCGATGGCGGCGGTGACCTGCTGGGCGAGCTCGCGCGTGGGGACGAGGACCAGGGCCAGCGGCCTCTTGGCGTCGGCGCGCCGGCCGGCCGTCCGGGCGAGGAGCGCGAGACCGAAGGCGAGCGTCTTGCCGGAGCCGGTGCGCGCGCGGCCCAGGACGTCGCGGCCCGCGAGGGCGTTCGGCAGGGTCGCGGACTGGATCGGGAACGGGGTGGTGACACCGAGGTCGGTCAGCGTCCGCAGGACCTCCGCCGGGAGTTCCATGGCGTCGAAGGTGTCGGCGGGCGGCAGGGCCGGCGTGATGGTGTCCGGCAGCGCGAACTCACCCTTGACGGGGGCGGGGCGGCGGGTGTCGTTCGTACGGTCCGAGCGGTTCATGGGGGCCTTCCTCGATGCGGCGATGCTGAGATGCGGCGCGTATCGAGGAATCCACGGCATGAATGTGCCGGAGGAATTGCAGGAACGGGCCGAGAACTGTACCTGTACGGATCCGGGCACATCCGTACGATGCGGTACCTCGTCACGGCATCCGGTGTCGGAATGCCGTGGGGGGACCCGGGCGGGCGGCGGTCTGCGGCCCGCGACGGGCTTCAGGCCCGGTAAACGCGACGGCCGGTGCCCCCCACCCTGGGGGTGGGGGGCACCGGCCGCGTCAAGCGAGTCAAGCTTAGGCGGGGGTGATGTTCTCCGCCTGCGGGCCCTTCTGGCCCTGCGTGACGTCGAAGTTCACCTTCTGGCCCTCCTGCAGCTCACGGAAGCCGGAGGACGCGATGTTCGAGTAGTGGGCGAAGACGTCGGGGCCGCCACCCTCCTGCTCGATGAAGCCGAAGCCCTTTTCCGAGTTGAACCACTTAACGGTGCCGGTAGCCATGCGATATCTCCTTCGAGGCATTACCCGGAATTCACACTGCGTGAATCCCGGCGTCGCCGCGATGATTGCCCCGTCCGGAAAAAGCACCGAAAACACAAAAAGTGCTCTGACGGTAACGAACCCGCCTAAGCACTTGAAGTCTATGGGAACCACAACTGCAACTGATAACTACTGTATCACGTAATGGGCCGGAGGGCTCTTTGGGGCGGAACTTCTTTCGTTTCGCGTGTCGGCCGGCCCCCGCGGCCCCGTCACCGCACGCCCGTGGGCCCGTCACCGCACGCCCGTGACGCCGTCCCGCGCCGTCCCGCGCGCCTCGCGCAGGGCGGTGTGGACGGACCAGACCACCGACACCAGCGGCACGGCCACCACCGCGCCCACGATGCCGGCGGCGATCGAGCCCGCGATGACCGAGATGGCCACCACCAAGGGGTGCAGCCGCACGGCCCAGCTCATGACGAGCGGGTGCAGCAGGTGGCCCTCGATCTGGCCCATCACCACGATCAGGCCGATCACGATCAGCGCCACCACCGGGCCCTGCGACGCGAGCGCCACCACGGCGGCGACGGCGAGGGCGATGGGCGAGCCGATCAGGGGGACGAAGGCGGCGACGAACTCCAGGAGGGCGAGCGGGACGGCCAGCGGGACCCCGAGGAGCCAGAGTGCGAGGCCGACCAGGACCGCGTTCGTGGCGGCGACCAGCACGATCCCGTGGGTGTAGCCGGTGAAGGTGCGCCAGGCCGCGCGCCCCGCGATCCCCACCCGGCCCCGTACCGACCTCGGCAGCTGCTCCTGGAACCAGGCCCACTGCCGGTCCCCCGCGTGGACGAAGAACACGGCGGAGAACAGGGCCAGAGCCAGGGTCGTGAGGACGGCCACGACATGGCCCGCGCCGCTGAGCGCCGTACTGACCAGGGCCGACCGGTGGCCGGACAGGAACTGACCGATCCTGGCCTGCATGTCGGACAGCGCCTCCGGGTGCAGCCGGAACGGCGGCCGCTCCAGCCAGTCCTCGATCCGGCCGATGCCCTCCCTGAACTCGCGCACCAGCGTCGTCCGCTCCCCCGCGACGGCCTCGCCGACCAGGGTGAGCACGCCGAGGACGAGCGCGATGCCGCCGAGCAGGGTGAGGGCGACCGCCAGCGGCCGGGGCAGGCCCTTGGCGACGATGTCGGCGACGGGGCGCACCAGCGCGGTGATCACCAGGCCGAGGAAGAGGGCGACGCCGATCTCGTGGAAGCGGCCGAGGACGGCGAACAGGCTGTAGACGAGCAGGCCGACGATCAGCAGCCGCCACGCGTACGCGGCGGCCGTGCGGAGGAACGGGGTCACCGGCGGTGCTGTGCCTGGCTGCATTTCGACCAGGTACCACCGGGGGGCCTCCGCGCCACGCCGCCGGCCCGACATTCGCCCGGTCAGCCGGGGGCCGTGCCTCGGCTGCGCACGAGGGGCAGGTACACCTCGTCGGTGATCTCGACGAGGACGTCGTCGGGTGCGGTGGGGACTCCTCGCACGACGAACTCGTTCCGCAGCAGGACGACGGCGACGGTCGCGACCCGCGGGTGCAGCGCCTCGGGGGCCACCTCGCCCCGCGCGACCGCGCGGCCCAGGACGGTCAGCCAGGGCGCGGCCGCCGCCTCGCCGGACCGGTCCTGGAGCTGCGCGAGGAAGTCCGTCGCGCCGCCCGCGGCGGAGAGCAGTTCGCGCAGGATCGCGCCGAGGGGCGAGCTCCAGTGGCGGTTGGCGCCCCGGAGGAGTTCGAGGACGTCACCGCGGAGGGTGCCGGTGTCGGGGAGCGGGGCCGTGGTGGCGAGCCGGCGGTACGCGGCGATGCCGAGGGCGAGGCGGTCGGGCCGGCGGCGGTAGAGGGCGTTCTTGCTTCCTGCCGGGCGACAGCACCGACGAACGCGTCGAGTTGCTGAAGCAGCCGCATCGCGTGCGCGAGCACATCGGCCCGGTGGGCGTGCGTGAGCACATCGGCCCGGTGGGCGTGCGAGTCAACGCGTTCCTCGGCCGGGCCGTGGCCGTCGTCCGCAAGCACTTCGGCGGCGAGGTCACCTACGCTTCCGTACCGCTCGAACGGGTCGACTGGACCCCCTTCGACATCGTGTCCGTCGACCTCTACCGATCGGCCGAGCACACCGACGGGTTCGCCGAAGGCGTCCGCGACCTCGTCGCGCGGGGGACGCAGGGCAAGGCGCTCGCCATCACCGAGTTCGGCTCCGCGGGCTATCGGGGCGCGGGAGACCGGGGCGCCCTCGGTCTGGAGATCGTCGAGTACGACGGGACGGGCCCGCTGCGGCTGAACGGCGTCCACGCCCGCGACGAGGAGGGCCAGGCCGCGTACATCCTCGAACTGCTCCGGGCCTTCGACGCCGGGGGCGTCGACAGCACCTTCGTCTTCACCTTCGCGCTCTACGACCACGTGCACCGGCCCGACGGCGACCCCCGTGACGACCTCGACCTCGCCGGCTACGGCATCGTGAAGGTCCTCGACGGCGGCCTCGGTACGGCCTACCCCGGCCTGCCGTGGGAGCCGAAGGCCGCGTTCGCCGCCCTCGCCGACTACCACCGGGAGCATTGAGCCCCCTCGGTCAACTCCCTTCGCTCCGGGCCGATGTGGCAGAGTCGGGACGGGTTCGGGGTGAGGGGGCTGCGTGGCGCGAGTGGTCGACGGTCGGTTCGAGCTGGTGGCACGGCTCGGCGGTGGCGGCATGGGCACGGTGTGGCGGGCGCGGGACACGGCGCTGCACCGCGAGGTCGCGCTCAAGGAGGTACGCCCGCCCGACCCCGCGCTCGCCGAGTACGACCCCGAGGGCGCCCGCGCCCTGCGCACCCGTGTCCTGCGCGAGGCGAGAGCGCTCGCCCGTATCGCCCACCCGCATGTGGTGACCATCCACCACATCGTGGACGGCGGTGAGGACACGTACCCCTGGCTCGTCATGGAGCTGGTCACCGGCGGCTCCCTCCATGACCGGCTCGACCGGGGCCCGCTGTCGCCGGCCGAGACGGCCGCGCTGGGGCGCGGGGTCCTGTCCGGGCTGCGGGCGGCACACGCGGCGGGCATCCAGCACCGGGACATCAAGCCCGCGAACGTCCTGCTGCGACCGGACGGCCGGCCGGTCCTCACCGACTTCGGGATCGCGGCGGTGCACGGCGCGACGGCGCTCACCGCCGCCGGTTCGATCATCGGCACCCCCGACTACATGGCGCCCGAGCGGGTCGGCGGCGAGGAGGGCGGCCCGGCCGCCGACCTCTGGTCGCTGGCGATGATGCTGTACGTCGCGGTGGAGGGGCACCATCCGCTGCGGCGGGCCAACACGCTGGCGACCCTCGCTGCCGTCCTCGGCGAGGACGTGCCGCCGCCGCGGAACGCGGGAGCGCTGACGCGGGTCCTGACGGACGTCCTGGTCCGGGACCCGGCGGCGCGACCGGACGCCGAGACGCTGGACCGGCTGCTCGCGGAGGCGGAGGCGGAGACCCCGGCGTCCGCACCCGCCGCGTCCGGCAGCCCGACCTCGTACCCGTTGGCTCCGCCCCTGCCCGCCACTCCTCCCGGGAAACCCGGGAAGCGGCGGGGCCCGGTGTACGCGGGGGCCGTCACCGCGGTGGCGCTCTGCGGCGTACTCGTCTGGTCGCTGCTGCCCGACGGCGACGGTGACGGCGGCGATGACGGCAAGAAGGTGAGCGGCGCGCCGTCCTCCGTGGCACCCTCGACGTCGACAAGCGCACCCGCCGGGGGCTCCGGTGGCTCCGGGATCACCATCGGCATCAAGTTCGACCAGCCCGGGCTCGGCTGGAAGAACCCGGACGGCACCTTCTCGGGCTTCGACGTGGAGGTGGCGGCGTACGTCGCCCGCGCGCTCGGCCACGATCTCGCCGACGTCACGTGGAAGGAGGCCAGGAGCGCCACCCGCGAGTCCCTCCTCACCGGCGGCGAGGTCGACCTCGTCGTGGCCACGTACACGGTCAACGACCAGCGGAAGCAGCGCGTCGACTTCGTCGGCCCCTATCTCGTGGCCCATCAGGACGTCCTGCTGCGGGCGGCCGACACCGGCGTGACGCGCCCTGCGGACCTGAACGGCCGGAAGGTCTGCTCGGCGGTGGGCTCCACCTCCGCGCTCAACGTCCGGACGCTCGCCCCGCAGGCGCAGCTCCGGGAGTACGACGGTTACGCGCGCTGTGTCGACGATCTGGCGTCCGGCGCCGTGGACGCCGTCACCACCGACGACTCGCTCCTCGCCGGGTACGCGGCCCAGGCGGCGTTCAAGGGCAGGTTCAGGCTCGCCGGCTTCCGTACGACCGACGAGCCGTACGGCATCGGCCTCCCGAAGGGCAGCCCGCTCACGTCGAAGGTCCGGTCCGCGCTGGAGCAGATGGTCTCCGACGGCTCCTGGCAGGCGGCCGTCCAGCGGAACCTTCCGCTCCTGCGCGCGGACGCGCCGCCGTTGCGGTAGTCCGGCGTGGCCTTCGGGTCTCGTGTTCAGGTGATCGTCCGCTGCTAGTGTCCGGTGCGGGGCGTGTGTCCCGTCCCAGGGTGAGGAGGAGCCCATGAACGCCGCGGACGAAGGACGGCAGCAGCTGGACGCGGCCAGCGTCCTCAACGCCAAGAGAACGCTCCTCCAGCTCCTGGCCAGGGCCGGGGTCTGGTCCGGTGACGCCGAGGAGCTGATCGGGCTCGTGGAGGCCGGCGCCCTCGCCCTCGCCCACACCGAGATCGGCGACAGCGGACGGACCGGGCCGGCTGAGAAGGGCGAGCCGTACGAGGCCGGCTGGCGTGACGGCACCCGGGCCGTCGCCGACGCACTCGCGGACATCGCCGAGCGCACGCTGCGTCATGCCCTCGCCCCCGATCCGACGGTGTCGTCGCCCGACGACCGTTCCCCCGTCGGGCGGGCGGAGATGGAGCGCGCGAAGGTCGCGATCACGCCGCTCTACCTCTCCTACACCGCCGTCTCCGACCTGGACCCCGACGCCACCGAGCAGGTGCTCACCGCCGTCCTCGGCACGATGAGTCCCCGGCAGCGCGCGGGGTACCCGGGTCGTCTGACGGAGTTCTCCACGGCGCATCACGCGCGCCTGGAACGGCTGTACGCGGAGTACGGCCCCGGCAGCGCGATCGCGATCCACGGCCGTTACTCCCTCGTCCACTCCCCCACCAGCGTCGCCGTCCTGGAGCGGCTCGCCGCCGCGCCGGTGGCGCTGCACGAGGAGTGGGACGCCGCCGAGCTGCCGCCCGCGTGGCTGGACGGGCTGACCACGGCCTGGGGTTCCGCGGCCTAGCGAGAGGCTTTCCCGCTCGGGCGGTCCACGACCTCCTGGTCGAGAGTGCACGCCTTCGCAGGGGCGGTGCTGGCCAGCGCCACCACGGCCGCCCGGTGCGGGTCCGTCCATTCGAGGAGCCGGAGGTCCTCCCCGCCGGCTTTCAGCAGCGCTTCCGCGCGCACCCACAGGCGGAGCAGGGCCGCGCCCGGGTCGGGCCCGTCGGCGGCCTCCCGCACGTCGGCCTCGGGCAGGACCCGGCTCAGTACCGACAGGGGGCCCGGCCTGCGCGCGGAGGGTTCCACGTCGACGCCGACGGCGCCGGGGCCGACGGCCGCCGCGACCAGCCCGTCGGCGTGGCTCAGGCTGAGGCCCACGCCGGGGTGGTCCCGCAGGTACGGGCGGCCGTGGCCGGCCCGCCCGCACCCGGCGCAGAACTGGGCCGGGGCCGACTCCTCCGGCGAACCCCCGGTGAATCGGGCGACGCACAGCCGCAGCAGCAGCCGTGCGGCCAGGACGTCGTCCCGGCGGCTCGGCACGCGGACCGCTTCCAGCCGCCGCAGCTCCCACGGTGCGAGGAGTCCCTCGTGCAGCCGCGGGTGGGCGAGTACTTCGCCGGTGGTCGCGACGGCGGCCAGGGCCGTACGGGAGTCCCGGCCCGGCAGCGGGGCGCCGCCGGTCACGTGCGCGTGCTCACCCCGCGGCGGTCGCACCGGGGGCGGCGGCCGTCGCGGACGGGGTCAGAAAGCGTCGCTCGACGCGGCCGAGCGTGCGGAAGTCGTCGATGGTGACTTCCTGGAGGTCGATGGTGTCGCCGGAGATCTCCTCCAGAAGGTCGATGAACTCCAGGAAGTCCATCGAGTCGATGAGCCGGGCCTCGATGAGGTCCTCGTCGACGTCGATCGGGCCGTCGAGGCCGGGATTCTTCTCGTGGAGCCACTCGGCGATGCGTTCCATGGTGCGGGTCACTCCTTGCTGGTACGGGTGTTCCTGTCGTTTGCGCTCGGTTCAGGCTGCCCGGGCGGCGCGGAGTCGTTCGAGGGCCTGCTCCGGGGTGCCGTGGGCGAGGATCATCGCGTGCACCCAGCGTTCGACGCCGAAGGCGACGCAGGCGCTGTACGCGGGTCCCTCGGCGCCCGCCTGGATGTCCAGGCGCTCGCCGAAGAAGTTGCGGTGCCGGTTCACGGAGGCGATGGCCGTGCCGTCCGGGGCGCTGAACTCGTGCTTGACCGGGTCGAGCGCCATGAGGCGGGCCCGGGAGCCGCCCCGGTCGTAGAACGGGTCGTCGGCCGTGGCTCGGGTCAGGTCGAGGCCCAGGAGTCCGGCCAGTTCCCGGACGAACTCGGCGCCCTTCTCCAGGTGTTCGACCGCGCCCTGCTTGGTACCGAGGTACAGGACTTCCCGCATGTGGAAGCCCCACAGGCGGCGCAGTCCGTCGTAGTGGGTCTCGTTGCGGAAGCAGCGGCCGGTGGCGGAGAGCCGCAGCCCGTCCTCGCCGACGTCCCGGCCTTCCAGGGAGAGCAGCAGGCCGTAGCAGGTGGCGGAGGGCAGCAGGTGACCGGTCGGCCGCAGCGGCAGCTCTCCCGGATTCTCGCCGGCTGCAAGCCCGTCGAGCGCCTCGGGGGTGAACCGCCCGGCGGAGACGCCGAGATGGGGGAAGTTGCGGAAGTAGTCCAGCTTGGCCAGGCCCTCCACGGACAGCAGCGGCGGGCCGACCACCTCGGGGGCGGAGAGGCGTGCGGCCAGACCGGTGAGCAGGTCGTCGAGGCCGTGCAGCAGGGCGGTGTGGACCGGATCCAGCGTGAGCAGCCCCGGACCGGGGTTCCTCAGACCGCCGTCCGGCAGGGCTGTGCTGCTGCTTGTACTCATGGAACCGCTCCCTCTCAGCGTGGGCGGACAGTCGGGGGCGTCGGCAGGCGGGCAGGACGCATCTCCACGACGTGATGGTGTCGGCGCTGACGGCGCTGTCGCGACGGTCCGTACGTCCGGGGAATGGACCCTAGGCCAGCACTTCGCGACTTGTCTAGACCAAAGTCGGCGGGTCGGCGCGCGTCGTCAAGAGTTCGTTTGGATCTTCCGGACAAGTCAACTGTGCATATCAAGCCGACACTTGACAGCGGCTATGGTCTAAACCAATGCTGCTGCGTAATCGGCAGCGACCGTCCTCGGCCCTGACTCCCGTTTTGGAGGGACCACATGACGACCCCCGCTCCCCACGGCCGCTCGCGCCGTCCCCGTCTGCACCGGGCGGCGTCGGACCTGCCGTACTTCAGCGCGGACGGCGAGGCCTATCTGGCCCAGACCACCCTGCGGGAGCTGAAGAAGTCCCGCCCCCTGCGGGTGCTGTCCGAGGAGGACTTCGCCCACTGGCAGACGTACGGATACGTCATCGTCCGGGAGGCCATCGCGGCGGAGGACGCCAGGCGGCTCCTCGACTTCACCTGGGACTTCCAGGGGCTGGACCCGGACCGGCCGGAGAGCTGGTACGAGGACCGGCCGTTCCGCTCCGAGCTGGACCAGCAGCTGCACGTGTACGGATTCGTCGAGGCGTACCACCACCAACTGCTCTGGAACAGCCGCCAGTCCCAGCGCGTGTACGACGCGTTCGTCGACGTGTGGGACTGCGAGGAGCTGTGGGTCACCCTGGACCGGCTCAACCTCAACCCGCCCAACGTCGGGAACCGTGACCGCGCCCTGATCGAGCCCACCGACCGGGGCTTCGACATCGAGTTGCACTGGGACATCGACACGACGCTCGGCGTCCCGCCGCAGCGGGTGCAGGGGATCATCGCGCTCAACGACACCCGGCCCGAGACCGGCGGTTTCCAGTGCGATCCGGAGCTGTTCCGGCGGTTCGAGGAGTGGAGGATCGCCCAGCCGGCCGGCCGGGACCCCCTCCGCCCCGCCGTGGACCGGGCCGAGTTCCCCGTCGAACGGCCCGAACTCCACCCCGGCGACCTGCTGATCTGGAACGGTCTTCTCGCCCACGGCGTGGCGCGCAACGCCTCCGAGAACGGGGTGCGGGCGGTCCAGTACCTGTCGATGATGCCGGCGCTCGAGGAGCACGAGAGGCTGCGGCGCTCCCGTGTCGAGTCCTGGCGGCACCTGCGGACCCCGCGCTGGAACCGCACGCTCGTCGGCGATCCGGTGCTGCACGAGTCCAAGCGCTACCCCACGGCCGAACTGACCGGGCTCGGCAGCCGCCTCCTCGGTCTCGCCTCGTGGCACGACACGGCAGCCGACGGCCGGAGCCGGGACGGAGAACCGGCGTGCGCCGTGTCTGCCTGACCCTCCCCACCAACCGGGCGTGCTCCGAGACCCTCAGGGCGGTCGCCGAGGAGGCCGCCTACGGCGCCCGCCGGTTCGGCGTCGAGGTGCACCTCCTGGTCCTGGACTCCTCCGAGGCACCGGTGCTCGCCGAACACCGCGAGACGGTGGACGGTCTGCCCCCGGCCCCGGGCGTGGTCGTCCACCACCTCGACGAGACGCAGCAGCGGACCTTCCTGCAAGCGGTGATCGCGCGGTCCGGCGTCGCCGCACCCGACCGGGTGCTCGACCTGATGCTGCCGTCCCGCGTGTCCTACGGCGCCTGCACCAACCGCGCCTTCCTGATCGCCGAGGCCCTGGGCTGCGCCTCGGTCCACCGCCGGGACTCGGACAGCCGCTACCAGGTCCACTCCGAGCGCCCGGAGGGCGGCGAACCGGTCTTCCCGATCCACCACGAGCTGACGTCCCTGGGACGGCGCGCAGCCGAGGTGGCCGGGCTCGTGTCGCGGAGCAGGCTCGATCCCGCGTGCGCGGACCGGCCGGTGGCCCTGGTCGGCGGCTCCTTCGTCGGCGAGATGTCCGTGGACGTCGAGGAGATCCGCCGGCTCGATCCCGCCGTCTACGACGACGTCGTCGGCCTGTCGGTCCCCGACGGCTATCCGGAGATCTGGCGCAGGAACCTCATCGCGGAGTCGTTCCGCGGCGCCGGGACCGCCCCCTTCACGAGCGACCTCACGACGCTCACCCGCGTCGGCCCCACGCGTGTCGACATGTGCAACATCGGCTTCACCCGCGAGGTCTACGGCCGGGTGCCGCTGCCTCCCGCCACCGACACCATCGGCAGCGACTACTTCCTCATCCACCTGGTCCACGACGCCCGGCTGCCCGGCGTCCTGCACAACCGTCACATCATCAACTTCCATACACGCGAGCGCCGTTCCGATGCGGGCTTCCTCGCCTATCAGCGGCGGCTCGCGAAGTTCCTCCTGTCCACGCCGTACTTCGACGCCGTGTACGGGCAGATGGCCGCCGCCGGAGCGGAGTTGCTCGACTCCGACGGCCAGGTCCGTGCGTCCGCCGTCGCCGGGTTCGTCAGGGACAGCACCCGGCTGGACCGCGTCGAGAACGCCGAGCGGCTGGACGTCATCGACCGCTCGTTCCGCAAGCTCGGCGGCCGCTACGCCGGGGCCGCCGACGTCCTCGCCGCCGAGCGCGAGCGACTCCTCGACGAGTCCCGCGCCGACATGGAGGAGTTCGCCCTCCTGATCGACGCCTGGGGCCCGCTGACCCGCTCCACGAAGTCCGTGAAAGGCATCACATGGTGAGTGAGCGAGCCACTTCGAGACTCAAGGACATCCGCGCCCGCGCCTGCACCGTGACTGTCGCGTACGCGGGCGGCGAGGAGCGCCGGGGCCCCGTCACGATGGGGCAGGCCAACATGATCCGCTGCATCCTGCGGGACGAGCCCGCGCACATCAACATCCACGATGTGTGGCCGGCACCCGCCGGGACCGGGATGGAAGCGGCCGTCGACGCCCTGCGCGCCCTCGCCGTCCGGCACGAGGCGCTGCGCACCACGTTCCCCCACGCCCCTGGCTCCGCTCCTCGCGAGCAAGTCGTGGCCGCCGAGGGCACGTTCACCGTCACCGTCCTCGACCACGACGAACTCCCCGGCGAACCCGACCGGTACGCCGAGTCGTTGGCGCGCGAGGCCCGCGACGAGCGGTTCCACCTGGACCGGGACTTCCCCCTCCGGGTGTCCCTGGTAGCCCTCGACGGCACGCCGGTGTACGCCGCGCTCGCGGCCAGCCACGCGGTCGCGGACATCAGCGCGCTCGCCGTCCTCAAGGAGGAATGGCTCGCGCTGCTGGCCGGCGGGACGCTCCCTCCGCAGACGGCGCTGACGCCGCTCGGCCTCGCCGCCGAGGAGGCGGCCCCGGCCGGGCTCCGTAAGTCCGCGGCGTCGCTGGGGTACTGGGAGCGGATCATCCGTACCGGACCGCAGGCCATGTTCGCGGAACCGGGCGCCGAAGGCACCGAGGTCCGCGCGCCGCAGCTCACCCTCCGGTCGCGGCGCGGCGCCCGCGCCCTGGCCCTCGTCGCGGAGCGCACCGGCGGCCTGCCGTCGACGGTGCTGCTCACGGCCTGGTGCGCGCTCCTCGCGCACCGTACGGACCAGCCGGCCTGCGTGACCGCCGTCCCGACGTCCAACCGGTACGAGCCCCGCCTGACCCGCTCGGTGAACACCCTGTCCCAGGACGCCCTGCTCTGCCTCGACGTCCGGGTCCCGTCCTTCGACGTCCTCCTCGGCAAGGCCTGGGGTGCCGCGCTCAACGCCTACCGGCACAGCCGGTTCGACGCCGTGAGCCTGTGGGAGATGATCGGCAGGGCGACCTTCGAGCGCGGCAGCCGGTTCACCCGCGATGTCGCCTTCAACGACGTGAGCACCCTGCCCACCGCGCTGCCCTCCACGCTCCCTTCCGCGCACGACCCCTCCTCCCCCGGCGACGATGCCGTCATCGGCCCCGAGCTTGAGCTCAGTTGGGGCGAGGACCAGGTGCTGCCGACCCGCGTCCTGACCTTCGTCCACGAGACGGACCCCCTGCTGCGCCTCGGCGTGTGGGCGGACCCCGCACTGTTCACCCGGGAGCAGGCGGAGGGCTTCCTCGTCGGTCTGGTGCGTCTCCTGGAGGCGGCCGCCACCGGGGACGTACCGCTGGACGCGCTCACCGAGGTGACCGGGGTCCGGCCGGTCGAGCGCGGTGCGGACTGGGAGCGGGTGGACGGCTCCTGGGTCTCGCCGCCCGCCGTGGCGGAGGCCCTGAGCCGGGCCCTCGACGGCGTACCCGTACACGTCACGACGGATCCCCCGGCCACCGACGGACCGGCGGAGGCGGAGGCCGGGCGGGGCCTCACGGCGTACATCGCCTCCGGGGGCGCGCCGCTGACTCCGGCGGCGGCCCACGCCGCGCTCATGGACGCCCTCCCCGGCCGTCCCGGGCTGCTGGCTCCCCGCCGGTACGTGATCGTCCAGAGCCCGCCGGCGGAGGCCCACCGGAGCGGCGCCTGGCTCCGGCAGCAGATTCTCTCGGAAGGGACCGGCCGGGAACCGGCGGATGCGACATGACGATGGATACCGATGGTGTGACCGTCCGGCAGAAGCCGGACCCGCTTCCCAGCCCCTGGCGGTCGAGCCGCTTCCGGCTGTTCTTCACGGCCCGCAGCGCGTCGCTGCTCGCCGACGGCATGCTGATGGTCTCGCTCACGACCGCCGTCCTCGGTGCGGGTTACGGGGCCAGTGGCGTCGGTTACGCGCTGGCCGCGTGGATGGCGCCGATCGTCCTGCTGGTCCTCGTCGGCGGCGTCCTCGCCGACCGGTTCACCCCGCAGGTCATGATGGTCGGCGCCGACGTGGTGCGCCTGGTCGCCATGCTCGCGCTCGCGGCACTGCTCGCCGCGGGCGGGGTGCGGCTCTGGCACATCATGGCGCTGCTCGCACTCAGCGGCGCGGCGACGGCCATGTTCCAGCCGGGTCTGGCGAGCATGGTCCCCCAGGTCGCCGAGGACATCCAGCGGGCGAACGCGCTCCTGCGGATCTCCGAGGCGATCTGCACCCTGGCCGGCCCCGGGCTCGCGGGCCTCCTCGTCGCCTACTGGGACGTGGCGGGATCCTTCCTGGTCATCGCGGCGGCCTTCGCGCTCAGCGCGCTGGGTCTCGCGCCACTGCGGAAACTGAGCACGGCCAAGGACGACAGCGCCGACCCGCTGTGGCAGAGGCTGGCCACGGGCTGGCACGAGTTCCGGTCCCGGTCCTGGCTGTGGGGCGTCATCGCCGTCTGGGCGGTCTACGGCCTGTTCGTCTTCGGCCCGGCCCTGCCGCTGGGCGCCGCGCTGCTCACCGAACAGCACGGGGCGAGCGGCTACGGCTGGATCGCCTCCGCCGACGGGGCCGGGACGATCGTCGGCGGTCTGCTCGGCATGCGCGTCAAGCCTCGCCGTCCGCTCGTCGCGGGCGCCCTCGCCATGGTCTTCTTCTCGCTCAACCCCCTGGCTCCCGCTCTCGGCTGGTCGTTCACGCTCACGGCCGTCACCGGCGTCGTGGCCGGCTGCGGCTTCGCCTTCTGGGGAGTCATGTGGGCGACCAGCGTGCAGACCCACATCCCGCTGGCCGTCCTCAGCCGTGTCTCCGCCTACGACATCGCCGGCTCCATCATGGTGATCCCGCTGGGCCGGGCACTGGCCGGCCCGGCGGCGGAGACCTTCGGTGCCGACCGGGTGCTGCTCTTCTCCGCCGTGGTGGGTGTCGTGTTCCTCGGAGTCATGCTCTGCGTCCCGGCCGTGCGGGCGCTGGGGCGGGCTCCGGAGGGCGGCTAGCGGTAGGGGTGGGTGGGCGCCCACAGGCGGGCACGCCCTCGGCGTTTCGGCCATGCGCGCCTCGGGGCACGGCCCTCCTCCGGCAAGGGTCGGTGTACCCGGCACGCTCGGGTTCTCGCTCTGCCATGCGGATCGTGACACGTCCGAAAGACGCGTGTTCGACATTGCCGTCGTTTCGTTGAGCCGCATGACATCCGGGCGACACCCGGACGGCTCAGCGACGGAGGACACCATGCATCCCTCCCCCACCCCGCCGACGACACCCACCCCACCCGATCAGGACACCACCGACGGCGGCCCCTCCGCCTCCGAACGGCTGCTGTTCGGCGGGGAGCTCGCGTACGACTTCGGCTGGGGCCGGCACCACGGCGTCTGGCTGAAGCTGAGCCTGCGCGCCATGGCGCTCTCGCTCCCCCGGCAGGTCGGCATCGCCGTGCGGCTGGCCCGCGAGGCCGACCGCCGGGCTCTGTACACGGTCGTGGCAGCCGAGTTCGGGCGGGGTGTCACCCAGGCGGTGTCGCTGATCGCCGTGAACGCGATCCTGGTCGAGCTCCTCGCCCAGGGCAGCACCGTCGAGCGACTGCGCTCCGCGCTGCCCTCCCTCGTCGTCGTCGCCGTCCTCGCGGTGCTCGCCTCCGCCGGGAAGTCGGCCTCCGCCGCGGCGACCGGGATCCTGGAGCCCAAGGTGCAACGGGTCGCCACGGAGCGGTACTTGGGCCTGGTCGCCCGGGTCGAGCTGGAGGCCATCGAGGACGACGCGTTCCACAAGCTGATGGACTCCGCCCAGTGGGGTGCGGAGTCGTCGCGCCGGATGGTCGGGTACTGCACGGCCGTGGTCACCTCGGCGATCTCGCTCGTCGCGGCCGCCGGCGTCCTCACCGTCCTGCACCCCTTGCTGCTGCCCCTGCTGATCGCCATGGCGCTGCCGAGCGCGTGGAGTTCGCTGACGATGGCGCGGGCGCGGTACGTGAGCTGGCACCGGTTCGTGCAGCACGCGCGGGCCGCGCAGTTGATCAGCCGGCTCCTGATCGACCAGCAGGCGGCGGGCGAGGTCCGGGTCCACGACGTGGGTCCGTTCCTCCTCGAACACTTCCGGGGCATGGCGGAGACCAGCGAGCGGGAACAGACCCGGCTGGCGTGGATCGGCGCCCGGACGGGACTGACGGCGGACGCGGCGCGCGGTCTGGCGACCGTCGGCACGTACGCCGTGCTCGGGTTGCTCCTGTGGGACGGGCACATGGCCCTCGCCGTCGGCGGCACGGCCGTCCTCGCGATCCGTACGGGTTCGGCGAGCATCACCGATCTGGTACTGCGGGTCACCGACGTACAGGAGGAGTCGCTGTTCGTGGCCGATCTGGAGACCCTCTGCGAGGAGGCGGTCCGCCGCGAGATCCCCACCACCGGGGTGGACCTGCCCGAGGAGGTCGACGAGATCCGGTTCGAGAAGGTCACCTTCACCTATCCGGGGGCGGAGAAGCCGTCCCTGAGCGAGGTCGACCTGGTCGTCCCCCGGGGCAGGACGGTCGCGTTCGTCGGCAGGAACGGTTCGGGCAAGACCACGGTCACCCGCCTGCTCTGCGGGCTCTACCTCCCGGACGACGGCCGGGTGACCTGGGGCGGGGTCGACACGGCGCGGGCCTGCCGGGCGCAGGTCTTCGACCGTGTCGCGATGGTCGCGCAGAACTTCCACCGCTGGCCCTTCACCGCCCGCGTCAACATCGGCATCGGCCGGCCCGGTGGCCCGCTCGACGACGCGCCGATCGGGGACGCGGCGGCGTACGCGGGTGCGGACGACGTCGTCAAGGGACTCCCCCGCGGCCTGGACACGCTCCTGGCGCGCGGCTACCGGGGCGGCCAGGAGATCTCCGGCGGGCAGTGGCAGAAGATCGGCCTCGCCCGGGCGCGGTACCGCGAGGGCCAGGTCCTGATCGTGGACGAACCGACGAGCGCCCTCGACCCGGCCGCCGAGCAGCGGGTCTTCGACCAGATCCACCGCCTCGCAGGCACCGGCCAGACCACGATCCTGATCACCCACCGCCTGCACAGCGTGGCCCACGCGGACCTCATCTACGTGATGGAGGAGGGCCGGGTCGTGGAGGCCGGTACCTTCGCGGAACTCATGGACCCCGTCACCGGCACGGGTGCCTTCCGCGAGGCGTACGAGCTCCAGGCCCGTCAGTTCGTGCGCCCCTCCGTCCCTTCCCAGGGCGGGCCCGCGGGCGCCGAATCCCCCACGGCCACCGCGTCCGCTACGGACATGACGCCGTGAGGAGGGACGCCACCGCTTCTGCCGTGTCCGGGTGACGGTCCGTCAGGGTCGGGTGGTGTGGGGCTGGGCCCGTTCGGGTCCAGCCCTCCTCGCAGCCCAGCAGCTCCGCCACCGCGTCGCAGGTCTCCGGGTGCGCAGGCAGCAGGGCCGCGCCCTGCGGGTGCGGAGGCGGTCCGTCCGTGGGCGTCCAGCCGTCCGTGCAGCCCAGCAGCTCCGCGAGCGCGTCGCAGGTGTCGGGGTGCACCGGCAGCAGGGCCGCGCCCCGTGGGGTCGTGGAGTGCGGGCGGGCGCGGGCCGCCGCGGGGGTGGCCGGTTGCTGACGCCACGGCGGGACCCAGGCGTCCAGGGCGGCGAGCCGGGCCGGGAAGATCCGGCCCGCCTCGCGGATGAGCAGCGGCGCCAGCTCCGCCGCGTTCGACCGGAGCGTGGTGATGAGCACCGGCAGCCACGGCAGCAGGACGGCGTCCGGCAGCCGCCCGAAGGCGTTCGACACGGCCTCCACCACGACGTCCGCGAGTCCCGGCACCGGTTCGAGCGCGTGGACGAAGCCGCTGAGGTAGCGCGGATAGGAGGGCACCACCAGCGGGTTGCCGAGGAGCTCGTCGCAACGGGCCCGCAGCTCCTCCCGGGAGAGCGTGCCGAGCTGCACCTGCGCCGCCCACAGCAGTGCCGTCTTCGCCGGGTCCTGCGGGTGCGACTGCGCCACCGACAGTTCGAGCTGCGTCCGGTCGCACCCCAGGGAGAGCGCCAGGCTCTCCATGCTGAACAGGAAGCCCAGCATCGCGGCCACCTGCCCGGCCGTCGCCTCCTCGTCCCGGAAGGCGGTCGGCAGCAGGGTGCAGTAGTGCGCGTAGCCGGTTCTGACGAACGACTCGATCCACGGCGGCAGCACCGCTTCGCTCGTCCGGTAGTACGCGAGGAGGCCGCGCACCCGGCGCAGCACCTCCGGCGCCCCGTCCACCGTGCGCTCGGCCGCCAGGACCTCCAGGGCGCGGGTGCCCAGCTCGTCGGCGAGACGCCGGCCGCCGAGGTACAGCGTCGCGTCCTCGACCGCAGCCAGGACCTGCGCGGTCGTCGCCTGCGGCCCGTGCGCGGTGCGCCGCAGACGCTGCTCCAGGACCTGTTCGAGGCTCACGCCCTCGTATCCGAGCTCGATGAGCGCCCGCTGGTGGGTGCCGAGGGACAGGTCCCACGACTCCTGGATCGACCGCTCGCCGAGCCGCCGCTCTCCCATGATGGGCCGGGCGGCGCCGGGCGGCATCAGACGGCGCAGCATCCACAGGACGTCGGAGCACGCCCGGAGGTCCGGCTCGGACGCCATGTCGAGCAGGGCGCGCCGCACGCCGCGCTGCTGGAGGTTCAGCTCCAGCGGTGCCAGCCGGTCGTGCACGTCGCGCGCCAGGGGCGGCAGCGCGTCGTAGCCGACCTGGCCGATCCGGTCGCCGCCCATCATGATCTCGACGAGGCGGCGCACGTCCCGGCGCCCCGGCACCGAGTCCTTCTCGATGCAGGTGACGGCCGCGTCCTGGAAGTCGTACGGCGTCGGCTTGGCCCGGTCCCGCATGCCCGCCAGCAGGATCGAGGTCTCGAAGACGGCGATCGCGTCGGCGGTCGAGGCCAGGTAGCCGCTGCGGCGGGCCGCGCGGACGATGTCCACGGACCAGCCGAGCAGTTCGGCCTCGTCCAGGGTGTCGACGACCGGCGGCCGGCGCAGGAAGCCGGAGAGCCGGTCGTCCGCGCCCACGGGCACGACAGGAGCGGCGGCCTTCACGGCCGCCTTTGTCGCGGCCGGCTTCTTCGTGCCGGCCTGGCCTTCCAGACGGTACGGCTTCACCCGGGTGCGCTTGAGGTTCTTCGCCCACTGCGTCGCGGCGATCGACACCGATCCGGAGGCGAGACCGAACTGCGCCTCGATCGCGGTGTGGCTGGACGGGATCAGCCCGTACTGCCAGGTGGTGGCGGTCCGCGGGGAGATCGTGAAGCCGGTGGTGCCGTCGGTGCCGGTGGTGCCGTCCACGCCGAACTCGTCGACGCGGCTCGCGGCGTGGAAGGCGCCGCACACGTACAGGCAGTCCGCCGGGTCGGTGCCGGTCGCGGCCAGGTGCTCCCGCATCCGGGTCCACATGTACCGCTCGCGGTCCTCGTCGACGCGCACCCGGTCCCCGTCGCCCGGGGCGAGCCGCCGGAAGAGGCTGCCGATGAGGAACATCACCTGGCGGTAGGTGTCGTGATCGCTGTCGCCGAGCGGTACCTCGACGTACTGGTGCCACCACTCCGACCAGTGGCGGACCTTGCCGTGGCGGAGCAGGTGCTCCTCCAGCTCGGCGAAACGCGGCCGCAGGTCGCCGATCTCGACGCCGACGGCCTCGCCGTGGAGCGCCGCCTCCGCCTCGGTCTCCGCGGGCTTCGCGCCCGGGGCCGCCGCGCCCGCTGCGCCCTCGTCCTCCCGGTCGTGCCGGGCGTCCCACTGGAAGACGTGGTCGGAGGAGCGGTCGACGAGGACCAGTTCGACGCCGGGGGTGTCGAGGGCGTACGCGATGGCCTGGTACTCGGCGGAGGCCTCGGTGATCGGCGCGACGACGGACAGCGGGGCCCAGTCGGGCGGGAAGCCGTCGATGTCGCTGGCGAACGCCTGGACGGCGACGGGCAGTCGGCAGTTGCGCAGCTCGGTCAGGAGCGGCGCCATGTCCTCGCACAGCTCCAGGTACACGACCTTCGGCTGCTTCTCGCGCAGTCGGCGGGCCATGGCGAGCGCCGACGCGGGCGAGTGGTGGCAGACGGGGAAGATCTCCAGCGGTTCGCCCGCTGCCCGGTCGACGTCGTCGACCATGCCGAGGAGGATGCCTTCCAGGGCGTCCCCTCCGCCGGCGAACTCGGAGGCGGCTTCGTGGAGTTGTCCCCGCAGTGCGGCGAACGGGGTCTCGGGGGCCGCGCTCATGCCAGCTTGGCGATCGCGTCGCGGCCGCCCTCCAGGAACTCGGGCCAGGAGCCGCCTTCCGCCTTGCCGCGCGGCTCGACGACGCCGTGCAGGTACTTGTTGAGGATGGCGAGGTCCTCCGGCTCGCGGCGGGCGAGGGAGCCGACGAGCGAGGAGGCGAGGGTACGTGCGGTCAGGGCGCGCTCGCCGAAGAAGTTGCTGTGGAGGACGGCGTCTTCCAGTACGCCGATCTGTTCGGCGGTGGACAGTGCGGACTCCAGCTTCTCGTCGTCGCTGCCCGCGGCCGCGGCGGAGGCGCGGAGATCGGCGAAGCTCTGGAGGAGAACGTCGAGGAGGGTGGGCGGCACGTCCAGGTCGATCTGGTGCCGGCGCAGGAGCTCCTCGGTGCGGAACCGGACGATCTCGGCCTCGCTCTTCTTGTTCGTCACGACCGGGATGCGGACGAAGTTGAAACGGCGCTTGAGCGCGGAGGACAGGTCGTTGACGCCGCGGTCGCGGCTGTTGGCGGTGGCGATGATGGAGAAGCCGGGCTTGGCGAAGACGATGTTGTCGCCGCCGCCGTCGCTCTCCAGCTCGGGGACGGAGACGTACTTCTCGGAGAGGATCGAGATGAGTGCGTCCTGGACGTCGCTGGTGGAGCGGGTCAGCTCCTCGAAGCGGCCGATGGTGCCGGTCTCCATCGCGGTCATGATCGGCGAGGGGATCATCGACTCCCGCGACTGCCCCTTGGCGATCACCATGGACACGTTCCAGGAGTACTTGATGTGGTCCTCGGTGGTGCCGGCGGTGCCCTGCACCACGAGGGTGGAGTTGCGGCTGAGCGCGGCCGAGAGGAGCTCGGCGAGCCAGCTCTTGCCGGTGCCGGGGTCGCCGATGAGCAACAGGCCCCGGTCGGAGGCGAGGGTGACGATGGAGCGCTCGACGATGCTGCGGTCGCCGAACCACTTCTGCGTCACCTCCCGGTCGAGGCCGTCGGCGCGCTCGGAGCCGAGGATGAAGAGGCGGACCATCTTCGGGGACAGGCGCCAGGAGAACGGCTTGGGGTTGTCGTCGATCGACTCCAGCCAGTCGAGTTCCTCGGCGTACTTGATCTCGGCGGGAGCGCGGAGCAGGTCGGACATGCGAAGGGCCTCTCAGGTGAGGAAGGTCTTGAGTTCGTGGACGAGCTTGTCGATGTGGCCGGAGACCACCGGGGTGCCGAGCGCCTTGAACCGCTCGCGGAACCAGGGATTGACCTCCTGCCGTCCGGAGCTGGTGACCGAGCCGACGGGGATGAACCGCACCCCGGACCGGTGGACCGCCTCGATGCCCTCGAAGAGCGGCTGCGAGCGGTCGAACTCGTAGAAGTCGGAGATCCACACCATGACGGTGTTCTTGGGTTCGGCGATCTTCGGCCGGGCCATGGCCATGGCGACCGGCCCGTCGTTGCCGCCGCCGAGGTTGGTGCGGAGCAGGACGTCGAACGGATCGTGCACCCAGGGGGTGAGGTCGATGGCACGGGTGTCGTACGCGATGAGGTGGACGTCCACCTTCGGCAGTCCGGCGAAGATCGAGGCCAGGATGGTGCAGTTGACCATCGAGTCGACCATGGAACCGGACTGGTCCACGACGACGACGAGCCGCTGGGGCGTGGTCCTGCGGACGGTGTGCCGGTAGTAGAGGCGGTCGACGTAGAGACGCTCCTCCTCCGGGCTCCAGTTGGTGAGGTTCTTCCAGATGGTGCGGTCGATGTCGAGATTCCGGAAGACCCGCTTGGGCGGGACCGAGCGGTCCAGTTCTCCGACGGTCGCCTTCTCCACCTGCGTACGCAGGACCTCGGCGACCTCGTCGACATAACGCCGGATGAGGGACTTGGCGTTGGCCAGGGCGATGCCGGAGAGATTGCCCTTGTCGCGCAGGAGCTGTTCGATCAGGGACATGCTCGGGGTGAGCTTCGCCGCGAGCGCGGGATCGGCCAGCACCTCGCGCAGGTGCATGCGCTGGACCAGGTCGGCCTCGACGGCGCCCAGTTCGGCGCCGAGACCGCCACCGGTGAGGCCCGCTCCGGCCGCCCGGCCGCCGCGCAGCCCGCCGGGCGGGCAGCCGAGGGCGCGCTCCAGCCAGCCGGCGTCCGACTGCCAGCGCGCCAGCTGACCGGCGGAGACCGTGCCGGAACCGGTGGAGAAGACATTGAGCAGGACCTTCGACGCGAGGGCGGCGCGCCGCACCTCGGCTGCCCGGTCGCGGGCGTCGTCCGGTTCGGGCTCCGGGGTCATCAGGCCGTCGAACTCGTCGGCCAGCTCCGGGTGGCGCTGGACGACGGAGTCGACGGACGCGCCCGGGTCGAGGAGCGCCGACGGGAGGCCGATGTCCTCGACGACGGCGAGGCTCGCGGACTCCAGAGCGGGCTGCTCCTCGTGGTCGAAGAGCCGGGCGAGGAGACGCCAGTAGAGGACCTGGCGACGGTTGTCGTCGGAGTCGGCGGCGTCGACGGGGGTGACCGAGGGGACGGGAGTGACCGGGGGGACGGGGGCAGTGCGGTCGGTCATTTCCGCAGCAGCCTTCCGGCTCGTTCGCGCAGGACGGCGACGGAGTCCGTGGCCGCCTTCTCCGCCCGGACGCCGGCCTTGTCGGTGGTGCCTCCGGCCCAGGCGCCCGCGTGGACGGCGACGGTCTTCTTCCGCGCGGTCGTCTCGACGGCGAGCGGCTGGAGGACGAACGCTCCGGCGTCCCAGCGGAGAAGTCCGATGCACGCGCCGGACGCGGCGACCGCCTCCGGAGTGAGCGGACCGGCCGCGGGGACGCGGTCGGTGTCGACGGCCAGCCGGTGCCCGGCGACCGCGAACGCCGTCGTCCCGTCGTCGTCGGGCTCCACCGCGTACCCCTCGACGAGGACGGGCACGGCGATCCGGACCGGGTGACGGTCCAGCGGGGCGGTCACCGGGTCGGAGGCGGTGGACAGGATCACCCGGGCGGTGGCGAACGGGTCGGCGGGCTCCCCCACGCGGGCCCGCTCGTCGTCCCAGACGAGGTCTCCCTCGGCGGTGACGGGCATCGCGTCGACCTCCATGGAGCGGCCCTCACTCACGGCGGCCAGGAGCGACATCCGCGGGCGGAGCAGCTGCCAGAGTCCGGCGCCGACGACGGTGTCCGGCTTGGGCGCGGACACCGCGGCCCGCACCAGGCGTGGCGGCGCGCCGTCGGCGGGTTCGAACACCGCGTGGACCTGGGCCTGTACGGCGGTGGCGTGCTCCTGCACGTCGACGCCGAGCGGCAGCAGACGGCCGGTCGCGGTGGACGCCGAGGGGGCGCGGGTGGCCCCCGGCAGGGTCAGCAGCAGCGCGCGGGACCAGAGGTCTGCCCAGCGGCGCACCGGGACGCGCTCCAGGGTGGCGCCCGGGCAGGAGGCGGCCAGTTCGGCCGCGAAGCCGTCGAGCAGGGTGGCCTGACGCCTCAGCAGCGGGTCCGGCAGCATCGCGGAGACGACGGGCGCGGCACCGGCGACGAGCTCGTGGTCGATGCCCTGCCAGCCTGCGCGGGCGATGTCGCAGAGCCAGGCGCGGGCGGCCGCGAGGACGTTGGCGGCGGGTCCCTCGCCTGCGGCGGCCGGTGCGGTCGCCTCCTCGCGGGGTCGGCCCGTGACGTCCCCGACGCGGGCGACGAGCGCGTCGTGCGCGGAGCCCATGAGGGCGGTGCGGGCGGCGGCGAGGGCCACGAAGTGCTCCTCGCCCGCCGCGCCGGCCGCCGCCTTCTCGGCGGCCTCGGCGACGCGGGAGGCCAGTGGCGTCCCGGCGACGGCGTCCGTGAGCGCGGTGAGGCCGTCGGCCTGCGCGGGCTGCGGGCGGAGCAGTCCGGCGACGAGCACCCGGTCGAAGGCGTCGACGGCGGCGAGCGCCTCGTCGAGCCCGTCCACGGGGTCGGAGAGCAGATCCGTACGCATCAGGCGACCGCCCTCGTCGGCGGGAACCACTGCATCTCGGGCAACGGCACGGTCACCGGCTCCCGTTCGAGGTAGGCCAGGTGCCGCAGGAACCGGCTGAACACCGGGGCGGCCGCCGCGGTGTCGCCCTGGGCGGGGCGCGTCGCGGTCATCACGGAGACCAGCGCGTGGGCGTCGGGCTCCTCGCCGGGCGTCTCGGCCTTCAGGTAGCGGGCGACGCGCTCGGCCCCGTACTGCAGGACGGCCTCGGCGACGAGCGCCCGGATGTGGTTGCAGAACGCGCCGCGCGCGCCGCCGCAGGGACGGTTGTTGTTGGTGCTGCACGCGAACGCGTACGTCCCGGCCGCGATCGAGGACACGTACACGCGCCCTATGTCGGACCCGCTGGACACGACACCCTGCAACCGCCCGTCTGCCAGCTCGACGAACGGCACCTTGGCGAGCTTCCGCGGTCGCGCGGGCGGTACGACCCGCACCACGCTCGACGTCTCCCAGACCGTCAAGACACCTCTCCCATGCACGTCAAAGGGGATGTTCACGCCGGAGCGGCGCGACAGGAACGAACCTATCCCCGCCCACTGACATTGATACTCGTAGCGGGTTCCGGGGGCCGTGGCTCTCCCACTGACTGACGCCCTGCTGGGCTGTCTTCGCGTTGTACCGTCCGGCCGCCGGGACCCGTTCTTCATGGCTCCGGCCAGGTGGAACATGACCTGATAGGAGCTTGGTCAGAAGCCCCATCAATGTCCTGTCTGCGCCACCTGGCCGGTGTCACCTCCGGCTAGGAAGGCACCCCCAGCATGACGTCAGCGGGCACGGTGGACATGGATCAGCAGTGGGTGTTCGGCGGCGTGGATTCTCATGCCGACACCATCCACGTCGCGGTCGTCACCGACAACGGCGGTCACGTTGCCGACGCCGAGTTCCCCACCACCACGGCCGGATACACCGCGGCCCTCGCGTTCCTGGGCGCCCATGGGGACGTGATCGCGATCGGCGTGGAAGGCACCGCGTCCTACGGAACCGGCTTCACCCGCGCGGCCCGGGCCACCGGTTTGACCGTGGTCGAGGTCAACCGCCCCGACCGCGCCGAACGCCGCCGCAACGGCAAGTCCGACCCCATCGACGCCTACGCCGCCGCCCGCGCCGCACTGTCCGGACGCGCGTCCAGCGCGCCCAAGGACGACGCCGTCACCGGCATACGTGCCCTCCACAACGCCGCCCGGTCCACGGTCAAAGCCCGCACCGCCGCCATCAACCAGATCGGTCACATCCTGGTCAGTGCCCCCGACGCTATCCGCGACCGCTACCGGGCCCTACGCGGCAAGGTGCTGATCGACACCCTCGCCCGCCAGCGACCCCACGGGGACGCGGTCCATACTGCCGTCCTGACCGCCCTGAAGAGCCTGGCCAGGCGGGTCCAGGCCCTCACCGGCGAGCACGACGAGCTCACAGCCGCACTCGACGGCGTGGTCAGCACCCACAATCCGGGCCTGCGAGCTGCCTACGGCGTCGGTCCCGACACCGCGGCCCAGCTCCTGATCACCGCCGGCGGCAACCCCGACCGCCTCCGCACCGAGGCGTCCTTCGCCGCTCTATGCGGCGTCGCACCCGTGCCGGCCTCCAGTGGCAAGACCAGCCGTCACCGCCTCTCCCGAGGCGGTGACCGGGCCGCCAACGCGGCCCTCTACCGCATATCCCTCGTCCGCATGGCCAGCGACCGGCGCACACGCGAATACGTGGCACGGCAGACCGCGGCCGGCCGGACGAAGAAGGAGATCATCCGTCTCCTCAAGCGGGCCATCGCCCGCGAGGTGTTCCGCTACCTCACCACCACGGTCACCGTCCCCGACATCGCCGACCTACGACCTCTGCGGCGGTCCAAGAACATCACCCTCACCACCGTGGCCGAGCACTTCGGCGTCTGGCCCGCCGTCATCTCCTGCGTCGAACGCGGCACCCGCCGCGACGACTACCTCGCAGGCGCCTACCGCGACTGGCTCATCGCAGCTTGACCCTCTGACGCGGAGGTTCACTCATAGCCAGTGGCGGCCTGAAGCGCTTTCGCCAGGAAAGCCCAGTTCCCGCCTTCGGGGAGCTCTTGACCCACGTTCTGATACCAGCCCGGCGAGTCATGCATCCATGCCGCAAGGGCCTCAAGGAATCGATCGAGGGTCTGGTTCTCCCACTCGTCTCCCCTTCGGAGATAGTCCTCATGCAGTCCTCGAACAAAGGAGACCAGTTCGTCGCGGCTGCGGACTTCATCGTCGGGAATCAGTGACATAGAGCGAACCTACCCTCCACCTCGTCCGCAGAGCGCTTGACGATCAATAGGAGCATCAACGGCCCGGGAGGGGCCTGGAGGTGGGTCGTTCACCACCAGTAGGCGGGGTACTTCGGTGCGCCGCGGCGGATGCGGGACGCGGTGAACGCGGTCAGCACGAGCAGGACGGTGGCGCCGAAGAGCAGCGGGACGAACCGGCCCGGCGCGGGCGACTGGAGCACGATGACGACGGCGGTCGCGCAGGCCGGCGAGTGCGGGGTCCGGGCCAGTGTCGTCAGGGCGAGGGCGACACCGGCGGCGACGGCGGCGGCCCAGGTGCTGCCGCCCGCCGCGGTCGCGACCGCGTATCCGGCGGCGGCCCCGAGCAGGTGGCCGACGACCACGCTGCGGGGCTGGGCCAGGGGGAGCGTGGGGGCGCAGTGCACCAGGGCGGCGCTGGCGGCCAGCGGCGGTATCAGTACCGGCTCGTGGATGGCGGCGCCGATCGCGACGAGTCCCAGCAGGGCGGCCGTCGCCGCGGTGACGCTGTGGAACGCGGCCGCGGGTGCGGGGCGGGCCGGAGCCCGGCCGGCGATCCTGGGCAGACGGAGGCGGGTGAGCGCTGCGGGGCCCTCGGAGCCCGTGGGGCCCTCGGAGTCCGTGGGGTCGACGGAGTCCGTGGGGTGGGTTTCGGTACGGGGGACGGCGTCGGTGCTCATGTGATGCGGTGTTTCCGGGCAGGCGGCCGTGGGCCGGGCAGGACAGGGCAGGGGTCGAGGAGACGGTCGTACGGGACTCTGTGATCGACAGTCGGCCCGGTCATGCGCGTGATCCTGATGCGGCGGCGCAACCGATCACCACTCTAACCAGCGGTTTCGCACCGGAGGGGGTGGGGTCGACGCGGTGCCCTCCGCACATCCGGCGTAAAGTGGGGTGAATGAACACACTCAGGTACGAGCTGGTGTTCTCCGACGGCACGGGCTCGGCCCGGGACGTCGTGATCGTGGAGCGCACCCTCTCCTCGGGGCCCGGTGGCCATCCGGTGTACGCCGACCCGACGGGCATCATCCGAGCGGAGATCAGCGACCGCGGCGAGGTGCGCGTCCTCGCCTCGGGCGGCCACCAGGAACCAGCCCAGAGCGTCGCGGCCCGCCCGCTCCCCGATGAGCCGGAAGAGCGTTGAGAGCACGGAGAACCCCCCGTCCACGGGGACGGGGGGTTCTCCTGGTTCCGGCCCCGCGGGGGATTCGGGGCCGGGGCAGGCGGGTGGGGGTCTGTGACGTCCGCGGGCGGCTACTTGGTCGGGAGCTCGTCCGCGAGGGGACGGTCGATCGCCATGATCCAGCGGTTGTCGCCGGTGCGCCGCATGACGTCGGTGCAGGTGCCCGTGATGATCTGGCGCCCGCCCTGCTCGTCGGCGACGTCGAGGCGGAACTCGACGATCACCAGCGAGACGTCCCCGGCGACGTAGTTGTGCACGACCTTCGAGTCGAGCTTGGGGCCGGTCTTCAGCAGGTCGATGATGCCCTGCCGGCGCTCCGCGCCCGTCAGCGCACGGCCCGAGAGGTTCGAGATCGCGTCGTCGCGGTACAGCTGGTCGAAGATGGCTCCGTCGCCCGAGTTGAAGGCGTCGATGAACGCCTGGTTCTGCTGCTCCACGTCGTCGGTGAGGACCAGGTTGTCGAGATCGGTGGTGGTCATGGTGATGACTGCTCCCTCTTCGTTGGTGCCTTCTTTGGTGTTACCGGCTGAGACGGGGGGGCCGAGGGCACGCCGACCGTACGCGGCAGCGCCCCACCCCCCGTCCACCGCGGGGTAATCGCCGATTCGGCGCGGATCACCCCTCGGTCATCGGTGCCGCCGGGAAGTAGCCGACCTCGGTGAAGAAGTCGACGTACCTGCCGAACAGTTCCTTGGTCACGGGCGGGCAGTGGACTCCGGTGCCCGCGAGCACCTCCAGCGTGTCGGCGATGTCCATGGGCGGGTAGAAACCGGAACTGTCCGCGGTCAGCAGCTCGAAGGCGTCGAGCAGCGGCACCAGCGCGTTGCCCCGGTCGGAGCGCACGAGCTCCAGCCAGTCGTCCCGGTCCAGTTCACCCAGCGGGTACCCGAACGACCGCAGGTGGTCGGCGGCTTCGGCCAACGTCAGCTCGCTCGGGTTGTAGAGGTGGAACGTCCGGCCCACCGCGCCCTCCCGGCCCGACATCGAGAGGATCGCGGCGCTGACGTAGTCCACCGGCATCAGGTGGACGGGCCCCACCATCCCCTCCGGGACCGCGCCGGCCTGCAGGATGCCCTTGAGGCTCAGCCACACGAAGTCCCGTGTCTGGCAGGCCCCGTTGCGCTGGTCGCCGGAGATCACGTCGACGCGGTAGACCGAGACCGGGAGGCCCCTCTCCCGGGCCGTCCCGATGAGCTGCTCGCACACCCACTTGCTCTGGACGTAGCCGGTGGGCAGCGACTCCGCCGGGCCCGTCGGCGCGTCCGGCGCGAGCGCGGCGCCGCCGCTGTCGGCGCCCGAGAAGACCCCGGTCGTCGACACGTAGTGGACGGGGACCGTACGGTGCCGGGCCGCGAGCCGCAGGACCTCGACCGTGCCGGAGACGTTCGCCGCCTTCACGTCCTCGTACGGATGGAGCCAGTTGACCGAGGCGCCGACGTGGTAGACGACGTCGGTCTCCTTGCTCAGCCGGTCGAACTCCCCCTCGTCGAGGCCGAGAAGGGGCTGCGCGAGGTCGCCGACGACGATGTCGATCCGGCTCTCGTCGACCTCCTCCGCGAGGCGGTACCAGTCCAGGTTGGCGCGCAGCCGCTCCCCCGCCTCGGCCCGGTCCGCTCCGCGGACGAGCACCCGCACGCGAGCGGCCGTGGTCCGCATCAGGTCGCGCAGGACGAAGGCGCCGAGGAAGCCGGTGGCCCCGGTCAGGAACACCGCCCTGGGGTCGGTGGCGACCCGGGTGACGACTCCCTCGGGCCGGAGGTCCTCGGGGAGTACGGTCTCGGCCGCGAAGTCCACGGCGTGCGGCGCGGCACCGCCGTCACCGTTCGCCCCGGCCTGGCCGGCGGCGCTTCCCGCCTGCCCCTCCAGCGCGACCGTGCGGAGGTACGCGGCGAGCGCCGCGGGCGTCGGATGGTCGAAGACCAGTGTGGCGGGGAGCCTGACCCCCACGACCTCGTCGAGCCGGTTCCGGAGTTCGACCGCGGTCAGCGAGTCGAACCCGAGCGAGGGGAAGGGCCGGTCCCCGTCGATGCCCGCCGGGTCGGGGTGGCCGAGCACGGCACCGGCCTCGGCCCGGACGACCCCGAGGAGGTACGCGAGCTGTTCGGCTTCGCTCATCCCGCGCAGGTCCCGGCCGGAGGAGGCGCCGCGGTCGGCGGCGTTCCGGGCGGTGCCGCGGGTGGGAGCGCCGGCGAGCGCGGACAGCAGCAGCGGCGCCCGGCCGGGGTTCTCCCGTAGGGCGGCCACGTCAAGCGGGGTGCCGACCAGGGCCGGCAGCGTCTGCGCGAGGGCGGCGTCGAGGATCGCCGGTCCGTTCTCGGCGGTGACGGGCCGGAAGCCGGCCCGGGCGATACGTCGGAGGTCCGCCTCGTCCAGGTCCCCGGTCATGCCGCCGGACTGCTCCCACAGGCCCCAGGCGACGGATGTCGCGGGCAGTCCGCGGGCCGCGCGGTGCGCGGCGAGGCCGTCGAGGAAGGCGTTGGCCGCGGCGTACGGGGCCTGGCCGGCGCCGCCGATCACGCCCGCGAGGGAGGAGAAGAGGACGAAGGCCGAGAGGTCGAGGCCGCGGGTCAGCTCGTGGAGGTTCCAGGCGGCGTCGGCCTTCGGCCGCAGCACCGCGTCCAGTCGCTCCGGCGTCTGGTCCGCGATCAGGCCGTCGTCCAGGACGCCGGCCAGGTGGACGACGCCGGTCAGCGGGCGGTCCGCCGGGACGTCGGCGAGAACCCGCGCGAGCGCCTCCCGGTCGGCCGCGTCGGCGGCGGCGACCGTCACCCGGGCACCGAGCCCGGTGAGCTCGTCGACCAACTGCCGCGCCCCGACGGCCTGTTCGCCGCGCCGGCTGGTCAGGAGCAGGTCCCTCACCCCGTGGCGGGTCACCAGGTGGCGCGCGAAGAGGGCTCCGAGCGAGCCGGTGCCGCCGGTGATCAGGACCGTACCCTCGGGGTTCCAGGAACCCGAAGGACGACCGTCCCCCGTGTGTGAGACGCGGCGCATCCGGGGCCGGAGCAACCGTCCGTCACGGAGGGCCAGTTGAGCCTCGCCGGTGCCGGCGCCGGAGATCTGCGGGAGTACGGCGTCCGAGGCCGGGGACCCGTCGGTGTCGACGAGCACGATGCGGCCGGGGTGTTCGGACTGGGCCGAGCGCAGCAGCCCCCAGACGGCGGACGCCGCGAGGTCGGTCACGTCCTCGGTCCGGGTCGCGACCGCGCCACGGGTGAGGACCACGAGCCTGGTCCCGGCGAGCCGGTCGTCCGCCAGCCACTCCTGGACCAGGGCGAGCGCGTGGCGCGCGGCCCGGTGGACCGAGCCGGGCAGCACCCCGCCCTGCGCGCCGCCTGCGGGGGCGAGCACGGCGAAGAGCGGCTGCCCGTCGCCGGACCGCACGGCCTCCCCGGCCGCCGGGACGTCGGGCAGGTGCCGGGCGCCCGGCAGGAGGGCGTCGAGCTGCGGCGACCCGGCGCCGAGTACACCCCAGGACGCGGTCCCGTTCCGGGCACCTTCGAGGCCGACGGGCGCCCAGGCGACCTCGAAGAGGGCGTCGTGCTCGCGTGTCCCGGCAGCTGCGCGGGCCTCGGCGGAGCCGAAGCCGAGCGAGGCGATCGTGGCCACGGGCCTCCCTGTCGCGTCGGCAAGGTACGCGGCGAGGGTGCCGTCACCGGCGGGCGTCAGACGTACGCGGACGAGGGAGGCGCCGGTGGCGTGCAGGCGCACTCCCCGCCATGCGACGACAAGCCGCGCGGACCGGGAACCGGGATGTTCGGCGGAGCCGTGCTGCGCCTCGGACATCGGCTGCGCCCCGGCCGTCGGCAGCGCCGTGGCCGTCAGCGGCGCCGCGTGCAGGGCCGCGTCCAGGAGGGCGGGGTGCAGGCCGAACTCGCCGGGCAGTGCGCGGTTCCGGCCCGCTTCCGGCAGGTGCACCTCGGCGTAGAGGTCGTCGCCGCGCCGCCATGCGGCGCTCACGCCCCGGAAGCCGGGGCCGTAGGCCGGCCCGTCTCCCGCGAGCCGTTCGTAGGCGCCGTCCAGGTCGACCGCGGTCGCGCCCGCGGGCGGCCAGGTCTCCAGCGCGAAGTCCGGCTCGGAGGCGTCCACGCCGACCTGGCCCCGCGCGGCGAGCTGCCACGTGACGTCACCGGCCTCGGGCCGGGTGTGGACCGTGACCGTACGCCGTCCCCACTCGTCCGCCGCGCCCACGCCGACCTGCACGCGCAGCCCGGCTCCGGGGTCCAGCCTCGGCAGCGCCTCGACGGAGAACGCGTCAAGGACGGTGGCGCCGAACTCGTCCCCGGCCCGCACCGCCAGTTCCACGAGGGCGGCCGGCGGCAGGACGGCCGCCCCGTCCACGACGTGGTCGGCCAGCCACGGGTGGGAGTGCCGGGTGATCCGGCTGGTGAAGAGCGCCTCGTCGCCGTGCGGCCCCGCGACGGTGACGGCCGCGCCCAGCAGGGGGTGCCCGACGGCGTCCAGGCCCAGGCCCACGGCGTCCGTGGCGGCAGAGGCCGGCTCGTACCAGTACCGGTCCTGCTGGAAGGCGTACGTCGGCAGGTCGACGCGCCGTGCCCCGGAGCCCGCGAAGACCTCGTCCCAGTCGGGGGCGGCACCCCGCACGTACGCCTCGCCGGCCGAGGTCCAGAACCGCTCCTGGCCGCCTTCGTCGCGCCGCAGCGTGCCGATCACGACGGCGTCGCGCCCGGCGTCCTCGACGATGTCCTGGATCCCGGTCACGAGGACCGGATGGGCGCTGGCCTCCACGAAGGTGGCGAAGCCCTGCCCGAGGAGGGCACGGACGGCCCGCTCCAGCTCGACGGTCTGCCGGAGGTTGCGGTACCAGTATCCGGCGTCCAGTTCGGGCCCCTCGACCCACTCCCCGGTCACGGTGGACAGCATGGGGATCTCGGGTTGACGGGGGGCCACATCCGCGAGGAGGGACGACAGTTCGTCCTGGAGCAGCTCCACGTACGCCGAGTGCGAGGCGTAGTCGACGGGGACGCGACGGGCCCGTATCCCGTCCGCCCGGGCGTCCGCGAGGAACTCGTCGAGCGCTTCGTTCTCGCCCGAGACGACGACCGAGCGGGGGCCGTTGACGGCGGCGATCTGGATCCTGCCCTCCCACGGCATGGTCCGCTCGCGGACCTCCGCGGCGGGAAGGGCCACGGAGACCATGCCGCCCAGACCGGCGAGGACCCGGCCGATCGCCTGGCTGCGCAGGGCCACGACGCGGGCGCCGTCCCGGAGGGTGAGTGCCCCGGCGACGGTCGCCGCCGCGATCTCGCCCTGCGAGTGTCCGATCACGGCCTCGGGACGCACGCCCCGGGAGCGCCACAGCTCGGCGAGTGACACCATCACCGCCCACAGGACGGGCTGGACGACGTCGACCCGCTCCAGGCCGGGGGTGCCGTCGGCTCCGCTTCCGTCGGTTCCGCTTCCGTCGGCTCCGCGTCCGTCGGTTCCGCGCAGGACGTCCTGGAGCGACCAGTCGGTGAACTCGGCCAGCGCCTCGGCGCAGGCGTCGATGCGCGCCGCGAACTCCGGGGACGTGTCCATGAGGTCCACGGCCATGCCGGCCCACTGCGAGCCCTGGCCGGGGAACAGGAACACGGTCTTGCCGGACCGGCCCGCGCTCCCCGTCACCAGGCCCGCGGCGGGTTCGCCCTCGGCGAGGGCCGTGAGCCGCGCCAGCCGGGCTTCCCGGTCGGCGCCGACGATCGACGCCCGCTCGGGGAGCGCGGCCCGGGTCGTCGCGAGCGAGAACGCCACGTCCTGGTCGGTGAGTTCGGGTCGCTCGGCGAGGTGCTCCGCGAGGCGACGCGCCTGATCGCGCAGGGCGGGGCGGGACTTCGCGGACAGCACCCAGGGCGTGTCCTGCCCGCTCGCCGTCTCCTCCTCCGGGGCGGTGATCGTCTCCGGCACCTCTTCGAGGATGACGTGGGCGTTGGTGCCGCTGACGCCGAAGGACGAGACCGCGGCGCGGCGCGGACGGTCGAGCTCGGGCCAAGCGAGTTCCTCGGTGAGGAGTTCGACGGCGCCCGCGTGCCAGTCGACCACGGGGGTGGGCTCGTCGACGTGGAGCGTCCTCGGCATGGTCCCGTGGCGCATGGCCTGGATCATCTTGATCACGCCGCCGACGCCGGCAGCGGCGACGGTGTGCCCGATGTTGGATTTGAGCGAGCCGAGGCGCAGCGGCCGGTCGGCGGGGCGGCCCTGCCCGTACGTGGCGAGGAGTGCCTGCGCCTCGATCGGGTCGCCGAGCCGGGTCGCGGTGCCGTGCGCCTCGACGATGTCGACGTCGGCGGTCGTCAGTCCGGCATCGGCGAGCGCCCCCTTGACGACCCGTTCCTGGGAAGGGCCGTTGGGGGCGGTCAGGCCGTTGGAGGCACCGTCCTGGTTGACGGCGGAGCCCCGGATCACCGCGAGGACGCGGTGCCCGTTCCGTCGCGCGTCGGACAGCTTCTCGACCAGGACAAGGCCGACCCCTTCGGACCAGCCGGTGCCGCCCGCCGAGGCGGCGAAGGACCGGCAACGGCCGTCGGCGGACAGGCCGTTCTGCCGGGAGAAATCGACGAACCCGCCGGGGTGGCCGTTGACCGTGACACCGCCGGCGACCGCGAGCGCCGACTCGCCCGAGCGTACGGACTGAACGGCCAGGTGCAGCGCCACCAGCGAGGACGAGCAGGCCGTGTCGAGCGAGACGGCCGGTCCCTCGAGCCCGAACGAGTAGGCGATGCGGCCGGAGGCCACGCTGCCGAGCTTGCTCGTCATGAGGTATCCCTCGAACTCCTCCGGTCCGTCGAGGCCGAGATAGCTCTGCTCGACGATGCCGGCGAAGACACCGGTGCTGCTGCCCCGCAGGGCCGTCGGGTCGATGCCCGCGTTCTCGAAGAGCTCCCAGGCCGTCTCCAGGAGCACCCGGTGCTGGGGGTCCATGGCGAGGGCCTCGCGCGGCGAGATCCCGAAGAAGCCCGCGTCGAAGCGGGTCGCACCCTCCAGGAAGCCGCCCTCCTTGGTGTACGTCCGGCCGGGCAGGCCCGGCTCGGGGTCGTACAGGGCGTCGACGTCCCAGCCGCGGTCGGCGGGCCACTCGGTGATGGCGTCGCGCCCCTCGGCCACGAGGTTCCACAGGTCGTCGGGGGAGGCGACGCCGCCCGGGTAGCGGCAGGCCATGCCGACGACGGCGACGGGTTCGGACGCCGCCGACTCCAGCTCGGCGAGCCGCCGGCGGGTCTTCTGCAGGTCCACGGTGACGCGTTTGAGGTAGTCGACGAGCTTTTCTTCGTTGTTCATGGGCTTGCGGTCTCCCAGATCAGTGGGTCGTCGGAGAGGCGGAGGAAGGGCGCGCGGCGGCGAGCGTTACTTCGCGGCGGGCGTGTGCGACCGGCTCAGTCGGCTGCCGGGTCCAACTCGCCGTCGATGAGGGCGAAGAGGTCGTCGGCGGTCGCGGACGCGAGCCGGTCGGCGAGATCGTCCTCGTCCGCCGCCGCGCGGTCGCCGCCGGTCGGCGTGGCTCCGTGGGCGGCACCGGCCTGCTGCCCTTCTCCGGTGAGCCGGAGCAGGAGGCCCTGGAGCCGTGCCGCGACGGCCGTGCGGAACGCCTCGTCGTCGGCCATGTCCGGCAGCGCCGATTCCAGGTGGTCGAGGCCGGCCAGGGTCGAACGGATGCCGGCTTCCTCCCGTACGGCCGCGAGGTGGACGAGAAGGTGGCCGGTGAGCGCGTCGGGGGTCGGGTGGTCGAAGGCCAGCGTCGCGGGAAGCTCGGAACCGGTGGCCCGGCCGAGCCGGTTGCGCAGGTCGACGGCGATCAGCGAGTCGAAGCCGAGATCCTGGAAGGCCCGCTCGGGCTCGATGGCGTACGGGTCGAAGTGGCCCAGAACCGCGGCCACTTCACCCCTCACGAGATCGAGCAGCGCCACTCGTCGCGCCTCCGGCGGCATGGCCGCGAGGAGTTCGGCGAACGGCTCGGCGGCGGATTCGGCCGAGTCGCCGGGCTTGGCGGTCTCGACGGCGCGCCGCGCCGGGCCGGTCGGATGACCGCCCGCCGCCCCGGCCGGCTCCCCCTCCACTACCGGCGGGTCCACCGGAGCGAAATCCTCCAGCGGCACCTCCCGGTAGCCGAGCGACTCGACCGTGATCACGGGGCGGCCTGCCTCGTCCGTGAGCCGGACGGCGGCGGTCCGCTCCCCGGTCTCGGTGAGGAGGACATGGGCCGTGGTCGCTCCGGTGGCGTGCAGCCGCACGCCCCGCCACTCGGCCGGTACGAGTACGGAACCGGTCGGGACCGGGAAGGGGTGCGCGAGGACGGCGGCGTCGAGGAGCGCGGGATGCAGCCCGAACCGGACGACGTCCGGCAGGAGTTCCTCGGAGAGTCGCACCTCGGGAGCGCCCTGTGCGGCCGCCGACGGCCCCTCCCGGTCCTCCCGGTCCTCCCGGCCTTCCTCCTCGTCGCCGCCCTCGGCGAGCAGCCCTTCCGCGTACAGGGCCCAGGACGCTCCCGGACGGGCCAATCGCGCGTGGACGGCCAGGGAACGCCGGCCGGAGTCGTCCGGGGCCCCCACCCTCACCTGCGTCTCGACCGCGCCCTCGCGGGGCAGCACGAGCGGCGCCCGCAGGGACAGTTCGTCCAGGGCGGTCGCACCGGTGGCGTCACCCGCACGGATGGCCGTCTCCACGATCACGGAGGCGGAGAGGACGACCGTGTCCCGTACCGCGTGACCGGCCAGCCAGGGGTGGGTGAGGAGGGAGACCCGACCGTTGAACACCGTCTCGCCGGAGCCCGCCAGGGCGACGGGCGCGCCGAGGAACGGGTGCCCGTCCGGGTCCGCCCCGGAGTCGGCCGACCCGGAAGCGGACGCCCCTGACCTCGCGGGGCCGGACTCCAGCCAGTGGCGCCGGTGGCGGAAGGAGTACGTGGGCAGGTCGACGTGCGGACGGCTGCCACCGCCGCGTCCGTAGTAAGCCGGCCAGTCGACCGGAACGCCACGGGTGTGGAGCAGTCCCAGGGCGGCGAGCAGGGTCTCGGCCTCGGGTCGGGCCCGGCGGAGCGCCGGCACCGCCGTCATCGCCGGCATCGCCGTCATCGCCGCCTGAGCGCCCGCAGGCCGTACGCCGTCGGTCATCGCGGACAGGGCGCCGTCCGGGCCGAGTTCCAGCAGTGTGGTGACTCCGAGGTCGGACAGCGTCGCGACGGCGTCGCCGTACCGGACCGCGCCCCGCACCTGGTTCGTCCAGTACGCGGCGGTGCGCAGGTCGTCGCCGGTGGCGAGCCGGCCGGTCAGCGTCGACACGACCGGTATCTGCGGATCGCGGTACGTGAGCCCCTCCGCGACCTTCTGGAACGCGTCGAGCATGCCGTCCATGTGCGGAGAGTGAAACGCATGACTGACCGTCAACATTCGCGTTCGGCGCCCGAGTTCCTCAAGACGTCCGGCGATCTCGGCCACCGCCTCGGCGTCGCCGGAGATGACGACGGAAGCGGGGCCGTTGACGGCCGCAATCGCCACCCGGTGCTCGAACCCCGTGAGCATTCCGGCGACTTCGTCCTCGTCGGCGCGTACCGCGAGCATCGACCCGCCTCCGGGCAGGGCCTGCATCAGGCGGGCCCGGGATGCCACGAGGAGGCAAGCGTCCGCGAGGGACAGGACCCCGGCGGCGTGGGCGGCGGCGAGTTCCCCGATGGAATGCCCCGCGACATAGTCCGGGGTCACGCCCCAGGACTCCAACAGCCGGAAGAGCGCCACCTCGACAGCGAACAGGGCGGGCTGGGTGTAGCCGGTCAGGTCGAGTTCGTCACCGGTCGCGATCACGTCCCGCAGAGGACGCTCCAGATGGACGTCCAGCTCCGCCGCCACCGCGTCGAAAGCCCGCGCGAAGGCAGGGAACGACTCGTACAGCCCCTGCCCCATCCCGACCCGCTGCGCACCCTGCCCCGTGAAGACGAATCCGGTACGGACGGCCTCCCCGGCGGTGCCGCGTACGACGCCGGGTCCCTCGTCTCCGGCCGCCAGGGCTCGCAGCCCTGCGACGAGCGATTCCCGGTCGTCTCCGACGACCACGGCGCGGTGCTCGAACACCGACCGGCTCGTCGCCAACGACCAGCCGACGCGCTCCACTTCCGATGCCGCATCGGACTCGGCGAAGGCGGCAAGGCGTGCTGCCTGTGCCTCCAGCGCTTCACCGGTCTTCCCTGAGAGCAGCCACGGCACGGCCGGGAGCGAGGAGACCGGTGTGACGAGACCCTCGCCGTCGCCCACGGGCGCGGTCTGCGGGGCCTGTTCGATGATGACGTGCGCGTTGGTGCCGCTGATCCCGAAGGAGGAGACGGCGGCTCGGCGCGGGCGTCCGGCCTTCGGCCACTCCCGCTCCTCCCTGAGCAGCTCGACCGCTCCCGCCTCCCAATCCACATGCGGCGACGGTTCGTCCACGTGCAGGGTCCTCGGCAGCACACCATGCCGCATCGACTCGATCATCTTGATCACACCACCGACACCGGCAGCGGCCTGCGTGTGGCCGATGTTCGACTTCAACGAGCCTAGATAGACAGGCTGTTCCGTCGGTCGGTCCTGGCCGTAGGTCGCCAGCAGCGCCTGCGCCTCGATCGGGTCTCCCAACCGCGTTCCCGTGCCGTGGGCCTCCACCGCATCGACGTCGGAGGCGGACAGGCCCGCGTTCGCGAGCGCCTGTCGGATCACGCGCTCCTGCGCCGGGCCGTTCGGGGCGGTCAGGCCGTTCGACGCACCGTCCTGGTTCACGGCCGAACCACGCAGCACGGCCAGGACGCGATGCCCGTTGCGCTCGGCGTCCGACAACCGCTCCACCAGCAGCAGACCCACACCCTCGGCCCACCCCGTCCCGTCCGCCGAAGCCGCGAACGGCTTGCAGCGGCCGTCGGTCGAGAGACCGCGCTGCCGGGAGAACTCGACGAACGTGAGCGGCGAGGACATGACGGTGACACCGCCGGCGAGAGCAAGGTCGCACTCGCCGCGCCGCAGCGCGTGCGCCGCCGTGTGGAGCGCCACCAGCGACGACGAGCACGCCGTGTCGACGGTGATCGCGGGCCCTTCGAGGCCGAGCGCGTACGAGACCCGGCCGGAGGCCACACTGCCGGCGATGCCGGCAGCGAGGTAGCCCTCCAGGTCGTCCGGGACGTTCTGCGCGCCGACGCCGTAGTCGTGGTACATCACGCCCGCGAACACGCCGGTCCGGCTGCCGCGCAGGGTCGCGGGCACGATGCCTGCGCTCTCCACGGCCTCCCAGGCGGTCTCCAGGAGGAGGCGCTGCTGCGGGTCGGTGGCGAGCGCCTCGCGCGGGGACATCCCGAAGAACTCCGCGTCGAACCCGTCCGCCTCGTGAAGGAACCCGCCGTGCCGGACGTACGACGTACCGATCCGCTCCGGATCAGGGTCGTACAGACTCTCCAGATCCCAGCCACGATTCACCGGGAACTCGCTGATCGCGTCCGTCCCCTCCGCCACCAGCCGCCACAGATCCCCCGGCGACGACACCCCACCCGGATACCGGCAGGCCATCCCCACGATCGCGATCGGATCCTCGGCGGCGGTGACGTCACTCGGGGACGCACCCCGCTCGGCCACGGCCTTCACGGCCTTCGCCTGGTCGCCCACATCGGAGAACTCTCCGAGCAGGTGGGTGGCGAGGGCGGCGGGTGAGGGATGGTCGAAGACGAGCGTGGTCGGCAGCCGAAGCCCGGTGGCGGAGTTGAGACGGTTACGGAGCTCCACAGCCGTCAGGGAGTCGAAGCCCAGCTCCTGGAACGCCCGCTCCGCCTCCACCGCACCCGGATCCGTATGACCGAGCACGCCGGCGACCACACCCCGCACCAGCTCCAGAAGGACCCGCTCGCGCTCGGCACGCTCCAGTCCGGCCAGGCGGTCCGACAGAGCCGAGGATCCGTCCATGGAGGCGGAGCCGGCTGCGGCGGCCCGGCGCGGTGCCGGCGGCACCAGCCCTCGCAGCATCACCGACAGCAGCTCGCTCCCCTGCGCCCGCAGGGCAGCGGTGTCCATCCGCGTGACCGCGAGAACCGCGTCGGCCGCACCATCAGCCGTGGCCGAGTCGAAGAGCTCCATCGCGTCCTTCGACTCCAGCGGCAACAGACCCGAACGCGCCAAGCGCCGCAGATCCGCCTCCCCCAGATGCCCCGACAGCGCACTCGACTCGGCCCACAGCCCCCACGCCAACGACACACCCGGAAGCCCCGACGCCCGCCGGAACTCCATCAGCGCGTCCAGGAAGGTGTTGCCGGCCGCGTAGTTCGCCTGCCCCGCCGTCCCCAGAAGACCGGCCAGCGACGAATAGACCACGAACGCGTCCAGCCGCATGTCCTTCGTCAGCTCATGCAGATTCCACACGGCATCGACCTTCGGCCGCAGCACCGCATCCAACCGCTCCGGCGTCAACGCCTCCACCGTCGCGTCGTCCGACACACCCGCCGTATGCACCACCGCCGACAACGGGCGTTCAGCAGGAACCGCCGCGACCACCTCTGCCAACGCGGCACGATCCGCCACATCAACAGCCGCGAACACCACCTCGGCGCCCGCTGCCTCCAGCTCCTCGGCCAACTCCACAGCCCCGGGCGCCTCCACACCACGTCGACTCAGCAGCACCAGGCGACGAGCACCCCGCTCGTGGACGAGATGGCGGGCTACGACCGCACCGAGTGCACCCGTCGCACCGGTGATGAGGACCGTGCCCCGGGCCCAGTCCACGGGCTCCGCCGCCGGATCGACGTCGGCGCGGACGAGACGCGGCACGAGCACCCGGCCACCCCGCACGGCAGCCTGCTCCACACCCGACGCCACCACGGCAGGGACGTCCGTCTCCCCCTCCACATCCACCAGAACGACCCGCCCCGGATGCTCGGCCTGCACCGAACGCACCAGACCCCACACACCCGCGTGCACGAGATCCGACACGCCTTCGCCGTCGACACCCACCGCCCCCCGGGTCACGACCACCAACCGGGACTCGGCTCGCTGCTCGTCAGCCAGGAACTCCTGGACCTTCGCCAGCACCTCCCCCACGGCACCCCGAGCCGCCTCGGCCAGACCGCTCCCGGCCACCGCACCCGGAGCCAGCACCAGCGACACCGTCTCCGGCCCGCCGGCACCCTGCCGAGCGCCCGCCGGAACCGGCCGCCACTCCACCCGGAACAACCCGTCCCGCGCAGCACCCGCCGCACGCAACGCCTCCCGCGACAACGGCCGCAACACCAGCGCATCCACCGACCCCACCAACCCGCCCACGCCATCGGCGAGGGTCAGGGAGACCGAGTCCGGACCGGTCGTCGTCAGGCGGACCCGCAGGTCGGAAGCACCCGTGGCCTGGACGTTCACGCCGGACCAGGAGAACGGGAAGCCTTCCTGTCCGGTCTCGTCGGCGACGCCCGGAAGGAGGGAGTGGAGGGCCGCGTCGAGGAGCGCGGGATGCACCGCGAACAGACCCGCGTCCGCCAGCAGCCCCTCCCCCGAAGCGACCTCGGCGAACAGCTCCCCCTCGCCCTTCCACAACCGCCGCAACCCCTGGAACGCAGCCCCGTACCCGTAGCCGCGCTCCGCCAGCCGGTCGTACACACCGGCCAGATCCACCTCCCGCACACCCACCGGCGGCCACACCGCCAGACCACCTCCCGAGTCCGGCTCCACGACCCGAGGCACCACCGAGCCACTCGCGTGCAGCACCCACGAGCCCTCACCCTCAAGCCGTCCGAACACCTCCACCGAACGACGACTCGACGACTCCTCCACACCGCCCACCACAACCTGCAGCTGCACACCGCCCCGCTCAGGAACCACCAGGGGAGCGGCCAGCGTCAGCTCCTCCACCTGTCCCGCGCCGACCTGCTCCCCCGCCGCCAGTACGAGCTCCACGAAGGCGGTGCCGGGGAAGGGAACGCTGTCGAGTACGGCGTGATCGGCGAGCCACGGGTGCGTACGCCGCGAGACGCGGCTCGTGAACAGGGTCTCCTCGGCACCCGCCACCGCCACGGCGGCGCCCAGCAGCGGGTGACCGACCGACCCGAGACCGAGGGCCTCCGCGCCCGTCGCGACGGTGCCGGGCTCCAGCCAGTACCGGTCGGTCCGGAAGGCGTACGTGGGCAGGTCGACGCGCCGGGCACCGGTCCCCTCGTAGAACGCGTCCCAGTTCACCGGGACGCCCCGGACGTGCAGCCGGCCCAGCGCGGTGATCAGCGTCCGGTCCTCGGGCTGATCACGGCGCAGCACGGGGACGGCGGCCACCGCTTCGGAAGCCCCGTTCCCCTCGTCCGGGCCGTTTGCGGTCCGGTCGATCAGGCCGTCGGCCAGGGCCGTCAGCACGCCGTCCGGGCCCAGCTCGACGAAGGTGGTGACGCCCTGCTCGACGAGGGTGCCGACCGCGTCGGCGAAGCGCACGGCTCCCCGTACCTGGTCCGTCCAGTAGGAGGCGGTACGCAGATCGTCCCCGGCGGCGAGCCGTCCGGTCAGGGTGGAGACGACGGTGATCCGCGGCGCGTCGAAGGCGGGCCGGGACGCGGCCTCGCCGAACGCGTCGAGCATCCCGTCCATGTGCGGCGAGTGGAAGGCGTGGCTGACGGTGAGCTGCTTGGTCTTGCGTCCCTGCTGTTCCAGTTCCGCGGCGATCTCGGCCACCGCGTCGGCGTCCCCGGAGATCACGACCGACGTGGGACCGTTGAGGGCGGCGATGGCGGCCCGCTTCTCACGGCCCGCGAGCAGGGCGACGACCTCCTCCTCGCTCGCCTGTACGGCCGTCATCGCCCCACCGCCGGGCAACTCCTGCATCAGGCGTCCTCGCTCGGCGACCAGCGAGCAGGCGTCCGCGAGGGTCAGGACCCCGGCGGCGTGGGCGGCGGCGAGTTCGCCGATCGAATGACCGGCGACGAAGTCCGGGGTCACGCCCCAGGACTCCAACAGCCGGAAGAGCGCCACCTCGACAGCGAACAGCGCGGGCTGGGTGTAGCCGGTTAGGTCGAGTTCGTCACCGGTCGCGATCACCTCCCGCAGAGGACGCTCCAGATGGACGTCGAGCTCCGCCGCCACCGCGTCGAAAGCCCGGGCGAAAGCAGGGAACGACTCGTACAGTCCCTGCCCCATCCCGACCCGCTGCGCACCCTGGCCCGTGAAGAGGAACGCGGTCCTTCCGCTGCTCCGGGCGTCCCGCACGACGCCCGGAGCCGTCCTGTCGTCTGCCAACAGACGCACACCCGCCAGCAGTTGCTCCCTATCTTCGCCTGTCACCATCGCGCGGTGCTCGAGCGCGGATCGGCTCACGGCGAGGGAGAAGCCCACGTCGACCGCGCTCGACTCGCCCGGCTCTGCCGCGTCCAGCGTGGTGGCGAGGCGCGCTGCCTGCTGCCGCAGCGCGTCGGCGGTCTTTCCGGAGAGCAGCCACGGCACCACCTGGAGGGGAGGCGAGGAGGCCGATGCGACGGGATCCTCGCCGTCGCCCACCGGCGCGGTCTGCGGGGCCTGTTCGATGATGACGTGCGCGTTCGTGCCACCGAATCCGAAGGAGGAGACCGCTGCCCGGCGCGGGCGCCCGACCTCCGGCCACTCCCGCTCCTCCCTGAGCAGCTCGACCGCTCCCGCCTCCCAATCCACATGCGGAGACGGCTCGTCCACGTGCAACGTCCTCGGCAGCACACCATGCCGCATCGACTCGATCATCTTGATCACACCACCGACACCCGCGGCAGCCTGCGCATGACCGATGTTCGACTTCAACGACCCCAAATACAGAGGCCGTTCCCCCGGCCGCTCCTGCCCGTACGTCGCCAACAACGCCTGCGCCTCGATCGGATCACCCAACCGCGTTCCCGTACCGTGCGCCTCCACCGCATCCACATCCGACGCCGACAGACCCGCACTCGCCAACGCCTGCCGGATCACCCGCTCCTGCGCCGGACCATTCGGAGCCGTCAGACCATTCGACGCACCGTCCTGATTCACCGCCGAACCACGCAACACCGCCAGCACCCGATGCCCGTTCCGCTCCGCGTCCGACAACCGCTCCACCAACAGCAGACCCACACCCTCGGCCCACCCGGTCCCATCCGCCGAAGCACCGAACGCCTTGCACCGGCCGTCGGCCGCGAGACCGCGCAGCCGCGAGAACTCGACGAAGGCGACCGGGGTCGACATGACCGTCGCCCCGCCGGCGAGCGCGAGGTCGCACTCACCGCTGCGCAGCGCGTTCGCCGCCAGGTGCAGCGCCACCAGCGACGACGAACACGCCGTGTCCACCGTCACCGCCGGGCCCTCAAGGCCGTACGTGTACGACAGCCGGCCCGAGGCCACGCTGCCCGCGCTGCCGCTGAAGAGGTAACCCTCGAAGCCCTCGGGGGGCAGGTTGGGCCGGGATCCGTAGTCGTTGTACATGACACCGGTGAACACACCGGTACGGCTGCCGCGCAGCTCCTCCGGGTCGAGCCCCGCGTTCTCGAAGCTCTCCCACGCCGTCTGGAGCAGGAGCCGCTGCTGCGGGTCGGTGGCGAGCGCCTCGCGCGGGGACATCCCGAAGAAGTCCGCGTCGAACCGGTCCGCCTCGTGGAGGAAGCCCCCTTCGCGGCCGTACGACGTACCCGGCCGGTCGGGGTCGGGGTCGTAGAGGTCGTCGAGGTCCCAGCCGCGGTTGACCGGGAACTCGCTGATCGCGTCCCGCCCCTCCGCCACCAGCCGCCAGAGGTCCCCGGGCGACGACACGCCACCCGGATAGCGGCAGGCCATCCCCACGATCGCGATGGGCTCCTGCGCCTTGTCCTCGACCTCGCGCAGGCGCCTGCGCGCGTCCCGGGCGTCCGCGATCGCCCGCTTGAGGTAGTCGCGGAGTTTGTCCTCGCCCGCCATGGTGTTCTCAGCTCCCCGTGGTGTCGTGCTCGTCGACTGATCTGCTGTGCTGGTCATGCGTGTCACTCCAGGTCGTCGAAGAGCGCGAAGAGCTCCTCGTCGCTCGCGGACGTGAGGTCCTGGTCCTGGTCGTCGTCCTCGTTCGCGTCCCCGGCCTCGGCGTCGCGCGCCCCGGCCGCCGCGTCGGCGACGTCGAGGAGCTCCCGCAGCCCGGCGGTGATCCGCTCGTGCGCGGTGCCGTCCGTGGCCGCCGTCTCGATCGCCGTCCCGATCGCCGCCTTGAGCCGGGCCAGTTCCGTCAGGACGGGCTCCTCCGGCGGGACCTCGTCGTGGGCGAGGAGGTCGAGCAGGCGAGTGGCGAGGGCGGCGGGTGAAGGATGGTCGAAGACGAGGGTGGTGGGCAGCCGAAGCCCGGTGGCGGAGTTGAGACGGTTACGGAGCTCCACGGCCGTCAGCGAGTCGAAGCCCAGCTCCTGGAACGCCCGCTCCGCCTCCACCGCACCCCGGTCCGCATGCCCCAGCACCCCCGCGACCTGCTCGCGTACGAGATCGATCAGGGCCCGCTCCCGCTCCGCCCGGCCGAGAACGGCCAGCCGCTCGGACAGGGCCGAGGCGCCATCCATGGAGGTGGAGGTGGAGCCGGAGCCGGCAGCGGTCCTGCGCGGCGGCGAAGGCACCAGGCCCCGCAGCATGACCGGCGGCGTGTCCTGCCGCGCCCGGAGGGCGGCGGTGTCGAGGCGGGTGACCGCGAGGACGGCGTCGGCCGCACCCGCGGACGTGGCCGAGTCGAAGAGCTCCATCGCGTCCTTCGACTCCAGCGGCAACAGACCCGAACGCGCCAAGCGCCGAAGATCCGCCTCCCCGAGATGCCCCGACAGCGCACTCGACTCGGCCCACAGCCCCCACGCCAACGACACACCGGCCAGCCCGGACGCCCGCCTGTGCTGCATCAACGCGTCCAGGAAGGTGTTGCCGGCGGCGTAGTTCGCCTGCCCCGCCGTCCCCAGCAGGCCCGCCAGCGACGAATAGACCACGAACGTGTCGAGCGCCGGCTCCTGCGTCAGCTCGTGCAGGTTCCATACGGCATCGATCTTCGGCCGCAGCACCGCGTCCAGCCGCTCGGGCGTCAGCGCCTCCACCGTCGCGTCGTCCGACACACCCGCCGTGTGCACCACCGCCGTCAACGGACGCTCGGCAGGAACCGCCGCGACCACCTCCGCCAACGCGGCACGATCCGCCACATCGACAGCGGCGAACACCACCTCGGCACCTGCCGCCGCCAGCTCCTCGGCCAACTCGGCCGCCCCCGGAGCCTCCGCGCCGCGCCGGCTGACCAGTACCAGTCGCCGTGCTCCGAGCCGGGTCACCGTGTGACGTGCGGCGAGGCTGCCGAGCGTGCCGGTGGCGCCGGTGATCAGAACCGTGCCCCGAGACCAGTCCGCGGATTCCTCGGCAGGCGCCGCGACATCGGCGCGGACGAGACGCGGGACGAGTACCCGGCCACCCCGCACGGCGGCCTGCTCCTCACCCGACGCAAGGACCACAGCGACGTCGGCCTCGTCCTCCACATCCGCCAGGACGACCCGACCCGGATGCTCCGTCTGCACCGAACGCACCAGACCCCACACACCCGCGTGCACGAGATCCGACACGCCCTCCGCGGCCTCGACACCCACCGCGCCCCGGGTCACCACCACCAACCGGGACCCGGCCGCCGACTCGTCCGCCAGGAATTCCTGGACCCGCGCCAACACCTCCGCCACCGCGCCCCGAGCCGCCTCGGCCAGACCCTCCGGCCCCGCACCCCCGGGCGGCAGGACCAGCACCACCGGATCCGGCGCGTCGGCCCCCTCCCCTGCACCCACGGGAACCGTCCGCCACTCCACGCGGAGCAACCCGTCCCGCGCAGCACCCGCCGCACGCAACGCCTCCCGCGACAAGGGGCGCAACACCAGCGAGTCCACCGACCCCACCGACCCGCCCGCACCATCCGCAAGGGTGAGCGACACCACCAGGGAGTCCGGGTCGGGGCTGGTCAGGGCCAGCCGTACGCGGAGGACCGAGGATCCGGTGGCGTGGACGTCCACGCCGGACCAGGAGAAGGGCAGCCACGACGGGCCGTCCTCCGTGGCGACACCGGGGAGGAGGGAGTGGAGCGCCGCGTCGAGGAGCGCGGGATGGACGGCGAACAGGCCGGATTCCGCCCGGAGTTCCTCTCCCAGAGCCACCTCGGCGAACAGCTCCCCCTCGCTCTTCCACAACCGCCGCAACCCCTGGAACGCGGCGCCGTACTCGTACCCGCGCTCCGCCAACCGGCCGTACACACCGGCCAGATCCACCTCCGCCGCGCCCGCCGGCGGCCACACCGTCAGACCACCCGCGTCCGGCGCGTCCGGCGCCGCCGCCCGGGGCAGCACCGACCCTTGCGCGTGCACCGTCCACGAGTCCTCCGCGTCCGGCCGCCCGTACACCTCCACGGAACGGCGACCGGAGGTCTCCTCCGCACTCCCCACGACAACCTGCACCTGCACGCCACCCCGCTCGGGCACCACCAGAGGTGCCGAGAGCAGCAGTTCCTCGACGTGGCCCGCGCCCGCCTGTTCCCCCGCGGTGAGCGCGAGTTCCAACAGGCCCGTGCCGGGCACCAGCATCGAGCCCGCCACGGCGTGGTCCGCGAGCCACGGGTGCGTACGGGTGGAGAGGCGTCCCGTGAACACGTATCCGTCGCGGTCCGCCATGGCGACCTCCGCGCCGAGCAGCGGGTGGTCCGCAGCGGCCAGGCCGAGGGCCGTGGCGTCGCCCGATACCTCCGCACGGTCCTCCAGCCAGTACCGCCGGTGCCGGAAGGCGTACGTCGGGAGATCGACCCGCCGTGCGCCCGGGAACACCGCCGCCCAGTCGGGGCCGGCTCCGCGCAGCGCCCTGCGGGCCACGGCCGCGCCCACGGTGCGGGTCTCGCTCGCGCCCTTGCGCAGGGCGGTGGCGAACGATCCCGCCTCCTTCGCCAGGCAGTCCTCGACCAGGGCGACGAGGACGCCGTCGGGGCCGAGCTCCAGCCATTCGGTGACGCCCTCGCCCTCCAGGTACCGCACGCCGTCGGCGAAGCGCACGGCCTCGCGGATGTGGCGTGCCCAGTAGGCGGGCGAGGTGAGCTGGTCGACGGTGGCCAGGGTTCCGGTGACGTTGGAGACGACCGGGATCCCCGGGGCTCGGAAGGTGAGCCCGGAGACCGCGGCGACGAACTCGTCGACGATGTCGTCCATGTGCGGCGAGTGGAAGGCGTGGCTGACCGGCAGTCGCTTCGTCCGCCTGCCCTGCTCGCGCCAGTGCGCGACCAGCCGCTCGACCGCCTCCTCGTCGCCGGAGACGACGGTGGCGTTCGGGCCGTTGACTCCGGCGACGGCCACGGCGACAGGGACATCGGCATCCGCATCGGCATCGGCATCGAGGGCCGCGATCGCCTCGCGCACCTCGTCCTCGCCCGCCTGGACGGCGGCCATCGCGCCGTCCGCCCGGGCCGACTGCATCAGGCGGCCCCGGTGGGCGACCAGGACGCACGCGTCCGCCAGGTCGAGGACCCCGGCCAGATGGGCCGCGGTCACCTCGCCGATGGAATGGCCGATGAGGTAGTCGGGGACGAGGCCATGGGCCTCGAACAGCCGGAACAGAGCGGTTTCGAAGGCGAACAGCGCCGCCTGGGTGAACACCGTCCGGTCGATGAGCGCCGCGTTCTCCGACCCCTCGGGCGCGAAGAGAACATCCTTGAGGGGACGGGGCAGTTGCCGGTCGAGGTGGGCACAGATCTCGTCGAACGAGGCGGCGAACACCGGTGACCGGCCGTAGAGTTCACGCCCCATTCCCTGACGCTGGGATCCCTGCCCCGTGAGCAGGACAGCGGTCCGTCCCGTGGCGGTCACCCCTCCCCGGACGACGGCCGGCGACTCCTCGCCGCGTGCCAAGGCGGCGAGGGCGTCGAGGAGTTCGTCCCGGTCGGCGCCGACGACGGCGGTCCGGTGGTCGAGCAGCGCTCGCGTCGTGGCCAGCGAGAGGCCGATGTCGGCGGCGCTCGCCTCCGGGTGCTCGATCGCGTACGTACGCAGGCGCTCGGCCTGATCGCGTACGGCACGCTCGTCGCGTCCCGACAGGATCCACGGAAGGGCCGCGCCCAACCCCGCGGGGGCGGTGGGGGCATCCGACGCCCCGTGCTCCACGGTACGGGCCGCCGCGTCCGGTGCCTGCTCGATGATGACGTGCGCGTTGGTGCCGCTGATCCCGAAGGAGGAGACGGCGGCTCGGCGCGGGCGCCCGACCTCCGGCCACTCCCGCTCCTCCCTGAGCAGCTCGACCGCTCCCGCCTCCCAATCCACATGCGGCGACGGCTCGTCCACGTGCAACGTCCTCGGCAGCACACCATGCCGCATCGACTCGATCATCTTGATCACACCACCGACACCGGCGGCGGCCTGCGCATGACCGATGTTCGACTTCAACGACCCCAAATACAGAGGCCGTTCCTCCGGCCGCTCCTGCCCGTACGTCGCCAGCAACGCCTGCGCCTCGATCGGATCACCCAACCGCGTACCCGTACCGTGCGCCTCCACCGCATCCACATCCGACGCCGACAGACCCGCACTCGCCAACGCCTGCCGGATCACCCGCTCCTGCGCCGGACCGTTCGGAGCCGTCAGACCATTCGACGCACCGTCCTGATTCACCGCCGAACCACGCAACACCGCCAGCACCCGATGCCCGTTCCGCTCCGCGTCCGACAGCCGCTCCACCAACAGCAGACCCACACCCTCGGCCCACCCGGTCCCGTCCGCCGAAGCACCGAAGGAGCGGCAGCGGCCGTCTTCGGAGAGCCCCCGCTGCCGTGAGAACTCGACGAACACGTGCGGTCCCGCCATGACGGTCACGCCGCCGGCGAGCGCGAGGTCGCACTCACCGCTGCGCAGCGCGTTCGCCGCCAGGTGCAGCGCCACCAGCGACGACGAACACGCCGTGTCCACCGTCACCGCCGGGCCCTCAAGGCCGTACGTGTACGACAGCCGGCCGGAGACCACGCTGGACAGGGTTCCCGCGAGGACGAAGCCCTCGAACTCCGCCGGGGTGGCGGCGAGGCGCGACGCGTAGTCGTCGTACATCGCCCCGGTGTAGACCCCGGTGTTGGTGCCGCGCAGGGTCGCCGGGTCGATGCCGGCGCTCTCGAAGCTCTCCCAGGCGGTCTCCAGGAGGAGGCGCTGCTGCGGATCGGTCGCGGTCGCCTCACGCGGGGACATCCCGAAGAACTCCGCGTCGAACCCGTCCGCCTCATGGAGGAACCCGCCGTGCCGGACGTACGACGTACCGATCCGCTCCGGATCAGGGTCGTACAGACTCTCCAGATCCCAGCCACGATTCACCGGGAACTCGCTGATCGCGTCCGTCCCCTCCGCCACCAGCCGCCACAGATCCCCCGGCGACGACACGCCACCCGGATAGCGGCAGGCCATCCCCACGATCGCGATCGGATCCTCGGCGGTGGCGGTTCGTACGGAGGAGGCGCCGCCCGACGCTTCCGCCGACGACATCGCCGTCCCCCCGGGCACCTGCGCGAGAAGGTGTTTCGCGAGCGCGGCCGGCGAGGGGTGGTCGAAGACGGCGGTGGCGGGGAGCCGCAGGCCGGTGGCGGCGTTGAGCCGGTTACGGAGTTCCACCCCGGCCAGGGAGTCGAAGCCGAGGTCCTTGAAGGAGCGTTCCGCCCCGACGGCGGCGGAGTCCGTGTGTCCGAGGACGTCCGCGACGACCGCCGTCACGAGCGCCACCGCGGTGCCGCGCCGCTCCTCCGGGGACTGCGCGGCGAGCCGGCCCGCCCAGGTGCCGGACGTACCGGAGGTCTCCGCCGCCTCGCCACCGGCGGCCCGCGCGGTGCGGCGCGGACGGCCGCGGACGAGCCCGCGCCACAGCGCCGGGGGCTGTCCGTCCGTACCCCGGTGGGCGGTGGGCCGCAGCCCGGCGGGTACGAGCAGGGCATCGTCCCGGGAGACCGCGGCGTCGAAGAGCGCGAGGCCCAGCTCCGGGGTGAGCGGGGTGACCCCGGCACGGCTCCAGCGTGCGAGGTCGCCGGCCCCGAGCGTGCCGCCCATGCCGTGCGTACCGTCCCAGAGGCCCCAGGCGAGCGACGTGGCGCGCAGGCCCGCGGCGGCGCGGTGGGCGGCGAGTGCGTCGAGGCCCGTGTTGGCCGCCGCGTAGTTGGCCTGGCCGGCGGTGCCGACGATGCCGGAGACGGAGGAGAAGAGCACGAAGGCGTCGAGCCGCAGGCCCTTCGTCAGCTCGTGCAGGTTCCACGCGGCATCGACCTTCGGGCGCAGTACCCCTGCCAGCCGTTCCGGCGCGAGTGCCTCCACCGTCGCGTCGTCCACGACGCCCGCCGTGTGGACCACGGCCGTCAGCGGATGCTCCGCGGGCACGGCGGCGATCACCCGCGCCAGGCTCGCGCGGTCCGCCACGTCGGCGGCGGCGAACGCCACCTCCGCGCCGAGCCCGGTGAGGTCCGCGCCCAGGTCGGCCGCTCCCGGAGCGTCGGCGCCGCGACGGCTCACCAGCACCAGGCGCCGCACCCCGTGACGCGCCACGAGATGGCGTGCGACGAGGGCGCCGAGTCCTCCCGTGCCGCCGGTGACGAGGACGGTGCCCTCGGGTCCGAAGCCGGGTCCGAAGCCTCCGCCGGTGTCGTCTCCGGAGGGAGCGACGGCGCGGGCCAGCCTCGGCGCGAGCAGTCGGCCGTCCCGTACCGCGAGCTGCGGCTCGTCCCCGGCCGCCGCCGCGCGCATCAGGTCCTCGGCTCCCTCGCCCTCGCCCTCGCCCAGGTCGAGGAGGAGCAGACGCCCTGGGTGCTCGGCCTGGGCGGAACGGATGAGGCCCCACAGGGGGGCGGTGGCGAGGGACGTGACGTCCTCGCCGGGGCGGGTGGCGACCGCGCCGCGGGTGACGCACAGCAGCCGCGAACCGTCGAAGCGGGGCTCGGCGAGGAACTCCTGGACGATGCCGAGGGCGCGCCTGACGGCGGTGTGCGCGGCCGCCGCCGGCTCCTCCCCGTCGAGTGCCCAGCGGTCTGCCCGGACGACGACGTCCCCCGCACCGGCCTCGGCGGCCTCGGCCAGGCCGTCCAGGTCCTCGACTTGCGCCCCGGCCTGCCCGACGGGCTCCGGAGTGGCGGTCTGCGTCCACGCGACGGTGTAGAGGGCGTCGGCGACGCTCGTGCCGGCGGTGACGAGCCTGTCCTTCGCCACCGCGCGCAGGGTCAGCGAGTCCACGGTGGCCACGGGCGCACCGGTGGTGTCGGTGAGGCGGAGCGCGACCGTGTCCGGGCCGGTGGGCGAGATCCGTACCCGGAGCGCGGTGGCGCCTTCGGCGTGCAGGGTCACCCCGGCCCACGCGAACGGCAGCCGGATCCGGCCGGAGGGATCGGCGTCGGCGCGACCGCCGTCGTCAACGGCCGCGCCGTCGAGCACGATCGGGTGGAGCGCCGCGTCGAGCAGCGCCGGGTGGACGCCGAAGAGTCCCGCGCTCGCGTGCCGTGCCGCGGGCAGCCGGATCTCGGCGAGCGTGTCGGCGCCGTCGTGCCACAGCCCCGTCAGGCCCTGGAAGGCGGGGCCGTATCCGTAGCCGAGTTCGGCGAGACGGTCGTAGACGCCGTCGAGGGACGTGGCGGTCGCCGACGAGGGCGGCCAGGGCTCGGATGCCTCCGGGGCGGTGAGGTGGTGGTCCGCCTCCGTGGCCGGATCCCCTTCGTCGAGTACGCCGGAGACGTGACGGGTCCACTCCCGGGGCGCGTCGTGGGTGGTGTCCGGTCCGCCGGAGTCGGGGCTGCTGTGCACGGTGAACGTGCGCCCGGCCGGGGACACGACGCCGCTCACCCCGACCTGGACGCGGACGGCACCCCGCTCGGGCAGGACGAGGGGCGCTTCGAGGGTGAGCTCCTCGACCCTGGCCGCGCCGACGTGGTCGCCCGCGGCGAGGGCGAGTTCCAGGAAGGCGGTGGCGGGGAGCAGGACGGCGCCGTTGACCACGTGGTCGGCCAGCCAGGGCTGGTCGGCCAGGGAGAGACGGCCGGTCAGCAGGACACCGTCGCCGCCCGCGACGTCGACCGTGGTCGTCAGCAGCGGGTGCCGCGCCGGGTCGAAGCCGAGGGCGCGGGCGTCCGTACGGGGCTCGGGCGTCAGCCAGTAGTGCTCGCGGCGGAAGGTATACGTGGGCAGGTCCGTGCGGCGCCCGTCCGGGAAGAACGACGCCCGGTCCAGGGGTGCGCCGTGGACGTGGGCGGTCGCGACCCCGGCGGCGAGGGTCTCGGCCTCGGGGCGGCCCGCGCGCAGGAGCGCGACGGCGGTGACGTCCGGAGCGTCCGGAGCGTCCGTGGGGTCTCCGGGCCGTGCGAGGGCGTCCTCGGCAAGTGCCGTGAGGACGGCGTCGGGGCCGACCTCGACGAGGACGGTCGCGTCCTGGGCGGCCAGGGTGCGGACGGCGTCCAGGAAGCGCACCGGGCGCCGGATCTGGTCGGTCCAGTACGCGGGCGAGGTGAGCTCGCCAGGGGTGACGAGCTCGCCGGTGACCGTGGAGACGAGGGGGATCCGCGGTTCCTCGAAGGTCAGGCCCTCGGCGACCTGGAGGAACTCGTCGAGGACGTCGTCCATGTGCGGGGAGTGGAAGGCGTGGCTGACGCGCAGCCGGCGGGTGCGCCGGCCGCGCCGGGCCCACGCGGCGCGGAGTTCCTCGGCGGCGTCGGCGTCGCCGGAGACGACCACGGCGGTGGGACCGTTGACGGCGGCGACGGCGATCCTGCCCTCGTACCCCTTCAGGGACTCGACGACCTCGGCCTCGTCCGCCTGGACGGCGATCATCGCGCCGCCCGCGCGGGCCGCCTGCATGAGCCGGCCGCGGGCGGTGACGAGGTGTGCGGCGTCGTCGAGGGAGAGGACGCCGGCGACGTGGGCCGCGGCGATCTCGCCGACGGAGTGGCCGGTGAGCAGGTCGGGGACGAGGCCGTGGTGTTCGAGGAGGCGGAACAGCGCCACCTCGAAGGCGAAGAGGGCGGGCTGGGTGTACGCGGTGAGGTCCAGGTCCTCCCCGGTCGCGACGATCTCCCGCAGCGGCCGGTCGAGGTGCCGGTCGAGGGCCGCGTACACGGTGTCGAGCGCGGCGGCGAACACGGGGTGCGCGGCGCGCAGTTCCTCGCCCATGGCGGCGCGCTGGGCTCCCTGGCCGGTGAAGAGGAAGGCCGTGCGTCCGGTCCTGCCGGCGCCGCCGGTGACCAGGCCGGTGGCCTGCTCGCCGCGGCCGAGGGCGGCGAGACCGGCGAGCAGCTCGCCCCGGGTGGCGGCGGTGAGGGCGGCCCTGTGCTCGAAGGACGTACGGGAGGCGAGTGAGCGCCCGAGGTCGGCGACGGTGACGTCGTCCCGGCCGTCGAGGAAGGCGCGGAGGCGGTCGGCCTGGGCGCGCAGGGCGGCGGCGTCGCGGGCGGAGACCACGAGGGGGGCGGGTGCGGGGACACGGCTGTCTCCCCGGTCCGGCTCCGGCTTCTCCGGCTTCTCCGGGGCCTGTTCGACCACGACATGCGCGTTCGTGCCGCTGATGCCGAAGGAGGAGATCGCCGCGCGGCGCGGGCGGCCCGTCACCGGCCACTCCCGTTCCTCGGTGAGGAGTTCCACGTCGCCGGAGTCCCAGTCGACGTGGGTGGTGGGCCGGTCCACGTGGAGCGTCCTGGGCAGGACGCCGTGGTGCATGGCGAGGACCATCTTGATGAGCCCGCCCACGCCCGCGGCGGCCTGCGTGTGGCCGATGTTCGACTTCAGCGAGCCGAGCTGGAGCGGGGCGCCCTCGCCGCGGTCCTGGCCGTACGTGCCGAGGATCGCCTCGGCCTCGATGGGGTCGCCGAGCCTCGTGCCCGTACCGTGCGCCTCGACGGCGTCGACCTCGTCGGGGGTGAGCCCGGCGTCGGCCAGGGCCTGCCGGATGACGCGCTGCTGGGACGGGCCGTTGGGGGCGGTGAGCCCGTTGGAGGCGCCGTCCTGGTTGACGGCGCTGCCTCGGATGACGGCGAGTACGGGGTGGCCGTTGCGCTCGGCGTCCGAGAGGCGCTCGACGACGAGGAGGCCGACGCCCTCGGCCCAGGAGGTGCCGTCGGCGGAGTCGGCGAACGCCTTGGAGCGGCCGTCGGCGGCGAGGCCGCGCTGCCGCGAGAACTCGACGAACATGCCCGGTGTCGACATGACGGTCGCTCCGCCGGCGAGGGCGAGCGTCGACTCGCCCTGCCGCAGCGACCGGACGGCCAGGTGCAGCGCGACCAGGGAGGACGAGCAGGCGGTGTCGACGGTGACGGCAGGACCGGTGAGACCGAGCTGGTAGGCGATGCGCCCCGACATCACGCTGGGCGTGGTGCCGGTCAGGAGGTGGCCCTCCACACCCTCGGCTCCGTCGTGCATGCGCGGGCCGTAGTCCAGGGCGGTGGCGCCGACGAAGACGGCGGTCCGGCTGCCCCTGAGGTCCTCGGGGTCGAGCCCCGCGCGTTCCACGGCCTCCCACGCCGACTCCAGGAGGAGCCGCTGCTGCGGGTCCATGGCGAGGGCCTCGCGGGGTGAGATCCCGAAGAACCCGGCGTCGAACAGGGCGGCGTCGTGCAGGAATCCGCCCTCGCGGACCGAGCTCTTGCCGCTTCGGTCGGGATCTGCGTCGAACAGGTCCTCGTCCCAGCCCCGGTCGGCGGGCAGCCCGGAGACGGCGTCACGCCCCTCGGAGACGAGCCGCCACAGGTCCTCGGGCGAGCGGACGCCGCCGGGGTAGCGGCAGGCCATGCCGATGATCGCGATGGGCTCGGCGGTGGTGTCCGCCGGTGTCGCGGGTGGTATCCCGTCAGCCGCTCCGGTTCCGTCGGCCTCTCCGGTCCCGCCCGTGAGCAGGTCGCCCAGGTGTGCGGCGAGGGCGCGCGGCGTCGGGTGGTCGAAGAGGAGTCCGCTGGGCAGACTCAGGCCCGTGTCGTCGGCGAGCGCGTCCCGCAGCTCGACCGACATGAGGGAGTCGAAGCCCAGTTCCTTGAAGGTGAGGCCGAGTTCGACCCGGTTCGGGTCGGCGTACTCGAGGACGGCGGCGACGTGCGCGCGCACACGCTCGGTCGTCTCGTGGCGGGCGGGACGGTCGTCAGCGCCCGCGCTCTTCCCGCCCGCGCTCTTCCCGGAGGTGCCGGTACCTGTGCCCGTCCCTGCGAGCGGCGCCGCCGTCCGCGCGGCGCCGTCGAACCAGTGGCGTTCGCGCTGGAAGGCGTACGTCGGCAGGGGCACCCTGGCCGCGCCGCCGCTCCCGTGGACGGCGGCCCAGTCGACGTCGTGGCCCCGGGCGAAGACGGCGGCGAGCGCGGCGAGCAGCGCCGGGGGCTCCGGGCGGTCCTTGCGCAGGGCGGAGACCGTCGCGGCGGCCTCCGGGTCGCGTAACGAGTCCGCCGCCATCGCGGAACAGACCCCGTCGGGACCGAGTTCCAGGAACGTGTCGGCGCCCGACTCCTCCAGGGCGCGTACGGCGTCGAGGAAGCGTACGGGCCTGCGGACCTGGTCCACCCAGTACGCGGGATCGCTCCACTGGCCCGCTGTGACGGGCAGGCCCGTCACCGTGGACACCACGTCGACGCGGGGCTCCCGGAAGTCCAGCTCCCCGACGATCCGGCGGAAGTCGTCGAGCATCGGCTCCATGAGGGGCGAGTGGAAGGCGTGCGAGACGCTGAGGCGCTTCGTCCGTCGGCCTTGTTCGCGCAGGTGGGCGACGGCATCGAGGACGGCACGTTCGTCACCGGCGAGGACGACGGCGCGCGGGCCGTTCACGGCCGCGAGGGAGAGTTCCCGCTCGTGTCCCGCGAGGAGCGGCAGCACTTCCTCCTCGCTCGCCTCGACCGCGACCATCGCACCGCCCTCCGGCAGCGCCTGCATGAGCCGGCCGCGCGCGGCGACGAGGCGTGCGGCGTCGCGCAGCGAGAGGACCCCGGCCACATGGGCGGCGCTGATCTCGCCGACCGAGTGACCGGCGAGCACACCGGGCCTGACGCCCCAGGACTCGACGAGACGGTGGAGGGCGACCTCCACGGCGAAGAGCGCGGGCTGCGTGTGGACGGTCCGGTCGAGGGTGTCGCCCGCCGCGACGAGCTCGGCGAGGGGCCGGTCGAGGAGGGGGTCGAGTTCGGCGGCGACGGCGTCGAAGGCCGCGGCGAAGGCCGGGTAGGCGGCGTACAACTCGACGCCCATGCCCGTACGTTGGGCGCCCTGGCCGCTGAAGAGGACGGCGAGGCGTCCGGGGGCGGGGGCGCCCGTGACGACACCCGGTGCGGGCGTCCCGGCGGCGAGGGCGCGGAGGCCGTCGAGGAGACGGGCGCGGTCCTGGGCGAGGACGACCGCGCGGTGTCCGAAGACCGTGCGGGTGGTGACCAGGGCCCGTCCGAGGTCGGCGGGCGCGAGCTCCGGGTCCGCGTCGACGGTCTCGTGCAGGAGCCGTGCCTGGGCGCGCAGGGCCTCGCGCCCGCGGCCGCTGACGACGAAGGGCAGCGTGGCCCCGTCGCCGGCGGGGGCCCCGTCGGCGGCGGGGGCCCCGTCGGCGGCGGGGGCCCCGTCGGCGGCGGGGGCCCTGCCCCCGGGGCCGGGCCGCTCGCGGTCCGGGACGGGCCCTTCGCTGAGGACCACGTGGGCGTTGGTGCCGCCCATGCCGAACGAGCTGACACCGGCGACGAGTTCACGGTCCGGGTGCGGCCACTCCCGCAGTCCGGTGGCCACGTCGAGACCGAGGGTGTCGAGCGGGATGCCCGGGTGGGGCGTACGGAAGTTGAGGCTGGCCGGGATCCGGCGCCGGCCGAGCGCGAGGAGCGTCTTGATGAGGCCGACGATGCCCGCGGCGCCCTCCAGGTGGCCGACGTTCGTCTTGGCCGAGCCGACGAGGAGGGGTTCGCCCGCCGGGCGGGCGGTCCCCGCCGCACCGAGCACCGCGCCGAGCGCGGCGGCCTCGATGGGGTCGCCGACGGGGGTACCGGTGCCGTGCAGTTCCACGTACTGGACGGTGGACGGGTCCAGATCCGCCTTGCGGTACGCCTCGCGCAGCACCTTCTCCTGGGCGGTCCTGCTGGGCACGGTCAGCCCCGGGGTGGCGCCGTCGTTGTTGACGGCGCTGGCGCGGATGACGCCGTGGACGCGGTCGCCGTCGGCGAGGGCACGGGCGAGGGGCTTGAGGACGACGACTCCGCCGCCCTCGCCCCGGACGAAGCCGTTGGCGCGCGCGTCGAAGGTGTAGGCGGTGCCGTCCGGGGAGAGTCCGCCGAAGCGCTCCTCGGTCACGGCGCTCTCCGCGAGGATGTTGAGGTTCACGCCGGCGACGAGCGCCGTCGTGGACTCCCCCGCGCGCAGGGACTCGCAGGCCAGGTGCACGGCGACGAGCGAGGACGACTGCGCGGTGTCGACGGTGAGGCTCGGACCCTGCAGGCCGAGGTGGTACGAGACGCGGTTGGCGATGACGCCCCGGTTCACGCCCGCCATGGTGTGCTGGGTGATGGCCTGTTCGCCGTACTGGTAGAGGAGGTTCGCGTAGTCGTCGCGGAGGGTGCCGACGAAGACGGCGGTCCGGCTGCCGGCGAGGGTGCCGGGGACGATTCCGGCGTCCTCCAGTGCCTCCCAGGCGAGTTCGAGGACCAGGCGCTGCTGCGGGTCCATGGCGGCGGCCTCGCGGGGCGAGATCCCGAAGAAGGCCGCGTCGAAGAGGTCGAGGGAGTCCAGGAACCCGCCCCGGCGCACACCGCGCTCCGACGGGTCCGCCGCCGGCCCGGCGGCGTCCGCTCCGCCGAGTACCGACTCCCACCGGCCGGCGGGTACGTCGGTGACGGCGCTCTCCCCGTTCCGCAGGAGCTCCCAGAAGGCAGCCGGGTTCGAGGCCTTCGGCAGACGGCAGGACATGCCGACAACAGCGATGGCCTCGTTCGCGGGAATCCCGTCGTTCGTCGTCACGCCTGGCTGCCTCTTCGTCACTGAATCCCCCAACGGACTTACCCGACCACTTCTGCATTTCCGCCTACGCCAACGACCATACAGACGACGGGAATAGGCGCTGCAAATGTCCGGTAACTCGGATCGGGCAGGGGAGCTCGCTCATCGGCTGGTCATTCATGGGCGCTCGATTACTCCTCGCTGAACCCCTCGTGAGGCAGCCGGAGATAGCCTTCGAGCGCCAGTGGAATTAGCCGTGCACTTCACAGGGAAAGCGGGCATGAATTCGCCATGACGAGCCTTATCGACGACTTCGCTCTCACCGACGACGCGACCAGGCAGACCGAGCTCTACGTACGGGCGTTCAACTCGGGCGACCCTGATCTCGTCAACCTGCTCTACACCGAGACGGCGGTCTCCGCCTGGGAGGCGGACGCGCCGCTCACCGGCCAGGCCCGCAAGGACGCCCTCGCGGAGTTCCTCTCGCTCGGCCCGAAGATGACGGCCACGCTCCGCCACTCCTACGTGGCCGGCGACGCCGCGCTCCTGGTCGTGGACTGGCGGATCGACGTCACCGGCGCCGATGGCGTCGCGGAGGTTCACGAGGGCGTCGGCAACGACGTCCTGCGCCTCGGCGCGGACGGGAAGTGGCGCTTCGCCATCGACTACCCGAACGGCAGCTGACGCCTGACGGGACGGAGAAGGGGCCCTGCTTCCGGTCGACCGGAAGCAGGCCCCCTTCTCCGTCGTGGCGCCGGCGCCACGGTGGGTGTCAGACGCGCAGGCCGAGCGCGGCGGTGATCACGTCGCCGATCTCCTCGGTGTGGCCGTCGAGGTAGAAGTGGCCGCCGGGGAAGACCCGCAGATCGGTGTCCGCGGCGGTGAAACCGCTCCATGCCGCCGCCCGCTCGACGGGGGCCACGGGGTCCGTGTCGCCGACGAGGACGGTGATCGGGCAGTCCAGCGGCGGGCCCGGCTGCCAGGCGTACGCGCCGATGGCCCGGTAGTCGGCGCGGAGGGCCGGCAGGGCCATCTCCATCAACTCGGGGTCGTCGAGGACGCCCGCGCCCGTGCCCCCGAGCGTCCGGATGGCCGCGATCACGTCGGCGTCGCTGGTCATCCGGTCGGCGGCCTGGGGCCGGGGCTCCGGCGCGGCCCGCCCGGAGAGGAACAGCCGCAGGGGGCCGGGCGCCGACCGCGCGGCGAGCCTGCGCGCCGTCTCGTAGGCGACGACCGCCCCCATGCTGTGCCCGAAGAAGGCGTACGGCCGGCCGTCCGCCGGGTCCAGGGCGTCCGCGACGAGTTCGGCGAGCCGGGTGACGGACTCGACCGGCTGCTCACGATGCCGGTCCTGCCGCCCCGGGTACTGCACGGCCAGCACGTCGACGGCCGGGCTCAGGAGGCGGGAGAACGGCACGTAGGAGGTGGCCGCGCCGCCCGCGTGCGGGAAGCAGACCAGCCGGACCCCTCTCTCCGCGTCCCCCTGCGGCACCCCACCGAATCGCCGAAGCCATGTGACGTCCACTGCTGCCCCTCCTGTGCTTGCTCGGACTCCCGTTCGGATTCCCGTTCACGACTCTGCCGTACTCCCGCCGCTCCCGTACGCCGAACGGAGCGGCCGGCGGACGGTGCGGTCAGCGGACGGTGCCGTCCCAGCCGCCCCAGTCGCGCCGCCGCGCGAGCCCGGGCAGGTCGATGCGGCCCGTGCACCAGAGCAGGGTCTCGGTGGGGGCGTGCCCCGTCGGGGCGGTCGGGAAGAGCCGCTCGACGACGGGTGCGCAGAGGTCGTCCGTCGGCCGCCAGTCGAGGTCCAGCGCCGCGGCGACGTCGTACGTGTGGACGAGCATCTCGACGACGCCCATGGCGGCGAAGCCGGGGCCGTCCGAGTTGCCCCAGGGGTGGAAGGCACGGACCTGCGGGTCCGCCTCCCGCACGGCGGAGGCCAGGATGGTGGCGCAGACGCTGACGCCTTCGAGGCAGACCGGGATCGGCGCCTGCTCGTTGAAGCCGGCGAGCATGCCGGTGAAGCGGTCGGACGGCCGGGCGATGAGGAGCGCCGAATAGCCGATGAGACCGAGGGCGGTGTGGTCGAGGACTTCGCGACAGGACCAGTCGCTGTCCCGGGCTTTGACGGACCAGTCCTGATCGGCGGCCTTCTGCAGAATGTCGGTGCAGTCGGTGGCGGTGGTAACTACGCGGTCGGGCCAGGAGATTGACATGCGAGTCATGCTGCCACAGATATCCACGGCTCCCGGGGAATCAATGGGCGGTGAGGGCCGCCGCCGTCCACTGTCCGCGAATCGCGCGGTAATTGCCCGGTAATCGGGAATACCCGGGCACCCCGGTGACCACCTCGTGACCACGGTTTGATCGCCCGGGGAACGGCCCGCCGTACGCTCGACGCCGGAACGTGACGAACGAGTCGATCGAGCAGGGAGATGGAATCGTATGAACGCTGAACTCGAATCCGTACTGGAATCTGTCCGGAACATCGTGCCGACGCTCAGGGAGAACGGTATCGAGTCGGAGGACCGCGGCTGGATTCTCGACGAGAACATCGAACTCCTTGAAAAGGCCGGCGTCTTCCGCATCGCCGTCCCGAAGCGGTTCGGGGGCCTGGACTTCGACCTGGCCGACCAGTCCAAGGTCATCACCGAGGTGGCGCGCGGCTGCCCCTCGACGGGGTGGGTGACGTTCGTCTGGGCGACCAGCGCGTGGGCGGCCACGCTCTATCCCGACCGGGCGCAGGAGGAGCTCTTCACCGACGGCTCGGTCCGGGTCTCCAGCGCCTTCGCGCCGACCGGCCGGCTCACACCCGTCGAGGGCGGCTACCGGCTGACCGGCAGCTGGCGGTTCAACTCCGGCTGCCGGGGCGCCCAGTGGAACTTCGCCTCCGCAATGCTGGAGCACCCGGACGGTTCCCTCGAAGAGGTCATGGCGCTGCTGCCGATGTCCGACATGACGGTGGTCGACGACTGGAAGGTGTCGGCCGGCTCCGGCACGGGCAGCGCGACCTCCTCGGCCGATGACGTCTTCGTCCCCGGCTACCGGGTGGGGCGCTTCGAGGAGTTGCTGTTCAGCACGACCGGTGACCGCTCCAACGGCGGTGCGGACGGCCGCGAGTACGGGTTCGTGAGCGAGGTGATGGCCGCGGCCGCCGCGGTGTTCATCGGCATCGCCAAGGGCGCGTACGACCTCTTCGTCGAGCGTCTCCCGGGGCGCGGCATCACGTACACCTCGTGGACGGACCAGACCCGGCACCCGCTCACCCAGATCCAGGTGGCGACCGCCGCCAACAAGATCACGGCGGCGGAGGCGCTGGCCGGCGTATGGCTGGAGCTGATGCAGCGGCGGGCCGATGCCGGTGAGCAGCTGTCGCTGGAGGAGAAGGCCGTCGTGCGCGGCCAGACGGCCTTCGCGGCGCAGCTCGCGAAGGAGGCGGTCGAGGTGCTGTTCAACGCGAGTGGCGGCTCGGTGATCCAGCGCAGTGTCCCGCTGCAGCGCTTCCACCGCGACATCCAGGGTTTCTCCCTGCACGCGCTGGCTCAGCTGCACGGCAACCTGGAGGTGCAGGGCCGGGCGCTCCTGGGCCTCGACCAGGAGACCCCCTTCCTCTAGACGAGCGGGCGTGGCCCGGGGCCGGGGAGGCCCCGGGTCGGTGCGTGTCCATGCCGGTGATCCCGGCGGCCGTCCGGCCGCCGGGATCACCGGCATGAGGGGTTCGGGGCCTTGCGTTCAGCGGCCGGGGGTGGTGCCGGTCCGCTGGAACCGGCCTTCGAAGAAGAGGAGTCCGTCGCCGGCGGCGCCGTTGACCGCGCTGACCACCTCGCCGAGGAAGACGGAGTGGTCGCCGACCTCGTGCGCCTCGGTGACCTCGCACTCCAGCCACGCCAGGGCTCCGGAGAGCAGCGGGGCGCCGGTGCCCGGGCCGGGCAGCCAGTCGACGCCTTCGAACTGGGCGGGTCCGAGCGGCCGCTTCTTGTCGGCGAAATACCGTGTGGTCTCCTCCTGTTCGGCGCTCATGACGGAGACGCCGAAGCGTCCGGCGTCGGTGATCGCGGCGTGCATGACGGCGCTGCGGCCGATGCAGCAGAGCACGGTCGGCGGATCGAGCGAGACGGAGCTGAAGGCGTTGGCCGTCATGCCGTGGGGGTTCTCGCCGCCGACAGTGAGCACGACGACGCCGGTGGCGAAGCGGGACATCACCGCGCGCAGCGACGCGGGGGTCACCTCGGTGACGACGGGCCGTACGGGCGGCATCTCAGGCCCCCGCCGTGCGAGCCGGTGCGGAGGACCAGGCGCGGGCGCCCTCGCCGACCGGGATGCGGGCGAATATCAGCTCCAGGCAGTCGGCGGCGGAGAGCCGGCCGACCGATTCCCGGTCGTCCAGGCCTCGCCACCACCTGGCGATGTCCGGATCGGGAATCCCCGTAGCTACGGAAGAGAAACTCATGCCGCCTCTTTCGGAATTCGGATGTGGGAGCACCAGGACAACGTATCCGACGGCATTCTGACGCTCGTTCATTCTCAAGTAACGTGTGGCACAGGGGTGTTCATGCCTCGCCCCAACCGGCCGGTGACCACGTCGTGACCCGTGACGGCGCCGTTCCGCCGCCTCGTGGGTAGGGTCCCCGGTATCCAAGAAGAGGGGGCGTCATGAACTCCGTATCCGATGAACCCGGAATCTCCGAGCCTTATCTGCTCGGTTTCCTCACTTCCGTCGGGCTCGATGTCGAATACACGCGGGCCGAGGGGAATACGCTGTTCTACCGCGGCGACGACGGGGAGGAGATCCCGGTCCTGGACGCCGCGGGCGGCTACGGCTCGCTGATCTTCGGTCACCACCATCCCGAGATCGTCGCGCGGGCGAGGCGTCTCCTCGACGAGGGAGTCCCGGTCAACGCCCAGTTCTCGCGCAACTCGTGCGCCCAGGAGGTCGCCGCCCTGCTCAGCGGCATCGTCCGCCGGGAGACGGGAGCCGGCGAGGAGTACGCGGCGATCTTCGCCAACAGCGGCGCCGAGGCGATCGAGGCGGCCGTCAAGCACGCGGAGCTGGACCGGGTGCTGCGGGCGGGGGCTCTCGTCGCCGAGGTGGCGGAGCACGCTGCCGCCGCGCGGGCGGCGGTCGAGGCCGGCGAGGCGGTTCTGCCGGACGGGGAGCACCAGGACTTCGCGGCCCTGGCGGAGGAGGTCTCCCGTGCGAACGCGCAGGTCATGTCGCGGCCTCCGGTGTTCCTGACCCTGGAAGGTTCCTTCCACGGGAAGCTGGTCGGCAGTGTCCAGCTGACGCACAACGCGGCCTACCGGACTCCGTTCACCGCGCTGGCGAACCGGGCGAGGTTCGTCCCGCTCGACCGCCCCGACGCGCTCGGGGGGATCATCGCCGAGGAAAGCGCCGCGCTCCGCGACCTCGTGGTGCGCGACGGCGTGGTCGCCGTCGTCGAGCGGCCCTTCCCGCTCGTGGCGGCGTTCCTGCTGGAGCCGATCCAGGGCGAGGGCGGCATCGTCCCGCTGACGCGGGAGTTCGCGAGCGCCGTCCGCCGGGAGTGCGACGCCGCCGGCATCCCGGTGGTGATCGACGAGATCCAGAGCGGGATGGGGCGCACGGGCGCGTTCCTCGCGAGTTCGCTGATCGGCCTGCGCGGCGACTACTACGTGCTGGCCAAGAGTCTGGGCGGTGGCCTGGCGAAGACGTCAGTGATGCTCGTACGGAGCGGCCGTTACCGCGACGAGTTCGAGCTCGTCCACAGCTCGACCTTCGCGAAGGACGGCTTCTCCACCCCGATCGCGCTGAAGGTCCTGGAGATGCTGGAGGCGGACGACGGCCTCGCCTACCGGCTCGCGAGGGAGCGGGGCGCCCGGCTCGCCGAGGCCCTGGAAGGGGTCCGCGCCGACTTCCCGGACGTCGTGAAGGAGGTCCGCGGGAAGGGGCTGATGCTGGGCCTGGAGTTCCACGACCAGTCGGAGTCGTCCTCCGCGGTGGTGCGGGACGGGGCCAGGTCCGGCCTGCTGGGGTACACCCTGTCCGGCTATCTGCTGCGGGAGCACCGGGTGCGGACGTTCCCCACGGCGAGCGCCGGGAACACGCTGCGGTTCGCGCCGTCGGTGCATCTCACGGACGCGGAGATCGAGCGGCTCGCGGAGGCTTTGCGCGCGGTGGCCTCCGTGCTGCGCGACGAGGACGAGAAGCGCCTCACCGGTGGAGGGGTGTGAGGGGCGCGGATCCGCGTGACCGGTGTGGCCCGTCCCGTCCGGGACGGGCCACACCGTCGTCGACTGTGGAGGGTCTGCTCCGCAGCCGGTCTCGCCTCGACCGGTCTCGCCTCGTCCGGTCTCGCCTCGGCCGGTCTCGCCTCGTCCGGTCTCTCCGCGGTCTGTCTAGCCGTACTGGCGCTCGCTCTGGACGCGCTGGACCTGTTCCTGCGCGCCGGCCCCGTGACCACCGGTCCCATGGCCAACGGTCCCGGGACCGACGACCCCATGGCCGCCGGCCCCACCGCCGCCCTTTCCGGCGTGGCGGAATTCGGCGAGGCGCAGCACCGACCGGGCGGCGCGGACACCGGGACTCCGGCCCCCGCCCGTCGTGATCGCGCCCGCTGTCCCGCCCGCCGCCTCCTGCGCGTCTCCGGGGGCCGCCGCCGACAGCAGCTCCTGGAGTCGCTGTTCGGCGGCGTCCGAGAGCGGTTCGAGGGTGAGGGTGGTCGCCTGACGGCTGCCGCTGCCCCAGTCGGGGCGGCGCTCCAGGAGTTCGGGGCGGGCGGCCGCGATCACCACGAGGGGTACGGCGCCGACCCTCTCCGGGAGCTGTTCGACGCAGTCGAGCAGCCGGTCGTCGCCCCGGTGGAGGTCGTCGACGACGATCACGAGGGGCCGTTCCTCGGCGGCGAGGCCCACGAACTCGTACCAGGCGTTGAGGAGTTCGGAGACCATCGGCTGACGGATCTCCGAGCCCTCGGGGTCGACGAGCGGGCTGAGGTACGGCAGCAGCCGGCCGGCCGTCTCCTCGCACTGCACCAGCTGATGGAGTGTGCTGGCCAGTTTGGCCCGCGCCTGCTTCCCCGAGTCGCCCTGCTGGATCCCACAGCACGACGCCAGTATCGCGATCTGCGCGGAGAGCGGGTGGCTGCCGTAGAGGAGGGTGGCCCTCGTCGCCAGGAACAGGGGCGCGTGCGGGCGGCCGGTGATGCGGTGCTCCAGCTCGACGATGAACCGGGTCTTCCCGACGCCACCCTGGCCGAGGAGGGTCACCAGGTGCGGGTTGCCACGGTGCCGGGCCAGCTCCAGCAGTCCGCGCAGCACTTCGAGTTCGATCTCGCGGTCGACGATCGGCACGCCGTGGTGGTCGGTCGGCTCCTCGCTGCCGGACCGGACCCGCCAGCCACTCGACGGATCCTCCGCCGGTTCGTAGGCGATCACGGACTCGGTCTCCCGGAACGTGCTGTCGCTCACCCTGACCTCGCCCTGGGGAACGACCGCGAGCAGCCGGTGACATTCGTCCATCAGTGAGCCGACGGCCGAGGGCGGTGTCTGCTCGTCGCCCGGGAGGTAGCGCACCAGCGCCTCCCCGACCTCGACGGCCGCCTTGACGGCGAGCCGCTCGGTGGGGGCGAGCCGGTCGCGGATGGCGAGGGCGGCGCGGACCGCGCGTTCGGCGTCGTCCGCACGGCCGTGGTGCACGCCGAACAGCGCCAGCGAGAACGGGCCGACGGAACCGGCGATGTTCCCGCCGTGGCGTTCGATCTCCTCCTTGACCGCGGCCGCCGTCCCCTGGAGCAGCCGGTCGGCCTCGATGCCCATCTCGGAGGCGTGGGCGTGGAGTTCGGTCCTGAGGAGGACGACGCCCACCTTGCGGTGCTCGGAGACCACGGTCTGCCGGGCCCCGGACGGGTTCGCCTCCGCGGGGCCCGCCGCCGCCCCGTCGGCCGGGGTGGCCGACGGGGTCTGCGCGGCCGGCGTGCCCGAGCCGGCCCGGTACGCGGGGGCTCCGGTGGCGCCCCGCAGGGCGACCGCGTGCTCGGTCGCAGCGACCTGGGTGAACTCGTACGAGGTGGCCGGGCCCTGCAAGGTGAGGGCGGGGTCGTGGGTGAGGATGGCCTGCTGGAGGGTGCGGAGTTCGTGACCGGGTTCCAGGCCCAGGTTCTCGACGAGGGCGGAGCGGATCCGGCCGTACACGTTGAGCGCGTCGGCCTGTCGTCCGCAGCGGTAGAGCGCCAGCATGAGCTGGCTGCATGCCCGTTCACGGAGGGGCTCCCTCTCGACGAGCGTCTCGAGCTCGCCGAGGACGGAGTGGTGGCGCCCGAGGGCGAGTTGCGCCTCGAAGTAGTCCTCCATGGCGTCGGTACGCGCGCCCTGGACGGCCGACAGCTCGGGCCAGGAGATCCCGGTCTCCACCAGGTCCGTCAGCGCGGGTCCGCGCCAGAGGTCGAGCGCCTCCTTCAGGAGGCGTGCCGCGGACTCGGTCCGGCCGGCTTCCAGTTCCGCCCGCCCCTGGATCGCGCGCCGCTCGAAGCGGAAGAGGTCCACCTGCTCCGGTTCGACGCGCAGCATGTATCCGGGTGCCTGGGTGAGCAGGGCGGGGGGCTGCGTGCTCCGGCTGCCGGACCCGCCCTGCGCGCCGTTGTGGAGCACGCCCCGGAGTCCCCAGACCGCGTTCTGCAGGATCTTCCGCGCCGAGCTCGGGGCGTCGTCCGCGGACCATACGGCGTTGAGCAACTGACTGGTGGCGACGACCTTATTGGCCTTCAGCAGGAGGAACCCCAGGGTCGCCCGCTGACGGGAACCTCCTAGCGAGACGGTCCCGCCGCCCTCGGAAACGACCTCCAACGGCCCCAACATATGAATGTGCATGTGTCCCCCTGGACTGCGCAAGATCCGACGAATGCCCCAATGGCCCCACTCACGTCCCCGTGTCGGCGTCTCGACCGAATCGCTCTCTTCTGCCGGCGTGTCGCCATGCTCCCCCGCATTCGGACATCATTCGCTCTTGGCTGGATTTAACTGTTTCCCGGCCTGAAATATTCAGCCTCCTGGAGAGTGGTCAGAAATCCAGGACATATCCGGCTGCACATTTCACCGCCGATTGCCATGATTTCACATCGACCGAACGTTCCCGCAGGAGTGGCGCGCCGGACCGACGGTGTCGATGGTCACGCGCCACCAGGTCCCACCTCGTTCGCCGCCCTGGCCGGAGCCTTCGGCATCCCGGTGCTCCCCCACCGTCGTCGAAGATCCCCACCGTTCGGGAACCGGCGGGAAACCGTCCCCTCTCCGCCGGCTCATCCGCCGCCTATTACCGGCCCGTGAGCAGGCATTGGGCAAGGAGCGGCGGGACCTCGGCTACTTTCGCACCGGCACGGAATTCGGCTCATTACCTTCGCTCGGCCGTCCGGGGATCACGCAATCCGGAACGGGCATCGCGCACGCACGCCGAACATCGCAGAACGTCGCAGAAACATCGAGGAGACATCGTGAACACCGACAGGACGCCGCCGCGCTCCGGCGCTCATCGCCCGGTGGGCCGCCGTACCGCACTCAAGGCCACGGGTCTGGCGGCGGTCGCTGCCTCGGCCGGCTCGCTGGCCTTCGGCGGCACGGCGCACGCCGGCCCCGCCCAGGTCACCGAGGACGCCCGGAGGGACTTCGACGTCATCGTCGTCGGCGCGGGATTCGCCGGTGCGGCCGCCGCCCGGGAACTCCGGTCGCGCGGCCTCCAGGTCCTGGTCCTCGAAGCCCGCAACCGCGTGGGCGGACGGGTGTGGACCGACAGCTACCTCGGCCGGAAGATCGAGCTCGGCGGGCAGTGGATCCACCCGGCGCAGACGTTCGCCATGGAGGAGCTGAACCGGTACCGCATCCCGCTGGTCACCGAGATCCAGCCGGAGGTGGCGATCTACCCCACCGCAAGCGGTCCGACCACCTTCGCGCCCGGCGAGGTGTTCGGGCGCCTCGGCGAGATGCTGACGCAGCTCTTCGAGGGCTCGCGGCAGTACTTCGAGCGGCCGCGCGACCCGCTGTTCCGCGCCGACCTGCTGCGTGCCGTCGACCCGCTCTCCCTGCACGACCGCATAGCCCAGCTCAACCTCCCGGCGCAGGACGCGGGTTGGCTGAGCTCGCAGGTCGCGGGGTTCGCCGGCGGCTCCAGCGGGGACGGCGCCCTCACCTCGCTCGCCCAGTGGTGGGCGCACACCGGCTGGAACGCGGACGGCTGGTTCTCCCTGATGTCGCAGCGCGTCGGCCTGGGCGGCATGAGCGGGCTCGTCCGCGCGATGCTGTACGAGCAGCCGCTGACCATCCGCCTCAACACCCCGGTCACCGCCGTCGCGGACACCGGCAGCGGCGTCTCGGTCGTCACGGCCAACCGCGGGACCTTCCGCGCCTCGCACGTCGTCGTGGCGGTGCCCACCAATGTGTGGAAGGACATCACCTTCGCGCCGGGGCTGCCCAAGGTGCACGCCGACGCGGCGACCGAGGGCATCGGCGTGCGCCGCACGGTCAAGCTGTGGATGCACGTCAAGGGCGTCACCCCGCTCAGCCTCTGCCAGGGGTACGAGGGCCAGCGCATCGAGAGCCTGTTCCCGACCGCCAAACTGACCGACGGCCACCTCGTGATCGGTTTCGCCTTCGACCCGACCTTCGACCCGACGAACCTCGCGCAGGTGCAGGCCGCCGTCCGGGAGTACCTGCCGACCGCCCAGGTCGCGTCCGTACGCTCGCACGACTGGGGGGCCGACACGTACGCCCGGGGCGCCCAGGCACTGCGCCGCCCCGGCCAGCTCCTCCGCCAACTGCCGGACATCCAGCGGCCGTACGGCCGGATCGCGTTCGCGGGCGGCGACCTCGCGAGCGTGTGGAACGGCTTCGTCGACGGGGCGATCGAGTCGGGCCGGGCGGCGGCCGAGGTGGTGGCCCCGAGGGCACTCGCGTCGCGGCTCGTCAGGGCCTGAGACGACCGTGACCCGCGGAGTGGCGATGCCACTCCGCGGGTCACGGGTTCCGCTACTGCTGCGGCGGCACCGGCTGGATGTGCTGGGTGAGACCGCCGTCCACGACCAGCTCGACACCGGTGGTGAAGGTGGCGTCGAAGGCGAAGAAGAGCGCCGCGGTGGCGACCTCCTCCGGCGTGCCGTGCCGCTTCATCGGGGTGAGCTCGTCGCCCACCTGGCTGAGGATGGCCCGCTCCTCGTCGGTGGCGTCCGCGATGCCCATGGTCGGGGTGTGGATGAAGCCGGGGCTGACGGAGTTGACCCGGATGCCGCGGGGCAGGAGCTCGGCGGCGAAGACCTGCGCGAAGGAGCGCACGGCGGCCTTCGCGCCCGAGTACACGCCCATGCCGGGGGTGCCGGTCAGGTTGGCGATCGACGTGGTGAAGACGATCGACCCACTGTCGTTCACGAGCGGGGCGAGCTTCTGCACCGTGAAGAACACGCCCTTGGTGTTCACGTCGAACTGCCGGTCGTAGGTCTCCTCGGTGACGAGGGCGATCGGTTCGAGCGCGGCGTATCCGACGTTCACGAACACGGCGTCGACGCGGCCGAGCTTCTCCTCGACGGCCGCGCCCAGCTCCGCGATGTCCCCCATGCTCGCGACGTCCGACCGCAGGACGTGCACGGCCTTCCCGTCGAGATCGCGGCGCGCGGTCTCGATGTTGTCCTTGTTCCGCCCCGTCAGCAGGACCTCGGCCCCGCCGTCGAGCAGCCCCTGCACCATGGCGAGGCCCATGCCGTGCGTCCCACCGATGACCACGGCCTTCTTGCCGGCGTACTTGCCCATCACTACTCCTGAAGACGTCAAGCGACTCACTGAACGACACCGACCGTAACCGGGCCGGTACCACTGCGTGATCACTGACCGGTAACCGGGTCTCCACCGCCCGCGGCGACCTGATACCCGTATCGTCCGTGCCGGCCGGTCACGGGGTCCCGGGAGCGAAGGACAGCATGCGGGCCTCGTGGTCCGCGTCGTTGCCGGACACCCCGCTCGGCGAGATCACGATCCGGCCGTTCGCATAGGCCAGGCGTCCTGCCAGCATGCGACGTTCCACGGACCGGGCCGTCATGGGATGGACCAGCACCTGCTTCTTCGTGTCCGCGCTGCCCGGGCCGAGCCGGAGGATCCCGCCCGGCCGGTCGGCCGAGGGGGCCTCGTAGACGAGTGCGAACAGGCCGCCGTCCGTGCGCAGCGGGTGCAGGGTGGTGTCCGAGGACTTCACGCCCCAGACGAGCTTCCCGGTGTCGAGGCTGTAGCCGCCGACCCGGTCGGTACCGCCCAGGAACACGATGTCCTTGCCGACGGCGGTGCCCGGGCACTGCTGCATGTTCCCTCCCGAGTCCCCCGCGTCGGCGCAGTACGTGAACCCCTTGGGCCGGGCGTCGACGGTGACGCGGAGTTTCCCGCCGGGCTTCAAGGCCACGACCCGCCAGTTGCCGTTGGTGTCCTCGTGGTGGTAGGTGGTGAAGACGACCGGTTCGACGGAGAGCATCTTCCCGACGCTCCAGCCCGGTTGGGTGCGGTAGCGCCAGCGGACCTTGCCGGTGCGCGGGTCGAGCTCGCGGAGCTGGTGGTAGGACTTGCCGCGGTCGACGCTGATCGCACAGGTGGAGCTCACGACGAGCCGGGGGCCGCCCGCGAGGTTGTCGGGGTAGCACTTCCCGGGGTTCTCCAGCGGGATGTCGTAGAGCTTGGCGCCGGTGTCGATGCGGTACGCGGCGGCCTTCATGCTCTGGACGATCGCGAGGGTGCCGCCGCTGATCGCGCTGTTCACCATGATCGTGCGGTCCATGGAACCGGTCTCGGTGAGCTTCTTGTGCCAGCCGGCCTTCCCGGTCCGGAGGTCGATCATCTGGAGCTGGTTGCAGCGGTTTCCGGTCCAGTTCCGGTTGCTCTGGTACACCACGACGATCTTGCCGTCGGGGGTCGGGTTGGCCGGTGCCTCGCAGACGGAGGCGGGCAGCGGCACACTCCACACCTCGGCTCCGTCCGACAGGCGGCGGGCGGTGACCTTCTCGTAGGCCGCCTGGACGACGGTGTCGCCGACGATCCACAGGGGGTAGAGCTTGATGTGGCGTCGGGGCAGGTCGGTCCGGTCGTCGACGATCCACGCCGCGGCGTCTCCGGCCTTGCGGCCCGCGTTGATCTCCTCCGACGTCGGGATCCTCTTCGGCGTCGGCGTGGCGACGGCGGGGGTACGGGACGGTGTCGGCGTCGCGGACGGGCTGGGCGCCTTGTCGGCCACGGGCGGGGCCGGGTCGCCCCACCGGCCGTCGGCGAGGGCGTACACCCATCCGCTCGCCGCCAGGACCAGCAGGACGACGACCGTCGCGATCAGCGGCCCCTTGCCGAAGCGTCTCCGGCGGGGCGGCGGCTCCGGCGGGGTGTAGCCCTCGGGGGCGTACGGGTTGTCGGCGACCGGCTGCTGTGGCTGGTTCGGCCGGTACCAGGGTTGTGGCGGGTGGTGCATCGGTCTCTCCTACTGTCCGCCGGTCCGAGAACTGTCCATCACGAGGCGACTCGTTCGCCGGACGGGTCGGCGACCACGATCTGGAGGTGCGCCGGAGCGTAGCGGCGCGCCTTGTGGACCATCTTCGCGAGATCGAACTTGGCACGCGGAACGGCGACATGGATCGGCGCGGGCATGGCGGGGTCCTGCGCCAGGGCGGTCACCCCCGAGGGAAGGGCCGCGCCGGGCCGGAACCGCGCGCCGATCAGCGCCCGCTGCCCGTCCGCCGGTGTGACCACGACGAACTGGGTGACGTCGGTCCACGGCACCACCACGGTGCCGAACCGGGCGCCTGCCGCGTCGAACTGGAACGCCGTGCGGCGGCTCTCGAACGAGGCGATGATGAAGGGCACCGCCGCGACGATGACGACTCCGCCCTTCATGTCGAGGGCCCAGCCGAGGAGCGCGGCCAGGGCCACGACACCCACGATCGACCCCCACAGGGCCGCCTGGTCCTGCGCGGAGAAGGGATGGGTGACCCGGTAACGCTCCCACCGGGCGCCACGGCGGGTGGGCCGTGCACCGGACGTGCCACTGGCATGCGACATGGGGACATGTCCTCTCTTGACGGTGTGTCGGCTGCTGTTCGCCGACCGACTGTTCCCGCTCACCGCCCGGCACATCGGCACCCGACATGACGAGTCCCACACTGGAGAGGCACTCTGCAGCGCGGATGAAATCCCGCTGATGCAGGAGACTGGGACTCCTGCGCGGGCAGGGAACACGGGGACATGGGGCTTCGAAGTGGGCATGGATGCAGGGAGGCCCGGTGCGGTTCCGGCCGGGACGAGGGGGCGGCTGCGGATCGAGCTGCTCGGGCCGGTCCGGGCGCTGCGGGGCGATACGCCGATCGCACTCGGCCCGGTACGACGACAGGCGGTGCTCGCCGCCCTGGTCCTGCGCGCGCCCGCCTTCGTCACGTACGGGCAGCTCCTCGACGACGTCTGGGGAACCGAACCTCCGGGGACGGGTCACCGGGTCCTGCCGAGTTACGTCTACGCCCTGCGCAAGGCGCTGGACACGCCGGGCGCCGGGCCCGCCGGGTCGGAGATCGAAGGACGGCACGGCGGCTACCGCTTCGTGCCGGGCGAGACCCGAACCGACCTCGCCGACCTCGCCGAGCACGCCGGCCTCGCGCGGCGCGCGCAGGCCGCCGGTGACCTCGCCGGCGCCCTCGACCACGGCGACCGGGCCCTGAAGCTGCTCCGCGGCGAACCCCTGCCCGGTGTGCCGGGGCCGCTCGCCGACACCGAGCGGCACCGCCTCGCCCGGCAGCGGCGCGCCCTGCACCAGGGCCGCGCCGAGTGTCTGGTGCTGCTCGGGCGGTATCCGGACGCCCTGGACGGTCTCCTGGACGCGCTGTCGGCCCGGCCTCACGACGAGCCGCTGGCCGCCCTGCGGATGCGCGCCCTGTACGGCAGCGGCCGGCAGGCCGAGGCGCTGGCCGTCTACCAGGAGACACGGCGGCTGCTCCTCGACGAGCTGGGCGTGGAACCGGGCGAGGAGCTGCGCCGCGTGCACCAGGCCGTCCTCCGCCGGGAGGACGAGCTGCTGCTCGGCCGGGCGCCGGGTCCGCGCGCGGCCGTCGCGCACACGGGCGTCCCGGACACGGGCGTCCCGGGCGCGGGCGGGGCCACCCCGCTCCAGGACTCACCGCCCCCGCAGCGTCCCCTTTCGCACCCTCGTCGCAACGAACTGCCGGGCGACACCGCCTGCCTGGTCGGCCGCGAGGCGGAACTCGCCCTGCTCACCGCCCCCGTGGCGCCCGGCGCCGTGTCCGTGATGACGATCGACGGCACGGCGGGCGTCGGCAAGACCGCCCTGGTGGTGCGCGCCGCCTGGGCGTTGAGCGAGGCCTACCCCGACGGCTGCCTGTTCGTGGACCTGCACGCGTACGGCGCCGCCCACGAGAGCGTCGGCCCGCAGCGGGCGCTGCGGCGGTTGCTCCGCGCCGTCCGTGAGCCCGGCGCCGAACTCCCCCACGGTTCGCCTGACATGGACGACCGGATCGACCCGGACGACGTGACGGAGCTCGTCACCGCGTGGCGTGCGGCCACGAGCGGGCTGCGGCTGCTGCTGGTCGTGGACAACGCCCGCAGCGCCGACCAGGTCAGACCGCTGCTGCCCGCCGGACCGGGTAGCCGGGTCCTGGTGGCGGGCCGGCATCGCCTGCCGGGCCTCGACGCCGATCTCCGGCTCACCGTGGAGCCACTCGGCTCCGGCGACGCCGTCGGCCTGTTCCGGGAGCTCCTCGGCGAGTCCCGGGCGGACCGCGAGCCAGAGGCCGCTCACGAGCTCGCCCTGCGCTGCGGCGGCCTCCCGCTGGCGCTGCGCATCGCGAGCGCCCGGCTGCAGAACCGCCCGTCCTGGACGCTGGCCTTCCTCGCAGACCGGATGACCGACGACGCGCGCGGCCTCGGCGAGCTGCGGGCCGGGGACCGCAGCGTGGAGGCCGCCTTCCGGATGTCGTACGACCAGCTCACGCCCGAACTGCGGCGCGGCTTCCGGGCGTTGGGGTCGGCTCCGACCGCCCGCTTCGACGCCCTCACCCTCGCCGCCATGCTGGGCCGGTCCGACGAGGACGCCGAGGCCCTCCTGGAGGACCTGGTCGACGCGAGCCTCCTCCAGGAGCCGCATCCCGGACGCTACCGGCTGCACGATCTCGTACGGGCACACGCGCGGAGTCTCGCGGCCGAAGCACCCCTGGAAGCCGCCGCGGACCGCGCCGCCGTCCTGCGGCTCTACGCGGCGGCGGGCCGCATGGCGAGCGACTGGTGGCCGCAGCCGTTCCCCGCCGGCCAGGACGTCACAGGGCCGCCGCCGTTCTCCGGTTGGGGCGAGGCCTCCGCCTGGCTCGGCGCGGCGGGCGGAGACCTGGTCGACGTCGTGGCCTTCGCGGCCGCCGCCGGTGAGTTCGACCACGCCTGCCGGATCGCCGAGGCCCTCGTCGACCACCTGGCGCGCCAGGGCCACTTCCACGAGTGCCGTGTCGCCCTGGAGCGCGCCCTGGAATGCGCGGACATGGCGACCGACCGCCGGATGCCCTCCTCGCTCCGCATCTGCCTGGGAATCGTCGACGTCTACCAGGGCCGGTTCCGGCAGGCGGGCGACCGGTTCACCGAAGCGCTGCGGTACGCCCGCTGCCAGGGGGATCCACGAGACGTGGCCCGGGCGATCGCCGGGATGGGCACCGCGGCGTTGACCCTGGGCCGGACCGACGAGGCGTTGGCCCGGCTGAGCGACGCGGTGGAACGGGCGTCCGGTCTCGACGACGACTGGCTGACCGGGATGGTGAACTGCAACCTCGGCGCGATCCACTCCCTGCAGGGACGGCACGAGCAGGCCCTGGACCACTACACCACCGCACTGGCCCTCGCCGAGAAGAACGGCCGCCCCCGGACGATCAGCAGCACCCTGTGCTTCGTCGCCGACGCCCACCTGGCCCTCGGCCGGCACGCGGAGGCCACGCACCTGCTGCGGCGGGCGGCCGAACTGGCCCGCGAGGCCGAGGATCTCCCGCTCCGCGCGGCAGGCCTGTCACGGCTCGCCGCGGCGGAACACGTACAGGGGGATCTGAGCTCCGCCGTCGACACCCACCACGAGGCGCTGTCGGCGCTGAACCGGCACACGAGCACGTGGCTGGAGATGGACGTCCGGATCCGCCTCGGCAGCACGTACGCGGCGGCGGGCCGGCACGCCGAGGCGCACGAGGAGTTCCGTACCGCCCTCGCCCTGCCCGGAGCGGGTGACCACCCCCGGGAGTACGGCATGGCACGCGACGGGCTGAGCGGCACGTCCCCGGGGCCGGGCGACCCCCGGGAGTGACCCGGTCAGCCGGTCAGCCGGTCCGGGGCTTCCCGAACTCCTCGATGAGCACGGGGTACTGCTCCCCGCCGTGCCCGGCGGCGATGGCGCGGTCGGCCATCGCCTTGATGAGCTTCGGCAGTTCGGCGTTGACGCCCAGCGTCTCGCTCTCCTCGATGAGGTGCTCCATCGCCCGCGCGTCGGTCTCCAGCGCCGACACCTCGGCGGGGAAGGAACCCTTGTCGATCTGCTCGGCGTACCCGGGCAGCCAGTCGGCCACGCCGGCGGCGATCTGCCGCGCGAACGGCGCGTACGTCGCGGCGTCGACACCGGCCGTCCTGAGCAGGGCGGTGCCCTGGAGCCAGGCGTTCAGGACGCTCCACATCATGGCCAGGCCGGCCACGTCGTACAAGGACGCCAGGCCGTGGTCCGCACCGAGGTGGGTCACCGTGCCGAGGGCTTCGAGCGTCGCCTCGTGGGCCTGGAAGACCTCCTGGGGCCCGCTGTGGAGGATCACCGCATCGGCGGTGCCGATCCCCGACGGGATGGCCATGACGGCACCGTCCAGGTAGCGGGCGCCGCGTCGCGCGGCCCACTCGGCGGCGTCGCGCGCCTGGCCCGAGCTCCCCGAGGTGAGGTTGATCAGGGTCGTACCGTCCAAGGTGACGTCGTTCGCGTCGAACAGCTCGTACATGGCGTCGTAGTCGGTGAGGCAGACGATCGTCAGGGGACCCGCCGTGAGCGCGTCGCCGAGGGTCGGCGCCGGCCGTGCGCCGGCGGCCACCAGCGGGGCGGCCTTGGCGGACGTTCGGTTCCACACGGTCGTGGGATGCCCTGCGTTCAGGAACGCGCCGGCGAGTGCCCGGCCCATCAGTCCGAGTCCGATGACCGTCACGGGCGCGTGGGGTGTGTTGTTCATGGCAGCATCGTCAACGTTGATACCGGTGTGAAGGTCAAGCGAGGTTTCGATGCGTATCGGGGAACTCAGTCGTCGGGCGGGCGTCAACGCCCACCAGTTGCGCTACTACGAGGCCCAGGGCCTGCTGACGGCGGACCGCGGCACGAACGGCTACCGCGAGTACGACGAGAGCGCCCTGCTGCGGGTGAAGCAGATCCGGCACCTGCTCGGCGCCGGGCTGTCCTCCGAGGACATCGCGTACCTGCTGCCGTGCGCGATCGGCGAGGCGCCGGAACTCGCCGGGTGTCCGGAGCTGTTGGCCGCGATGCGCTCGCGCCTGCGGCGACTGGACGACCAGATGGAGCGGCTCGCCCAGTCCCGCGAAGCCCTCGCCGACTACATCGTCGCGGCGGAACGCGTGAGCGGCGAGAGCTACCCGCCCTTCACGGATGCCGACGCCGACGTACGGGCCGTCGCCTCCTGAACGGGTGCTCGCGGCTCCCGGTCACACGTCCCAGGTGACGGGGAGGCTCTTCACGCCGTAGATGTCCGCGGTCTCCGGGCGCAGGACGACGTCCTCGGCCGGTACGGCCAGGCGCAGCGTGGGGAAGCGGGCGAGCAGCGCGTTGAACGCGACCCGCATCTCGACACGGGCCAGCTGCGCGCCCAGGCACAGGTGGACGCCGTGACCGAAGGCCACGTGTCCGGTGGACTGGCGCCGGATGTCGAGGACATGGGGATCGGCGTGGCGCTCGGGGTCGCGGTTGGCGGTGTTGTACGAGAGGACGACCGTCGTGCCCGCCTCGATCGTCTGGCCGCCCACCTCGACGTCCTCCAGCGCCGTCCGCATGAACGACTTGGCGACGCTCAGGTACCGCAGCAGCTCCTCGACGGCCTGGTCGATGAGCGCGGGATCGTCGCGCAGCGCGGCCAGTTGCTCCGGGTTCTGCAGCAGCGCGAAGGTGCCGAGGGCCAGCATGTTCGCGGTGGTGTCGAATCCGGCCGCCAGCAGGATCAGGCTGATGCCCTTCAGTTCCTCGTCGGTGAGGTCGCTGTCGGTGAGTTCGCTGAGTACGTCGTCGGTGGGGTTCGCGCGCTTGGCGGCCACCAGCTCGGCGAGGTACTCCTGGGTGGCGGTGTAGGCCGCGATCAGCTCCTCGTCACCGGTCTCCCCGCCCATGAACGTGTCGATCTGCTCCTGGAACGAGTCCCGGTCCTCGTACGGCACCCCCAGCAGCTCACAGATGATGATGGTGGGGATGGGCTTGGCGAACGCGGTCACGAGGTCCACGTCCGGCCCGGTCTCCTCCATGGCGTCCAGGCAGGCGGCGGTGATCTGCTCGACGCGCTCGGTGAGCAGCCGCATCCGCCGCGCGGTGAACTTGCCCACCAGCGGCTTGCGGTAGCGGCTGTGGTCGGGATCGTCCATGAGCAGGAACTCGCCGGGCGGGGCCGGCGGGATCTCGAAGTCGACCACGTTCAGGAGGTCCCTGCGGGAGCTGAACCGGGGGTCGGCCAGGACGGACCGGACCAGGTCGTATCCGGTGATCAGCCAGCCGGGTTTCCCGCCGGGGTGGGTGAAGCGGCTGATGGGGCCGTGCCGGCGGGCGTCGACGAGCTCTGCCGGCGGGTCGAAGGGGCAGCCGGACGGACGCTCGGTCGGCAGCGTCGTGACGGTGTGGACGGTGTCGGTCATCGCCATTCCTCATCTCGCGACATTACGCGTTTGCGTATGAGGAAAGCTACGTTGCGTTCATGATCCCGTCAATCGCCAAAACCCCATTAACGCAGGTAGATTGCGGGAAACTGGTGCAATGGCGCTGCACATGAATGCAATGATGCGTTGCAATGAATGACGGCGAAGGCAATACGCACGCGCACCCGCGACCGGGCCGCCCACCGGACCGATACTCCGCCGGAGACCGCCCGTACGGCCGAGGCGCGCCGCCTGCTTGGATGTCTCCCATGTTGAGTTCCACGAAATCCGCCGGCGCGCTCCGGACAGCCGCACGTGTCTCCGCCGAATCGCTTCTCGTGCTGCTGATGGCCGCGGTGACGCTCTGGCTCGTGGGCCGGATGTGGTCCGTCGCGTGGCCGCTGATCGCGGCCCTGTTCCTCACCACCCTCACCTGGCCGCCGGCCCGGTTCCTGCGGCGGCACGGCTGGCCCCCCGCGCTGGCCGCGACCACGGTGACCGTGCTCTTCCTCCTGCTGATCGCGGGCATCGTCGCGCTCATCTCCGTACCGATGGCGTCCCAGTCCGGCGAACTCGCCGACGGTGTGGTCGAAGGGATCCAGCGGCTGCGCGAGTGGGCGGCCGGGCCGCCCCTGAACATCGGCGACAGTCAGATCAACGGCGCCCTCGACACCGCCGTCGCCCGCCTCCAGGACAGCATCGGCAGCATGGTCAACGCCGTCGCGACGGGGGTCGGCACCGTCTTCAACGGCGTGGTCACCGCGTTCCTCTCGCTCTTCCTGATGTTCTTCTTCCTCAAGGACGGGCCGCGCTTCCTGCCGTGGCTCACCCGGCAGCTCCCCGGCCGGCTCGCCACCGACATCCCGGTCGTGGCCGCGCGCGGCTGGGACACGCTCGGCGCGTTCGTACGCTCCCAGGCGTTCGTCGGCCTGATCGACGCCGTCCTCATCGGCCTCGGCCTGTGGTTCCTCGACGTGCCGCTGGTGCTTCCGCTGGCCGTCCTGACGTTCGTCTCCGCGTTCGTGCCGATCATCGGCGCCTTGTTCGCGGGGCTCGTCGCGGTCCTCATCGCCCTGGTGTCGAACGGCCCGACCGACGCGCTGATCGTGCTGGCCCTCATCGTGGTCGTCCAGCAGTTGGAGGGGAACGTCTTCCAGCCCATGCTCCAGAGCCGCGGCCTGGGCCTGCACGCGGCGGTCATCCTCCTTGCGGTGACGCTCGGCGGCAGCCTGGCGGGCATCGTGGGCAGCCTGCTCGCCGTCCCCGCGGCCGCGCTGATCGCGGTGGTCTGGAACTACGTCCGCGGGGAGCTCGAAGAACCCGGGCAGGAACTCCCGGGACCCCGGCCGGAACCGGCGGCCGACGAGCCGCCCGCCGGCCCGGCCCTCGACCCGGCCGCGACCGCGTAGTCCGGCGGTTCGACGTGCGCGTCACGACCCGCGGGTGAACCATTGAAGGGGGTCGTGCGTGCACCAACCGCATGCGGGGGAAGTCAAGGCAGCAGCTTCGGCTTCTAGAGGTGGCGAGCGTGGACGTCTTCGATGCCGTCGTCGTCGGATCGGGTTTCGGCGGATCCGTCACCGCATTTCGTCTGGCCGAGGCCGACCTGAGCGTATGCCTGCTGGAAAGAGGACAGCCGTTCCCGCCCGGGTCCTTTCCGCGCAGCCCGCGTGACACGGCCAAAAACTTCTGGGACCCGGACTCCCGCCTCTACGGAATGTACGACATGTGGAGCTTCTCGAAGCTCGACGCCCTGGTGTCCAGCGGGCTCGGCGGGGGCTCGCTGATCTACGCCAACGTGCTGATCCGCAAGCCGGAAAGCTGGTTCGTCCACGAGGCGTTCGACGGCGGCTACGAGGACTGGCCCGTCACACTCCAGGACCTCGATCCGTACTACCAGCGCGTCGAGGACATGCTCGGTGCGCAGCGGTACCCGTCCGATGTGAAGCCCTATCAGGACACGCCCAAGACCCTCGCCATGGAGCAGGCGGCGGCCCGGCTGGGTCTTCCGTGGGAGCGTCCGAAGCTGGCCGTCTCGTTCGGAGACCCCGCCGTGCCCGGCGCGCCCATCCCGGGCGGCGAGGACAACATCCATCACAGCCCCCGCTTCACGTGCAAGCTCGTCGGCGAATGCGACCTGGGCTGCAACTTCGGCAGCAAGAACAGTCTCGATTTCACCTACCTCAGCGCCGCGGACCGGCTCGGGGCGGACATCCGGACCGGCTGCGAGGTCCGCTCGTTCGAACCGGTCCCGCAGGGATTCCTGGTCTCCTACATCAAGCACGACGCCACCGGGGACGGAGATCCGCACGCGTCTCCCGAGCTGCACACCCTCAGGGCCAAGCGGCTGGTTCTCTCCGCCGGCACCCTCGGCACCACCTATCTGCTGCTGAGAAACCGCAGCGCCTTTCCCGCCCTCAGTCCGGCGCTGGGTACCCACTTCTCCGGAAACGGCGACTTTCTCGGGCTGGTCCTCAAAGCCCGGCGGAGCATTCAGGGCAGGCCCGGGGAGACGGAGCCGCGCATGCTGGAGCCGAGTTTCGGCCCGGTCATCACGAGTGCGATGCGCGTGGACCGCGAGGAGAACGGCGAGAACGGCGAGAGCGTCCGGGGCTTCTACATCGAGGACGCCGGATACCCGGAATTCCTGAACTGGCTCGTCGAGCACAACGTCCTCACCATGTCGAACAGGGTCGCGAGGTTCCTGCTGCGGCGAGGCTGGTCGCAGCTGACGGGAACGGCAAAGAGCCGTGTGGGACGACAGCTCGGCGACGCCATGGGCAAGGGGCTGTTCACCGCGACGTCCGCGCCGCTGCTCGGCATGGGAAGGGACGTCCCCAACGGCCGCATGTTCCTCCGGGACGGGCATCTCGACCTCGCCTGGGACCTCACCGCCTCGGCTCCGTACTTCGACCAGATGAACACGACCATGAAGCGTGTGTCCCACAGCATCGGCGGGCGCTACGCATCGAGTCCCCTGTGGTGGCTCAACCGCCTCATCACCGTGCATCCCCTGGGCGGCGCGCCGATGGGACGCCATGAGCGGGAAGGCGTGGTCGACTCCTTCGGGCGGGTGTACGGCTACCCGGGGCTTTCGATCGCCGACGGCTCGGTGATGCCCGGCCCCGTGGGGCCGAATCCCTCGCTCACCATCGCGGCACTGGCCGACCGGTCGGCCGACCGCATCATCGAGGATCACCGACAGCACTCCGCGGAGCCCACATGACGACCGGCCAGGGCGGCGAGCGCCGCGAGGCGTCCCCCCGCAGATCCCTCATCCTCGCCGGCGGCGGCCTGAAGGTGGCCTTCCAGGCGGGCGTCCTCCAAGTCCTCCTGGACGAGGCCGAGTTGCGGTTCGATCACGTCGACGGAGCCAGTGGAGGCGTGTTCAACCTCGCGATGTACTGCCAAGGGATGTCCGGGCGCGAGATCGCGGACAACTGGCGCACCCTCTCCCCGCTGAAGGGCGTCACCCCGAACTGGCGCGAGTTGCCGAAGGGACCGTACGCCCGTTCCCTCTTCACGCTGGACGGCTATCGGCGCCGCGTCTTCCCGGACTGGGGACTGGACTGGGAGCGGATCCGGGCCACCGACCGGGAAGCCACCTTCAACCTCTACGACTTCAGCTCCAACGAGCTGGAGACGGTGACCGCGGACCGCATGGACGAGGACCGCTTCTGCGCCGGGGTGGCACTGCCCATGTGGTTCCCTCCCGTCGTGATCGACGGGAGGACGTACATCGACCCGGTCTACCTGACGGACGGGAACGTCGAAGAGGCCATCCGGCGAGGCTGCGACGAACTGTGGATCATCTGGACGGTCAGCCGGCGGCACCGCTGGCGGAACGGCTTCGTGGCCAACTACTTCCACATCATCGAAACGACCGCCAACGGCCAGTTGAAGCACTGGCTTCGCCGGATCGAGGCCAGCAACACGGCCATCCGCGCGGGAGAGCACGGAGAGTTCGGACGCCTCATCGACGTCAGGCTCCTGAGCGCCGAGGTCCCGCTGAACTACCTCGTCAACTTCAGCAGGGACCGTTTCGCCCAGGCCGTGGAACTCGGCGTCCACCGCGCCCGCCAGTGGTGCACCGACCAGGGGATTCCCTGGAAGCCCGGCGCCCCTCCGGACCGCCCCGACGGCCCCACCCGTCTGCGCTTCACCGAACGCATGGTCGGACGCGTCGCCTTCGGCGAGCACGACGTCCAGGACATGCCCGCGCCGGAGGATGCGACTGCCGTCGACCTGGCCCTGCACGTGACCGTCGACATTCAGGGGATGGACCGCTTCCTCGTCGATCCGGAGCACGAGGCCTCCCTGCGGGGAGAGATCGTCTGCCAGGCTCTGGGCGGACGCCTTCCGGTCGAGCGAGGAACCTTCCAGCTGTTCGTGGAACGGTCCGACCCGGAACATCTCCAGATGTGTTACCGCCTGTTCTTCACCGACCGCGCCGGTCACCCCCTCACCCTCAGCGGGCACAAGGACGTCAACGAGGACTCCCGCCGGGGAGTCTGGAAGGACACGTCCGTCCTCCACACCCGCGTCCTCCGTGGCCACGTCGGCATCGACGAGGAGGCCGAAGCCCAGGTGGTGGCCACGGGAGCCGTTCGCATCCGCCCGGCCGACTTCCTGAAGCAGCTCACCACCTTCCGGGTCGAAGCGCCGACGCTCGCCGGCAGGGCGGCCACGCTGGGCCGCTTCGGACGGTTCTTCTCCGGCAAGCTGTGGGACGTGTACGCGCAGAACGTCCTGCCCTGGTCACCCCTGTGAACGAGGAGTCGTCGTGGACGTCGGCAAGCTGCGCAAGCGCGCAACGGAGCTCCGGTTCACCCCGCGGAAGCCGGTGCGCTGGCTGGCACCGACGGAGCTGTCACGTACGGCGGTCAAGGTCGGTCTGGCCGCGGTGTTCGCCGACTACGCGGACAAGCGCGAGATACAGGGCGCGCTCCGGGCCGGACTGCTGCAGGCTCCGTTGGCGCATCCCGACGCCGGGGAGATCTGGATCGACTTCGTCGCCGACCTCGGCGACGGCTTCGAGGCGACGTACTCGGTGGCGTCCGCGCTGGCCGCGCCCGAGCTCGCCGTCTCCGATGCCGTCTCGTGCCCCCGGGGTTCGCTGCTCGTCCTCGGCGGGGACCAGGTGTATCCGGTGGCCTCGACGACGGCGTACGAGGACCGGCTGAAGGGGCCCTACCGCGCCGCGCTCCCGTCGGCACCCGACCAGCCGCTCATGGTGGCGCTGCCGGGCAACCACGACTGGTACGACGGACTCACCGCGTTCCTGCGGACGTTCGCCCAGGAGAGGTGCATCGGCGGCTGGCAGACCCGGCAGACCCGGAGCTACTTCGCGGTGCGGCTGCCGCGGCGCTGGTGGCTCGTCGGTCTGGACAGTCAGCTCGGCTCCTACATCGACGATCCGCAGCGACGGTACTTCGAGACCTGCCTCTCGCCGCGGCTGCTGCCGGGCGACAGCGTGATCGTCTGCTCCGCCGCGCCGACCTGGATCAAGAGCCACGGGGATCCCGACTCCTTCAACACCCTTCACTGGTTCGACCGGAACTTCATCCGGACCCGGCTCGACCGGGTGACCGGGCAGCGCGTGGACACGGGCGCGTCGATCCGCCTCTGGCTGACCGGCGACAAGCACCACTACGCCCGCTACGAGGAACGGCTGCCCGACGACCCGCCCACGTCCGGCGGAACCCCGCCCACGAACCCCCGACGGCGCCAGATGGTGACGTGCGGCCTGGGCGGCGCGTTCCTGTCCTCCACGCACAGACTGCCGAACGCGCTGTCGCTTCCCCCTGCCACGTCGCGGCTGCGGAAGAAGGACGACCCGCCGGCGGCATTCGCCCTCAGCCCGCACACGTACCCCACGGCGCAAGAGTCCCGCTCGCTCGCCCGGAGGATCGCCAACCCCTTCACGCGGTACTGGCTCGGGTGGCGCAACCCCGGGTTCGCCGGACTGGCCGGGGTGGTGCAGCTGGTGCTCGTCCTGTTGATGAGTGGCGCGTTCGCGCTGGCCGCAGGGAGACGGCATCCCGTCGACGCCATCCGGAGTGCCGGCGCCTACGACGTGATCGGCATGGTCGGCGTGTGCGTCTTTCTCTTCATCCTGCCCTTCGTGCTCGGCTGGGGAAGACGACCGGCGGGCGCACGGCCACCGCGGAGAATGACCGGTCCGATCGTCGCCACGCTGCTGCAACTGGCGGTCGCCGCAGGTGTCCTGGCCGTCACCGTCACCGTGGTCTGGGCGCTGCCACCTTCGTGGTTCGGATTGCTCCGGCTGGCCATCCCCGTGGCCGTCATCGTGGTGACGGGCGCGTTCCTCGGCTCCGCGGTCTTCGCCCTGTGGGTGCTGTTGACGCACCACGGTCTGGTCGCCGATTGGCAAATGTCCGGCCAGTCCGTCGACGACCGCACGGGCTTCGTCCGGATGCACATCGCACCGGACGGCACGCTCACGCTCTACCCGCTGGCACTCCAAGGCACCTGCCGGGACTGGCGACTCGACGTGGTCGCGGACACCCCGACCTCGTGGGTCCGGCCGGTACCCGGTACGCCGCCGACCGTGCGACTCATCGAAGATCCCGTGGTGATCGCACGGCACGGAGGACGAGCGGAGATCAGCCGCGGCCGCGGCGGTTGAACGCCGCCCTCGCCCAGAGGAAGCCGACCAGGAGGACGCCGATCAGCCATCCCATGGCGAGGTAGCCGCTGTTGCCGATCTCGCTGCCCATGAGGAGCCCGCGCACCGTGTCGATGACGGGCGTGAAGGGCTGGTACTCGGCGAACAGGCGCACCGCCGTCGGCATCGAGTCCGTGGGCACGAAGGCGCTGCTGACCAGCGGCAGCAACTGCAGTGGCAGCATGGCGGTGCCGGCGCCGCCAGGGCTCTTGGCCTGGGCCCCGAAGGCGATCGAGAGCCAGGTCAGAGCGATGCCGAGCAGAGTGAGCACGCCGAACGCGGCGAGCCATTCGACCGGGGTCGAGGTGGGGCTGAAGCCCATGAGCAGGGCCACCAGGAGGACGAGCGTGACGGTGGCCATCGTGCGGATGGTTCCGCCGATCACATGCCCGGTCAGCACCGCGGAGCGCGAGATCGGCATGGTGCGGAATCGTTTGACGATGCCTTCCGTCAGGTCGACGCTCACCATCACCGCCGTGGTCCCGCCGCCGTAGCAGACCGTGAGCAGGATCATCGAGGGGGCGATGTAGTTCAGATACTCGGTGCGACCCGAACCGCCGCCCATTCCGGCGCCCATGGTGCCGCCGAGAATGTAGACGAACATGAGCAGCAGGATGATGGGCGTCACCAGGCTGGAGACCAGCATGACGGGATAACGGATTCCGTGCCGCAGGCTGCGCCGCAGCATGGTCATCGAATCGGTGACCACGTAGGAGGAGCTGCTCATCGGGCGGACCCCTTCTGGGCGCTGCTCGGGTCGGTCAGAGCGAGGAACACGTCATCGAGGTCGGGAGAGTGGACCGTCAATTCGTCGACCTCGACGGCCACGTCGTCCAGTGTGTCGAGCAGCGTCCGGAGGGAGCGGACACTGCCGTCGGTCGGGACCCTCAGCGCGAGGGACTTCTCGTCCCTGGACACGTCGTCGAGGATGCGGGCCGCCGCCTCGAGGTGGCCGGTCTCGGCGAACTGCAGCCGGATGTAGCTTCCCGGGACGCGCCGCTTGAGTTCCTCGGCGGTGCCCTCGGCGACCAGGCTCCCGTGGTCGAGGACCGCGATGCGGTCGGCGAGCTGGTCCGCCTCTTCCAGGTACTGGGTGGTGAGGAAGACGGTGACGCCTTCGGCGACCAGGCCGCGGATGATGCCCCACATGGCGTGCCGGCTGCGGGGATCGAGGCCGGTGGTCGGTTCGTCGAGGAAGATGATGCGCGGCCTGCCGACCAGCGTCATGGCGAGGTCGAGCCTGCGCCGCATGCCCCCGGAGTAGGTGAGGGCTCCCTTGTCCGCCGCGTCCACCAGGTCGAACTGCTCCAGCAGTTCGGCGGCTCGACGCCGGCCGCCGCTGCGGCCCAAGTGGTACAGGTCCGCCATCATGATCAGGTTCTCCCTGCCGGTGAGCAGGTTGTCCACCGCGGAGAACTGACCCGTGACGCCGATGGCCGCCCGGACCTCCGCGGCGTTCCGCGTGATGTCGTGGCCCGCGACGTGTACGTCACCCGCGTCCGCGTCGGTGAGCGTCGCCAGGATCTCGACGGTCGTCGTCTTGCCGGCTCCGTTGGGGCCGAGGAGCGAGAAGATGGTGCCGGCCGGGATGTCCAGGTCGATGCCGTCGAGCACCACCTTGTCTCCGTACGCCTTGCGTAAGCCGGTCGCCTTGATTGCTGCGGGGGGCGTTGTCACGTCCCCTCCTTTCCTTCCTGCCCGATGTGCGCGGGGGGTACGAACCCCGTCAGGAGTGGTGGATGTCGATCTGGCCGACCAGGGTGCGCAGGTGCAGCCTGACGGTCTCCTCGGACGCCCCGGGCCCGTCGGTGGAGTTCAGGGCGTTGCTCACCCCGCCCACCAGGGCGTGGGCGTCGACGTACGCCGCCGAGTCCTCGTGGACGCCGACCTCGATCGAGCCGCGGGCGGTTTCGAGCGTGACCGATCCTCGGGAGACTTCGCTGACGTGGATGTCGCCGTTGGCGTTCTTGATCTCGACGTCACCGTCGGCCCGGCCGACCGAGACGTCGCCGTTGGTCGCGTTCAGTGTCAGACCGCGTGAGACGTGGCCGACCTTGGTGACGCCGCTGAGGTTCTCGATCGTGGCGGAACCGTCGACGTCGGCGATACGCAGCTTGCCCTGCGCGACGGTGATGTCGACGTCTCCCAGGACACGCTTGATCGTGACGTTGCCGAGCCCCGCCTCCAGGCGAAGCCCCGCGGTCTCCTCCAGGCGGATGTCACCGCATCCCGACTCGAAGCGGAAGGAGCCGAGCCGCCCCTGCCCGTCGACGGATCCCACGGCCGCGTCACCCTGCACCCGGGAGCCGGCCGGCAGGGCGATCGTGATGTGGATCGACTCGTCGCTGGTGGTCTCGACGTTCTTCTGCTTGCCGAAGAGCCTGCGGCGCGGCTTGGGGCCGCGGATCTGCAACGTGCCGCCGCTGTAGTCGACTTCGGTCTCCTCGGCGGCCCGGCGACTGGCCTCGCTGCCGTTGCTCGGCCGGACCTCCACCACGGTGTCGGTGCGGTCGTCGGCACGGAGTTCGACGTCTCCGGCGGCGATGCCGATCCGGACGGAGATCGGGTCGGGGGTTTCGAATGTGGGCATGCCAAACGCCTTTCTGGGCAGTCCAAACGTGGTCGACGAGCGACTGGACCGGGACGGGACGACGAAGCCACGCGATGGAGCGCACTCGATGGGGCGGACTCGATGGGGCGGACTCAGCCCTCAGCGGGACCAGCCGGAGTAGCCCTGACCGATCCGCAGCTCGCCTCCGGCGCGGGTGCCGCCTACGGCGGCGGTGACGACGCGGGCGAGCCATGCGTTCGCCGACAGGCCCTCAAGGCCCGCGACTTCGTCGACCAGCAGCTTGACGGACTCGGGAATACGAAGGGTGACACGCGCCATCGCGCCGTCCCCCGCGGGCGGTCCGGATGTCGGTGCGGCCGGAGCCGAACCGGCGGGTGCGGAGGGCGGGGAATCCTCCACCGGGACCGTGACCCGGAAATCGGGGTTGCTCCCCCGGAGAACCACGTCCACGGAACCCGGCTTCAGGTCCACGGCGATCTCCTCGGCCGCGGCCGACACCACTTCCAGCAGGGTGAGCCGGATCGCCGACTCCAGCGGAATGGCGAACCGCTCAAGAAAGGCCTCTGCCTCCTCCCCTCCCGCTGTACCGGCAGCGGCGACCGCACGATTGAGACTCGCGACAAACGGCGCCAGATCCATGACGTCACCGTAGCGTCATGAGTGACGTCACTACAAGCGGCGATGACGTCACATCCATCGATCTGACGTCACCCTCGACCCGGCTGACGTCACCCGCACGCCACGGGTCAGCGCACGCGCCCGCGGGCCTTCAGCTGGGTCGCCGGGAGCTCCGGGGCCGGAAGGCGGTCGCCGTCGTAGCCCTTCACCTCGCCGAAGCGGCCGCTGTCCACCCAGGCCTCGCGGGCCTCGCGGATCTCCTCGTCCGTGCGGCCGATGAAGTTCCACCACATGACGATCTCCTCCTCGAACGGTTCACCGCCGAGGAGCATCAGGCCCGCGTCCGACAGGGCGCGCAGGGGCAGCTCGGTGCGGCCGCAGCCGAGGTACAGCATGGAGCCGGGCAGGACCGGTACGCCGTCGACGTGGGCCTCGCCCGACATGGCCAGGACCGCGTACTCGAAGTCGGGCTCCAGCGGGAGGCTCGTCTCGGTGCCCGCCGTCAGCGTGAGGTCGGCTCCGACGAGCGGCGAGTACGTGGTGCCGGGCGAGGTGGCGCCGTCGAGGGCCCCGAGGATCACGGTGGCCGTGAGACCGGGGGCCGTGACCCGGGGCAGGTCGGCGTGGTGCTGGAAGTGGGGCTCCACGTGGCGGTGGGCGTCGGGGAGCGCGACCCAGAGCTGTGCGCCGTGGAGGAAGCGGGCGTGCGGGCGGGGGCTCTCCTCGGAGTGGGAGATCGCCCGGCCCGAGGTCATCAGGCCCAGCTCACGCGGGCGGACCGTCTGGAGGCTGCCGGTGGAGTCGCGGTGCAGGACCTCGCCCTCGTGGAGCCAGCTCACGGTCTGCAGCCCCATGTGCGGGTGGGGCGGGACCTGCATGCCGGGCTCGTCGGCGATGTCGTCGGGGCCGTAGTGGTCGACGAACGCCCAGGCGCCGACCATCCGCCGGCCGAGGTTCGGGAGCAGTCGGCGGACCTCGGTCGACTCCCCGAGCTGGACGCGCCGCGGGCTGAGGAGCTCTCGTACGGGCTCGGCGACGACGAAGCCGCGGCCACCGCACACCGTCAACGCGGCCTGACGATCAAGATTGCTCATGACGCTCAACCTATCGTAGTGGAATGTTCAACTATCCAGGTTTGTTGACCTGGTCGACCGTCACACAGAGTGGCAGATCCGGGAAGCCGGAAGGGGAGAGCAAGTGAGCGACACGTACTACGAGTTCGGAACGGCCGGGGAACGCTGGGACCGCGCACGGTTGTTCTTCGACGCGAAGGAGTACGGGACCGCCGTCCGTATCCTGCGCGGCCTCGTCGCCGAGCACCCGGAGCAGACGGCCCAGCGGCTCCTCCTCGCGCGTGCCTACTACCACTCCGCGCAGCTCACCCGGGCCGAGACCGAACTGCGGGCCGTCCTGGACCGCGACCCCGTCGAGCACTACGCCCGGCTGATGCTCGGACGCACGCTGGAGCGCCAGGGGCGCCCGGACGAGGCCGCGCCGCACCTGAGGATGGCCGCCGCGATGGCGGGCGAGACCCCGCCCTGACGCCGTTCTGATACCCCCGCACGGTATGGTCGCGCCAGGAGGTCCTGGTCTTGCGTACACGTCGGGCGGCCCGCGGACAGCGCGGCATGCGAGCAGGAGGTGCCCTGGCGCACCTCCTGCTCGTCGTCGTGCTCGCGCTCGGGGTGTTCCTGATGCACGCCGTCGGCCACCCCGAGGGCTCCGGCGGTACGACGGAGACCACCGCGGCCGCCCACCACTCCACCCCGGAGCCCGGCGCGCATGCCGCCGGCGGCGACGGCTCCGACGCGCGGCACGACCCCGGCGCGGGGATGGACATGACCACGCTGTGCGTGGCCGTTCTCGGCGCCTGGCTCCTCGCCGGGCTCGTCCGGGCCGCCCTGGCCCGACGCCCCGACTGGCTCACCGTCGTCCTCGCGCGGCTCGTCCCCGCCCTGGGACCCCACGCGCCGCCGCGCAGACCTCCCGACCTCGCCCTGCTGTCCGTCCTGCGGATCTAGGCCGTATCGCCACCGCGGGCGCCTCGCGCTGCCCGTGAACGCCTTCGACCTGACCTTTTTCCCGCCGGTACGGACACCCGTTCCGTACGGACAGCACACGAGGTATCACTCCCATGCGCACCTTCACGCGTCGCACCGCCAAGAAGTTCGCCCTCGCCGGCGTCGTCACCGCCACCGGGCTCCTGCTCGCCGCCTGCGGAACGGACGACGGGATGAGCGGCATGGACCACGGCGGCAATTCCGCCACGGCCTCCGCTCCCGCCTCTCCCTCCGCTTCCGCTTCCGCTTCCGCTTCCGCTTCCGCTTCCGCCGAAGGGTCCGCCACCGGGGCCGAGGCCGCCGCGCCCGGGGCCTTCAACGACGCGGACGTCATGTTCGCGCAGATGATGATCCCCCACCACGAGCAGGCCCTGGAGATGGCGAAGCTCGCCGACGGCCGGGCCGAGGACCCCGAGGTCAAGAAGCTCGTCGCCGCGATCGAGCGGGCGCAGGACCCGGAGATCCGGAAGATGAAGGCCTGGCTGAAGGGCTGGGGCAAGCCCGAGTCCGCCGGTGCCGGTCACGGTTCCGGGGGCGGGAGCGGCCACGGCATGGCCGGGATGATGTCCGAGCAGGACATGAAGGACCTGGCGGCCGTCAAGGGCGAGGCCTTCGACCGGAAGTTCGCCGAGCTGATGATCGCCCACCACGACGGCGCCGTCGACATGGCGAAGGACGAGCAGAAGAACGGCCGGAACGCCTCGGCGAAGAAGCTCGCCGACGATGTCGTCCGGACCCAGTCCACCGAGATCGCCGAGCTGCGGAAGATCCTCGACCGGCTCTGACCGCGAGCGGCCGGCCCTCACCGGGGCCGGCCGCCCGCGCCCCGTCCCTTCCGCTCCCTTCCTTCCTCTCCTCCGGCGAAAGAACGATGAAGAAGCACTCCCCCGGGCCCACGGCCACCGCCGCCGTCACCGCCCTCACCCTCGCGCTCGCCCTGACTGCCTGCTCGCAGGAGCCGGCCGCCGACGACACCCCCGACGTCACTCTGAGTCACATCCACGGCCTCGGCGTACGCGGCGACACCCTCTACGTCGCCACCCACGACGGCGTCCACACCCCCGACGCCGCCGGCCGCCCGACGCTCGTCGGCGACCGCCGGGACGACTTCATGGGCTTCACGGTCACGGCTTCGGGCGCCTTCCTCGCGAGCGGGCACCCCGCCCCCGGCACCGGCGGACCCGCCGACCTCGGTCTCGTCGAGTCGACGGACGCCGGGCGTACGTGGCACGAGAAGTCCCTCGGCGGCGAGGTCGACTTCCACTCCCTCGACACCGCGCCCGATTCCACGGTCTACGGCTACGACAGCGCGAACGGCCGCCTGCGGGTCAGCCCCGACGGCGTCACCTGGGAGGACCGGGCCGCCCTGCGCGCCCTCGACATCGCCGTCTCCCCCGCCGCCCCGGACACCGTCCTCGCCACCACCGAGACCGGCGTGGCCCGCAGCGCGGACGGCGGCAGGACCTTCGCCCCGGCCAGGGGCCAGGTCCTGTCGTACGTCTCCTGGGGTGCTCCCGACGCCCTCTTCGGCGTCGATCCGAGCGGGGTGCTCTTCCGCGGTACGGATACGGGGACGGGTTCCGGTGTCCGCTGGGCCCGGGTCGCCACCGTGCCGGGCGGGGCCCCTCAGGCGCTCACCGTCGTGGACGCCCGCCGCCTGCTCGCCGCCACCCAGGACGGGGTGTACGAGTCGCGGGACGGCGGGCGGACCTTCGAGCGGCGGGTCACGGTGGCTTCGGGCAAGGGCGGCCACTGACCTCACCCCTCGCGCCGCTCCACGACCACCTCGCCGCCCACCACGACCGTCTCCGCCACCGTGCCCGGGATCTCCTCGGGTGCGACGCGGAGGATGTCACGGGAGAGGACGACGAAGTCGGCGAGCTTTCCCACCGTCAGCGAACCCCGCTCGTCCTCCAGGTAGTTGGCGTAGGCCGAGCCCATCGTGTAGCCCTCGACGGCGGCGGCGACGTCGATCGTCTCGCCCGCCGTCCAGCTCTCCCCGCCGCCGGGCGGGCGGCGGGTGACGGCCGCGTGGATGCCCACCATGGGGTCCATCTCGGCGACGTTCCAGTCGCTGGAGAGTGCGAGGACCGCCCCGGCGTCGCGCAGGCTGCGCAGCGGCCAGGCCTTGTGCCAGCGGTCCGGGCCGACGTTCTCGGCCCAGTCCTTGCCGGGTCCCGCGATGTCGGGGGCGGCGTGCCGGGGCTGCATGCAGGCGACGACGCCGAGTTCGGCGAAGCGGGGGGTGTCGGCCGGGTCGAGGCACTCGACGTGGACGATCTGGTGGCGTGCGTCGCGTGGCCCGTTGGCGGTTCGGGCGCGGGCGACGGCGTCGAGGACGGTGCGGATGCCCCGGTCGCCGGTGGCGTGGACGAAGCACTGGAAGCCGCGCGCGTCGAGGCGGGTGAGGAGCTCGGCGAACTCCTCGGGCGGGTAGAAGGTGTCGCCGCGGTGGTGGGCGCAGCCCGCGTACGGCTCCAGGAGGGCGGCCGTGCGGGGTTCGACGACGTCGTCGATGTACAGCTTGAGCGGGCCGACCCGCAGCCGGTCGTCCGCGAACTCCTTCGCCGCGGCTTCGAATGCGTCGAGGTCGGTGTCGGTGGTGCCGCGCGGATGGAAGAGCGCGGCGACGATCCGCGAGCGCAGCCGGCCCTCGGCGCGGGCGCGCTGGAAGAGGGCGAGGTCGTCGAGGGAGTTCTGGGGCTCGACGACGGTGGTGATGCCGTAACCGATGGCGTCGTCGAGGCTCTTGGCGAGCCGGCCGTACTGCCGGTCGGGCGAGGCCCAGGGCACCCCGAGGTCGCGCAGCGCGCGGTGGCCGTCGCGGGAGAGGCCCTTGATCGCGAAGTCCTTGACGAATCCGGTGGGTTCGCCGGTGGCCGGGTCGGTGACGGCCCGGCCGAAGGGCAGATCGGTGTGGTCGCGGTCGACGCCGAGTCGCCGGAGGGCGGCGGTGTTGAGCCAGGCGGTGTGCACGTCGTAGCTGAGGACGACGGCGGGGGTGTCGCCGGTGGCCGGGTCGAGGTCGGCGGCGGTGGGCATGCGTCCGCCGGGGACGGCCGAGTAGTCGAAGGCCTCGGCCTCGATCCACTCGGCGTCGGGGTGCGCCGCGTGCCAGGAGCGGATGCGGTCGTGGATGGCGTCGAGAGTGCGGGCGCCCGCGAGCTGGACGCAGGCGTCGTCCGAGCCGAGGCGGACGTGGTTGTGGGCGTCGACGAAGCCGGGCAGGACGAGCCGCCCTCCGGCGTCGAGCACCCGGGTGCCGGGCCCGGTCCAGGCGTCCGCTCCGGCGTCGGAGCCGATCCAGACGATGCGGCCGGCGCGGACGGCGAGGGCCTGCGCCTCGGGGAGCGCGGGGTCGACGGTGTGGATGCGGGCCCCGAGGAGGACGAGGTCGGCGTGGGCGGGGGTCGCGGCGGTGGTGTTGTTCATGCGGGTGGCTCCGTGACGTACGTACGCGTGTGGTACGGAGGGGCGGGATCGGGGCGACGCGGGGTGGGTCAGGGGTGCGCCGGGGCTACCGTGCGGCGCGCGAGGAGCGCGTACACGAGGGCGGAGACGACCGCGCCGAGGAGCGTGAGGTCCGCGCCGCCGAGCGGGGCGACCAGGGGGCCGGTCCACAGTGCGGAGTCGCAGGTGAGCGCGGAGAAGGTGAGGCCGGCGAGGAGCGCGATCAGGCCGGGCGGATGCCAGCCCGAGCGGTACCAGTAGGCGCCGCCCTCGCGCGCGTGCAGGCCGTCGGAGTCGTAGGCGCAGCGCCGGAGGACCATGTCGGCGAGGAAGACGCCGCCCCAGGGGGCGAAGACGATGATCAGGAGGGAGAGGAAGGAGAGGAGCGAGGTGGTGAAGTCGGTGAGGAAGAGGGCACCGAGGGAGCCCGCGGCGGTGACGGCCGCGCTGATGACGATGGCCCGGGCCCGGTTCCACGGGATGCCGAGGACCTGGAGGTTCAGGCTCGACGAGTAGAGCGTGATGATCGAGTTGGTGACCGAGCCGCCGAGGACGAGGGCGAGGAAGAGCGGCTGGAACCAGCCGGGGAGCAGGCTCTCGGTGCCCGCCACCGCGTCGGTCATGGCGACCTGGGTCGCGGCGGCGACGCCGGCGACGCCCAGGGCGACGGAGGAGAGGAAGCCGCCGAGCGCGCCGCTGACGGTGACGGCCTTGAGGGAGGTCGTGCGGGGCAGGTAGCGGGTGTAGTCGGCGGGCATGGGGAGGTACGAGAAGGGGCCCGCGAGCATGACGACGAAGGCGAGGCTCCAGCCGGCGGCGCCGGGCGCGGCGGAGGGGGCGGAGGTGTCGGCGCCGGGCAGCACGAGGACGAGGAGCGCGGCGAAGCCGACGGCGAGGACGTAGGCCATCCAGCGTTCGGCGAACTGGACGGTGGCGTGGCCCCAGAGGGCGACGGCGAAGGTCAGCGCGAGGGTGACGCCGAGGGCGAGGGCCCGGGTGAGGTGGCCGCTGTGCCAGCCGAGGTCGGCGAAGAAGGCTTCGAGGGCGAGGGTGCCGACCACCGTGTTCACGATGGTGTAGCCGATGCTGACGATCCAGTTGAGCAGACCGGCGGACCAGTTCCCGCGGATGCCGAAGGCGGCCCGGGAGATCACGAGGGTCGCGGTGCCGGTGCGCACGCCGCTGAGTCCGGCCGCGCCGATGGCGAGGAAGGAGAGGCCGCCGAGCACGACGACGAGGGTGGCCTGCCAGAAGGAGAGCCCGAAGGCGACGGCGAGGGCGCCGTTGATGACGTAGGTGAACGTGAGGTTCGAGCCGAACCAGAGCCAGAAGACGTCCTTGGCGCTGCCGTGCCGTTCGGCGTCGGGGATGGGGTCGATGCCGTGCTCCTCGACCTGGAACACCTCGTCCCGGCCCGTCGTCACGGCCACCGTCTCGTGTCCGAGCACACCGCACCTCCTGATCTTGAATGCCGTTCTAAGTTTTTGAATGACATTCAAGATGTGCGATAGATTCAGGCCACGTCAAGACCTTCGGAGGTTGCGGTTAGGGTCGATCGGGTCACGAAACGACAGAACGAGGATGGTGGCGGCGGCGGTGGCAGGGGCAGCACGACGGCGGGACGGACACGTCACCCAGGAGCGGATGCTGGAGGAGGCCATGGCGGCGATCGCCGAGGACGGCCTCGCCTCGCTCACCATGTCGGCGCTCGCGGAGCGGCTCGGCACCAGTGGCGGCCACATCCTGTACTACTTCGGCAGCAAGGACCTGCTGCTGCTCGCCGCCCTCCGGTGGAGCGAGGCCGCGCTCACCGAGGAGCGCGAGGTCCTGTTGTCCCGGCGGATCACGGCCGAGCGCAAGCTCGACCTCTTCCTCCGGCTCTATCTGCCGCGCGGGCCCCGCGACCCGCGCTGGACACTGTGGATCGAGCTCTGGGCCCGCACCCCCGGCAACACCGAGCTGCGCGAGGCCCAGGAGGCACTGGACCAGGGCTGGCAGGAGGACCTGGAGTCCCTGCTCGCGGCGGGGGTCGCCCGGCGGCGTTTCGCGCCGCTGGACGTCACCGAGCGGGCCTCCGAACTCCTGGCGCTGCTCGACGGGTTGAGCACCCGGGTCGTCCTGGGCCAGGAGTCCGGCCGGGACGCGCGGCCGGCGCTGGAGGCGGCGCGCTCCGCGGCGCGGCTGCTGATCGCTCCGTACGCCTCCGACACGCCCCGGGCTGAAGAGAAATGACGGCCGCTCAGTCCCGGTAGGCCTCCAACAGGCGCAGCCACGCCTCGCTCAGGGTCGGGTACGACGGTACGGCGTGCCAGAGCCGGGCGATCGGGACCTCGCCGACGACGGCGACCGTCGCCGAGTGGAGGAGTTCGCCGATCCCCGGGCCGACGAAGGAGGCGCCGAGGACGACCTCCCGGTCGAGGTCGACGACCATCCGGGCCTGCCCCCGGTAGCCCTGGGCGTAGAGCCCGGCACCGGCGACCTGCCGCATGTCGACGTCGACGGCCCGGACCCGGCGGCCCGCCCGCTCGGCCTCGGCCAGGGTGAGGCCGACGGCGGCCGCCTCGGGGTCGCAGAACACCACCTGCGGCGCGGCGGCGCGGTCGGCGGTGGCCGCGTGCGCCCCCCAACTCCCGTCGTCCAGCGGCCCGGTGCCCTTCGCGCGGGCCGCGATCGCGGCACCGGCGATCCGGGCCTGGTACTTGCCCTGGTGGGTCATGAGCGCGCGGTGGTTGACGTCCCCGACCGCGTAGAGCCAGTCGCTGCCGGTGACCCGGAGGCTGTCGTCGACGTCGAGCCAGGAGCCCGGTTCGAGGCCGACCGTCTCCAGTCCGAGGTCCTCGGTGCGCGGGGCCCGGCCGGTCGCGAAGAGCACCTCGTCGCCCTCGACGTGGTCGCCGCCCTCCAGGACCACGGTCACCGGGCCGGTGCCCCCGTCGCGTACCACCGCGGCGACCCGGGCACCCGTGCGGACGTCCGCTCCGCGCGACGCGAGGGCCGAGGCGACGCGCTCGCCGACGAACGGCTCCATCCGGGGCAGCAGCCCCCCGCCCCGCACCAGCATCGTGACCTTCGCGCCGAGGGCCTGCCAGGCGGTGGCCATCTCCACCCCGACCACTCCCCCGCCGACCACGGTCAGCCGCGCGGGCACCCGGCCAGCGCTGGTCGCCTCACGGCTGGTCCAGGGCCTGGCCCCGGGCAGGCCGGGCAGCTCGGGGAGGACGGCGCGGCTACCGGTGCAGACGGCGACCGCGTGCCGGGCGGTGAGGACGTGCTCGTCGCCCTCGGGTCCGGTGACGGCGACCCGGCGGGGCCCGGCGAGGCGGCCATGGCCGCGGAAGACCCGTACGCCGATCGAATCCAGCCAGTCGACCTGGCCGTCGTCCTTCCAGTGCCCGACGACGGTGTCCCGGTGGCGGAAGACCTCCAGGGCGTCGAGCGGACCGTAGACCGACTCGCGCAGGCCGGCGACCTTGCGGGCGTCGGAGCGGGCGAGTGCGGGGCGCAGGAGGGCCTTGCTGGGCATGCACGCCCAGTACGAGCACTCACCGCCGATCAGCTCGCTCTCGACGATCGCGGCCGTGAGCCCGGCCGCCCGCACCCGGTCGACGACGTTCTCGCCGACCGGTCCCGCCCCGAGGACCACGACGTCGTACGCGCTCTCTTCCACCGTTCGTGTCATGATCCCAGTCTGCTGGCAGGGGTCCGGAATAGCGCGGCTCGATACGCCGTTGTGCCGGGCGAGTCCCCAGGGGACCGTGAGGACACCGCCAGGAGACCCCGAAAGGCAGGCAGGCATGAGCACCGTAGAGCTCACCAAGGACAACTTCGACGAGATCGTGAGTGGGAACGGTTTCGTCCTGATCGACTTCTGGGCTTCGTGGTGCGGTCCCTGCCGTCAGTTCGGCCCGATCTTCGAGGCCGCGTCGGAGCGGCACCAGGACCTGGTCTTCGCGAAGGTGGACACCGAGGCGCAGCAGGAGCTGGCCGCCGCGTTCGAGATCCGCTCGATCCCGACGCTGATGATCGTGCGGGACAACGTGGCCGTCTTCGCGCAGCCGGGTGCGCTGCCGGAGGCCGCCCTGGAGGACGTCATCGGGCAGGCGCGAAAGCTGGACATGGACGAGGTCCGCAAGTCCGTCGAGGCCTCGCAGCAGCAGTGACGTGACGGCATGACGCCGTGACGAGAGGGGTACGTGGAGAGCCTCCCGTACCCCTCTCGCGTACGTGGTGGGGCTCAGCGCTCCAGGACCAGCGCGAGGCCCTGGCCCACGCCGATGCAGAGCGCCGCGAGGCCCGTGCCCGAGCCGGCCGCGGCGAGCTGGTGGGCCACGGAACCGGCGAGACGGGCGCCCGAGGCGCCCAGCGGGTGGCCGATGGCGACCGCGCCGCCGCGCGGGTTCACGATCTCCGGGTCGAGTTCCGGCCATTCGGCGAGGCAGCCGAGCGCCTGCGCCGCGAAGGCCTCGTTGAGCTCGAAGGTCGTCAGGTCGGCGAAGGAACGTCCCGCCTTCTCCAGCGCCCTCCGGACCGCCGCCACCGGGCCGAGGCCGAAGAGCTGGGGCTCGATGCCGGTGACCGCGGACGTACGGATACGGGCGAGCGGCTCGCGGCCGGTCTCGCGCAGCCCCTCCTCGTCGACAAGCAGCAGGGCCGCCGCGCCGTCGTTGAGCGGCGAGGAGTTGCCCGCCGTGACGGTGCCGCCCGTGGGGCGGAAGGACGGCTTGAGCTTGGCGAGCGCCTCCAGGGACGTGGTGTCGCGGATGCACTCGTCCCGGGCGAGGTCCACGCCTGCGTACGGGACGACCTCGTCGTCGTACAGCCCCTTCGCCCACGCCTCGGCGGCCTTGCGGTGGCTGGCGAGCGCGAAGGCGTCCTGCCGGTCGCGGGTGAGGCCGTGCTTGTCGGCGACGAGCTCCGCGCCCTCGCCGAGGGAGACCGTCCACTCGGCGGGCATCCGGGGGTTTGTCATGCGCCAGCCGAGAGTCGTCGAGTGGAGCTGCTGGTGACCTGCGGGGAAGGCCCGCTCGGGCTTCTGCAGGACCCACGGGGCGCGGGACATGGACTCGACGCCGCCGGCGATGGCGACCGACGCGTCGCCCAGCGCGATCGCGCGGGCCGCCTGGATGACGGCCTCCATGCCGGAGCCGCAGAGGCGGTTGACGGTGACGCCGGGGACGGAGACGGGCAGTCCGGCGAGCAGGACGGCCATCCTGGCCACGTCGCGGTTGTCCTCTCCCGCGCCGTTGGCGTCGCCGAAGTAGACGTCGTCGACGCGGGCCGGGTCGAGCGCGGGCGTGCGGTCGACGAGGGCCCGCACCACGTGGGCGGCGAGGTCGTCCGGGCGCACCCCGGCGAGCGCGCCCCCGAACTTCCCGATCGGTGTGCGGACGGCGTCGACGATGTAGACGTCGCGGATGCTCATCGGTTCTCTCCCACGTGACCTTCGGAACGACTCTGTTCGCCTGGTGCCTCGCCTGGTGAGGAGACGTTCGTCTCCGGCGTGCGCCGCCGAGTCTGTGCCCGTCGCCGCGCGGTGTCAACGGGCCTCTTCAGGCCGGACCGGGGGTGGCCCGCAGGGGAGAGTGCCAGGTCAGCCACGGGAGAACGCCGGGTCAGGCGCGCGGCGCCGGGCGGACGAGGGCCGTGAGTCCGTAGTCGAGTTCGCGGCCGTCGACGAGCAGGGCCTCGACCGTCCGCGTCTCCGGGTCGACGTCGGCGACGATGCCGTGCCCCTCGTACATCGGATATCCGGAGGAGCCGTGCCGCCCGGTGGCCTCGACGACCGCCGTGCGGACGGCGCTGTCCTCCACGGACGCGCCGCCGCGGTCCTCGACGTGCTCGGGCACCAGCAGGATCTCGAAGCGCTTCGGAACTGTGCTCATGTCCCGACGCTAAGCGCTCAGCTGGACTCCCGCCGGACGACCCGCGACTCCAGCAGGCGGCGGGGGCGCGGCGGGACGTCCTCGTCCCGCACGGCGCGGTCGACCAGCTCGGCCAGCTCCCGGCCGAGGACCATGTCGATGTGGACGGTGCTCAGCCGCGGCCGCAGCAGCCGGCCGAGGAGCAGGTCGTCGGCGCCGACGACGGCCGTCTCGTCCGGTACGGAGATCCCGGCGTCCTGGAGGGCCCGCATCAGGAGCATCGCGTACTCGTCGTTGTACGCGAACACGCCGTCCAGCCCGAGCTCGCGCCACCGTCCGGCCAGCTCCTCCGCCGACTCCTCGTCGTACCGCAGGGGAAGGGGCACGACGGTGGCACCGGTGCCCTCGGCCGCGCGCCGCGCGCCGTCGAGGCGGGGCTGCGAGAACATCCCGAGGCCCGGCTCCTCCGGGACGACGACGCCGATCCGGCGCCGGCCGCTCTCGACGAGGTGGGCGGTGGCGACCTCGCCGACCCGGCCCTGGTCCATGACGAGGGAGTGGGTGCCCTCGACCTGCTGGGTGCCGAGCGTGATCACCGCGCGCGCCCCGGAGCGCTTGAGGAGCTCGACCGCCTGCTCCGTGAGCTCGACCTCACCGAGCGAGACCACGGCGACCGGCCGCAGCTCGGCCCAGGCCCGGGCCGCCTCGTCGGACTTCAGGCCGATGCTGCCGTACTGCACGACCGTGTAGTCGAGGCGCCGCAGCTCCCACTGGAGATCGCTGAAGAACTGGCTGTAGAGCGGGCCCACAGGGATGTGGGCGCTCGGCAGCAGCACCATCCGGCTGTGGCCGGCACGCAGGCTGCGGGCCGCCGCGTGGGGGACGTACCCCAGCTCCTCGGCCGCCTCGCGCACCCGCTGACGGGTGGGCTCGCTGATCCGGACGGCCGAGGTGTTGTTCAGCACGTACGAGACGGTGGCCCGGGAGACGCCCGCGAGGCGCGCGACGTCGGCACTGGTCGGGACCGCGCGCCCGGTGGGGCGCTCGGGGGACTGTTCGGTTGAGTGGCTCATCGCTCCGGCATCTTTCCAGAACAATCCGGCACAGGGTCTGGCGGATGGCCTGATTTGAGTGCTACACAGTGCTCACACGTGTCACTGACACGTGTAACTCTATCGCTCAATCCGCTCTTCGCCCCCTCATCGGGCGATCTCTCCCAGGAGGGCAATGTGGCCCTTTCCTCCCCCGGAACCGGCTCCGGCACCGGCACCGCCGGCCCCGACGCCGCCACGACCGGCCCCGACTCCCCCGCGGCCGGCGGGCCGACGCGGGGCCTGCTGCCCCTGCTCCTCGCCGGCAACTCGGCGATGTACACCCTGTACATCGGCGTCGGCGGCATGCTCCTCGCGCTCCAGGTCGAGTCCATCGACCCCGCGAACAAGGTGGCGAACTTCGGCCTCGTCGCCGGTGTGTCCGCGATCTTCGCCACGGTCTTCAACCCGGTCGCGGGCGCACTCTCGGACCGGTCCGGGCGGCGCAACCCGTGGATCCTCGGCGGCGGCCTGCTCGCCCTCCCCGTGATGCTGCTCCTCGGCAGCGTCCACACGATCCTGCTGGTCACGATCGCCTGGTGCCTCGGCCAGGCCGTCATGAACATCTACCAGGCGGCCATCACCTCCGTGGTGCCCGACCGGGTCCCGATGGCCGCGCGCGGCAAGGCCTCGGCGGCCGTCGGCCTCGGCCTGCCCATCGGCTCGACGATCGGCGCCCTCATCGGCGCGGCCTACTCCGACGACTACCGGACGGGCTACCTCGTCTTCGGTGCGATCGTCGCCGCAACGGCCGTGCTGTTCAGCACCTGTGCCCGCGAGGAGCGCATGCCCCCGAAGGCGCCGCTGCCGGTCAAGCAGCAGATCGCGGCCTTCGGCAGTGCCCTCAAGGACCATGACTTCCGCTGGGCGTTCATCGGCCGGGCCCTGCTGGTCCTCGGCTACTTCGCCGTGGCCGGATTCCAGCTGTACATCCTCAAGGACCACACCGAGCTGCCCGCCGGGCTGAAGCCCGAGGAGGCCGTGGCCATCCTCATGCCGCTCAACGCGGTCGCCATGGTGGTCTCCACCGTGCTCGGCGGCTGGCTGTCCGACCGCTACGACCGCCGCAAGCTCTTCGTGGGCGCCTCGGCGGCGCTCGCCGCCGTCGCGCTGGTCATCCCGGCCGTCTCGACGAGCTGGACCGCGATGCTCGCCTTCTCGGTCGTCAACGGCCTCGGCTTCGGCTGCTACATGGCCGTCGACACCGCGCTGGTGACCATGGTGCTGCCCAAGGCCGAGGACGCGGCCCGGGACATGGGCGTCCTCAACGTCGCCAACGCCGGCCCCCAGATCATCGCCCCCTTTGTGGCCTCGCTCATCGTCTCGCTGAGTGGCGGATACACGGCCCTGTTCCTGGTGGCGGCCGTACTGTCGGTGCTCGGCGCGCTCGCCGTGCGCCCCATCCGCAGCGTGCGCTGACCCCCGGTCGGCGCCCGCCCGGGGGTGTCCGGCGGATCAGGGCCTGCCGATGCCCCTGATCCGCGGGACGCCCCCGTACCCGTCGCACCGTTCAGAGAGGCAGCACCGTGCACCTGCACACCACCACGTGGGGATCCGGTGACCGGATCGCCCTGCTCGTCCACGGCCTCATGGCCGACCACCGCACCTGGCGGCGGGTCGGACCGGCCCTCGCCTCGCGGGGCTACCGGGTGATCGCCGTGGACCTGCGGGGGCACGGGGCGAGTGCCCGGGCGGCGGGACCCGAGGAGTACCGGCCGGAGGACTACGCCGACGACCTCGTCGAGAACCTCCCGGCCGGGGCCGAACTGGCCGTCGGGCACTCCCTCGGCGGGCTCGCCCTCGTCCGGGCCGTGGAGCGCCTCACACCCGCCCGCGCGGTGTACGCGGACCCGGCCTGGCACCTGAGGCGCGGTCCCGACGGGTACGTGCCGGAGCTCTTCGTCCGGGGCAAGTCCTTCTCCCGGGACCTCGTGAAGGGGTTCAACCCGCGCTGGTCGGACGACGACCTCGACACCGAGATGGCGTCGGTACGCGTCTGGGACGAGCGATCGGCGTACGGCCTGGTCGGCGTCACCGGTACGGACATGTGGCCGGTACGGCCCACCGTCCCCTCCCTCGTCACGCTCGCCGACCCGAGCCTGCTGATCTCCGCCGACGACGCCCGGATGCTGGAGGGGCGCGGCTTCACCCTGCGGACCGTCGCGGGCGCCGGGCACACGATCCACCGGGACGACTTCGACGGGTTCATGTCCGCGCTGGACGACTGGATCTGACGTACCGTTCATCCATGGACGACGCGTCGATGGACTCCTCGATGGTGGGACTGCTGGGCCGGGTGACCGGCCCGGTCGGGCCCGGCCTCGTCGGCGAGGTGATCGTCCGGATCCGGGGCGGCGCCGAGCACTTCCTCGCCTATCCGGCCTCGCCGAAGGAACGGATCGAGACCGGAACGGTCGTGATGGTCATGGAACATCTCCCTCCGCGCACCGTCTATGTCACAGCCGCGTACGACAGTTGACCGAACCGTTGAGTGGCGCCCATCACAGGCGCACACTCCCTTCACCGGGTCCGCACGGCTCCGGTGAAGGGGGAACTGCCCATGGGCATCGGCATTCTGGCGGGCGTCGTCGTCGGCGCCTTCGTCCTTCTGATCGTCGTCTTCAAGATGATGTGGCGCGTCGCGGAACCCAACGAGGCGCTGATCATCTCCGGTTCCAACCACAAGAACGAGGGCCTCGGCGCGGGGATGGGGTTCCGGATCGTCACCGGTCGCGGCACCCTCGTGATGCCCGGCGTCCAGGCGGTGCGCAAGCTCTCGCTCGACCTCAACGAGACCCAGTTGTCCGTCGAATGCGTCACCCACCAGGGCATTCCGCTCAAGGTCCGCGGTGTGGTGATCTTCAAGGTCGGTGACGACTTCGTGTCGATCGCCAACGCCGCGCGCCGCTTCCTCGACCAGCAGAAGCTCATGAGCGAGCGGGTGCACATCGTCTTCGCCGGTCATCTCCGCGCCATCGTCGGCGGGTTGACCGTGGAGGACATGATCCGTGACCGGGAGAAGCTGACCGGACAGGCCCGTTCGGCCTGTGGCACGGAGATGGAGAAGCTCGGTCTGATCGTCGACTCGCTGCAGATCCACGAGATCGAGGACCCGACCGGGTACATCAAGAACCTGGCCGCCCCGCACGCCGCCGCCGTCCAGCGGGACGCGCGGATCGCGCAGGCGGAGGCGAACCGGCGGGCGACCGAGGCCGAGCAGATGGCCGCGGCGCGGATGTCGGAGGCGACCCGCGACAGCGAGATCCTCCAGGCGGGCTACCAGGCCGAGCGGGACCAGGCCTCGGCCACGGCCCGTCAGGCCGGCCCGCTCGCCGACGCGGCCTCGCGCCAGGAGGTCGTGGTCCAGGAGACCCGGGTGGCCGAGCTGGAGGGCCACCGCAAGGAGCAGCAGCTCCAGGCGGAGGTCCGCAAGCCGGCCGACGCCATGGCGTACGAGACCCGGACGCTGGCCATGGCCGAGCGTGACGCCCGGATCTCGGCGGCCGAGGCCGACGCGAAGGAGACCGAGCTGGCGAGCGCGGCCAAGGCGACGGCCACCCGGCTCACCGGTGAGGCCGAGGCGGCGGCGCAGCACGCGAAGGGGCTCGCGATCGCCGAGGCGACCCGGGCGAAGGGCCTGGCGGAGGCCGAGTCGATCAAGGCGCGTGCGGCGGCGCTCGCGGAGAACCAGGAGGCGGTCGTCGCCCAGCAGCTGGCCGAGAAGTGGCCGGAGATCGTGTCGGCCGGCGCGTCGGCCTTCGGGAACGTCGACCAGATGGTGCTGCTGAACGGCGCCGACGGGATGGCGGATGTCTTCGCCAAGGCGCTGACCATGGGCGGGACCGGTCTCGGTCTGGCCCGGCAGCTGCTCGCCACGATGAACCCGGGCGCGCCCGAGCGGCTCGGTGGGGTGCCGCCGGCTCCCCGATCGGAGGAGAGCGTGGAGATCACGGTCGGCGACGCGGAGTAGCCGGAACCACCGGACGCGACGAGCGACCCGCGCGACGGGCCCGGTGCCGTCATGGCGCCGGGCCCGTTCGTGCGATCCCCTGGCCTTGGTGGAGGCCTGGCCGCTGTGCGCGGGCCTGGCCTCAGTAGTGGCCTGGCCTCAGTTGTGGCCGAACTTCCGTTCCTTGCGGTGGGACGCGTGCTCCACGAGGGGCATCTGCGGCTCTCTCGTGGGGGTCGCCACGGTCTTCTCCTTCGCGGCCGCCTCCGTGCGGTGCTCATGACCGCCGGTGCGGGCACCTCGGTTGGTCCGGGTCTGTTTCTTGCCCACGATCGTGCCTCCCATGAAGGGGTCTCGGACTGTGGTCCGTATCCCCTCAGCCTTGCACGGAGGCACGAAAGCCGCATTTCAGCGGATCCGCACGTCAGACGGGTCGGTCGAAGACCCGGGCGAAGGCGGCGAGCGTCCGCGCGCCGGAGGAGCGGTCCAGGACGGCGAAGACGATCTCCTCGAAGTGGCCCGCGAACCGGCCGTCCCCCGTGAGCAGCGCCTTGAAGGCTCCGGCGACTTCCGCCGGGTCGTTCTGGAACACCCCGCAGCCCCAGGCTCCGAGCACGAGCCGTCGGTATCCGGCCGCGGCGGCCGTCTCCAGGACCCGTTCGGCGCGGGAGGCCAGGGCCGCCGGGAGCCGTGGGGCCAGTTCGGGGGTGTTGCGGCGGACGACGCCCGCGTTGGGTGCCGGCGAGGTGAGGAAGCCGACCGTGAACGGCTCGGCGAGCAGTGCGCCGCGTTCGTCGCGGAAGACCGGGACCCGGGGCGAGTGGATGACCCGGTCGGTGTAGAAGGCGTCGCGGTTCTCGCGGTGGTGGGCGTAGTAGCCGGGGGCGCGGAGCAGCGTGGCGTGGAGGGCGGAGGCCCGGCAGAGGGCCTCTTCCTGGGCCTGGGCGCCGTTGAGGTAGCCGCCGCCGGGGTTGCGGGCGGAGGCGAAGTTCAGGACGGCGACCGGGCGGGCGGGGCCGGCCGAGACCATGCGGCGCGCGGCGGCCAGGCTGCTCTCGCCGGTGACGTCCAGGGTGGCCGTGCGGTCGGTGTCGGGGGTGACGGGGACGGGTTCGGGGCCGTGGAGGCGGGTTCCGGCCAGTGCGGCGGCCAGGTCTTCGGCGAGGGAGACGATCCGGCCGTCCGGGGCCCGGTACTCGCCCGCGGCCACGATCTCCTCGGTCCGCCGCGCGATCTCCCGCAGTCGTGCGCTCATGGCCGCCAGCATGATCGTTCCCTCTTCGCCGGGACAACGGATTTTCCGAGGTTTCCGCCGGGGCGGGAAGTTTCGGGCCAACAGGGGCACAGGGGGCGCGTGCGGCCTGCGGAGGGCGCTCTTGCACGCGCGTCGGCGGTGGCTTTAGGTGGAAGCAGCGGCTTCCGGGGCCGGCCTTACCCGGCCTGTCCCGTGGATCAGGAGGTGCACGGATGGCAGCGAGCGGCACACCGCGTGGCGGCCCCCCACTCACCGAGGCGGAGGCGGAGGACCTGCTGCGCGGCATCTGTTTCAAGACAGGCCCACCCCGCACGGTGGGGGCCGAGCTGGAGTGGCTCGTCCATGATCTGCGCGACCCCCGCCTGCCCGTACGGCCGCCGAGACTGGCCGCCGCGCTCAGCACCGTACGGTCCTTGCCGCTCGTCTCGGCACTCACCTTCGAACCGGGCGGTCAGCTGGAGCTCAGTTCGCGTCCGGCCGGGTCGCTGATGGAGTGTCTCGACTCGCTCGCCGCCGATCTGCGCTCGGTACGGGAGGCGCTCGGACCGCTCGGTCTCACCCTGAGCGGCTACGGGGTGGACCCCTGGCACGCGCCGCGCGGCCGGGTGCTGCACGAGCCGCGGTACGACGCCATGGAGATCGTGCTCGACCGTACGGGACCGGCCGGGCGGGCGATGATGTGCGACTCGGCCTCCGTGCAGGTCTGTCTCGACGCAGGGCTCGACGAGCCGGGTCCGCTCGGCTACCACCGGCGCTGGCGGCTCGCCCACCTCCTCGGCGCGGTGCTCGTGGCGGTCTTCGCCAACTCCCCGCTGCACGGCGGCCGTCGGACCGGCTGGCGCTCGACGCGCCAGGCGCTGTGGACGGAGCTCGACCCGCGGCGGGCCCTCGCTCCCCGGCCGGACGGGAAGCCCCGCGACGAGTGGACCGCGCACGTCCTGGACACGCCGGTGATGTGCGTACGGGCCGCCGAGGGGCCGTGGGCGGTGCCGGAGGGGCTGACCTTCCGCGAGTGGCTGCGCACCGGCGCCCCCCGCCCCGCGGACCTCGAGGATCTGCGCTACCACCTGACGACGCTCTTCCCGCCGGTCCGGCCGCGCGGCCATCTGGAGCTGCGGATGATCGACGCGCAGCCCGGCCCGGACGGCTGGGTGGTGCCGGTGGCCGTGACGACGGCCGTCTTCGAGGACCCGGAGGCCGCGGAGACCGTGTACCGGGCGGTCCAGCCCCTCGCGGAGCAGGCCGGTCCTGGTCCGGCGCCCCGCAATCCGCTGTGGCTCGCGGCGGCGCGCGACGGCCTCGCCGATCCCGGACTGCACGCCGCCGCCCGCGGGGTCTTCGCGGCCGCCGTCGAGGCGCTGCCGCGGATCGGGGCGAGCGAGGAGGTGCGGCGGGCCGTCGTCGCCTTCCAGGAGCGGTACGTGATCCCCGGGAGCTGTCCGGCCGACGAGCTTCAGGCGGTGACGTCATGACCGGGACCGAGCGGAGCACCGGGATCGATCCGGAGGTGCTGCGCGCCCGGGCCGTGGACGCCCTGACCGTCGCGCGGGAGCGCACGGCCCTCCTCACCTCCTGCGTCGAGGACGGCGAACTCACCGCGCAGCACTCGCCTTTGATGTCGCCCCTGGTCTGGGACCTGGCGCACATCGGCAACCAGGAGGAGCAGTGGCTGTGGCGGGCCGTCGCGGGGCGGGACGCCCTGCGGCCGGAGATCGACTCCCTCTACGACGCGTTCGAGCACCCGCGCGCCAGCCGCCCCTCGCTGCCCCTGCTCGCGCCCGGCGAGGCCCGCGCTTACGCCGCGGACGTCCGCCTGAGGATCCTCGACGTGCTGGAGACCGCCCCGCTGGAGGGGCGGCCGCTGCTCGACGACGGTTTCGCGTTCGGCATGATCGCCCAGCACGAGCAGCAGCACGACGAGACCATGCTGATCACCCATCAGCTGCGTAAAGGGCCGGCGGCGCTGACCGCTCCCCCGCCACCGGCCGCGCGGTCCGGTCCACTGCCCGCCGAAGTCCTCGTCCCCGGCGGCCCGTTCGCCATGGGCACGTCGGACGAACCGTGGGCACTGGACAACGAACGCCCGGCCCACGCCCGGGTCGTCCCGGCCTTCTTCGTCGACACCACCCCCGTCACGAACGGCGCATATCTGGCCTTCATGGCGGACGGCGGGTACACGGACCGGCGCTGGTGGCGGCCCGAGGGATGGGCGCAGATCCGGGAGCACGGCATCGAAGCGCCGCTGTTCTGGCGCCGGGACGGCGGGCAGTGGCTGCGCCGCCGCTTCGGGGTGACCGAACCCGTACCGGTGGACGAGCCGGTCCTGCACGTGAGCTGGTACGAGGCGGACGCGTACGCGCGCTGGGCCGGGCGCAGGCTCCCCACCGAGGCCGAGTGGGAGAAGGCCGCCCGCTACGACCCGGTCTCGGGGCGCTCGCGCCGCTACCCGTGGGGCGACGCCGATCCCGGTCCCGAGCACGCGAACCTCGGGCAGCGGCACCTGCGGCCGGCCGCCGCGGGCAGCTATCCGGAGGGTGCCTCGCCGCACGGCGTAAGGCAGTTGATCGGCGACGTGTGGGAGTGGACGGCGAGCGACTTCCTGCCGTACCCCGGCTTCACGGCCTTCCCGTACAAGGAGTACTCGGAGGTGTTCTTCGGACCGGAGCACAAGGTGCTGCGCGGCGGGTCGTTCGCGGTGGACGCGGTCGCCTGCCGGGGCACCTTCCGCAACTGGGACCTGCCGGTGCGGCGTCAGATCTTCTCCGGCTTCCGCACGGCACGGACCGCGGAGCTCGACTGATGTGCCGTCATCTCGCGTACGTGGGCGGGCCGGTGGCGCTGGGCGAGCTGCTGGTCCGGCCGGAGCACGCTCTGCTGCGCCAGTCCTGGGAACCGCGTACCCAGACGAGCGGTGTCGTGAACGCCGACGGCTTCGGGGTGGGCTGGTACGCGGAGGGGGATCCGGTGCCCGCGCGGTACCGGCGCGCGGGGCCGATCTGGGGCGACCTCTCCTTCGCTGACCTCGCCCGGGTGGTCCGCTCCGGGGCGCTGCTCGCGGCGGTACGGGGCGCCACGCTGCCCGGCGCCGACGGGGAGGCCGCGGCCGCTCCGTTCACCGCGGGCCCCTGGCTGTTCAGCCACAACGGCGCCGTCACGGGCTGGCCCGGCTCTCTGGCCTCGACGGCCGGCGCGCTCCCGGTCGACGCGCTGCTGAGCCTGGAGGCGCGCACCGACTCGGCGCTGTTGTGGGCGCTCGTGCTGCACCGGCTGCGGGCCGGGGACGCGCCGGGCACGGCCCTGGCCGACACCGTGCGGGAGGCCGCCGCCGCGGCGCCCGGTTCCTCGCTGAACCTGCTGCTCACCGACGGCGCCACCGTCGCCGCGACGACCTGGGGGAACAGCCTCTGGTACCTGACGGGCCCCGGCCGTGTGGTCGTGGCCTCCGAACCGTACGACGACGATCCGCGGTGGCGCGAGGTCCCCGAGCACACGCTCGTGACCGCCGACCGCGGCGATGTCACCCTCACCCCGCTCAAGGAGCCGTCCGCGTGAGTCCGTTCCAGCTGACCCGTACCCTCGCCCCCGACGCCGCGGGCGCCGATCTGCGCGCCGACGTCCTCCACGGGCTGACCCGCTCCCCCAAGGCGCTGCCGCCGAAGTGGTTCTACGACGCCCGGGGCAGCGAGCTGTTCGAGGAGATCACCCGGCTGCCCGAGTACTACCCGACGCGGGCGGAGCGGGAGATCCTGATCGCGCGGGCGCCGGAGATCGCCGCCGCCACCGGGGCCAGGACCCTGGTCGAGCTGGGCTCCGGCTCCTCCGAGAAGACGCGGTTCCTGATCGACGCGCTCCTGCCCGGTCTGGACGCCTACGTGCCGGTGGACGTGAGCGAGTCCGCGCTGACCGGGGCGGCCGAGTCGCTGCTCGCCGACCGGCCGGAGCTGCACGTGCACGCGTTGGTGGCCGACTTCACCCGGGGGCTCGCGCTGCCGGGGACGCCCGGTCCGCGGCTGGTGGCCTTCCTCGGGGGCACGATCGGCAATCTGCTCCCCGAGGAGCGGCGGACGTTCCTGCGCTCGGTCCGGTCGATGCTCACGCCGGGCGACGCCCTGCTGCTCGGCACGGATCTGGTGAAGGACGAGGAGACGCTCGTCGCCGCGTACGACGACGCGGCCGGGGTGACGGCGGCGTTCAACAAGAACGTGCTGTCCGTGATCGGCCGGGAGCTCGGCGCCGACGCGGATCCGGACGATTTCGAGCACGTGGCGGTCTGGGACCGGGACCGGGAGTGGATCGAGATGCGGCTGCGCGCGCGGCACGCGCTCACGGTGAAGATCCCGGAGCTGGATCTCGTGGTGCCCTTCGCGGCGGGCGAGGAGGTACGGACGGAGGTGTCGGCGAAGTTCCGTCAGGCAGGAGTGCGGGACGAGCTGGCGGAGGCGGGGCTCGACCTGTCCCGCTGGTGGACGGACGACGAGGGCAGGTTCGCGCTGTCGCTCGCGACGGCACGCTGAGCGACGACGCGAGCTCCGAGGGCGCGCCCGGTGAGGACGCGTACGGGGAGGGCGCGCGCGGCAAGGGCGCGCGGTGCGAGGGCGCGCGGTGCGAGGGCGCGCGGCTTGAGGGCGCGCGGTGCGAGGGCACGCGGCTTGGGGACGCGCGGTGTGGCTGCGGCCTCCGTGACGGCCCGCTGAGCCGCAGCGGCCAGGGACCGCCGGTCCGGGAAGCGCGTACCCGACAGCGGGTCCAGTAGCCGTACGTCGGCGGTGACTCCGCGCATGGTGACGAGCCGCCACAGGGAGGCGCCCAGTGGATCGTCGCCCACGTAGGCGGCGGCACTGGTGGGCCGGTAGTCGATCCGTACGGGCTGGACGTCGGCCCCGCCGTCCAGCGCGGCCTGGAACGCGGCGGGCCGGAAGCGGCCTCCGGCCCGGCCGCACCAGGTCGACCCCTCCGGGAAGACGATCACCCGGCCGCCGCCGGCGAGCACGGCGGCCATCGTGCGCACGGTGCCGGGCAGGTCCCTGAGCCGGTCGCGGTCGATGAAGAGGGTCCCGCCGAGCGCGGCGAGGGTGCCGAGGACCGGCCAGCGGCGGACCTCGGCCTTGGCGACCATCCGGCCGGGGAGGACGGCCGCGATGAGCGGGATGTCCAGCCAGGAGACGTGGTTGGCGACGACGAGGAGCGGCCCTTCGGCCGGGGCGGCGGCCCCGTCGAAGCGGACGCGCACGCCGAAGGCGCGGACCACGGACCGTACCCAGTACCGGACGAGGGCGAGCCGCACCGGCGTCGGCAGGAGCCCGGTGGCCGGCATGCACAGGATGCCGAGGAGGACCGCGCCGATCCCGGCTGCCAGCCGCATCGCGGCCAGGGCGGTGCCCGCGGCGCGGGCCCCGTGGCGGGCGACCGGGTCGGGGTGGGCGGCGCAGTGGCCCGGGGTGCAGGGCGCCGTGGGGAGCCACGGCGAGGGCGCCGTGGTCCCGTTCACTGGGCGGGGGCGAGCGACAGGAAGTGGTTGAGGTAGCGCGGGTTGGTGCGGCGCAGGGAGAGCAGGACGTACAGGTCGGCGACGCCGAAGTCGGGGTCGTGGGCGGGGGCGCCGCAGACCCAGGCGCCGAGGCGGAGGTAGCCGCGCAGCAGCGGCGGGAGTTCGGTGCGGCCTGCGGGGCGGGCGATGCCGTCGGAGTTCCAGAGCTTGTGCGGGGTGACCCAGTACTCCTCGGGGGCGAGGTGCTTGGCCTTGACCGTGTCCCAGGTGGAGGCGGCGAGGACGCCGCCGTCGGTGAGGGGGACCGAACAGCAGCCGGCGAGCCAGTTGTGGCCGGTCCGGGTCATGTAGCGGGCGAGGCCGGCCCAGATGAGGGAGATGACGGCGCCGTTGCGGTGGGCGGGGTGGACGCAGGACCGGCCGACCTCCACGAGGTCGTGGCGGACGGGGGCGAGCCGGGTGAGGTCGAACTCGCTCTCGGAGTAGAGGCGTCCGGCTACGGCGGCCCGCTCGGGCGGCAGGATCCGGTAGGTGCCGACGACGTCGCCGGTGGCCTCGTCCCGTACGAGCAGGTGGTCGCAGTACGCGTCGAAGGCGTCGGAGTCGAGGCCGGGGTCGGGGCCGTCGAGCCGGGCGCCGAGTTCGCCGGCGAAGACCTGGTGGCGCAGCCGCTGGGCGGCCCGTACGTCCTCCTGGTCACGGGCGAGGCCGACCACGTACCGGGGCGTGGGCTGCTCGGGCCCGGCCTGGGGCTGGGGTCGCGGCTGGGGCTGGGCGGGGACGGACCCGGTGGGGACGGACCCGGTCCCGGCGGGGACGGCGAGTGTGGGCGACGGTGCGGTCATGTCGGGCTCCTCCGGCGGACGGAAGGTGAAGGGGCGGGACCGGGCCGCGTGAGCGGTGGCCCGGCTCCTTACTTCTTCCGTCACCGGCTGGATTCGACATGACCGTCCGGGGGCTCGCGGATGTGCGAACGCTGAATGCTATTCGGCGAGGGTGTCCGAGATCTCGGCCGAGGCCTTCGCGGCGGCCTGTGCCGGGTCCTCGCCCTGGAGGACGGCCGTCATGTACGGCTTGATGGGGTTGTCGGCCTCGACATTGGCCCACTGCGGGGAGTTGGGGGTGGCGCGGCCGCGGGCGGCGGCCGCCGCCATGACGGCGGTCGCCTCCTGGCCGGAGACGACGGAGGCGAGGCCCTTCTTGTTGGGCACGTACCCCATGGCGCGGGCGAGTTCGGTCTGCCACTTCTCGCCGGCGAGCGCCTTGACGACGTCGAGGGCGGCGCCGCGCTGGGGTGCGTTCTCCGGGATGATGAGGTCGGAGCCGCCGGTGAAGACGGCGCCGGGCTGGCCGGCCTTCTTGCCGGGCATCGCGAAGAAGCCGAGCTTGTCCTTGAGGTCCGGGTTGGCCTTCAGGATCGGCGCGACGGCACTGGTCGTGGCGATGATCTGGGCGACGTCGCCCTTGGCGAAGACGTCGGCCTGCGGCGGGTTCTGCTCGTCGGCGTTCTTGGGGCCGGTGCCGAGGGACTGGAGGTCCTTGTAGAAGGCCATGCCGCGCAGGGCCGCGGGGCTGCCGAGGGCGCCGGTCCACTCGCCGCCCTTGTCGACGGCGAGTTCGCCGCCCTCCTCCCAGATGAAGCCGGAGAGGGTGTACCAGTCCTGGCCTGCGAGGTAGATGCCCTGGGAGCCGCCGCGGTTGAGCTTCTCGGTGTCGGCGAGCCACTCGGCGCGGGTGGTCGGCGGCTTGTCGATCCCGGCGTCCCGGAACAGGTCCTTGTTGTAGATGACGATGCGGTTGGCCGCGTACCAGGGAATGCCGTACTGGGACCCGCCGATCCTGCCCGGCTGGGCGAGACCGGGCAGCCAGTCCTCGCTGCCCAGGTCGCGGACGGACTCCAGGGTGAGGTCGTAGAGCTTGTCGGTGTCGGCGTACTGGGCGACCTGGGTGTTGCCGACCTCGATGATGTCGGGTCCGCCGGGTCCCTCGATGGCCTCGGTGACCTTCTTCCCGATGCCGGTCCAGTCCTGGATGCTGATCTTGAGGTCGACGCCGTCGTGCTCTTCCTCGTAGGCCTCGGTGAAGCGCGTGAGGAAGTCCTCGCTGGCGCTGTCCCGCATGAGCCAGATGTTGACGGTCTTCGTCTCGCTCCCGCCCGGCATCATCCCGCAACCGGCGAGCGCGAGCGCGGTGGCGGCTGCCAAGGGGCAGGCCAGATGGCGGTTCTTCACGTAGGTCACCTTCTGCGGTTCTGCACAGGTTCGTGCGGCATTGGGGGCTGACCCGACGTGGGGGGACCGAACGGGGTGTTCGCGCGGGTATGTGGCCTGGATTCTGGTCTGGACCAACGAAGTGGTCAAGTCCTTGACCATCTCGTTTCAGCCTCCGGATGGACGAACCGGAGCCTTACCTTCGGTAAGCGACCGCACGCCGTACGGAGGCCGTCCTGTCGCGCGCCGCCCCGGCCTGGGGCACGGTGGAGGGACGCACCGAGAGGAGTTCGGCCCCCATGTCGAATCACACCTACCGCGTCACCGAGATCGTCGGGACGTCCACCGAAGGCGTCGACGAAGCCATCCGCAACGGCATCAACCGCGCCGCGCAGACGCTGCGGGGCCTCGACTGGTTCGAGGTCACGCAGGTCCGCGGCCATATCGTCGAAGGCGCGATCGAGCACTACCAGGTGGGGCTCAAGGTCGGCTTCCGCCTGGAGGACGAGAGCTGACGGACGGCGAGGGAACGACGTCCGACGAGCGACGTCCGACGAGCGACGTCCGACGAGCGGCGCCCGACGGACGACCGAGCCCGGGTGGCCGGGCGGATCAGGTCCGGCCCTCCTTCTCCTGGGCGTCCGTCAGCACCTCCGACGAAACCGCCCAGTGGGCGCGTACGACGCGGAACCCGGCCGCCTCCGCCGCGTCGCAGACCAGTGCGTCGTCGTCGACGAGCATCCGGATCTCACGGTCGGCGCCGAGCCGCCGGAGCACCTCCACCTTGGTCACCCTGGCCGGCCTGAAGTCCCGGTCGCCCCGCATGTGGATCCGGCCCTCCGGCAGCCCCTGCGCTGCCAGCCAGGCCACGGTGGCCCGCCGGCAGCGCTCCGGCCGCCCGGTCAGGTAGACCACCTCGCACTCCTCGGCCGCGTCACGGCACAGCTCGACGCCCTCCGCCAGCGGCGGATCGTCGGGCGCCGCCGCGAAGAAGCCGCGCCAGTCCTTGGGCCGCGCCTCCAGGAAGTGCTGGCGGTGGGCGGTCGCGGAGAGGGTGTTGTCCAGGTCGAAGACGGCCAGTGGCCGGGTGTCGCGTGTCACGGCCCCAGCGTAGGAGCAGGTGTACGCCGCCGCCTCACGCTTTCCGGCCCGCGCCCGCGGACCCCGGACCCGACACCCCGTGCCGGGAATCCCTCGCCGCTCCCGGCGTTGGACCGTACGTGAGCACCTTCCTCGACGGCATCCGATTCTCCGTCCTCGACCGCTCCCGCACGCGGGAGGGCGAGGACGCCCCACAGGCGCTGCGCGACACCGTGCGCCTCGCCCAGGAGGTGGAGGCCCTCGGCTACCACCGGTTCTGGGTGTCGGAGCACCACAGCGTGCCCGGGGTCGCCGGCTCGGCGCCGACGGTGCTCGCCGCCGCGGTGGCCGCCTCGACGTCCACCGTGCGGGTCGGCACGGGCGGGGTGATGCTGCCCAACCACCAGCCGCTGGTCGTGGCCGAGCAGTTCGGGGTCCTGGAGTCCCTCTTCCCCGGCCGGATCGACATGGGCGTCGGCCGCTCGGTCGGTTTCACGGACGGCATCCGGCGGGCCCTCGGGCGCGACAAGGAGGACGCCGACCGGTTCGGGGAGCAGCTCGACGAGCTCCTCGGCTGGTTCACCGGAGAGCAGACGGCCCATCCGCAGGTGCACGCCCGGCCCGCGGAGGGCCTGCGGGTCCCGCCGTTCGTCCTCGCGACGGGCGAGGGCGCGGCGATCGCCGCGGCGGCCGGCCTTCCGCTGGTCATCGGCGACCTGCGGGGCCGGGACCGCGTCCTCGCCGCCGTCGACACGTACCGCTCCGCCTTCCGTCCCTCCCCGTGGGCCGCCGAGCCGTACGTGGTCGTGGCCGGGACGGTCGTGGTGGCGGACAGCGAGGCGGCGGCCCGCCGGCTGCTGATGCCGGAGGCCTGGTCCCTCGCGTACTCCCGCACCCGCGGCGTGTTCCCGCCGCTCGCCCCGCCCGAGCGGATCGAGGAGCCGGCGCTGACCGGCCGGATGACGGAGAAGCAGCGCGGCTTCTACGAGTCCGGTCTCGTGGGTCATGTGCACGGCACGGAGGAGCAGGTGGCCGAGGCGCTGGAGCGGGCCGTGAAGGAGACCGGGGCCCAGGAGGTGCTGGTGACCACGAGCACGTACGACCGGGCGGCGCTGAGCGACTCGTACCGCGGGCTTGCGCGGGCCGTCGGCCTGACGGCGCCGGCCACCACCCACCCGACCGGGGCAAACAGGGAGCAGTAGCTAATATCGATGCATGCGTGACAGACCCCACGATCCGTACGTCCGTGTCCGCGGCGCCCGCGAGCACAACCTCGCCGGGGTCGACGTCGACATCCCGCGCGACGCACTCGTCGCCTTCACCGGGGTGTCCGGTTCGGGCAAGTCGTCGCTCGCCTTCGGGACGATCTACGCGGAGGCGCAGCGGCGCTACTTCGAATCGGTCGCGCCGTACGCGCGGCGGCTGATCCATCAGGTGGGGGCGCCCGCGGTCGGCGAGATCAGCGGGCTGCCCCCGGCGGTCTCCCTGGAACAGCGCCGGTCCTCGCCGAACGCCCGCTCCTCGGTCGGCACGGTGACGACGCTCTCCAACTCGTTGCGGATGCTGTTCTCGCGGGCCGGCCGCTACCCGGAGGGCGCGGCCCGGCTCGACTCCGACGCCTTCTCCCCCAACACGGCGACGGGCGCGTGCCCTTCGTGCCACGGCATCGGCCGGATCCACGAGACGAGCGAGGAACTCCTCGTCCCGGATCAGGATCTGTCGATCCGTCAAGGTGCCATCGCCGCCTGGCCGGGCGCCTGGCAGGGGAAAAACCTGCGGGACGTCCTGGACACCCTCGGGTACGACGTCGACCGGCCGTGGCGCGAGCTGGCCGCGAAGGACCGGGAGTGGATCCTCTTCACCGAGGAGCAGCCGGTGGTCACGGTGCACCCGGTGCGGGAGGCGGAGCGCATCCAACGCCCTTACCAGGGCACGTACATGAGTGCCCGGCGGTACGTCCTGCGGACGTTCGCGGACTCGAAGAGCACGACGCTGCGGGCGAAGGCGGAGCGGTTCCTGTCGAGTGCGCCCTGCCCGGTGTGCGGCGGCAGCCGGCTGCGCCCGGAGGCGCTCGCGGTGACCTTCGCGGGGCGGACGATCGCCGAGCTGGCCGCGCTGCCGCTGACGGTCCTGGCCGGGCTCCTCTCGGCGACGCCGACGGGCGGTACGGAGACGGGCACCGAGGAGACGGCGCGCGTCCTCACCGAGGACCTCGTCGCCCGGATCGCCACGGTCACCGAACTCGGTCTCGGCTACCTCAGCCTGGACCGCGCGACGCCGACCCTCTCCAACGGGGAGCTCCAGCGGCTGCGGCTCGCCACCCAGCTGCGCGCGGGGCTCTTCGGTGTCGTGTACGTGCTCGACGAGCCGTCCGCCGGTCTGCACCCGGCCGACACCGAGGCGCTCCTCGTGGTCCTCGACCGGCTGAAGGAGGCAGGGAACTCGGTCTTCGTCGTCGAGCACCATCTCGACGTCGTCCGTCACGCCGACTGGCTCGTCGACGTCGGGCCGCGCGCCGGGGTGCACGGCGGACACGTCCTGCACAGCGGTCCGCCGCAGGAGCTGGCGGCCGTCGAGGCGTCCGCGACCCGGCGCTTCCTCTTCGACCGGCGGCCGGCGCCCGCGCGGACGGTGCGCGCTCCGTCGGGCTGGCTGCGTACGGGCTCGGTGACCCGGCACAATCTGCGGGCGGTCGACGCGGCCTTCCCGCTCGGTGTCCTCACCGCCGTGACGGGTGTGTCGGGTTCGGGCAAGTCGACCCTCGTCGGCGCGCTGACCGAGGAACTGCCCGGGGTGGGCCGCCTGGTGACGGTGGACCAGCGTCCGATCGGGCGGACCCCACGCTCCAACCTCGCCACGTACACGGGTCTCTTCGACGTCGTGCGGAAGCTGTTCACCGAGACGGAGGAGGCGCGGGCACGCGGCTACAAGGCGGGCCGCTTCTCCTTCAACGTCTCCGGCGGGCGCTGCGAGACCTGCCAGGGCGAGGGTTTCGTCTCGGTGGAGCTCCTCTTCCTGCCGAGCACCTACGCGCCGTGCCCCGACTGCCACGGCGCGCGGTACAACCCCGAGACGCTTCAGGTGCGGCTGCGCGGGCTCACGATCGCCGAAGTCCTGGACCTCACCGTCGAGTCGGCGGCGGAGTTCTTCGACGACGTCCCGGCCGCCGCCCGGAGCCTGCGGACGCTGCTGGAGGTGGGCCTCGGCTATCTGCGGCTCGGGCAGCCGGCCACTGAGCTGTCCGGCGGCGAGGCGCAGCGCATCAAGCTCGCCTCCGAGCTCCAGCGTCCGCGCCGCTCCGCCACGCTGTACGTGCTGGACGAGCCGACGACGGGGCTGCACCCGGCGGATGTCGAGGTCCTGATGCGTCAGCTCCACGGCCTCGTGGACGCGGGCCACTCCGTGATCGTCGTCGAGCACGACATGGACGTGGTCGCCACCGCCGACTGGGTCCTCGACCTGGGCCCGGGCGGCGGCGACGAGGGCGGCCGGGTGGTGTCGGAGGGCCCTCCGGCCGAGGTGGCCGCCTCCCCGGCGAGCCGGACGGCTCCGTACCTGGCCCGGGCGCTCGCCGGCGGATGACCGCCCGGGAGCACCCCGCCCCCGCTCCTCCCGCCTTCTCCCCTACCCCTACCCCTACCCCTACCCCTTCACCTTCCGCCGCGCCCGCAGCCATTCCTTGTTCATCGCCGCGATCGACGGCAGCGGGATCCCCTTCGGGCACGCCGTCGCGCACTCACCCGTCAGCGTGCAGCCGCCGAAGCCCTCCGCGTCCATCTGGGCCACCATGTCGAGGACCCTGGTCTCGCGTTCCGGGGAACCCTGCGGCAGGACGTTCAGGTGGTTGATCTTCGCCGAGGTGAAGAGCATCGCCGAGCCGTTGGGGCAGGCCGCGACACAGGCGCCGCAGCCGATGCACTCCGCGTGCTCGAAGGCGGAGTCCGCGTCGGCCTTCGGGACGGGGGTGGCGTGGGCCTCGGGCGCCGAGCCCGTGGGGGCGCTGATGTAGCCGCCGGACTGGATGACGCGGTCGAAGGCGGAGCGGTCGACCACCAGGTCCTTGACGACGGGGAAGGCCGCCGCACGCCAGGGCTCGATGTCGATCGTGTCGCCGTCGCGGAAGGAGCGCATGTGGAGCTGGCACGTGGTGGTGCGCTCGGGGCCGTGGGCGTCGCCGTTGATGACGAGGCTGCACGCGCCGCAGATGCCCTCGCGGCAGTCGTGGTCGAAGGCGACGGGGTCCTCGCCGCGCAGGATGAGGGCCTCGTTGAGGGTGTCGAGCATCTCCAGGAACGACATGTCGGCGGAGATGCCGTCGACGTCGTAGGTGGACATGGCGCCGGGGGCGTCGGCGTTCCGCTGGCGCCAGACGCGCAGGGTGAGCCTCATGCGTAACTCCGCTGGGTGGGGTGGACGTACTCGAAGGTGAGGTCCTCCTTGTGGAGGACGGGGGAGGCGCCCGGCGCCGTGCCGTGCTCTCCCGGCGGGCGCCCCCCGGGGCCCCGGAATTCCCAGGCCGCCACGTACGCGAACTCCTCGTCGCTGCGCGCCGCTTCGCCGTCCGGCGTCTGGGACTCCTCGCGGAAGTGGCCGCCGCAGGACTCCGCCCGGTGGAGCGCGTCGAGGCACATCAGCTCGGCCAGCTCCAGGTAGTCGACGATGCGGTTCGCCTTCTCCAGGGACTGGTTGAACTCCTGGCCGGTGCCGGGGACCTTGATCCGGCGCCAGAACTCCTCCCGGATCTCGGGGATCCGGGCGAGCGCCTTGCGCAGGCCCTCCTCCGTGCGGGCCATGCCGCAGAACTCCCACATGAGTTCGCCCAGTTCGCGGTGGAAGGAGTCTGGGGTGCGGTCGCCGTCGACGGAGAGGAGGAGGTTCAGCCGGTCCTCGGTCTCGGCGAGGACGTCCCGGACCGCCGGGTGGTCGTCGGTGACCGGCTCGGCGTGCGGGTGGCGGGCGAGGTAGTCGTTGATGGTGGCGGGGAGGACGAAGTACCCGTCGGCGAGGCCCTGCATGAGGGCGGAGGCGCCGAGCCGGTTGGCCCCGTGGTCGGAGAAGTTGGCCTCGCCGATGGCGAAGAGGCCGGGGACGGTGGTCTGGAGGTCGTAGTCGACCCAGAGTCCGCCCATCGTGTAGTGCACGGCGGGGTAGATCCGCATGGGGACCTCGTACGGGTTCTCGGCGGTGATCCGCTCGTACATGTCGAAGAGGTTGCCGTACCTCTCCTCGACGGCCTTGCGGCCGAGGCGCCGGATCGCGTCGGCGAAGTCGAGGTAGACGCCCTGGCCGCCGGGGCCGACGCCGCGGCCCTCGTCGCAGACGTTCTTCGCGGCGCGCGACGCGATGTCGCGGGGGACGAGGTTGCCGAAGGAGGGGTAGATCCGCTCCAGGTAGTAGTCACGCTCGTCCTCGGGGATGTCGGCCGCCGGCCGCCGGTCCCCGTGGGCCTTCGGGACCCAGATGCGCCCGTCGTTGCGGAGGGACTCGCTCATCAGGGTCAGCTTGGACTGGTGGTCGCCGGTGCGCGGGACGCAGGTGGGGTGGATCTGGGTGAAGCAGGGGTTGGCGAAGTACGCGCCGCGCCGGTGGGCCCGCCAGACGGCGGTGGCGTTGGAGTTCATCGCGTTGGTGGAGAGGTAGAAGACGTTCCCGTAGCCGCCGCTGGCGAGGACGACCGCGTCCGCGTAGTGGGTGGAGACCTCGCCCGTGATCAGGTCGCGGGCGACGATGCCGCGGGCCCGGCCGTCGACGACGATCAGGTCGAGCATCTCCGTACGGGCGTGCATCTCGACGTTGCCTGCGGCGATCTGCCGGGACAGCGCCTGGTAGGCGCCGAGCAGGAGTTGCTGGCCGGTCTGACCGCGGGCGTAGAAGGTGCGGGAGACCTGGACGCCGCCGAAGGAGCGGGTGTCGAGGAGTCCGCCGTACTCGCGGGCGAAGGGCACGCCCTGGGCGACGCACTGGTCGATGATCTCGACGGAGATCTGGGCGAGGCGGTGCACGTTGGACTCTCGGGCGCGGAAGTCGCCGCCCTTGACGGTGTCGTAGAAGAGGCGGTGGATCGAGTCGCCGTCGTTGCGGTAGTTCTTGGCGGCGTTGATGCCGCCCTGGGCGGCGATCGAGTGGGCGCGGCGCGGGGAGTCCTGGAAGCAGAACTGGACGACGTGGTAGCCCTGTTCGGCGAGGGTGGCGCCGGCGGAGCCGCCGGCGAGGCCGGTGCCGACGACGATGATCCGGTGCTTGCGGCGGTTGGCGGGATTGACGAGCTTGGCCTGGAAGCGGCGGGTGTCCCAGCGTTCGGCGATGGGGCCTGCCGGGGCGGTGGTGTCGGCGAGCGGTTCGCCGACGCGGTAATCGAGGTAGGTCATTCAGCTCACCACTCCGGTCATGACGGCGACGGGTACGGAGACGAAGCCCGCGGTCAGGACGAGCGCGAGGGTGTTCGCGGCGGCCCTGAGGAGGCGCTCGCGGCGGGCGTTGCCGACGCCCAGGGTCTGGGCGGCGCTCCAGAAGCCGTGGCGGACGTGGAGGCCGACGGCGAGCATGGCGACGATGTAGATGACGTTGCCGTACCAGGTGGAGAAGGTGTCGACGACGTTCTGGTAGGGCTTGCCCTCCTCGAAGCCGCCGGGGTGCACGGTGCCGGTGGTGAGGTCGAGGATGTGCCAGACGATGAAGAGGGCGAGGATGATCCCGCCCCAGCGCATGGTGCGGGTGGCGTACGAGGCGCGCCTGCGGCGGTGGACGTACGCGGTGGGGCGGGCCTTCACGTCGCGCCGGCTGAGCTGGTACGCGGAGACGGCGTGGGCGCCGACGGCGGCGAGGAGCACGATCCGGACGAGCCAGAGGGCCCACTCGTGGTGCAGGACGGGGGCGCCCATCACCCGCAGCCAGTGGCCGTAGGCGTTGAACTCCTCGGGGCCGAAGAAGACCTTCAGGTTGCCGGCGACATGGGCGACGAGATAGCCGAGCATGAGCAGCCCGCTGACGGCCATGACCGTCTTCTTGCCGAGGGTCGATGACAGGAATCCGCGTGACGGTGTGGGGGACGGCGGGCGGCCCGTCGTCCGGTCCCTCGTGGGTGCCAGAGCCATGCCCCCGACGCTAGGGCCGAACGACCCGAGAGGTCCAAGACATGGTCCGGCTGATCTCGATAGGCACAACCTATCCGTGTCCCCTACGCTGGGGTCATGCAGTTCCAGCAGCTCCTCTACTTCGTCGCCGTGGCCGAGACCCGTCACTTCACGCGGGCGGCCGAGCGCGTCCATGTCTCGCAGCCCTCGCTCTCCCAGCAGATCAAGGCCCTGGAAGGGGAGTTGGGCGCGGAGCTGTTCAGCCGGGCCCGGGGGAACATCACGCTCACCGACGCGGGCGAGGCGCTGCTGCCGCTCGCGCGCCGGATCCTCGCCGACACGGAGACGGCCCGGCTGGAGGTGCAGGAGCTGGCGCAGCTCAAGCGGGGCAGGGTGCGGCTCGGCGCGACGCCGAGCCTGTGCACGGGGCTGCTCCCGGACGTGCTGCGCGCCTTCCACGACCTGCACCCGGGAATCGAGCTCCTCATCGAGGAGGGCGGCTCGCACGATCTCGTACGGGAGCTGGCGCGCGGGGCGCTCGACCTGGCCCTGGTGGTGCTGCCGCTGCCGTCCCCGTCACCGGCGCTGACGACGGTCGAGCTGCTCCGGGAGGACCTGGTGGTCGTCACCTCGGCCTCGGCTCCGGCGCCGGGGCGTCCGGTGCGGATCAAGGACCTGCGGGACCAGCCGCTCGTGATGTTCCGGCACGGCTACGACCTGCGGGAACTGACCGTGGCGGCCTGCCGGGCGGAGGGTTTCGAGCCGACGTTCACGGTCGAGGGCGGGGAGCTGGACGCGGTGCTCGGTTTCGTCCGGGCGGGGCTCGGGCTCGCGGTCGTCCCGGCGATGGTCGCGGCGCGGGCGGGCCGCGATCTGCGGGTGACGGCGCTCGCCCGGCCGGGGCTGCGGCGTACGATCGCGCTCGCGCACCGGAGCGACGTGGCGCCCCCGAGGGCGGCGCGCGAGCTCCAGCGGATACTGCTGGCCTCGCGGCGGAGCGGCCCGGACCGGGCCGCGGACATCGGCTGAGGCGGTCGTCACCCGCCCCGTCCGCTCCACCTGAACCCCCGTAAATCCGCGTGCGGCAGACCGTCGGCGGCTGCGAGCATGCCTCCATGGTCCACGCTCTCGAACACCTGGTCGTCCGGCACACCCACCATCTCCCCTCCCCCACCGGTCCGGCCGGGGACGGGGCCGCCGCCGCGCGCAGGCTCGACGCGGCCCTGATGACCGCAGGGTTCAAGCTGTCGGGCGACCTGGTCGAGCGCCTGTCGGGGCTGGCCGGGCCGACCGTCGTCGAGACCGCCGTCCGCACTCTCGCGACCGTCCGTGACATCGTCGGCGACCACGTCCGGCACAACGCCTACTTCGTCGACTTCCCGGACAACGTGCCGGACACGCTCGACTTCTGGAGGGCGTGCGTGGCCGAGGCGTTCGCCGACGGCGACGCCCGCACCCATGCGCTCGACCAGCTGAGCGCCGGCCTCCTCGACCTGCTGACCCTCCCGTCGTACGGCCGCTACCAGCACACGTACGAGGAGATGCTCGCCGTCCACGACGAGCTGATCGCGGCGGCCGGCGACCGGCTGACGGTGCTGCACCTCGGCGCGGACGCGGACACCGAGGTCACCGCGCTCTATCTGGCCCTGGCCGGCAGCACGACCCCGCTCGGCGAGGAGCATCTGCGTGATCTGGCCGTGCTCGCCGAGCACTGCGCGGACGGCCCCCAGCCCGAGACGATCACGGTCCGGGAGAACCGCGCCGTCGTCAACCACGCCCGGCTGCGGGTGGGCGCCGCCCCGCTGCTCGACACCGTGACCGACGTCCTGCGGCTGGCCTGCGCCCTTGCGGAGGGTGATGTCACCCTGCGCGAGCCCACCCGGTTCCGCGCACTGTCCCGCCCGCACCGCCGCACCCTGCTCGCGGGGCTCGACGCGGTCGTGGCCGCGTCCCCGGCGAAGCTCTCGGACGTGTCCGCGCACGGGGAGGCGTGGAAGCGCCTCGGGGAACGGCTGCACCCCCACGAGTACCCGCACTGGCCGCACGCCGCCGAGGTGTTCGCCGTCGCCCGGGGCGAGCGGACGGTGCCGTCGTTCGACAGCCGCGTGGAGGAGATGCTGGACCGGGGCGAGGTCGCGGGCGTGGCGGAGCTGCTGGCCACCGCGGCCCCGGGGCGCCTGTTCCGCGCCCTGGACCGGCTGCTGCGCGGCGCGGCGGAGGGCAAGGAGCGGGAGGCGGTCCTCGCGGCGGTCGAGCGGGCCGCGCCGGAGGTGTCGGGCCGGGTCGTCCTGTCGGTGCGCGAGCACCTGGAGAACCGCGCGGGCGGGAGTGGCGGGGAGCGCCGGCTGTTCGTGAACCGGGAGGGCAAGGCCTGGGTCACCGACGACACGCGTCCGCCGCTGGAGGACTCCGACCGCGAGCGGCTCATCGCGGTCCTCGACGCCGAGACCCGGCGCCGACTCCCCTCGCCGGGGCGTCTGTTGATCGACCCCGACGTCCTGAGTGTCGCCCTGCCGTTGAGCGGCCGGGCGGCCTCGGCGGGACTCGGCGTGCTGCCGCGCGGCTCGGTCTCGCCGGTCGAGGGGGAGCTGCTGCGGTTCTTCATGTACTGGAGGCAGGCACGGTACACGACCGACCTCGATCTGTCGGCGCTCGTCCTGGACGCGGACTACGCGACGGTGACCTGGCTGTCGTACACGGCCCTGACCGACGTCGAGGGCCGGCACTCGGGTGACATCACCAACGCGCCGGACGGGGCTTCGGAGTTCATCGATCTGCGACTCGGCGCGGTGCGCGGCACGTTCATCGTCCCGCAGGTGCACGTCTACTCGGGTGAGGACTTCGACCAGGTGGCGGAGGGCTTCTTCGGGTACATGCTGCGCGAGTCCGAGCAGCGCGGCCGGCCGTTCGAGCCGCGTACGGTGCGCATGAAGTCGGATCTGCGCGGCCCCGGCCGGGTGGCCCTGCCGCTCGCCTTCCGGCGGGACGACGAGGGCCACTGGCACGCGCACTGGCTCAACCTCTGCCTGCGGGGCACGCCGTCGGCGAACCAGGTCGAGGGGCACCGGGTGTCGATCGCGGTCCTCCTGCGCGGCCTGCTGGGGCGCACGTCCCTGACGGTCGGTCATCTCGTGGCGCTGATGGAGGAGTCGGGGGCGCGGACGACGCTGTGGGACGGCCGGACGGTGCCGGACGCCCCGGTCACGTACATCGGTCTGGAGCGTCCGGAGGGTCTGGCTGCGGGCTCGCGTGTGTTCACCCCGGAAAATCTGCGCGACCTGCTGCCCGCCTGAGTGCTACGGTCGTTCCGGGGCGAGGCCATGGAGAGGCTTCCTTCTCATCTTCCATGAAATAGCCTCTCCGCTTTCCTCCCCCGTATCTCTTCCCGGCCTCCCCGCTTCGCGTGGGGAGGCCGGTTTCGTACGTCCGGGTCTCAGACCGCGTCCGCCAGGAGCAGCGAGTGGATGCGGTCCGGGGCGCCGGGGCGGGCGTAGTACCAGCCCTGGGCCGTGTCGCAGCCGAGCTCGCGGAGCTGGCGGGCCTGGGCGCCGGTCTCCACGCCCTCGACCGTGACGGCGAGCTCCAGGCTGTGGGCCAGGGAGACGATCCCCTCGACGATCTTGAGGTCGACCGGGTCCACCGGGTGCTGCTGCATGCCCCGGGTGAAGGAGCGGTCGAGCTTCAGGACGCTCACCGGCAGACGGCGCAGGTTGGCGAGGTTCGAGTAGCCGGTGCCGAAGTCGTCGAGCGCGATGTCCACGCCCATCTCGGCGAGCTGCCGCAGCGGCTTGAGCAGGTCCTCGTCGGCGCCGATCAGGGCCGACTCGGTCACCTCAAGGCAGAGCGCGCCCGGTTCGAGCCCCGACCGCTCCAGGACGTCGACGGTCTCGGCGACCAGCCGGGGGTGGTGCAGCTGGGTCGGGGACAGGTTGACGTTGATCCGCAGCGGGCCGCCGTCGGCGTGCCGGGCCTGCCAGAAGCGGGCCTGGCGCACGGCCTCCTGGAGCACCCAGCGGCCGAGCGGCACGATGAGGCCGGTGTCCTCGGCGAGCGGGATGAACCGGTCGGGGCCGAGCACCCCGTGCTGCGGGTGGCACCAGCGGACCAGTGCCTCCGCGCCGTGCACGCTGCCGTCGCCGAGGTGGACGAGCGGCTGGTACTCGATGAAGAACTCGCCGCGCTCCAGGGCCGTGGGCAGTGCCGTCGTCAGGCCGTGCCGGGTGATGGCGCGGGCGTCGGCCTCGGGGTCGGCGAGCTCGAAGCGGTTGCCGCCCGCGGACTTGGCCCGGTACATGGTGATGTCGGCGCTGCGCAGCACCTCGGCCGGGGTCCGCTCCCCCGCCGGTCCCTCGACCACGCCGAGGCTGCCGCGGACGGTCAGTTCGCGGCCGTCGATGCGCAGGGGGGTGGAGAGGGCGCCGAGGATGCGGTCGGCGAGTTCGGTGACGTCCTGTTGGCCGGCGCAGCCGGTGGTGAGGGCGACGAACTCGTCCCCGCCGAGCCGGGCCACCATCTCGCCCGAGCCGGTGACGCAGCTCTGCAGCCGGTCGGCGACCTCGACGAGCAGCCGGTCGCCGGTGGAGTGGCCGAGGCTGTCGTTGATGACCTTGAAGCCGTCGAGGTCGAGGTAGCAGAGGCCGAAGCGGGAGTTCTCGCCGGAGACGAGGGCCTTCTCCAGGCGTTCGAAGAACAGGGTCCGGTTCGGCAGCCCGGTGAGCGCGTCGTGGGTGGCCTCGTACCGCAGACGCAGGTGGAGCAGCCGCCGTTCGGTGGTGTCCTCCATCAGGGCGAGCTGGTACTGGGGCCGTCCCTCGGCGTCGCGGAGGAGCGAGACGGTGAGGTTGGTCCAGAGAACCGTTCCGTCGCCTCGGTAGTACGGCTTCTCCACCCGGTAGGACTCCCGCTCGCCGCGGACGAGCTCCTCGTACAGCTTCCAGACGTGCGGGCCGTCCTCCGGGTGGACCCACTCGCTGACGTTCCGGCTGCGCACCTGGCCCTCCATCCCGCCGAACATGCGGGTGAGGGTCTCGTTGACCTCCAGGACGTTGCCGTCGAGGTCGGCGATGCCGATGCCGATGGCGGCCCCGTCGAAGACCGCGCGGAAGCGGCTCTCGGTGGCGTGGAGGGCGATCTCGGCGGCGCTGCGGGCGGCGAGCGCGGAGCGGGCGATCGCCTCCTGTTCGGCGCGGGTCCGCTCGCGCAGGGCCTGCGCGTAGCCGGCGGCCATGGCGTGCTGGAGCCGGGCGCAGCGGGCGCGGAGCTCCTCGGCCGGGAGATCCGACTCCGTGCCGCAGTACAGCACCAGGTACGAGTCGACCACGCCGAGGCTGCGGCCGAGCGCGTCGGGGTCGGTGCAGTGGGCGGCGACGAGGGCCGCGCCGGCGCGTTGGGCGGGGGCCGTGTCGAAGGGGCGGGCGTGCAGGGCGTCGCACAGGGTGCGGGCCGGCGGCAGCAGGTGCCCCTCGAACTCGGCGCGGGTCAGCGAGGTGGCCGTCACCGGGAAGATCGCGCGGCTCCAGATGGTGACGAACCGCCTGAGTCTGTCCTCCGGACCGTCCGCCTCGGCGACGGAACCGGTGGGCTGCGACGGGACCTTCACGCCTTGCGCCCCACCCCTGCGAATCCGGAGAAGGCGTAAGGATCCTCCTCCTCGACCGGACTGTCCGGTCGCCAGGCGGGCATCGGGACCAGCCCGGGCTCGACCAGCTCGGTGCCCGCGAAGAAGCGGGTGATCTCCTCGCCCGACCGCATCACCAGGGGGCTGCGGATGTTGCGGTAGACGCCGACGGTGCCGCCCGCCTGCTCCTCGGTGAGCGGGATGCCCTCGTACGAGGCGTGGGTGACGACGAGGAGGCTGCCGGGCGCGAGCGCGTCGATCAGCTCGGCGACGGCCTCGTAGGGCCGGTCCTCGTCCTCCAGGAAGTGGAGGACGGCGACGAGGAGCAGGGCCACCGGCCGGTCCAGGTCGAGGAGCCGGGACACCTCGGGGCTGCGCAGGATGTCGGCCGGCTTGCGGAGGTCGGCGGCGACGACCGCGGCGGCCTCGTCCCCCTCCAGGACGGCGCGGCTGTGGGCGACGGCGACCGGATCGTGGTCGACGTAGACGACCCGCGCGGCGGGGTTCGCGGCCCGGGCGACCTCGTGCACGTTGCCGAAGGTGGGTATGCCGGAGCCGATGTCGAGGAACTGGGTGACGTCGTTGTCAACGGCGTGGCGGACGGCGCGCCGCATGAAGGCACGGTTCGCCTGCATGATCTTGGGGAGGCCAGGCATGAACTCCATGGCCTTGCGCGCCGCTTCCCGGTCCACTTCGAAATTGTGCGAGCCGCCCAGATAGAAGTCGTACATACGGGACACGCTCGGCACCGAAATGTCGATACCCGGCGGAGCCCAGGCGGGACGCTCCATCAATGTCTCCAACAAGTCGCCATGGGGGATGCGGCCATGTGTTCGCGGCCGGTGTTCGAGGTGAGGCTACTGATCGCCCGCCGGGAGAGCGAGTAGAAACGGAAATTAGCGGTCCGTTCTTGGTCACACGTCATTGGCACATGCTCGTGGAGCGCAGAGTTCACGCCTTCAGGTCGTGCAAATTCACGTGCATATGAGTGTGCGTCGACTTCCCGGCCGACCTCAGCCGCACCTTACGGGGGCGCGGGCCCTTGGCGCACCTCGGTCGTCGCCTTCGAGGACGAGCCGGCGACGCCGCAGGATGCCGTGCCGTCCGACGCCCATGACAGGGCGACAACCGGACAGTTCTCGTACCGGAGCCCCTACGGACTCCCCCGGAGTCCCGTTGATGTCCTGACGGGACCCTGACTAAGTCAGGTCGGAGGCCCGCCGAAGCGGAGAGGAGCGCCCGCGGCGAATCACACGGCTCGGCGGCACCCGGGCATTCCGCCGAATCCGCCTCCGGAGCGGCGAAACGTCAAACCACGCGTCGTGAGAACCCCACCATCCGGCGAATCCCCGCCGATTCCACCCCGGTTCGCCGCGTCTGTGATCAAGCTCGACGGCGTGTCTCTGTACGGATCACCCCTCGCGCGGTCGCTGGCGGCCCTCGGACTCGTGTGGCTGCTCGCCGCACCCGTCCCCGCCGCCGACTCCTGCGCCTACGCCACGACCGGCCCCGACGGTTCGCACACCTCGGTGGCGGTCATCGGGCCGGGCGCGTGCTCACCCACCCCCGCTCCGCCGCCGCCTCCGCCGCCGACGAAGCCCACGACGCCCGCGCCCCGGCCCACGACGCCGAAGCCGCAGCCTCAGCCTCAGCCCCCGACCGTCCCGGCGCCACCCCCGCCTCCCGTACGGACGACGACGCCGCCGCCTCCGCCGGTGACCACCCCCGCACCGCGCCCGGAGCCCGCCTCCCCCGCCTCCCCCGCACCGGCCACCCCGGTCCCACCGGAGCGCACTCCGGCGCCCGCGCCGCCGGCGTCACCTCCCGCCGCGGCGCCCGCGCCCGCGCCCACCGCGGGGACCCGGCCCCCGGCCCGCGGGCCCGTCGCCCTCCCGCACTACCGCCGCACCGCGCGGCCCCAGCCGAAGGGCGGCACGTCCGTCGTCACGATGACGCTGGTGATCATCGCCCCCGCCGTGCTCGCGACCGCGATCCTGCGCCCCCGCTCCCGCTGATCTCCGAGGATTCCCATGTCCGAATGGCTCGTGCTCACCCTCGCGATGGCCGCCGCGTGCGCCGTCGTCCTGACCATCGTCGTCATCAACCACCGTCGTATCCCGGAGGACGACGACCCCAGTGAGACCCCCGACGTCATCGAGTACATGACGATGATGATCGGCGTGATCTACGCGATCGTCCTGGGTCTCGCCATCGCCGGCGTCTGGGAGGCCCGGGGCGCCGCCCAGGAGACCGTGCGGCAGGAGGCCCAGGCGATGCACGAGATCTCGGCCCGTGTCGAGGTCTACCCCCTGGACGTCCGCACCGGAATCCGCGCCGATGTCGACGCGTACGTCGCGTACGTGGTCGACGAGGAGTGGACGCACATGTCCGAGGAGGGCGAGCTCAGCGAGGAGGGCACCGCGCTCCTGGAGCAGGTCCGCCGGAGCGTCACCGACTACCAGCCCGCCAACGACTTCGAGGGGCAGGCCTACCAGCCGCTCGTCGACCAGGTCGCCGCGGCCGACGACGCCCGGGGCGCACGCGGACAGAGCGCGGGGGCGACGATGCCGGGGGTGGTCTGGTTCGGCCTGATCATCGGCGCCCTGGTCACTGTCGGCCTCATCTTCACGCTCCAGATTCGCAGGACGGGACGGGAGGTGCTGCTCGCCGGGCTCTTCAGCGTGCTGATCGCGTTCCTGTTGTTCCTCATCTGGGACTTCGACGCGCCGTTCGGTCGGGGCATCTCCGCCACCGCCACGCCGTTCACCGATCTGTTCCCGCAGGTCACAGGGTGAGCGCAGGCGTCCGAATGGGCCGCACGAGGGACAAGAGTGCCCCATTCGCACGCCTGGGATCGCGGCTGTGGTAGTGCGCTCCTAGCGTTTCGGGCATCGAGGTGCACGCAGGCCCTTCGCGGAAATCCCGTTTCGCGGCTGCCCCTCGGAACCCGGAGGATTCACCATGCGCGCGATACATGCCGCGTCCGCTGCCCTGCTGGGGGCGGCTGCCATCGCCCTGGCCGCCCCCGCCACCGTCGCCCTCGCGGCGGAGGGTGCCCCCGCCACCAATCCGCGGGCACCAGGAGCCAAGGCACCGGGCGATTTCGTCGTGTCGCCGTCGGTCGTCGCCCCGGGCGGCCGGGTGACGCTGAGCGCCCCCGGCTGCGCCAGTACGGCGACGGCCTCGGCCGGCATCTTCGACACCGTTGCCATCGCACCCAACTCGGCGGCGACCGCCGTCGTGGACGCGGACGCCCGGCGCGGAGCTGTGTACACGGTGTCCTTCAACTGCACCGGTGGTGTGCAGGACACCGTGGATCTGACGATCAGCGGTATTCCCACGGCCACCCCGACCATCAGCTCCACGCTGCTCATTCCCCCGCGCGGGGTGCAGGGCGGTCTCGGCGGCTCGGTGGACGAGGTGGACGGGGGGATGCTCGCGGCCGGGACGGCTCTGGTGCTGGCCGCCGCGACCGGTGTCGTGTACGTGGTCCGTCGCCGCTCCGGCGACTCCCGGCGCCACTGAACGGGGAGCGGGGGCCGGGCGCCTGCGGACGCCCGTCGCCCCCGGGTCCTGGCAGGGACTCGGGGGCGACGGGCACAGCAGGCCGACCGGGAGGTTCGACCGGTCAGACCCCCGCGCCGGTCATACGGCGACGGCGGATGATGAAGAGTCCACCACCGAGCGCGGCGGCGGCGACCAGGCTGCCGCCGACGGCCATCTCCGTGGAGCTGGGTGCCAGCGAGCCGCCGATGCCGCCCTGGGCGCCACGGCCCGGGAGGACCCGGAACGGCTCCGTCACCACGTTGGAGCCGCCGTTGCACCTGACAGCCAGGTTGTAGTTGCCGGGAGTGGCGTGGTTGTAGACGCGGGCGACGGCGGTGGAGACGCCATTGCCGCCCGAGAGGGTGGCGTCCGGGAAGGCATTGGACGTGACCGTGCCGCCACGGTTGCAGCCCCTGGCGGTGATCGTGAGCGTCGACCCGGGGTGGACTTCGAAGGGGCTGACGGTGACGTTGCTCGGGCTGTTGTTCGAGCCACCGCTGACGACGTTGCCCGGACCGTAGGTGGCGGCGGCGAGGGGGGCCGCAAGGCCGACCGCCGCGATCGCGGTGGCGGTCACCGCCAGAGTGCGTGCAGCACGCATGGTTGAACCTCCAGTGGAAGGACGCCCCAAAGCGGTGCTCCGGGAAATTCGACGAGTACGCCTTCCATGACGAACCATCACAAGTCGGGGCGAGCCGTGCACGTCGGCACTGGTCCACCCCAGTGAGACGACACGCCCGGAAATCGACCCGCGCACGGCACAGAACCGCAGGTCAGAGCTGCCCGAGGTGCTTATCTGACGAATACTCGGATGGGCCAGCCCCGTGTCACCCGGCTGTCCCCACGGGGAGGTCGCCGGGCCCTCGGCGCGCGTCCGGCGCTCCGCGCTCGCCGGTTCAAGGGCCGTTCTCCCCCGCCCTGCACCCGTCCGGCGGCGGCCCCCACCCGTTCGCCTCGTCCGGGGCGACGGCCCCTCCCGCCGCGCTTACCGTTCTGACGACGCCACGAAGGGAGAACCATGCCCGCGAAGGACTTCCGCGTCTTCGAGCGCAGGAGACGCCGACCCTGGGGCGTCCTGGCCCTCGCCATGCTGTCCGGACTCGCCATGATGCGCAACGGGGTCGACGTCGCCCTCGGACCGCCCCAACCCGCCGCGGCCGCACGGCCGGTGGCGCGACCGCTCGTCCCGCCGCCGGCGGAGGAGACAGCCGGCCTGGAGCCGCTGCCCTTCGCGCCGGCCTCACGGATCAAGATCCCCGCGATCCGGGTCGCCGCGCCGATCATGGACGTGGGCCTGGACGCGGACGGCTGGGTGGCGGCGCCGCCCCCGCAGGACGCCAACCTCGCCGGCTGGTACCAGAACGGCATCTCCCCCGGTCAGCGCGGGACTTCGGTCGTCGTCGGCCATGTCGACAACGCGAGCGGCCCTGCCGTCTTCTACGGCCTGGGATCGCTGGAGAAGGGCCAGCACGTCGAGGTCGAGCGGTACGACGGCCGGGTCGCGGTCTTCGAGATCTACGGGGTCGAGGTCTACTCCAAGAACGACTTCCCCGGCGTGCAGGTCTACGCGGACACCGGTCAGCCCGAACTCCGGGTGATCACCTGCGGCGGCGGCTACACACGGGCGCACGGCTACGACGGGAACGTCGTCGTGTACGCCCGCATGGTCGGCTCCCGCTGACGCTCGCGGCACGGCGAAGGGCCCCGGCACCCACCAGCGCCGGGGCCCTTCGCGTACGACCGCCGTCAGCGCCTCGGCACGGTGATGTGGTAGCCGGCGTCGAGGAGTTCGGGCAGATAGCGGCGGAGCGCGACCACGCTCTGGGAGCGGTCGCCGCCCGCGTCGTGGGAGAGGACGACGGCGCCGGGGGCGGCGCCGTCGAGCACGCGGCGGACGATCGTGCCCGTGCCCGGCTCCTTCCAGTCGAGGGTGTCGATCGTCCAGGCGAGCGGCTCCATGCCCAGCTCGGCGCCGATCTCGAAGGAGTGCCGGTTCCAGGCCCCGTAGGGGGCGCGGTACCAGAGCGGCGCGGCGCCGAGGGTCCGCTCGACGACCTCGCTGGTGGAGCCGAGCTCGTCGCGGATCCGGGAGGGCCGCAGCTTGGGGATGAGGGGATGGGACCACGAGTGGTTGCCGACGACGTGCCCGTCGGCGGCCATCTCCCGCAGCAGGTCCGGGTTCTCGACGGCCATCTCGCCGCACACGAAGAACATCGCCCGGCAGCCGTACCGGCGCAGGGTCTCCAGGATGGCGGGGGTGTAGCGGGGGTCGGGGCCGTCGTCGAAGGACAGCACCATCGAGCGGCCGACCCCGGACATGCTGAGGAAGGGCCGCTGCCGCACCGGCGGCACCGCGCGCCGGAAGGCCGGGGGCGCGTACGCGGTCATCGGCTGGAGCCGGTACGAGGACGGGCGCAGCCGGGCCGCCCGCGCGGCCTGCGGACCGGCGGCCGGCCCCGCCGCGGGTCCCGCGCCCGGCGCGCCCTGGGGCGCGGGGGCGGCGCCCGTGGGCCGCTCGGGCGCGGCGAGCCGGTCCGCCGCGAGGTATCCGACGGTGGCCGTGGCGCCGAGCGCCGCGGCGAGACGCAGCACCGCCCGGCGCCCACTGGGCATCTGATCCTTTTTCATGACCAATGGTTCGTACGGGCGAGGGCCCACCCGGCTCACCGACACCGGCCCCCTGTCCGAAAACACCCGATGAGCCGAAAGCCTCCTGGGGTGACCGCACAGCGGCCCGCCCGGTTCGACGTCCTACTTCCCCATGGTCAGGCCGTCCTTGTCCGCTCCCCTGCTGAGTACGACCTGCCGGATCGTCTCGCGGTTCGAGGAGTGGCGCGGGTCTCCGTCACCCGCCGCGCCGAGGTTGACGACCCGGCCCCGGCCGGTGTCGAACCACTGCGGGACGAACTCGGCCTTGGTGACCTCCCAGCGCGCTCCGGGTGCCTTGGGCGGGGCGAAGGTGAAGCGGCCGAGGGTGCCCTGGTTGCCCCGGGGGTCGAAGGCGCCCTCGTGGTTGATCATGTCCCCGGCGATCTGGTCACCCATCCCGTAGACGATCCACGTGCCGTTGACCTTCTCGTACGCCTGCGGGATGTGAGCGTGCGTGCCGATGATCAAGTCGATGTCGGGACGGCCGTCGCTCGTGGAGGCGGTGAGCGCACGCCCGAGGGAAAGCTGCCGCTCGTCGGCGTCGGTCTGCCACTCGGTGCCCCAGTGGACGCTGACCACGACGACGTCGGCGCCGGCCGCGCGGGCCGCGCGGGCGTCGGCGATCACCTTGCGCTCGTCGAGCAGCTGGACCGCCCAGGGCTGTCCCTCGGGCAGCGGGTACCCGTTGGTGTCATAGGTGTAGGCGAGCTGGGCGACCGTGGCGCCGCCCGCCTTCATCAGCGTGGGCCGCGCCGCCTCCTCGGCGGTACGGGCGGAGCCGGCGTGCCGGATCCCGGCCGCGTCCAGGGCGTCCAGGGTGCGTCGGAGCCCGGCCGCTCCGTCGTCGAGGGTGTGGTTGGACGCGGTGGAACAGGAGTCGTATCCGGTGGCCTTGAGGGCGGTGGCGACCTCGGGCGGCGACTTGAAGGCGGGGTAGCCGGTGTAGGGGCCGCCCTCCTTCCCGTACACGGTCTCCATGTGGCAGATGGCCAGGTCGGCGGGGGCGACGACGCTCTTGACCCCGGCGAGCATGGGGCCGAAGTCGTAGCCGTCGCCGCCGGCGTCCTGGGCCGCGCGACGGATGATGGAGTCGTGCGGGAGGACGTCACCGGAGGCGACGAGGGTGAATCCGGCGGGGGCGGAGGCTCCGCCCGGGGCGGCGGACGGCGCGGCGGACGGCGGCGCGGTCCGGCCGGTGGCGGGCTGCCCGGCCGAGAGCCCGGGGGCGGGGCCACCGCCGCTCGGGGCGCTCCCTTCGGTGCAGCCGGTGGCCGCCGCGACGAGGAGGGCGGCGACCGCCACCACTGCCGGTCTGGTGCGTGAGGTCATCTACGGCACTCCGCTCAGCTCTTGCTATGAACACCTGTTCTGAAGAATTGATCGCGCAGGAAAGCCGCAGTCAAGGGTCAAGGCCGTACAAGCACACGAACCCCGCTGAAACGGACGCAACAACTCCGCCTGACCGTTCGCCGTACCATTCGCCGCTCTGTGCGACCGTTCGTCGCAGACCGATGTCCCTTCCCTGTCACTCCTCTTCCGGATGCGTTCGTATACCGCCGGGACGACGAGCCGAGGGAGAGGCGGGGAGCATGACGACGGCGACGACCGACGAACGGAACCTGGAGCAGCTGCAGCGGGACCACGGCCCGGCACTGCTCTCCTTCCTGCTCGGGCTGACCTACGGCGACCGGCAGCGCGCCGAGGACCTCGCCCAGGAGACCCTCGTACGCGCCTGGCTCCACCCCGAGGCCTTCGAAGGGCCCTACGAGTCCATGCGGCCCTGGCTCTTCACCGTGGCCCGCCGGCTGGCCATCGACGCGCGCCGCTCGCGCCTCGCCCGGCCCGCCGAGATCGGCGACGGCGTCCTCGCGGTGACGCCCGACCCGGCCGACGCCACCGCCTCCGCCGAGGCGGCGCTCGACGTACGGGCCGCCGTCCGCGGACTGAGCCCCGAGCACCGGGAGGTGCTCGTCCGGATCTACTTCCACGGCCTGACCGTCAACGAGGCCGCCGTGGACCTCGGCATCCCCGCCGGGACCGTCAAATCCCGCTCGCACTACGCCCTGCGGCAGCTCGGCCGGTCCCTGCCCGGCTACCGCCCGCACCGCGCGGGCGTTGCCCGGCCGCGCGCCACGGCCTCACAATGACGCCGTGACGACTCCCGACGCCGTGGCGCTGACGCCCACCGCCGCCGAAAAGATCCTCGCCGACAACTTCGCCCCCTGGGTGCTCGACCTGGGACTCACCATCGAATCCGTCGCCTCCGCCGACGGAGCCGGAGCCGAGGCCGTGCTCCGGCTCCCCTGGTCCGACCGGCTCGCCCGGGAGGGCGGCGGCCTCTCCGGCCAGGCCCTGATGGCCGCGGCGGACACGGCGACGGTCATCGCGGTCGCCGCGGCCCGCGGCGGCTTCGTCCCGATGACCACCGTCCAGCAGTCCATCACCTTCCAGCGGGCGGTCGTCGGCAGCGACGTCCTGGTGCGGGCCCGGCTCACCAAGTCGGGCAAGCGGATGGCCTTCGCCGACATCACGATGACCGCCGACGGCACGGAGGAGACCGCCGCCCACGCCACCGCCGTGTACGCGCTGCTCGGCTGAACCGGCCACGGCCCGCCGCTCCCACCCCGTACGCCACGCCTGGCAACACTCGCCCCACCGGCACCTATCCGGCCGGAAAACGTATCCGAAACCACACGGGCGAGTTGAGCAAAGCGGGACCCGCGGAGGCCCTTCACGGTGGAGGCTCTCCCCCGGGCCCCTGACATCCGGGCCCCACATGTACGGGTCCCTGATGTACGGGGTCCCTGATGTACGGGTCCCCATGTCCGGGAGAAGAAGGTGGGAGCGTTGCTGCCCGAGAGCACGAACGGCACCGGCGGCACGAGCGGCGGCGGACTCGCCGTCCCAATGGCCTGGCTGTGCGCCGAGTACCAGGCGGACGCGGTGTTGCGGTCCGCCGCGCTCGTGGCGCCCGGCTCGCTGGAGTACCGGGCCGGCCTCCAGGCCCTGGCCCTCACCGTCCATCTGTCGGAGGACCCGGACCCCGTACCGGTCGAGACGTTGCTGCGCCGCACGGCGTACGACCGGCCCTGGACGTCCTGGGTCGAGGAGCGGCTCGCCGGCCGCCTCGCCGCGGAGGGGGACGGGCCCGACCTGGCCCTCGCCCACAGCGCCTGGCGTGCTCTGCGCGACACCTGGGTGCGTGCCGCCGATGTGGACGGCCCGACGGCCGGCGAACGCGGTTCACCGGTGGACGAGAAGGTGCAGGTCTGGGTGCCCGCCTGGAAGCTGGGCCTGCCGCTCGCCCACCTGTCCGTCTACCTACGCTGAACGGTGCACGCCGGGGCGGTACTTGGGAATGCGTACCGTCACCTTCATGCCCGCGCCGACGCCGGTCTCGATGACGAGGCCGTGCTCCGCGCCGTACACCTGCCGCAGCCGCTCGTCCACATTGAGCAGACCGATGCCGGACCCCGCCGGGTGCTCCCCGCGCAGGACGGCCCGCAGCAGCTCCGGGTCCATGCCGACGCCGTCGTCCTCGACGGTCACCACGGCCTCGGCACCCGCGTCCCGGGCGGCGATCGTCACCCGGCAGCCCCGCTCCCGCTCCTGGAGGCCGTGCTTGACGGCGTTCTCCACCAGGGGCTGGAGGCAGAGGAAGGGCAGCGTCACCGGCAGCACCTCCGGGGCGATCTGCAGCGTCACCTTCAGCCGGTTCCCGAAGCGCGCTCCGGCGAGGGCCAAGTACTGCTCGATGGAGCGCAGTTCGTCGGCGAGCTGGGCGAAGTCGCCGTGCCTGCGGAAGGAGTAGCGGGTGAAGTCGGCGAACTCCAAGAGGAGTTCCCTGGCCCGCTCGGGGTCGGTGCGGACGAACGACGCGATGGCGGCGAGGGAGTTGAAGATGAAGTGCGGGGAGATCTGCGCCCGCAGGGCCCTGATCTCGGCCTCCACGATCCTGGTCCGCGAGCGGTCGAGCTCGGCCAGCTCCAGCTGGACGGAGACCCAGCGGGCCACCTCGGTCGCGGCCCGCACCAGGACGGCCGACTCCCGTGAGCCGTACGCGACGAGCGCGCCGAGGACCCCGTCCTCGCCGGTGAGCGGGGCGATCACCGCCCAGCGCAGGGGGCACGCCGGGTCGTCGCAGTCGGTGTGCGCGGACCGGCTGCGGCCCGTGTCGAGGGTGTCGGCGGCCAGCGCGGGAACGTGCGCCCGGTGGTGGTCCCCGCCCGGACCGTCCCAGGCGAGGACCGCGCCCCGGTCGGTGAGGCAGAGCGCCTCGGTGCCGAGCAGCGAGCGCAGCGTGCTCGCCGCCTTGCGGGCGGTCTCCTCGGTCAGCCCGGCACGCAGCGGCGGCGCGGCGAGCGAGGCCGTGTGCAGGGTGTGGAAGGTGGCCCGTTCGACAGGGGTGCCGAGGTCGGGGTCGGCGGTGCGGCCCCCGCGCCGTGCGGCGAACCGCCCCAGGACGAAGCCCGCCGCGAGGAGCACCACCCCGGCGGCGGCCGCGGCGGCGAGCGCGATACCGGTCACGGGCGTACCTCCGGGGCGGCGGGGTCGGTGCCGGTCATCGGCGTCCCCCTCGGGAAGGAACGGTGCCGGTCATCGGCGTACCTCCTGGGAGGGGACGGAGCCGGTGAACTCCTCCGGCAGGTGGAGCCGGGCGAGGAGTGCCGGGGTGCCGGGCGGGATCCGGCCGGGGGTCGCGAGCGAGACGAGGACCATCGTCAGGAAGCCGAGGGGAACCGACCAGACGGCGGGCCAGGCCATCAGCGTGTGCGGCCAGCCCTCGGGCGCGAGCCCGGCCCGGGTCGCCATCACGGCCGCGAGGGCCGAGCCGCCGCCGAGCAGGAGCCCGGCCATGGCCCCGGGCGGGGTGAGCCGGCGCCACCAGATGCCGAGGACGAGCAGCGGACAGAACGAGGAGGCGGAGACCGCGAACGCGAGGCCGACGGCGTCGGCGACCGGCACCTTGGACGCGACCACGCCGACGCCGAGCGGGACGGCGGTGGCCAGCAGGGTCCCGAGGCGGAAGTGGCGCACGCCCCGGGAGGGCAGCACGTCCTGGGTGAGGACACCGGCGACGGACATGGTGAGTCCGGAGGCGGTGGAGAGGAAGGCGGCGAAGGCCCCGCCCGCCAGGAGCGCGCCGAGGAGGTCGCCTGCGGATCCGCCGAGGATCCGCTCGGGCAGGACGAGCACGGCGGCGTCGGCTGAGCCGGTGAGGGCGAGCTCGGGGGCGTAGATCCGGCCGAGGAATCCGTACAGCGGCGGCAGCAGGTAGAACGCGCCGACGAGCCCGAGGACGACGAGGGTGGTGCGGCGGGCCGCGCGGCCGTGGGGGCTCGTGTAGAAGCGGACGGCGACGTGCGGCAGGCCCATGGTGCCGAGGAAGGTCGCGAGGATCAGCCCGTACGTGGCGTACAGCTGGTGTCCGTCGTGTCCCCCGGCGAGCGGCTGGGACCAGCCGAGGGGGTCGGTACCGCTGGCGGCCCTTTCGGGCAGGACCGCGCCCGGGGCGAAGGCGAGTTCGGTGCCGGCGAGGACGTGGTGGGTGCCGGGGGCGAGGGTGACGGTCCGGTGCTCGTACGGGACGGTGTCGACGCGCCCGGTCACGGTGAGGGTGAGCGGGGCGTCGAGGCGGATCCGTACCGTGTCGGCGACGCGGACGACGGTGTGCTCGCGGAGGACGGCGGGGGCGTCGAAGCGGGCCCGGGGCGCGCCGTCCCCGTACCAGGCGGCGAGGAGGAAGAGGACGGGGACGAGCAGGGCGGTGAGTTTCAGCCAGTACTGGAAGGTCTGGACGAAGGTGATGCTGCGCATGCCTCCGGCGGCGACGGTGCCGGTGACGACGAGGGCGACGAGCAGCCCGCCGACCCATTCGGGTGCGCCGGTGAGGATCTCCAGGGTGAGCCCGGCGCCCTGGAGCTGCGGCAGCAGGTAGAGCCAGCCGATGCCGACGACGAAGAGGCTGGCGAGGCGGCGGGCCTGCGGCGATTCGAGGCGGGCCTCGGCGAAGTCGGAGAGGGTGTACGCGCCGGAGCGGCGCAGCGGGGCGGCGACGAGGACCAGCAGGACCAGGTACCCGGCGGTGTAGCCGACGGGGTACCAGAGCATCGCGGGGCCCTGGACGAGGACGAGCCCGGCGATGCCGAGGAAGGAGGCGGCGGAGAGGTACTCGCCGCTGATGGCGGCGGCGTTGAGGCCCGGCCGGACGGTCCGCGAGGCGACGTAGAAGTCGGAGGTGGTGCGGGAGATCCGCAGGCCGAGGGCGCCGATGAGGACGGTCGCGAGGACGACGGCGGTGACGGCCGCGACGGCGTAGGTCTGGTTCACGCGGGGTGCTTCACCGTTTCGGTCACCGTTCGACGAGGCCGGTGAAGTCGCGCTCGTTGCGCTCGGCGCGGCGGACGTACCAGTGGGCGATGCCCCAGACGACGGGGTACACCCCGGCGCCGAGCGCGGCCCAGACGAGGGCCTCGGGCGCGGGCAGCGCGAGCAGCAGGGGCAGCGAGCCGACGAGCAGGGCGAGCGCGCCGAGCGCAGTGAGCGCGGCGCGCAGCTGGCTGCGCATCAGGGAGCGGACGTAGGTGTGCCCGAGGGTGGTCTGCTCGTCGATCTCGGAGCGGGCCGGGGCGTGCGCGGGAGGCCGCCGCCGGGCGGGTCCGGGGACGGCGCCGTGGGCGGAGGCGTACGTGACGGTCTCGCGCCGGGGTCTGCGCGGCGGCTGGTGCTCGGACATCGGCGTCCGCTCCGGCATCTCTCGGACGGCTGCACGGCGGGCGGTCGGGCCGTCGGGCAGGCGGGCCGTGGGGCCCGGGACGCGTGGAGTCTACGCAGCGCTCCCCGGCCACGACAGACCCGCGGGTGATCAGCCCCCGGCCCGGCGCATCAGCAGGTCACGGAGGTGGCGGGCGTGGCGGCGACTCACGGCGAGGTCGGTGTCGCCGAGCCGTACCGAGGTGGCGCCGCCGTCGAGGCGGAGTTCGTCGATCCGGTCGAGGGCCACGAGATGGCTGCGGTGGATGCGGACGAAGCCCCGGGCGGCCCACCGCTCTTCGAGGGTGGAGAGCGGGATGCGGACGAGATGGCTGCCGTGGTCGGTGTGGAGGCGGGCGTAGTCGCCGTGGGCCTCCACGTACGCGATGTCGTCGACGGAGACGAAGCGGGTGACCCCGCCGAGCTCGACGGGGACCTGTTCGGGGGCGGCGGGCCCGGAGGTCACGGCCGGGGCCGCCGGCGCGGTGGCGTGGACCAGGTCGTGGACGCGGCGGACGGCCTCGGCGAGACGTTCGCGGCGGACGGGCTTGAGGACGTAGTCGACCGCTTTGAGGTCGAAGGCCTGGAGGGCGAAGCCCTCGTGGGCGGTGACGAAGACGACGAGCGGCGGGCGGGCGAAGCCGGCGAGCAGCCGGGCGACGTCGAGTCCGGTGAGACCGGGCATGTGGATGTCGAGGAAGACGACGTCGATGCCGTCGTCCCCGTCGGGCCCGGTCTCCAGGGCGCGCCCGATCCTGCGCAGGGCCTCGGTCGCGTCGCCCGCGCCCTCGGCGGTGCGCACCCGGGGGTCGGCGCGGAGCAGGTAGAGCAGCTCCCCGAGGGCGGGCTCCTCGTCGTCGACGGCCAGTACGCGCAGCATGCGGCGGAGTGTAGTGCGCTGCCCGGCGCGGCTATTTGAGCAGCTTCGACATCCGCCGGTCGGCGAGCGGTCTGCCGCCGGTCTGGCAGGTCGGACAGTACTGGAGGGAGGAGTCGTGGAAGGAGACCTCGCGGATGATGTCGCCGCAGACCGGGCAGGGTTCGCCGGTGCGGCCGTGGACGCGCAGGCCGCTCTTCTTCTCGGCCTTGAGCTTGCCGGCGGCGAGGCCGTGGGAGCGTGCGACGGCCTCGCGGAGGGTGGTCCGCAGCGCCGTCCAGAGGGCGGTGGTCTCCTCCGGGGTGAGGTTCTGGGTGGGTTTGAAGGGCGACATCCTCGCGGCGTGGAGGATCTCGTCGCTGTAGGCGTTGCCGATGCCCGCGATGAGGCCCTGATCGCGCAGGGCGCCCTTGATCTGCCGCCGTTCGCCCGCGAGGAGCGCGGCGAAGGCTTCGGGGCCGAACTCCTCGGCGAGCGGGTCGGGGCCGAGCCGGGCGACGCCCGGCACCTCCTGCGGGTCGTGGACCAGGTGGACGGCGAGGCGTTTGGTGGTGCCGGCCTCGGTGAGGTCGAAGCCGTCGCCGCCGGTGAGCGCGGTACGCAGGGCCAGCGGGCCCTTGCCGGGCTTCGGCGGCCCGGAGGGCAGCGGGTCCTGCCAGCGGAGCCAGCCCGCGCGGGCCAGGTGGATCAGGAGGTGGAGTTCGCCCGCCGCGCCGCTGGTGGTGAGGTCGAGGAACTTCCCGTGCCGGCCGACCGCGGTGACCTCGGCGCCCTCGACGGCGGTGAGAGGCGGGTCGTACGTCTTGAGGACGCTGATCGCGACGGGGAGGACGCGGGCGATCTCCTTGCCCACCAGATGCGCGTCGAGGAACTCGCGCAGCGCTTCCACTTCGGGCAGTTCGGGCATGGCTCCACCCTGCCGCAGGGTCGGCGGGGCCGCGCGCCGGGACGCTTTAGGGTGTGTGACGTGCGCGTACTGCTCGTCGAGGACGACGAAGACCTCCGGTTCGGGGTGGCCGCCGCTCTGCGGGCCGCCGGGCTCGCCGTCGACGAGGCGGCCGACCTGCCCGGGGCCGACGAGGCCCTGTTCGTCACCGCGTACGACTGCGCGGTCTTCGACCGGATGCTGCCGTCGGGGGACGCCGCCGCCTATGTCGAGGGGCTGCGGCGCGGCGGCCGCGACGTGCCCGTCCTGTTCCTCACCGCGCGCGACACCGTCGCGGACCGGGTGGAGGGCTTCGCGAGCGGCGGCGACGACTATCTCGTCAAGCCGTTCGCCGTGCCCGAGCTGGTCGCCCGGGTGCGCAGCCTGTGCCGCCGCTCCGCCGTCGTACGCCCGCCGGTGCACCGCGTCGGCGACCTGGAGGTCGACACCGCCCGCCGGCACGTCCGCCGGGCCGGGGTGCTGCTCTCCCTCACCACCAGGGAGTTCGCCGTCCTTGAGGCCCTCGCGACCCGCGCCGACCAGGCGGTCTCCCGCGCCGAGCTGATCGAGAGCTGCTGGGACGAGATGGCCGAGCCGCAGTCCAACGTCCTGGAGGTGCTCGTCTCCCAGCTCCGCCGCAAGCTCGGGGTCCCTCCGCTGATCCACACCGTGCGCGGTGTCGGCTACCGGCTCGCGGCCGACGACGCCCGGTGAGGCGCCTGCTCCCCCGTCGGACGGGCCCGCTCACGCCGACCGCGCGGGTGTTGCGGCTGCGCCGGCGGATCAGCCTGCTGTTCGCGCTGACCAGCGCGGTGGGGCTGGTCGCGATGGCCGTGTTCGCCGTGCGGAGCGACAGCTCCCGCTGGCGTGAGCAGCTCGACCACGCGATGGACGCGGACACCAGCTGGGCCCTCGGTCTCCTGGAGACCGACGAGAGCGGGCAGCTGGCCACGGATGTCCTGGCGGACACGGTGAACACGGGCTGCCCGCCGCTGACCGTGCTTCTCGTGACCGGCGACGACCCGGGCGGTACGGGGGGTGGCCTGACCGTGCAGCACGCGCCGCCCGCGCCGTGTCTGTCGGTGAGTACCGGGGTGGTCCTGGAGGCCGGGCGGGCGGCGGCGCGGACCGGGGATGCGCGGGGCTTCGACCGGCGTACGACGGACGGCGCACCGGTGCGGGTGTTCGCGTTGCCGTTCTACGCGCCGGAAGCGGCGGAGGACGAGGGGCCGCAGGGCGTCCTGGTGACGACGGCCGACGCGACGGCCCAGCGGGACGACCACCGGCGGCTCGTGTGGATGGTGGCGGGCGGCTGCGCGGTGCTCGTGCTGCTGTCCGCCGCCGTCGGGCACGTGCTGTCGGGGCGGGCGGTCCGGCCCGCGCTCTCCGCGCTCGGCCGGCAGGAGGCGTTCCTCGCGGACGCGGCGCACGATCTGCGGACGCCGGCCGCCTCGCTCCGGACGCTCGCGGAGACGGCCCTGCGCGGCGAGACGGACAGCACGGACGTGCACCGGCGGACGCTGCGTCTGGCGGAAGGCATGGGCCGGCTGGTCGACGGGCTGCTCACCCGGGCCCGGCTCATGTCCGGTACGGCCACGGTGGCGCGGCAGCCGCTGCGCCTGGACCAGTTGGCGGAGGCAGTCGCCCAGGAAGCCGCCGAGGCGGCCACAAAGGGACACCGCGTCAGGGTCGAGGCCGAGGACACGATCGTCGTCGCCGATCCGGATCTCGTACGCCGGGCGGTCGGGAACCTGCTGGGAAACGCGCTCGCGCACGGCCACGCGCCGGGCGTTCCGGCGGACGTCCTGATCACGGTGGCCCGGGACGGCACGCTGACGGTCGAGGACGCGGGTCCCGGCCTGCCTCCGGGGGTCGCGGACGCCCTGTTCGAACGCTTCCGCAGCGGATCCGGATCCACAGGCCTCGGTCTGTCCATCGCGTCCTGGGTCGCCCATGTCCACGGAGGCACGCTCACGGCGGGGCGCGGGGAACGCGGCGGTGCCAGGTTCGTGCTCCGGCTCCCCGGCCAGGGCTGAACCTCCCCCGCTCTCTCTGCCCCCCGCCTCAGCAAATCCTCAGCATCCACGCGTGATCCTTCCCTGGACCGACCACCCATGGGAGTACTCCGTGATCACCGCCCCCACCCGCCGCCGGACCCTCGTCCTCGCCCTCGCCGTCCTCGGCGCCACGTCGCTGGCGGCCTGTACGGCCGGAACCGGCTCGGACGGGAACCGGCCGAGGACCTCGGCCGCCCCCACCGACCCCGCCTCCCGCCCCGACCTGCGGCGCTTCTACGGCCAGAAACTCGACTGGCGGCCCTGCGGCGACCACCGGTGCGCCTCGCTCACCGTCCCGCGGGACTACTCCCGCCCCGGCAACGGCAAGACCTTCGTCCTGCCGGTGGCGAAGGCCGTCACCGCGATCCCGGGGAAGCGTGTCGGATCGCTCGTGCTCAACCCCGGTGGCCCGGGCGAGCGCGGGGTGCAGTTGGTCAAGGACGGCGTCGCCGAGGACATCGGCCGGGGCGTGAGCGAGCGGTTCGACATCGTGTCCTTCGACCCGCGCGGAGTCGGCGGGAGCAAGCCGGCCCTGACCTGCACGCCCGCCGACTCGGCGGAACCGGCCGAGGGCGGGGAGGAGTCCACGGACGACGCCGCCGAGGTGCCGCTCCACCCCCGGACCGCCTCCGAGCGCGCCGACGCCCTCGCGAGCGCCCGGGCGACGGCCGCCGGCTGCCGGGCCGCCAGCGGTCCGCTGCTCCCCCACGTCGGAACGGACGACGCCGCCCGTGACCTGGACGTGCTGCGCGCGGCCCTCGGCGAGCGACGGCTGACGTACGTCGGCTGGTCGTACGGCACGAGCCTGGGCACCTCGTACGCCGAGCAGTTCCCGCGCCGCGTACGGGCGATGGTCCTGGACGGGGCCGTCGACCCGTCGCTCGACTGGCGGCAGCGCATGCTCGGCCAGTCCACCGGGTTCAGGAAGGCGGTGGAGGAGTACGCCGACTCCTGCGCCGACACGGTCGGCGACGCCTGCCCGGGCGCGACGCCCGAGGAGATACGGGCCCTGATCGACCGTCTCCTGGAGCGGACCGAGCGCGAGCCGCTGCCGGTCGACGACTCCGCGTACGGTCTCGACGCCCCGGCCCTGGTCTCGGCGCTCAGCCTGTCCATGTACACGCCGGAGGCGCAGTGGCAGGACCTGTCCGAGGCGCTGGTCGCGGCGGACGGCGGGGACGGAACGAGGCTGGCGGCCCTGGCGGCGGGAGAGGAAGCGCCCGAGGACACAGACGCGGACGCCTCCGACGACTCCTCGGGGGCCGCCGTCTCCGAGGGTCCCGCGGAGAGCGAGCCGTCCGGCGCGTCGGAGGACGACGTGCCCGAGGACAACACCGACGCCGCCCTGATCGCGATCAACTGCCTCGACGTCCCTCATCCGCGCGACGCCCAGGCCTACTGGGACGCCCTTGCCCCCGCGGAGAAGGCCGCGGGTGTCTACGGCACGACCGGCGTGGTCAACGAACTGGTCTGCAAGGACCTCCCGGCCGGTTCCCAGCGCCCGCACCGGGTGACGGCCGAGGGTGTTCCGCCGGTGCTCGTCGTGGGGACGGCGGGCGACCCGGCCACGCCGTACGGGGAGGCCGTGAGCCTGGCGCGGCAGTTCCCCGGCGGGATGCTGCTGTCGCTCGACGCCCCCGGCCACACCGGCTACGGCCGCAGCACCTGTGTCGACAGGAAGGTCGAGGCGTACCTGATCTCCCTCACGAAGGTCCTGCCCGGCACGACGTGCACGGAGTGACCCCTGCGTTCTACGGGGCGGCCGGAGGGTCCAGGAGGTCGAGTTCGGCCGTGAACGCGGCGGCGAGCGCGTCGAGGTCGGGGACCGCCTCGCCGTCGGCGACGAGACCGATGTGGACGCTGCCTCCGTACGGGGACATCGCGACGGCGAGGGACTGGCCACGGGCGAGCGGCGCCATGGGGAAGAGCGCCCGCAGCGGGGCGCCGCCGAGCGAGAGCGCGGAGCGGGGCAGCGGCACCTGGGTGACGAGGAGGTCGAAGAGGAGCCGGGCCGCGCCGGAGGCGAAGGGCGCGCCGAAGCGGTGGGCGAGCGGGGGGAGCCGGTCGGCCAGGAGGGCGACGGCGCCCGCGCCCTTGAAGGGGCCTGCGGCTTTGTTCCGGTCCATCGCGTGCCGTACGGCGGCGAGTCGGGCCGCCGGGTCGGGTTCGGTGACCGGCAGGTCGACGAGGTAGCCGGAGAGACTGTTGCCGGGGCCGGGTGCGGCGCCGGGGCGGCGGCGGGAGACCGGGACGAGGGCCTGGGGGTCGGCGCCGGGGAGCGGCAGGCCGCGCCCGTCGAACCAGCGGCGCAGGGCTCCGGCGGCGACGGCGAGGAGGACGTCGTTGGCGGTGCCGCCCGTGGTGCGGCGGATCCGGTGGACGCGGTCGAGGGCCAGGGTCGCGGTCGCGAGCCGGCGCGTACCGCTGGATTCGGCGGCGAGAGGCGCGGCGGGACCGTCGAGGCGGCCGGCGCGGACGACGGAGGCACCGACGACCGAGGCACCGACCTCGACGGCCCTGCCGAGGTCGCCGAGCCGGTCCCGGGCGAGGTCGAGAAGGCGGCCGGGGCCGGGGAGCCAGGAGCGCGGGGGTACGGGGCGGGGGCGGCGTGCGGGGCGGCGTCCTGCGGCGATCTCGTCGAAGATCCCGGCGCCGATGGCGACGGCCCGCATGCCGTCGGCGAGGGCGTGGTGGAGCTTGACGAGGACGGCGAAGGAGCCGTCGGGGGCACCGGTGAGCAGGTACATCTCCCAGGGCGGCAGGCCGCGCTCGACGGGGCGTTCCATGAGCTCGGCGGCGAGCCGGGTGGTCTCGGCGGGGAAGTCGGCACCGGGGAGGGTGATCTCGCGGACGTGGTGGCGTACGTCGAAGTCCGGGTCGGCGCTCCAGGCGGCGCCGCCGACGGGGAGCAGGACGTCGCGCACGCGCATCCGGAGCCTGGGGACGGCGGCGGCGCGGCGGGCGAGCAGCTCCAGGACGTCCACCGGCGGCTCGTGGCCGGGGGCAGCGGGGACGGGTCCGAAGTGGGCGAGGGCCCCGAGGTGGAGGGGGTGGGTGGGGGATTCCAGGTGCCAGAAGGCCAGATCCAGGGGTGCCAGTAGTTCAGGTGCCAGTGGTTCGGGTGCCTGGAGCTCGGGTGCCTGGGGCTCGGGTGCCAGTGGTTCGGGTGCCAGTAGCTCGCTGCTGCTGCTCACGGGTGGTGTCCTCACGTCCTGCGCGGAGAGGCGGGAGACCGCAGTCAATCGCGTACCGACAGTTACGGTCAAGTACGATCAGTTCACGCTCAGTTAACAGGTTCAGTTCGCCACGATGAACTCGCACCAGACACACTTGCCACCGCCCCGCGACTCGACGCCCCACGCGTCGGAGATCTGTTCGACCAGGAGCAGTCCCCGCCCGGAGACGCCCGCCTCCCCCGCCTCGCGGCGCCGGGGCAGCGCGCTGGACCGGTCCTCGACCTCCACACGCATCCGCCGCTCGGGCCCGCTCAGCACCCGCAGGGTCACGATCGCACCGCCGTCGGTGTGCATCAGCGCGTTGGTCATGAGCTCGTCGGCGACCAGCTCGATCTCGTCGGCGCGCTCCCCCGCGCCCCAGGCCCGTACCGCGGCCCTGATCATGTGCCGGGCCGAGCTGAGCGCCTCCGGGTCGCTCTGCGCGACGTGCTGCTGGAACCGGCCGGCCCCGTGGGTCGCGAAGGCGGCCTCACGGCGCAGCAGCAGGATCGCCACGTCGTCCTCGCCGCCGCGGTCGGCGACCACGTCGCAGAGGTGGTCGGCGAGCTGCTGGAGGTCGGCGGGGCCGCGCCGGACGAGGGAGGTGAGCCACTGGAAGCCCTCGTCGAGGTCGGCGCCCGGCTTCTCCACCAGACCGTCGGTGTAGAGCATCAGGGTCTGCCCGGGGTCGAGTTCCAGGGCGGTCACGGGATAGTCGAGCCGGCCGAACTCCGCGGAGAGCCCGAGCGGCAGCCCGCCCTCCACCGGGAGCCTGCGGCAGCGGCCGTCGATCTCCCTGACCAGCGGGTCGACATGGCCGGCGCGGACGATCTGGACGACCCCGGTGCCGAGGTCGACCTCGGCGTAGGTGCAGGTGGCGAAGCGTTCGGTGTCGAGCTCGTGCAGGAAGACGGAGGCCCTGGCCATGACCGTGGCAGGAGGGTGCCCCTCGGCGGCGTACGCGCGCAGCACGATCCGCAGCTGGCCCATGACGGCCGCCGCGTGGGTGTCGTGGCCCTGGACGTCGCCGATGACGGCGCCGACCCGTCCTCCGGGGAGCGGGATGATGTCGTACCAGTCACCGCCGATGTCCCGGCCTAGGCGGGCCGAGCGGTAGCGGACGGCCGTCTGCGCGCCGGGCACCTCGGGGATCCGGCGCGGCAGCATCGCCTGCTGGAGCCCTTCGGCGAGGTCGTGCTCCTGCTCGTACAGCATGGCCCGCTGGAGGCTCTGCGCGATGCTGCTGCCGAGGGCGACGAGCAGCGTCCGCTCGTCCTCGCTGAAGCCGGTCTTGTCGCTGTAGAGCAGGCCGAGCGCGCCGATGGGCCGAGCCTGGGCGATGAGCGGCAGATAGGCGGCGGCGGTGATGCCGAGTCCGCTGATGTGCGGCCAGAGCACCGGGAAGGAGTCGGCGAAGTCCCGGGCCGAGTCGATGAACCGGGGCCGCAGGGTCCGGATCACCTCGCTCATCGGGTACGGCTCGTCCACCCGGGTGAAGCGGGTGCCCGGCACGAAGGCGCCGTCGGGCCCCTCGGCGACCAGATGGATGCGGCCGGCGTCGAGGAGGCCCATGACGAGGCTGGCGGCGCCGAAGTGCTCGAGGGCGTGCGAGTCGTTGAGCAGGTCGATGACGTCCTGCACGGTCCGGGCGTAGGCGAGGGCGGCCGTCGTGCCCTCGACGACGCCCGCGCGCTGCCGGCGCCCCTCGTCGAGGCCGAGCCGGGCGGCGGACTCGGTCAGCTCGTGGGTGGCGTCGCGGAGGATGCCCACGATGCGCACCGGCCGGCCCGTGTCGTCGCGCTCGACGAGGCCCTGGGTGTGGGTCCACTGATGGCTGCCGTCGCGGCGCCGGATACGGAAGTACGCGCCGTACTGGTCACTGCCCTCCTTGAGCGCCTGGGCCACCAGTGTGTCGAGGCGGCGGCCCTCGTCGGGCAGGACGCGGGGGCCGAGGCTCTCGGGCCGGTCGTCGTACTCCGTGCGGTCCAGGTCGAACACCTCGAGGGCGGCGTCGTCCATGATCATCGTCCCGGTGAGCAGGTCCCAGTCGAATCCGCCCATCCGGAACGCCGAGCCGTAGTCGTGCAGGATCCGCGCGGCGGCGCGGGGCTGCTCCGTCGGCGCGTGCGCCGGCCCACGGCGGAGCCGCTCGGCCGCCTCCCCGCCCCCTCTGCCCGCGTTCATGGGGCCACGCTAGGCGCAGCCCCGCCCCTGCGCACCACGAAGATCCCTTTCACCTCGCGGCCCTCTCATCCCTCGAAGGTCTCGGGCTGCTCCTGCTCCGTGTCGGGCGGGAAGAACTCCTCGGGCGGCAGCTCCTCCCCTTCCGGGGCGTCTGGCGGGTAGACGGGCGGCTCGGCGTTGGGGTCGGCGTACGGGTCCGCGTACGGGTCGCTGGACGGATCCTCGTACGGGTCGGGGGCCGCCTCCTCGTAGGGCTCGGCGTACGGGTCCGGGTCCGCGTACGGATCCGTGGGCGGTTCCTCGTACGGGTCGGGGTTCGAGGGAGCGGGGCCTGTCGGATCCGGCGAGGAGGGAGAGGAGGGAGTGGCCGCGTCGGGACGGGAGGGCTCGGGTGTCACGGGGTCCGGGGTCCCGGGGTCGGGGGTCGCGGGGGCCGGTGTCACCGGGTCGGGGGTCGCGGGGGCCGGTGCTACGGTCCCGGTCAGGTGGCACTCGTCCGGGTCGCAGTCCGGCTCGACGGCGGGCTTCCGGTCCTCGGCCCCGTCGCTGCCGGTCCGCCGCTCGATCCAGCTGCTGTCCGCGGCGTTCACGATGACGAGGCTGGTCACGACGGTGGTGGTCGGCCGGACGACGATCACGTGCTCCGGGTCGAAGCCGTCCCAGGGCTCGCCCTGATGGACACCCCCCTGGGCCGCGACCGGGGTGCGGAGCGGGTTGCCGCAGGCGCAGCGGACGCGCGGCGAGCCGTACTGGTCGACGAGGACCGCCGTACCGGACTGGAGGACGGACTGGAAGGCGGTGACGCGGCCGCCCCGGTAGCCGTGGTTCGTGACCCGGGTGTCTGCACGCAGGACGACCGGGGTCAGCCCGCGCAGCCAGCCGGAGACGTTCGTCTCGGGGATGCCGGCGGCCTCGGCAAAGGCGCGCGTCCTGCCGTGGTCGCCGGAGAGGAACGAGACCTGCTGCTCGACGTCGCAGCTGGCCTCCGACCGGGTGCCGCCGTAGAGGCCGGGGGTGGAACCGGTGATCTCGCGGACCTGCTGGACGGAGGCGGCGTCCGGGTCCCGCTCCGGGACGACCGCCCGGCCGGTGATCCGGGCGCTGGAGGCGGTGAAGGGGTCGGGGCCCCGCGCGGCGAGCGGCTGGAGGTGGACGTCCTGGGCGGTGGCCGCCGCAGGCTGCTCGCCGTGACTGCCGCCCTGCTCGTCGGAGGAGCAGCCGGCGACGAGGAGAGCCGAGGCGAGCGTCGCGGTGATCGCGGTGGGGGTTCGCCGCGTCCGGCGCAGAGGTGTGCGCACCTGGTTCTCCCGTTTTCTCTCTCCGGGGCCCGGCGCCCGGTTCCGGCCAGTCCCTCATGTCTGTCGCAGCGCACGGGCCCCCGCAAGCGGAGGAAGGCCGACCGGGTCGGCCGACACCCGGCCGGTCGAACGACCCACTTGAACGCGTTCAAGAAAACCCCTACGCTCAGCGTGCCAGTTGAACACGTTCAAGTCGGGGGGTGTCTCGTGACCGCGCTGTCGATCCTGGTGAACCCGGTCGTGATGATCGGCATGTTCTGGGTCGTACCGACGGGGCTCGCGCTCCTGGACGGGCCCAGACCACCGGGCCTGGACCCGCTCCGGCGCGCCTGGCCGCTGCTCGCCGCCCCCGGAGCACTGGCCCTGTGGCTGCCCCGCTCCGGCTTCTCGGCTGCGCTTGCCGCCGTCTACGCCCTCGCCACGGTGGCACTCGCGCTCCAGGCCCCGGCCCGCCTCATGCTGACCCGCTCCCTGCGGCCCAGGGAGATCGCCGTGCTCACCGCGCTGGCCGCCCCCTCCGTCGCCGGTCTGGCGCTCGTCGCCGAACGGGCCTCGTACCCGCTCTTCGGCTTCGAACTGGACATCCTCGCGCTGACCGTCCCGCACTTCCACTTCGCGGGATTCGCCGCCGCCCTGGTCGCCGGTCTCGTCTGCCGCGCCGACGACGGCCCCACCGCCCGCTTCGCCGCGCTCAGCGTGCCGGCGGGCACGCTGCTGGTCCTGGCCGGCTACTTCGTCGACGACTGGGCCGAGCTGGCCGGGGCGGTCGTCCTGACGGCCGGCATGGCGGGGGTCGCCGTCCTGACCCTGCGGGAACGCCGCGAACTCACGACCGGCCGGCTCACACGCGCGCTGCTCGCCGTCTCGGCCCTGGTCCTCGTCGTCACGATGCTGCTCGCCCTGAGCTGGGCACTCGGCGAGGCCACCGGCCTGCCCCACCTCAGCCTGACGTGGATGGCCGCGACGCACGGCCTGGGCAACGCCCTCGGTTTCGCGGTCTGCGCCCTGCTCGCCCGGCGCCGCCTCCGGGCGGACGAGACGGACCGGACGGACCAGACAGACCACACACACGACAGGCCCCACTCGCCCTACACGCCCCAACCGGCCCACCCGGCACACCCAGCCCACCCGCGAACGGAGCTCCCGGCATGACCCACCTCACGAACAGCCACTCCCACACGACCCGCACCACCCGCCCCCGCCCGGGCCTCACCTACCGCGAGGTCGGCGCCACCCGCTCCCCGGAGGACCTCCCCGAGGGCTACCACCACCTGCGGCACAGCGTGGTCGTCGGCCACGGCCGCGCCGCCTTCGAAACCGCCGGTACCGCCGTCACCACCTGGCAAACGCACCGCGCCTCCGGGGCGACCGTCCGCAGCGAGGCCGTCCGCGCCGAGCCCGGCGTCCGTCTGGAGGTGTCGGCGGGCGTCGGCCGGGTCCGTATCGGCGCCCCCTGCGAAGTGATCTGGACGGCGTACGAGGAGCACCGCACCGGCTTCGCGTACGGCACCCTGACCGGCCACCCGGAGCAGGGCGAGGAGTCCTTCGTCGTCGAGCTGGCGCCCGACGGCACGGTCCGGTTCACGGTCACCGCGTTCAGCCGGCCCGCCGCCTGGTACACACGGCTCGCCGGCCCGCTGGTCCCCGTGCTCCAGAAGGCGTACGCCCGGCATCTCGGCCGGACGCTCCGGCGTCTCGTCAGGGCGTGATCCCGGGCCGATACTGGAAGCGATGGAGTGGTTCACCGCGCCCGACCTCTGGCTGAGCCGGATCGCGTTCCAGCGGGGCCTCGCCGGGCTGTACTGCGTGGCGTTCCTGTCGGCCGCCCTCCAGTTCAGGGCGCTGATCGGCGAGCGTGGCATGCTCCCCGTACCGGAGTACCTGCGCGTGGCCGGCCCGCGCCGCGCTCCTTCGCTCTTCCACTGGCGCTACTCCGACCGGCTGTTCGCGGCCGTCGCGTGGACCGGGGCAGCGATCGCCCTCGCCCTCGTGGCGGGCGCCGGTGACGCGGTGCCGCTGCCGGTGTCGATGCTCCTCTGGTTCGTGCTCTGGGTCCTGTACCTGTCGATCGTGAACGTGGGCCAGACCTGGTACGCCTTCGGCTGGGAGTCGCTGCTCCTGGAGACCGGGTTCCTCGCGGTCTTCCTCGGCAACGACGACACGGCACCGCCCGTCCTCGTCCTCTTCCTGCTGCGCTGGCTGCTCTTCCGGGTCGAGTTCGGCGCCGGGCTCATCAAGATCCGGGGCGACCGCTGCTGGCGGAACCTCACCTGTCTCTACCACCACCACGAGACGCAGCCGATGCCCGGCCCACTGAGCTGGTTCTTCCACCACCTGCCGCGCCCGCTGCACCGGGTCGAGGCTGCGGCCAACCACGTCGTCCAGCTGTTCGTGCCGCTCCTGCTCTTCACCCCGCAGCCGGTGGCCACGGTCGCCGCCTGCCTCATGATCGCGACACAGCTGTGGCTGGTGCTCTCCGGCAACTTCGCCTGGCTGAACTGGCTGACCATCGTGCTCGCCGTCTCGGTCGTGGACGCCTCCGCGCTCACCGGTGAGCACCCGCGGCCGGACCCGCCGCTCTGGTACGTGGTCGTGGTCGTCGCGGTGACCGCCTTCGTCCTGTTCCGGAGCTACCGCCCGGTGCGCAACCTGCTCTCCCGCAACCAGGCGATGAACCGCTCGTACGACCCGTTCCACCTGGTCAACACATACGGCGCGTTCGGCACGGTCGGCCGGGTACGGGACGAGATCGTCGTCGAGGGCACCGACGATCCGGCACCGCACGCGGGCACGGTCTGGCGGGAGTACGGCTTCCGGGGCAAGCCCGGCGATCCGCGGCGGCTGCCGCGCCAGTTCGCCCCGTACCACCTGCGCCTGGACTGGCTGATGTGGTTCGCCGCCCTCTCCCCCGGGTACGCGCGGGAGTGGTTCGGGCCCTTCGTGGAGCGGCTGCTCGACGGCGACCGCGACACGCTGCGGCTGCTCGCCCACAACCCGTTCCCCGACGCACCGCCGACGCACGTCCGCGCCCGGCTGTACCGGTACCGGTACACGACGTGGCGCGAGCTGCGCGAGACCGGGGCGTGGTGGCACCGGACGCTGGTGCGGGAGTACCTGCCGCCGATCCGGCTCAGATAGGGACGCTCTCGGGCAGGGACGTACTCGGGCAGGGACGTACCGCTGCCCCCGGCCGGAAGGAGGACGGGGGCAGCGGAGTGGAGCAAGGGTTACGTCAGGGCACCGGTTCGGTCGGGATGACGTGGTCGATGAATGACCTGGTCGAAGACTCAGTCGATGCCGGGCAGGATGTGGGGCTCCGCGAGGTCGTCCTCGTAGCCCGCCAGCCGGATCGGGGCCGCGTGGGCCCACACTTCGAGACTTCCGAGCTCGCCGTTTCGGCGGGGCCGGTCCTGGGATTCGGCCGGTCTCGGTTCCTGCTTCGTCAGTTCGGGTGTCACCGCGCACTCCTTTGTGTCGCGTACCAATGGGGCCTTGGTGCCGTCGGTCGCGGTGGCGCCGTTCATCGGGCGGGACCGCGGCCTTGGTGGCAGGCCAGTCCCCGGACCGGCCGTGAGGATGGTGTGTCTCCTCGGTGGCCGACCGTGGACATCAGAGTAACCAAATGAGCGCGTCCGCGCTCTACCGGGCTCAGAAGTGTGATGCGATCGAGTGAATGAAGCCGAAAGAGCGCCCTACCAGCAGGTAGAGCGCTCTTTCGGAGTTGCGTTTTACCAGTTGGCGGGGGCGTAGTCCTTGAGGAAGCAGCCGTAGAGGTCCTCGCCGGCCTCGCCGCGCACGACCGGGTCGTAGACGCGGGCCGCGCCGTCGACCAGGTCGAGCGGGGCGTGGAAGCCCTCCTCGGCGAGGCGCAGCTTGTCGAAGTGCGGACGCTCGTCGGTGATCCAGCCGGTGTCGACCGAGGTCATGAGGATGCCGTCGGTCTCGAACATCTCCTGGCCGCTGGTCCGCGTCACCATGTTCATCGCGGCCTTCGCGGCGTTGGTGTTCGGGTGGCCCGCGCCCTTGTAGCCGCGACTGAAGACGCCCTCCATCGCCGAGACGTTGACGACGTAGGCGCGCCCGCTGGCCGCCTTCTTCGCGGCGTCGGCCATCGCCGGACGCAGCTTGCTGATCAGGATGAACGGCGCCGTGTAGTTGCACAGCTGGGTTTCGAGGAGCTCCACCGGGGAGATCTGCTCGATGCTCTGCACCCAGGTGTTGGACTCGACGACGTCCGGCACCAGGCCGCCCGCGTCGATCGCGGTGCCGTCGAGGTGCCGGGCGATGCTGGCGTTCCCCGCGACCAGGGCGAGGTCGGCGACCTGCTGCGCCTCCAGACCGCTGACACCGACGGGCAGCGCGGCGGCCGTCCCGAGCTCACCGACCGCGCCGGAGTTGAAGGCGCCGATGACGTGGTGGGCGGGGAGCTCACCCGCGGGCAGCGGGGCGCTCTCGCCGTCGACCAGGGCGGCGTAGGCGGAGGGCAGGCGGCGCACGGTCTGCGTCGCGTTGTTGATGAGGATGTCCAGCGGACCGGCCTCGGCCATCTGGTCGGCGAGGGCCACGGCCTGGGCCGGGTCGCGCAGGTCGATGCCGACGACCTCCAGGCGGTGCATCCACTCCGCGGAATCGTCCATGGCCTTGAAGCGGCGGATGGCGTCCTTGGGGAAGCGCGTGGTGATGGTCGTGTGGGCGCCGTCGCGGAGCAGCCGCAGCGCGATGTACATGCCGATCTTGGCCCGGCCGCCGGTGAGCAGCGCGCGCTTGCCGGTGAGGTCCGCGCCGGCGTCGCGCTTGGCCCGGTTCAGCGCCGCGCACGGCTGGCAGAGCTGGTGGTAGAAGTAGTCGACCTCGACGAACCGCGTCTTGCAGACGTAGCAGGAGCGCGGACGCTGGAGTATCCCGGCGATCCTGCCCTCCTCCGTGACCGAGGAGGGCAGGATGCCCTCGGTCTCGTCGTCGATGCGCTGCGCGGAGCCGGTGGCCGTGGCCTCGGTGACCGCTTTGTCGTTGGCGGTCTTGGCGGCCCGGCGCTCCTGGCGGCGGCGCTGCTTCACGGTCCGGTAGATCCCGGCCGTGGCGCGCCGGACGACGATCGCGTCCGGGTGGTCGACGTCCAGCTTGTCGAGCTCGTCGAGGACGCTCAGGCAGACGGCCAGGCGCTCGGGGTCGACGCCCGGCCCGTAGTCCTGGTTTTCTTCGGTCACCGTCATGGCCTTCGGGTTCCTCGTTCGCTCGTACGTCGTCGCCGCCGCTCGCGGGCGCTCGAATAAGCAACTTTACGGAGCGGGGGGCCGCGCCTCCAAACCCGTTCGGGGGGCGTGGTCGAAGACACAGTCCCCGCAGAGGCCGCCGCCGGGGCAGCGGTAGTAGAGGCAGCAGCTGGCGCGGCGCAGCCGGGGGCCTCGGACCGTACCGGCGAGGTCCGGGTGATCGAGGAGCCCGGAGACGAGGACGGCGGCCCGGTCGGCGACCTCCGGCCTGCCCTGCGCACGGGCCCAGCGGGTGAGCTCGCGCAGGGCGCCGGCGAGGGCGGAGCCCGCGTTTCCCCAGAGCAGCCGGGGCGAGATCCGGCCGTCGCGGCGCAGCGCCGCGTGCAGCGGGACGAGGTGGGCCTCCTGGACGGCCGCGCGGAGGGCGTCGACGGTGGCGGGCCGGGTCGTGGAGCCGGACCACCACAGGTCGTCGGGTGAGGTCAGCGCCCCGTCCCAGTGCAGCTCGCCGGGGGCGAGGTCGGGGAAGGCGCCGTACAGCGCGGCCGGTCCGAGCGCGGTCGACCAGAGCCTGGCCGCGAGCCCGAGGTGGGCGACGGAGGCCCCGACCCGCCGCTCGGGAGCGTGGAGCCGGGCGGCGACCCGGTCCACGCGCGCGGTGAGGGGGCCGTCCTCCCCCGCGTACAGCTCGGCGAGGGGGCGGTGCGCCCCTCCGGTCTCCGGCGCGGTGGTCCGCAGCGCGAAGAATCCGCCCACCGATCCTCCCCCAGCCTCCGGCCGGGGGTACCCCCATCTCGCTCCGCTCGCCACGAGATCCAGCTCGGGTTCCACGCGCCTGCCCCCACGTCCCTCGGTCCTGCGGCGAAGACTTCCGTACCGCCATGATTCTTCCGCACCGGCAGGAGGGCGCCGGAAAGATCCCGTTCCACCCCTTCCGACCTGCGCGGGTGTACATCTCCGGGCGTACGCGCGGGCCGCGTACTGCGACGGCGGTACCCCCCAAGACGTTCCCTGGTACGACGCCGAAATCGCCCGGAAGAGAGATCGTGGAGGGTATGAGCCCCCTCCTGCTGTCCGTGCTCCTGTCTCTGGTCTCGGCGGTCGCCTACGCGGCCGCGGCGATCGTGCAGGAGCGGGTCGCGGCCTCCGCCGCCGGTCCGCGCTACGCGCCGTTGCGCAGCCCTGCCTGGTGGGTGTCCGTCCTGCTCAACGGTCTCGGCGCGACCCTGCACGTGGTCGCCCTCGCGTACGGCCCGCTCAGCCTGGTCCAGCCGCTGGGCGCCCTCACGATCGTGTTCGCGCTGCCCATGGCGGCCCTCTTCGTCGGCCGCAGGGCCGGGCGGCGGGCCTGGCGCGGCGCCCTCATGGCCACGGTCGGCCTCGCCGGCCTGCTGAGCCTCACGAACGGCTCCGACACGCAGTCGCTCGCCGACGGGGAACGGTGGCTGCTCGCGGCCGGCACGTCCGCCGTGGTGGCCGTCCTGTTCACGGTGGCGCACCTGGTGGGCCGGTCCGTGCTGCGCAGCGTGATCCTGGCCGCCGCGGCCGGTGTCTCCTTCGGCATGGCCTCGGTCTTCACCAAGTCCGTGGCCGAGGAATGGACCTCCGGCGCCCCGCTCGCCGAGTGGACCGGTCTGCTCGTCCTGTCGGCGCTCGCCGTGACCGGGCTGCTCCTCTCGCAGGCCTCGTACCGGGGCGCGGGGCTCGCCGCCCCGCTCGCCACGGTCACCGTGGTGAACCCGGTGGTCGCGGCTGCCGTGGGCCTCACGCTCTTCGGCGAGAGCTTCCGTTACGGCACGGCGGGCACCGTCGCCGCGCTGATCTGCGGCGCGGTCGCGGCGGGCGGCCTGGTCCAGCTCACCCTGGACCGCATGACGGTCCCGCCGGAGGCCCTGTCGGTGTCATCGGAGTCATCGGAGTCATCAGCAACAGCAGGGTCAGCGGGGTCAGATGGAGACGCCCCGCGCCCTGAGGTAGGCCAGCGGGTCGATGTCGGAGCCGTACCCGGGACCCGTCCGTACCTCGAAGTGGAGATGCGGTCCCGAGCTGTTGCCGGTCGACCCTGAGCGTCCGATGCGCTGACCTCCCTGGACGCGCTGGCCCTCACGGACGGTGAGGGCGGAGAGGTGGGCGTACTGGCTGTAGCGGCCGTCCTCATGGCGCAGGACGACCTGGTAGCCGTACGCACCACCCCACCCCGCGGAGACGACCCGGGCGTCGGCGACGGCCTTGACCGAGGTGCCGGTGGGGACGGGGAAGTCGACGCCGGTGTGGTAGCCGCTGGACCAGGACGAGCCGCGGGTGCCGTAGCGGGTGCCGATGCCGGCGGCGATGGGAGCGGAGTAGCGGTCCTCGTCGGGCGTGGCGGCGGGACGGGGCTTGGACGCGGGCCGGTTGACGGGCTTCGTCTGCGCCTTCGGCTTCGGCTTCGCGGAGGGCTTGGCAGTGGGAGTGGCACGCGGGGCCGGGGTCTTGGCGGCGGGCGCCTTCGTGACCGGGGCCTTCGTGACCGGGGGCCTCGTGACCGGGGGCCTCGTCGTCGGCGGCTTCGCCGGGGGCGCCTTCGTGACCGGGGGCTTGACGGCCGCGGCCTTCACCGGAGGGGCTGCCTTCACGGGCGGGGGTGTCACGGCCCGCGGGGGTGTCTTAGCCTCCGTCGCCTTCTTGGTCTTGGGGGCGGCGATGCGCAGGATCAGCCGCTGGCCGGGGTGGATCAGGTCGGGGTCGTCGCCGACCACGGGCCGGTTCGACTCGTACAGCCGCTTCCAGCCGCCCTGAACGCGTTCCTCGCGGGCGATCTTCGAGAGGGAGTCGCCGGGCGTGACCGTGTACATCTCACGGATGGTGGGCACGGTGGTCGGGCCGGCGCGCTTGGTGGCCTGCTCGGGTAAGACGCGCTGCCCGGGCAGGGACGCGGTCCTCGGCGCGTTCCCCCGGCCGGACGGGCCCTCGGCAGTGCTGCCGGGCGCCTCGCCGCCCCGGGCGAGGCCGGCGCGCGGCCCGCACGAGGGCCAGGCGCCGGGCCCCTGTCCCTTGAGGACGCGCTCGGCGATCACGATCTGCTGGTCCTTGGAGGCGAGGTCGGCGCGCGGCGCGTAGTGCGTGCCGCCGTAGCTCTCCCAGGTGGACTGGCTGAACTGGAGGCCGCCGAAGTAGCCGTTCCCGGTGTTGATGCGCCAGTTGGAGGAGGACTCGCAGGCCGCGACCTTCTCCCAGACGTCCAGCGATGCGGCCTGTACGGCTCCCGCGCCGATCAGCGGCAGCGCCATTCCGGCGCCTCCCGCGGTGACGGTGAGCGAGGCACGGTTGATCCGGCTCGGCTGGTGGCGGCGGTGACGTCCGCGTACGCCCATGGGCCCCCCTTGGAACACAGCGACAGCCGTCCAAGTTAGGGGTGGCGCACGCTCCGTGACAAGGGGCGGCGCGGAACATCAAGCGCCTTCCGTCACCTTCCTGTTGACGGCGGGCGGAGTCCCGCAGGGCCCGGCTGGGGCTGAGGCTCGGGTTCCGGTACGGGTCCGCCGGGCTGGGGCACCGGGGTGGGCACGGGATCGGGCGGCACCGGTACGGGGTTGGGCGGGGGTACCGGCGGCGGGGTGGGCACCGGGGGCGGGACGGGTGAGGGCTGCGGATCGGGGACGGGGTGGGTCATCACGGACCTCTCGATGGTCGGGATCCTCCCTCCCCAGGGTGACCCGGCGGACGGGCTCGCGCCCGCCGGATCGCTCCCTTCGGGGTCACCAGAGGCCGGGGGTGGCCTTGAGCTGGAGCTTCGCCGCGCGTACGACGTCCGCCGGGGGGACGGGGGCCTCGTCCGGGTGGCGCTCGGCCCACTTGGCGGCGTACGGGCAGAGCGGCACGACGGGGACGCCCTCGCCGGCGGCGATCGTGTAGAACTCGCGCACGAGCGCTCCGGCGATGCCCTTCCCCTCGTGCCCGTCCTCGACGATGGTGTGGACCGCCACCAGGGCGTGGGGGTCGGCGTCGAGGACGAAGTAGACGATCACACCGACGAAGGTGTCCTCCTCGAACGCCTCCAGGCGCCCGTTCGTCCGGTCGTCGCGGATCTTCAGCTCGGCCATGCGGCGGCTCTCCCTCGGCTCAGATCTGTGCGGGCACGGCGTGCGGGGCACGGACCGTGTCGCTTCCGGGGACGGGCGCGGAGGCGTCCTCCCCGAGCTCCACGATGCGGTTGTCCGCGTCGACGTGCACGACGCGCGGCGTGAACGCGCGCGCCTCGGCGTCGTCGACCTGTGCGTAACTGATGAGGATCACGAGGTCGCCGGGGTGCACGAGGTGCGCGGCGGCACCGTTGATCCCGATGACGCCGGAGCCGCGTTCGCCCTCGATGACGTAGGTCTCCAGCCGGGCCCCGTTGTCGATGTCGACGATGTGCACGAGCTCGCCGGGCAGCAGATCCGCCGCCTCCATCAGCTCGGCGTCGACGGTGACCGACCCGACGTAGTGCAGGTCGGCCTGCGTCACGGTCGCGCGGTGGATCTTGGACTTGAACAGAGTGCGCAGCACTTTGGACTCCTCGAAGACGGCTCCCTGCCTGCTTTCTGCAGGTCAAGGGCGGTCTCGAGCTTACACCGACACCCCCGTCCGATGTTTGTGAGGAACATCGCCCCGGTCAGGCGATACGGGTCCCCACCTGGGCTTTCACGCCGTCACCGACACCTGTTCAAGCAATTCTCCGGGAACGCCGGCGACTCATGCTGACCCGATGCTGACTTACCTGATGAGCCATCAAACATGCGGGAGACCACTCTGCACACACGGACGACGTGCGTGCACGCACCGACCTGTCGGGCACCGACATCGCTCTGGCTCATGGAACACGGTCCCTTGGCCGTCGGCCGGTCGACGCTCGACCGCTCCGAAAACGGTCCAACCGATGGCGAACCGCCCTCGCACACCGTGAAGGAGAGCTGTTGAAGCCGACCAAGGAAGTGCTCCAGGACCTGACCCAGCCGTCGAACGTCTCCGTCCACTCCGACGAGACGCTCGTCGGGAAGGTGGAGGCCGCCATCGGGGCGGACGACAGGAAGCGGAAGGAGAACGAGGACGAGCCGCTCCGCCGGAAGCCCGACCTCGCCCCGATCCCGCAGACGGAGCTGCCCCGGCAGTTCGAAGTGACCCTCTGGGACGTCCTCCACACCCTCGCCCGGGCCAAGGAACCCCTGCCGGGTGCGGCCGTCCCAGAGGTTGACCCACGCGGTGGTGGCGGCGAGGTGGGCGTCGCGAAGGTCGTCCCCGGAGGCCCTCCGGTCCGTTTCCGGTCCGAGCCCGGCCTGAGCGAAGGGTGGCACCCCGACCGGCCCGGTCCCGCTCCTGTCGTCGCGGAGGTCGGTCGGTCAGCTCGTCGCCCGTACCGCGTCCCTGATCAGGTCGGCGACCCGTGTGGGCTCGGACAGGACGACGGCGTGGGAGGCGTCCGGAAGTTCGACGACGACGGCGCCGGCCCGTGCGGCGCCGAAGTGCTGAACCTCGGGGCTGATCGTGCGGTCCGCCCCGGCCACCAGGGCCCAGGACGGTTTGGTCCGCCACGCCGCCGCGGACGCGGTCTCGGTGAAGGCGGCCGTGGCGAGCGGGCGTTGGGTCGCTGCCAAGACGCCGGCGACGTCCTCGGGAACGTCCGCCGCGAAGACGGAGGGAAAGGCCGCCTCCTCGATGGTGACCTCGACCCCGTTGTCGCCATCGAGGAGCGGGTACGTCCACTCCTTCAGGTTGCCCGTCAGCGGGGACTCGGGGAAGCTCCCTTGGAGCTGGCCGAGGCTCTCGCCCTCGTGGGGCACGTAGGCGGCCACGTAGACGAGCGCGACGACGTTCTCCGCGGCGCCGGCCACGGTGATCAGCGCACCGCCGTAGGAGTGGCCGACGAGTACGGCCGGGCCGTCGACCTGCGCGAGGACGGAGGTGAGGTAGGCGGCGTCCGACGTCAGCCCTCGCAGCGGGTTCGACGGAGCGATCACCGGGATACCACTGCTCCGCAGTTCCGAGATGACGCCTATCCAGCCTGTCGCGTCGGCGAAGGCACCGTGCACGAGGACGACGGTGGGGTGGGTCATGCGAGTTCTCTTCTCGGTGTCGGGCCGCGTGTGGGGCGTCGTCACGACGGTCAGGTCGCGGCCCGGAGTTCGGCAAGAGGTCCATGCAGCCGTTACTCACGGTAAAGCCCTGGAAGCGGCTCCTCTTGTACGTGCGCGCAGCCGCGCTGTCATGACAGCGGGCACGCGTCGCGGCGCCTTCACTCGTCCTGGGCGCCGGCGGTCGTCGTCGCGAAGGCCGAGGTCGCCAGCGCCTGCCATTCGCTGGGGCTCATGCCGTAGGCCCCGCGGAACGTGCGGCTGAAGTGCGAGGGGCTGCTGAAGCCCCAGCGATGTGCCACCGCGGCCATGGTGATCCTCCGGTTGGAGCGGCCCAGCTCGAGCCGGCAGAACTCGAGCCTGCGCTGCCGCACCCATTGGCTCACCGTGCTGCCGTCGTTCTGGAAGAGCTTCTGCAGGTACCGGACGGAGATGTGGTGGGCGCGTGCGATCGACTCCGGTGAGAGGTCCGGGTCCATCAGGTGCTCTTCGATGTAGCCGTGGATACGGGACAGCATCTCGTTGGCGGCCCCGGACGCGTCGTCGGCCTCGGCCGTCGTGTCCGCTTCGAGGAGCTCCATGACCAGGACGGAGAGTAGGTGTACGGCCGTCCGGGCACGCCGGTCCCCGATCGTGGACCGGCGGAACTCCGCCTTTGCGGCGAGCGCGGTCAGGAAGTCGGACGCCAGCGCCCCGATCCCCTCCCCGCCGCGTACGGGTACGCCGAGCACCTGGTCCAGTTCCGACTGCGTGACGCCCAGATAGCAGCGGGGCACCCGGAAGAAGATCATCTGGCAGTTCTCGCCGAACTGCAGCAGGTGCTGTCGGGCCGGGTCGCAGAAGACCAGGTCGTTCGGCTCCAACAGGGTCTTGGCACGCTCGTGGACGACGGTGACGGGCCCACGGACATGGACGCCGAGATAGACGTGGGTCCGGTCGTTCGTCTCCGGCATCTCGGAAAGCATCTGGACCAGCCACCCCGAGCGGGAGGAGGGCGAGGCCGGATCGGGCGCTTGCCGGGGCACCCGTTCGGGCGCACGAGACATCAGTGTGAGGGGCATGGGATTCCTTCCTGGCCGTAAGTGCGGGCGGCGGGGGCAGGTTCACACCCCGTTCGCCGGCTCCTCGGCCAGGAACTTCTCCACCACGGCATTGAAGGCCGGCGGGTTCTCCAGGAAGGGGAAGTGCGAGCTCGCCACGTCGGAGGCGAAGACGTGCAGGCGTGCGCCGGGAATCCGCTCGGCGACGAAGCGCTGCGAGTCGGGGTGCACATGGCTTCCCTCACAGCCGATCACCAAGGTCGGCACATCGATCCGGGGAAGCACGTCGCGCCAGTCCTGCGCGCAGTGGTCGAACAGCAGCGATACGCCCGCATAGGCGGGTGTCGACCGGATCTCCTCGCCGACGAAGGCCAGCACCTCGGGGTTGGGCTCGCCGGAGAACATGCCGCGCACGAAGTCGGCGCGGACCGTGTCGCCCTCCGGCCCCGCGAGGGCCGCACCCAGGTACAACAGCCCCGACACATCGAAGATGGCACCGGAGTCCCGCTGTTCCCGCTCGGTCATCCAGGGCACGGCGGCGACCGCCGCGGGCTGGTCGACGGCGACGAAGCGCCGGATCCGTCCGGTCCCGCACTGGTCGATGAAGCTCCACCACACCGAGACACCCATGGACCAGCCCAGTGCGTCGAAGCGGTCGAGACCGAGATGGTCGACGAGTTCGAGCACGTCGCGGGAGAGCCGGGCGATGCGGTAGCCGTGCCGCGGCTTGCCGGACTTCCCATGGCCGCGGAGGTCGACGGTGACGACGCGACGGCCGGGCGCCAACCCCTCGATCTGGTGGCGGAACATCGCCTGCGTCTGCCCCCAGCCGTGCAGCATCACCAGCGGGACGCCCTCGCCGCCGGTGTCCTGGTACGCGAACCGTGCGCCGTCCGTCGTGATCAGTTCCTTCATGACCTCTCCCCTGGTCAGAGGGCGGTACATCGTTCCCGCCCGTCCCGAACATCATCGAATGGGGCCCGCCGCCCGCACCACCGCGAGCTGTAGGAATCGGGCCGTGGATCCTCCTCGCTTTGTCGAAGCGAGTCCGTGGTCAGACGGCCCCGTCGCCGCCCGGCGCGAGGAGTTCCTCGATCCTGAGGCCGAGGTGGAGAGCGAGCCGGTCGGCGCCGTCGTCGAGGTCGAGTCCGGTGATCTCCTGGATCTGGCGCAGGCGGTAGTAGAGCGAGGTGCGGTGGATTCCCAGCGTGTCCGCGGTCCGGGGAATCGATCCCGCGTGTTCGAGGAAGCAACGCAGGGTGTCCCGCAGGCGGTCGCCGCCATGAGTGTCGCTCAGGGTACGGAGCGGCTTCGGGACCAAAGACGCGTTCAGGGCGTGCTCGGGAAGCTGGAGCAGCACCGCGAGCTCCCCGAGCAGCTCCCAGTCACCGGCGCTCTTCAGGGTGGGCAGTCGGCGTGCCGCGCGTGCCGCCACGAGCGCCTGCTCGTACGACGTCCATGCGTCGTCCAGACTGGAGTGCCGGCCGCCGGCGCCGATCACGGGGTCCGCCGACGGGCCCAGGAAGGTGCGGAGTTCGTCCAGGATGCGAGCGGACTGTGCGGTGACCTCGTCCTGGCCGGGTGGGCGGTCGCGCAGCTGGAGCAGTGTCGCCCGCTCCTTGCCGATCGCGACGAGGCCCTGGGCGGAGCGCGTCTGCCGGAACCCCTCCAGCGCCCCCCACAGGACAGCCTCGGACTGCCGCACGAACTCCGTCGCGCAGCTCAGCTGGACGACGGTGACAAGGACGTGCTCCGCCGCTCCGAGCAATCCGAGTTCCCGGCCTCGCCGGCGTGCGGTGGTACGGGCGGCGACGTCGGTACCGACGAGTGCGAGGACCAGGTCCCGCTCGTCGACCCTCCGGGTGTCGGCGGCGATGTACTCTCCGTACATCTGGGCGGCCATGGCGTCCGCGGCCCGGGCGATGGCATGTGTCTCCCGCTCTCCTAGCGCCTTCTCGGGCACGACCACCATGAGCAGCCCGAGGAGGTGCCCGCGCTCGCGCAGCGGCACGACGTAACGGGGCAGCAGTCCGAGATCGTCACGGCCGTCGATGAATCCGGCTCGGGACCACTGGGTCACGCCCTGGGCGAGGATGTAGCGGATGGTCGCGTTGTCGGCGCGGCCCTGCAACAGGGTGCCGATGCGTACCGGGTCCTCGTCGCCGAAATGGCGGCTCGTGCAGACCAAGCGGACCAGCGGGTCGTCGACGGCGACGGACCGGCCGAGCCGCTCCGCGAGCTCGTCGACAAGCGCCTGGAGCTCGGGGCTGCCAGGGCGGGCTCGCTGGAGCCTTACGGTCATGCGCTGTTCCTCTCTCGACCAACTGTCCCCGCGGACTTCTCCATTCCGCGGCTCTTGATCATTCTGAGGAAGCGACGACGTCGGCACATCACACGAATCGTCCATTGCCATGAGGCCCACATGGGATACGAAGCGACTACTCTCCGCTGTCACGGTCCTTCGCCAGCCGGGTCAGCTCCCCGCGCGAGGTGACGTCCAGCTTGGTGAAGGCCCGGCGCAGGTGCGAACTCACCGTGTGCGGCGAGAGGGAGAGGTGCTCGGCCACCTGCTGGTTGGTCAGCCCTTGGGCCACGAGCCGTACCACCCGTATCTCCGCGGCCGTCAGCTCGGGCCATGCCCCGGAGAGTCCGGCCGTCGAGGGCCGGCGGCGGACACCAGCGGCCCGCAGGCGCCGGCGGACGCGTGCGACGTCCCGCTCGGCGCCCCCTCGCGCGTAGAGCGCGAGGGCCGTGTCGAAGTACGGCACCGCTTCGGACTTGCGGGTGGCCGCAAGCTTGCGTCCGGCGTCCTCCAGTGCCGACGCCCGGGCCAACGGCCGAGGGCAGTCCTCGTACAGCCGGACGGCGCGTACGAGAGGGGCGAGGTCGTTGTCGAGGAGCCCCCGGGCATGCGCGGCGGTAGCGGCCAGGAACGTGAGGTCGGGGTTGAGCACGGCCAGTCGCTCGGCCAGGGCCACTGCCTGCGCGGCCCGTTCGTGTGCGCCTGCACGCAGCGCCAGGCGGACGAGGACCGGGGCGTCGGCGGGGTCGACCAAGCCGGCGTAGGCCGGCCGGTCCGCGGCGGGCGACGTCATCACCTCGTCGAGTTCGGCCATGGCACGGTCGGGACGGCCTTCGAAGTCGGCCATCAGCGCCAGCATCCAGGAGCCGAAGTGCCGGACGACGGGTGCGCCGTCGCTCCGCATGCGCCTCGCCTCCGCCGCATACGCTCGTGCGGTCTGCTGGTCGTTGGTGTGGAGGGCGACGCGCATCATCACGTACCGGAGCGTGACGTCGGCGAGGTTGCCCGGGCCGAGGTCGTCGGTCGTCGCAGACGCGGCTTCGGCGTCGGCCCGGGCGTCCGTCAGCCGTCCGGCCTCCAGAAGGATGCGGGAGCGGGTCATGAGCCACATACGAGTGGCGGCCGTCCGGCCCTGCTCCCTGGTGATCCGGATGCCGTCCTCCGCGGCCGCGAGCGCCTCCGCGGAGCGTCCGGTGGTGTTCGACAGGAGAGCGTGCCACAAGGCCTCCGGAACCCACAGCGAGGTGCTGACGCCCAGGGCGTCGGCCAACGCGACGGACCGCTCGGCCTGCCGGAACGCCTCGGTCAAGTCCATGCGGTGGAAACTCGCGGCCGAGCGGACCGTCGTCAGCGTGGCCTCGGCGGAGCGGTCCCCCGCTGCCGCTGCGGTCTCCCACGCCTCCGCGGCGACCTGCTCGGCCGCCGAGTGCTCGCCCGACATCGACAGGCCGACAGCGAGCATGGCGAGCAGTCGCCCCCTCACGTCCACGGGGATCCCGGGCAGTGCCGACCCGGCGCGGGCCTGGCGGACCGCCTCGGAGAAGTCGAACGGTACGGCGAGGCGTGCCAGGGCAAGGCGTATGCGCGCCTCGTCCTCTGGTCCGAGACCGCCGGTCGCCAGGGCGGAGACTCCCAGCTCACGCGCCTGGGCGGCCCGGCCCGTCTGCCAGAGCAGCGGGATCGTCTCGGCGATGACCCGCGGCCGCTCCGGAGCGTCCGCCGTGGTGAGTTCCAGGGCCTTGAGACTGCGTTCCGCGGCGGGTCCGGGAGCGGTGGCCGCGAGTTCCGCCGCGGCGGTGCGCAGCCGGTCGGCCTCCGCCGCGTCTCCCGGCCCCGCTCTCCCGGCCTCCGCCGCATCTGCCGGCGCTCTCCCGGCCGACGGCCCTGGACGCTCGACGGGGGAGGCCGCAATCCCCGGCGGCAGCTCGGCGGCTTGACCACGCAGGGCCTGAAGCAGGGGCAGGGGGAGGCCGGCTTCCACCGCCTCGCGGATCAGGTCGTGGCGGAAAGCGAGGTGATCGCCGCTTTCGATGAGCAGATCGGCGTCGAGGGATTCCCGTACCGCTGTGATGAGCGCCGCCGAGGACCTGCCGAGCAGTTCGGCCAGCAGCGCGACGGTGACCGGGCCGCCCAAGGCGGCCGCCGTCTGCACCAGCGCCCGTGCCTCGTCGGACAGCTGGTCGAGGCGGCGCACGACAGAGGGGAGTTCGTGTGGGGCGGGGGGTCCGGCCGACAGCCTGGCCGTGCCGTTCTCGGTCGTCACTGCCTCACGAAGCGAGCCGAGCAGCTCGACCAGCAGTTGCGGGACTCCTTCGGCGCGGCGGGCGACGCGGAGGACGTCCGGGTCGGGAGCGGCGCCGAGGGCCTCCTCGGTGATCTGTGTGGTGGCCTGGTCGTCCAGCGCTCCCAGCGCCAGCTCTTGTGCGCCTGCCTGCCGGATCCGGTCCAGGGTCGTGCGCACTCCTGACGGCACGCTGCCGCCGCGCACGGCGACCAGCCACAGGATGGCGTGCGACGAGAGTCCGGCCGCGAGGGTGTTGAAGGTGAGAAGGGTCAGGTCGTCGCACCACTGGAGGTCGTCGAGGACGACGAGCAGGGGGCCGTTTCGAGCCGTCTCCCGCAGGCGGTCCCCCAGCTCCTGGAGCAGCCAGAAGCGCTGGCCGGGTGTCGTGGCGAGGTCCCTGAGGCGGACGGCGCCCGACAGCGGTTCCTCGCCGGAGAGCAGGCCGTCGAGGAGCGGGCCGAGCGGCACGAACTGTTCGTCGGGGTCCGCCGCTCCCTCGAACACCCTCGTCCCGCGCCGCCTCGCGGCAGCCGCGGCCTCCGAGAGGATCCTGGACCTGCCGATGCCGACGGGGCCTTCGACGCGGATGATCCCGCCTTCGCCCCGGTCGAGCGCGTCGAGCCGCACCTCGATGAACGCCAGTTCGGCGTCCCTGCCGCGGAGGGGCGTCCGTACACCCTCGCGTTCCTCGGGCACGGTCCTTGTCGTCACTCGGTTCACGCTCATACGGCGGAACAGTATGAACCATATGAACCACCCCGCCGCCGCCCGGCCCGGGGGCCCGTCTCAGTCGAAGCGCAGGTCGGCGAGTTGCCGTTCGAGGACGGTGACGTCGTCCTCGGGCTCCTCACTGGCCGGGCGCGCCGCCAGGAGCGCGACGAGCTCGACGCCCGCCCGGCGGACGCGGCCGGGCAGGCCGTCGGTGTACTCGTCTCCCCCCGAGCCCCAGTCCTCGGAGGCCGCGAACACGGCGGTGGGGACGACGACGGCGCGGAGATAGGCGAAGAGCGGGCGCACGGCGTGCTCAAGGACCAGGGAGTGGCGGGCGGTACCGCCCGTCGCCGCGATCAGGACCGGCTTCCCGGAGAGGGCGTCCGGATCGATCACGTCGAAGAAGGACTTGAAGAGACCGCTGTAGGAAGCCGCGAACACGGGAGTCACCACGATCAGGCCGTCAGCCGCCGTCACCGCGTCGATCGCGGCGCTCAGTCGCGGCGGCGGAAAGCCGGTCACGAGGTGGTTGGCGATGTCGCCGGCCAGTTCCCGCAGCTCCACGACCTCGGTCGACGGCGCCTGCCCCCGGGCGGCGAGTTCGTCGCGGGCCGACTCGGCCAGCCGGTCCGCGAGCAGGCGGGTGGAGGAGGGGGTGCTCAGCCCCGCGGAGACGACGATCAGCTTCATGCGGCGGACACCTCCCGGACGGCTCGGAGCGACGCGTGCGTGGGGGCCTCCGGCACGTCGGCCGGACGCCCCTTGGCGAATTCCCTCCGCAGCACGGGCACGACCTCTTCGCCGAGGATGTCCAGCTGTTCAAGGACGGTCTTCAGGGGCAGGCCCGCATGGTCCATCAGGAACAGCTGGCGCTGGTAGTCGCCGACGCTCTCCCGGAACGACAGGGTCCGCTCGATGACCTGCTGGGGAGAGCCCACCGTCAGCGGGGTCTGCTCGGTGAAGTCCTCCAGCGACGGACCGTGGCCGTACACGGGAGCGTTGTCGAAGTAGGGACGGAACTCCCGTACGGCGTCCTGGGAGTTCTTCCGCATGAAGACCTGTCCGCCCAAGCCGACGACGGCGTCCTCCGGCCGGCCGTGGCCGTGGTGCGCGAACCGGCGCCGGTAGAGCTGGACCATGCGCCGGGTGTGGTCGGCCGGCCAGAAGATGTTGTTGTGGAAGAAGCCGTCGCCGTAGTAGGCGGCCTGCTCCGCGATCTCGGGGGACCTGATGGATCCGTGCCAGACGAAGGGCGGGACGCCGTCCAGGGGCCGGGGTGTCGAGGTGAAGGCCTGGAGCGGCGTACGGAACGTGCCCTCCCAGTCCACGACGTCCTCGCGCCACAGCCGGCGCAGCAGCGTGTAGTTCTCCTTGGCGAGGTTGATGCCCTGGCGGATGTCCTGTCCGAACCACGGGTAGACCGGACCGGTGTTGCCGCGCCCCAGCATGAGGTCGACCCGGCCGTCGGCCAGGTGCTGGAGCATCGCGTAGTCCTCGGCGATCTTCACCGGGTCGTTGGTGGTGATCAGCGTCGTGGACGTGGACAGGATCAGCTTCTCGGTGCGGGCGGCGATGTAGCCGAGCATGGTCGTCGGCGACGACGGGACGAACGGCGGGTTGTGGTGCTCGCCCGTCGCGAAGACGTCCAGGCCGACTTCCTCGGCCTTGAGAGCGATGGCGACCATCGCCTTGATGCGCTCGTGTTCCGACGGAGTACGGCCGTTGGTGGGGTCGGGGGTCACGTCCCCGACGGTGAATATGCCGAACTGCATGGGGTGTCTGCTCTCCTGAGCTCGTCCGGTTCCCGCGCCGGGGAACCGGGGCCGGGGTGACGCCGGGGGCTCCGGCGTCACCCAGCGGGTCAACGGTGCGGCGTCACTTCGCCAGGAAGGCGAGGAGGGCGGTGTTGACCTCCTCCGCGTGGGTCCACAGCAGGCCGTGCGGGGCGCCCTCGATCTCGACGTAGTCGGCCGACGGGAGCGCCTTGTGGAAGGGGCGCGCCGTGCCTTCGGCCGGCAGGATGCGGTCGGCGGTGCCGTGCAGGATCAGGGCCGGCACGTCGACGGCGGGGATGTCGGCGCGGAAGTCGGTGTACCAGGTCGCCGGCGCGGCGGACGCGGCGAAGGAGCCGCCGCGGGCCGCGGTGTTCCAGCTGTTGCGGACGGCCTCCTCGCTGATGCGGGTGCCCAGGTTCTCGTCGAGGTTGTAGAAGTCGTTGAAGAAGGCCGTGTAGTAGGCGTAGCGGTCGGCCTTGACGGCGGCGACGACGCCGTCGAAGAACTCCTTCGGGGCGACGCCGTCCGGGTTGTCGTCGCTCTTGAGCAGGCAGGGCTCGAGCGAGGCCAGGAAGGCGACCTTGGCGACGCGGCCGGAGCCGTACGTGGACACGTAGCGGGCGACCTCGCCGGTGCCCATGGAGAATCCGACGAGGACGGCGTCCTTCAGGTCGAGGGTCTCCATCACGGTGTTCAGGTCGGCAGCGAAGGTGTCGTAGTCGTAGCCGATGGTCGGCTGCGAGGACTGCCCGAATCCGCGTCGGTCGTACGTGATCACGCGGTAGCCGGCGTCGAGCAGCGCGGCGCTCTGGCGCTCCCAGGAGTGGCCGTCGAGCGGGAAGCCGTGGATGAGGACGACGGGCTGCCCGGCACCCTGATCCTCGAAGTACAGCTCGATGGGGTTGGTGTTCTCCTGGCCCACGGTGATGTACGGCATGGGGATGCTTCCTCGATTCGGGTCGGCTGGTCCGCGCGTCGAAGCGGCGCGGTATGCCCGTCACGTTAGGACCGGTCCCGCGCCTCCTGTTGACGCGCCGCGCACCACACCTTGCACGCGGGCGCAGAGTCACTCAGCTGCCGGTGACCGTACCGGCGGCGCCCTCCGCGAGCACGATCCGGGCCAGGTGGACCCTTGAGCGCACCGAGAGCTTGCGGAAGATCGACGCCAGATGGGTGTTGACCGTGTGCGGGGAGACGACGAGGGCCTCCGCGGCCGACCGGTTGGTGTGGCCCGCGGCGATCAGCCGGGCGACCTTGCGTTCCGAGGCCGTGAGCGCGTCCCAGCCCTGGCCGGGGCGCGGCCGGAGGCTTCCGGTGCGCCGGCCGGAGCGGCTGGTGGCCCGTTCCAGATCGGCCCGGACCCGGTCGGCCTCGGCATCGGCCCCCGCCTGGGCGTAGATGTCGTGGGCCCTGGTCAGAGCTGGTGTCGCGGCGGGGTCGCCTGCTGTGAGGAGCGCGCGCCCGAGGTCGGCGGACGCGGCGGCGAGGGGCAGCGGCCGGGGGCCGGTGAGGAGGATGCGGACCGACCGCTCCAGGAGTCCGGGGTCGGCGTTCGCCAAGGCGGATGCGTGGGCGGCCGCCCCCTGGGCGGTCGGCACGCCCGGGTTGCGGGTGGCGTGTTCGACAGCCTGGGCCGCGAGGTCCTCGGCCAGGTTCCGGTCCCCGCCGCGCAGGGCGATCCGCACGGCCTGGACGATATGGGGGCGCAGCAGCCGCCATCGGAGGAAGGGGTGGTCCCGCTGCACGGATCGGACCAGTTCGGCCGCTGCCGCGTGGTCGCCGTCGGCGTCGGCGACGACGGCCTCGAAGTACTGGTGCGTGGCGTGGTTGCCCGTGTTCGGCCGCTCGGCCACGGTCGCCCGCACGACGTCCAGGTGTTCCCGCGCGGCTTCGCGGTCGCCGCGCAGCATCGCGAGGAGGCCGCGGTTGACGCGGATGTTGACCAGGTTGCCGGGCACGTGGAGGTCCGCTTCGAGCCGCTCGGCGGTGACGAGGTCGGCGTCCGCGTCGTCGAGCCGGCCGAGCCCCATGTTCAGGGTTCCCTGGGCCCAGATCAGCATGGCGGGGCGCAGGGGAGCGTCGCCCGCCGTCCGGAGCAGTCGCCGTACGGTGTCGAAGTCGTCCATGTGGATCCGGGCGACGGCCTCCTCGGGCAGGAAGGCCGTGTCGAACACGCTCAGCGCCGTGTGGTGTTCGACGGCGGCGGCGCAGTCGCCCGCGTTGAGGGCGATCTCGCCGAGGCCCCACAGCGCGAGGACACGGGCCTCCCGGTCACCGGACCGCTCCGCCTCGGCGAGCGCCCGTTCGCCGGTCTCGCGAGCGGCCCCGAGGTCGCGCCCGCGGGACCGGGCGAGGGCCTGCCGGGCGGTGAGCCGGGCGCAGATCGTCGGGTCGGTGACGGCTGCCAGTGCTGCCGTCGAGCGGCGGGTCAGCTCGTGGACGTCGTCGACGTGCCACAGCGTGTCGCCGAGTACGGACTGCAGACGGGCGAAGACGTCCAGGGGCGGCTGCCGGGCGAGCAGCGTGTCGCCGGCATCCCGTGCCTGGGTGTACCGGCCCGCGCGGGTCAACGCGACGATGGCCCGTTCTCCCACGTCGAACACCATGGGCGCATGGGGCGGTACGAGTTCCAGGGCGCGTACGGCCAGGTCGGCGGCGAGGTCGGGCATCACGGCGATCACGTCCGTGGCGGCCGTGCCGAGCAGCCCGATCGCCTCCTGGTCGCCGGGTTCGGCGCTCTTCAGCAGGTGCGGGACCGCGTCGGTGGAGCTCCGGCCCGCCGCGACGAGCCGGCTCGCGGCCTCACGGTGGAGCGCCCGGCGTACGGAGGGGGCGAGATCGGCGTACACCGCCTGGCGGAGCAGGTCGTGGCGGAACAGGAGGCGTTCGCCGTCGTCGTGGAGGAGGGCGGCGGCGATCGCCTCGTCCACTTCGGCGCTGAGTCCGGAGGCGGGCCGGCCGCACAGGGCGGCGGCGTCCGCGAGCGAGAACGCGCGGCCGAGGACCGAGCCGATCCGCAGGAAGTGGAGGGTGTCCGGCCGCAGGTCGGCCAGCCGGTCGCGTACACCGCGGACCAGCCGCTCCGGCGGCTCCGGCCCCTCCGGCCCCTCCGCGCCCGACGCCGCGATGCCCGAGAGCATCTCGGCAGCGAGGAAGGGGTTGCCTCCCGCCCCGTCGAGGAGCTCCGCGACCTGCTCCGGTACGTCCACGCCGAGGACGTCCCGTGCCAGCTCGGCCAGGGCCGCATCGGACAGCGGCCGGAGGGGGAGGGTCGTCGTCCGCGGCCCCTGCCCGTACAGTTCCGGGTCGTTTCTGCCCGTGAGCAGCCAGAGGACCGGGGAGCTGAGCAGCCGTGCCGGCATGACACTCAGGGCGAACCGGCTCAGCGGGTCGGCCCATTGGACGTCGTCGACCGCGATCAGTACGGGCGTGTTCGCCGAGCGTTCCTCGATCAGCTGGGCCAGTCGTTCGACGAGCCAGATGCGCTGGCCGTGATGGCCCGCGAGGTCTGCGAAGTCCGTGCTGGACAGCAGCGGCGGGTCACCGTGCAGGAGGCCAGAGGCCAGTGAGGCGAGCGGTGCGAGCTCGTGCAGTTCCTCGGCGCGTCCATGGCTGACGACGAACCCGTGAGCCCGCGCGATCGAGACGGTCTCCTGCAGCAGTACGGTCTTCCCGATCCCGGGCTCGCCCAAGAGCAGCGCGATCGCTCCTCCCTCGCCGTCGCGCACCGCCTCGACCAGGGCGCGCAGCCGCTCCAGCTCGGCTTCGCGGCCCCGCAGCCCGGGCCGGCTCAGCGCCGCGCTCCCTGGCACCGCCATGCCTTCCCCCTCGGGCCGGTCGGGGCTCATCCCTTGACCGATCCGGCGAGCAGTCCCCGTGCGAAGTGCCGCCGGAGGGAGAAGAACACGAGCAGCGGGACGAACGCCGCCACGAAGGCTCCTGCGGTGAGCCGCTGCCACTCGTTGCCGTACGTCCCGGCCAGGCTCGCCAGTCTGAGCGTCATCGGCGCGGTCTCGGCCGTCCCGCCCGACAGCGTCAGTGCCACGAGGAGGTCGTTCCACACCCAGATGAACTGGATGATGGCGAAGGAGACCAGGGCCGGGCGGGCCAGGGGCAGCACGATCCGGAGCAGCAGCGTCCCGTGCGACGCGCCGTCGACGCGGGCGGCCTCGATCAGGTCCCGGGGCAGCCCCGCCAGGAAGTTGTGCAGGAGGAACACCGCGAACGGCAGCGCGAAGACCGTGTGGGCGAACCAGATCTGGCCGAAACGCGCGGGACCGGTGAGGTTCCACGCGGGCAGGAACAGCCAGCCCTGGGAGAACAGCTTCAGGAGGGGGACGAGCGCCATCTGGAGCGGCACGACCTGGAGCGCGAAGATGCCGACGACGAGCGCGTCCCGCCCCCTGAAGTCGATCCACGCCAGGGCGTACGCCGCGAAGAACGCCAGCACGAGCGGGAACAGCACCGAGGGAAGGGTGATGACGACGGAGTTGACGAAGTACTCCGCGAGCCGCCCCGACCCGTTCCCGCCGCCGGAGAGCACCTCGCCGTAGTTGTCGAGCGTGAGATGCGGCGTACCGAACACGGTCCACCAGCCCGTCGTCTTGATCTCCTCCTCGGGACGGAACGAGGAGAGCAGCAGACCGAGGGTCGGTGTCGTCCAGAGGACCGCGATCACCATGGCGATCGACGTGAAGGCGCGGGAGGCCAGACGCTCCCGGACGCAGTTCACCCCGCCCTCCGCTGGGCCCGGACCTGGTGGGCGACGAAGGGCGTGACGAGGACGAAGAGGAGCACGGCGAGAGCGGCGCCGCGACCTGTCTCGCCGTAGCGGAAGGCCTGGTCGTACATCTCGTGGGCGATGACGCCCGTGTCGAACTGTCCTCCGGTCATGGTCTTGACGATGTCGAAGGCCTTGAAGGTGCCGATCGCCTGGGCGAGGACCACGACGAGCAGAGTGGGTCTGATCGACGGCATGGTGATCCGCCAGAAGATCTGCCGGGGGGACGCGCCGTCGAGTCGGGCCGCTTCGGTCAGCTCTCCGGGAACGGCCCTGATCGCGCCGGCCAGCAGGACGGCCGCGAAGCCCGCCTGTGTCCACACCATCACCACGATGAGGAACAGGACGTTCCAGGGAGAGTCCACGAGCCATTGCCTCGGTTCGCCGCCGAACGCGACGACGAGCTGGTTCAGCAGCCCGATCTGCCCGGCCTCCGCGGGACGGTAGGCGTAGACGAACTTCCAGACGACACCCGCGCCGACGAAGGAGATCGCCATCGGCATCAGGACGAGGGACAGCGCGAACGCTCTGAACCGCGACCGTACGACGGCCGCCGCGTAGAGCAGACCGACCGAGGCTGCCAGCAACGGCACGAGCACCACCCACGCCAGGGTGTTGCGCAGCGCCACCATCGCCCGGGGGTCGGTGACCATCCACACGTAGTTGTCGAAGCCGGCCCACGCGTCTCCCCCGTTCGCCGTGAACGACAGCGCCAGGGTGCGCAGACCGGGCAGGAGGAGACCCACCGTGAGCAGCAGCAGCGCGGGGGCCAGCAGGAGAAGGGCCGCGGCCCTTCTCCGAACCGGCCCCCGGTGCAGCGCCAGCAGGATCAGGGAGACCACCGCCGCGAAGGCGGCGACGCCCTGGAGCAGGTACAGCAGCTTGGGCTGCTGGGCGACGACGTCGAACGACATCAGTGGCTCGGCCAGGACCGTTCGATGGAGTCGGCGACCTGCCGGGTGCTCGCGCCGCCGGTCCAGTCGACGGATCCCTTCCAGAACGTCCCGGCGCCGACCGAAGCGGGCATCAGGTCCGAACCGTCGAACCTGAACTGTGTCCTGGGATCCTGGAGCAGCTGGATCGAGAGCCTGTCGACCGGGGTGGCGGCATTCGCCGGATCCACGCCCTTGTTCGCCGAGACGAACGGGCCCTTCTTCATACGGGCGTTCGCGAAGTCCGCGGAGGCCAGATACTCCTGATAGGCCCGGACTTCGGGACGGTCGGCGAACACCGCGGTGAACACCCCACCGCCCAGTACGGGGCGGCCGGCCGGGTCGGCCCCCGGCAGGAGGAAGGCGTAGACGTCCTTGTCCGGTCCGATCTCGGTGCCCTTCGGCCACATGTCGGCATAGAACGAGGCCTGGCGGTGCATCGCACAGTCGCCGGAGAGAATCGGTGTGCCGGCCTCCTGGAAGGAGATCGACGCCATCGAACGGGCCGGACCGAAACCGCCGTTGGCGTACCGGTCGTTCTTGAGGATGGACCCCACGGTGTCCATGGCCTTGATCACCCGCGGGTCGTTGAACGGGATCTTGTGGGCGACCCACTGGTCGTAGACGTCCGTGCCCTGCTGACGCAGCAGGACGTCCTCGATCCAGTCCGTCACAGGCCAGCCGGTCGCCTCGGCGGACTCGATGCCCGCGCACCACGGCTTGACGCCCGACGCCGCGACCTTCTCCGTCACGGCCATCAGCTCGGACCACGTGCGGGGAACGCTCAGTCCCCTGTCGCGGAAGAACTTCGGCGAGTACCAGACGAACGACTTCACGTTCGCGACCAGCGGCGTGCCGTAGAGGGTGCCGTTCACGGTCGCATAGCTGTTCCAGTCCGCCGACCAGCCCTGCTTGGCGAGGGCCACGACCCCGGCGCTCGCGGGCTTGAGCTTCCCCGCCCGCGCAAAGCGTTCCAGGAGCCCGGGCTGAGGGAAGAACGCCACGTCAGGCGCACTCCCGCCGTCGACCCGGAGCTGGATCTGGGCCTCGAACTCCCCGTCCCCCTCGTACTGGACGTCGATTCCCGTGCAGTCCGCGAAGTCCGCCCAGGTCTCTTCGAACAGGTCGGCCTCCCGGTCCCGGTTCTCCGCGTAGACGGTGACCTTGGTGCCGGGGTGCTTGCCGTACCTGGCGTACGGCCCACAGTCCACGGCGGTGTGCGACGGCGAACCACTGTCCTGCGGAACACCGCAGGCGGTGGCAAGGGCGGCGAGGGCGATGACGGCGAGCGCGAGCCTCGCGCCGAACCTCATGGGTGCATCTTCTCCGATCGCCCGCCGAAGGGTCCTCGGGGGCGATCAGAAGCTACCAGCGCTCGAATATTATCGACTAATCGTTCGATCCCGAACGATCGGGTCAGTGGGCGGTGGCCCGGGCCGCGTCCTGGATCAGCTCCGCCACGGCCTTGGGCTGGGCGAGCATGACCAGATGGGAGGAGTCGACCTCGACGGTGGTCATGCCGGCGCGCTCGTACCCGAAGCGCTCCACATCGGGGTTGATCGTGCGGTCGGAGGAGGCGACCAGGCCCCACGAGGGCTTGGTCTTCCACGCCGCGACAGGCGCCGCCTCCGAGAAGGCACGTGCGGCCAGGGGGCGCTGGGAGACGGCGAGCACCGCGGCGAGGTCGGGGTCGACGTCCGCCGCGAAGAGGGCGGGGAACTTCTCGATCTCCACCGAGACGTCGGTGCCGGTCTCGGTGGAGCCGGCCACCGGGAACGGGGTGTAGACGAGCGCGTCGGCGAGACCGGAGTCGGGGAAGCGGCCCTGCAGCTCGCCCAGGCTCTCGCCCTCCTCCAGCGCGTATCCCGCGAGGTACACCAGTGCGCGGACGTTGTCCTCCGTGCCGGCGAGGGTGATGACGGCGCCGCCGTAGGAGTGTCCGACCAGGATCACGGGGCCTTCGACGGCGCGGACCACCGAGGCGATGTACGCGGCGTCGTCGACGAGGCTGCGGTTGGGCACCGCCGGGGCCACCACTTCCATGCCGGCGGCAGTCAGTTCGGGGATGACGCGGGCGAAGCTGGAGGCGTCGGCGAAGGCGCCGTGGACCAGGACGACGGTGGGGCGGGCGTGTCGGGACATGGGGGAACTCCTCGGTGCGTGACGGGGAATGGGGCTGGGGACAGGGATGGGGCTGGGGATGCGGGAGATGGATGCGCGGTGCTTCACAGGCCGAAGCGGGCGCGCCTCGCCTCGGGCACCAGGTCGGTGTACTCGGGGTGCTTGCCGATCCAGCCCCGGATGAAGGGGCAGTACGGCAGGACGCGCAGCCCACGGGCCCGGGCGTCGTCGAGCGCTCCCCGGGCGAGGAGACCGCCCAAGCCCTGGCCGGCGAACCGGCTGTCGATCTCGGTGTGGATGAAGGCGATCTCGCCCTCCGAGAGGTGGTACTCGGCGAAGCCCGCGGTCTCGGTGCCGTCGTCGCCGGCGAGGATCTCGTACCGGGACTTCTGAGGCCGGTCCGTCACCTGCGGTTCCATGGGTGCTCCTGTGCGGTCGTGGTGTGACGGGGTGGGTGGGCGCGGTCAGAGCGTGCGGCGCACGCCCGCCTGGCGTTCCAAGTTGCGGAGCTGGACGGCCAGGTCGCCTTCCACGGCGAGGTGGGCGGGGCCGCTGCGGCCGATGGGCAGGACCTGCTCGCTGCGCATGTCCTCGAGCATCAGGGCGAACGCCGTGTACATCGCGACCAGCGCCACCACGAGGCCGAGCGCGCCGGACGTGCGCGTCAGCCATTCGGCACCGGTGATGCCCCCGAGACCGGTGGCCGCCCAGCGAGGCAGGGAGACCGCGAGGACGAGCCACAGCGCGCGCTTGGGCCGGGTCACGGCGGTCATCAGGGCCCCGAAGCAGAGGAGCGCCAGGTTGAACACGCCGAGGACCTGAAGGCCGTCGGCCGCGCCGCTGAGCATGATGAGCGAGTAGGGCAGCCAGCTGCCGGCGAAGACCGCCATCAGCGTCGCCGCGATCACGTCACGGGCGCCGAAGGCCAGGAAACTCACCAGGAGTTGGAGCACGAAGGCCGGCAGCACGGTGTAGGCGACGGCGGCGCGGGCCGCCTCGTCGAAGAGCCCGAGCTGGAGGCAGCCCGTCATCACGGACGCGATGGCTATCGTGAAGAAGCCGAGCGGCATGGGTGAGGCGATGGGGCGCAGGTTGATCCGTGTCATCGACCGGAGGTCCGGTTCGAAACGGCGTCCCGGGGGCGCGTCCGGCGAGGTCGCCGGGGTGTCGCCGCTGTCGGCGGCGGGGGAGGCTGCGGACATCGGGTGGATCTCTCTTTCAGTGCTCGAAGCAGGGGTCGACGAAGGACGGCGTCGTGTCGGGGACGGAGCCCCGGGCGACGCGCCAGCGGCGGTGCTGCTCGGACTCGGCGACGGCCTCGGCCACGGCCGATGCCTGGCGGGCGCCGCTCTGGTAGCCGCCGAAGTGGGCCACGGGGCTCCACTCCGGGGTGACCGGCGGGACGGCCTCGTCGAGACCTTCGTACTCGGCGGAGGCGTAGACGATGCGGCCGCCGACGACGGTGAGGACGGACTCGATGTCGGGAATGACGTCCTCGGGCACAGTGAGGAAGTCGTCGGAGAGGATCGTGAGGTCGCCGTAGCAGCCCTCTCGAAGGGTTCCCTTGACGTCCTGCTCGCCGGTGAGCTGCGCTCCGCCCCGGGTGTAGAGGCCGAGGGCGGTCTCCCGGTCGATCAGGTTCCCGGCCGGGTAGAGGGCCGTGCCGCCGACGGTGCGCCCGGTGACCAGCCAGTGGAGCGCGACCCAGGGGTTGTACGAGGAGACGCGGGTGGCGTCGGTTCCGGCGGCGACGGTCAGGCCCCGGTCGAGCATGGCCCGGACCGGCGGGGTGTGGGCGGCGGCCTCGGCGCCGTAGCGGTCGAGGAAGGCGGCGCCCTGGAAGGACATCCGGTTCTGCACGGACAGCGCGCCGCCGAGGGCCGCGATCCGGTCGAGGCTGTTGGCCGAGACCGTCTCCGCGTGGTCGAAGAGCCAGCGGTTGCCGCCGGGGAAGAGCCCTTCGGCCGCGAGCTTCTCGAAGACGGCCAGGTCGCGGCGGATCGTCTCGTCGTAGGTCGCGTGGAGCCTAAAGCCCCAGCCGTTCTCGAGCAGCAGCCGGACGGCGCTCTCGAATTCGGTCTCGTAGCCGGCGGCGAGTTCGGGCCGGGGTTCGGAGAAGTTCTCGAAGTCGGCGGCGGCCCAAGTCAGGTTCTCTCCCGCGCCGTTGAGCCGGAGCCACTCGTCCCCGTCCCCAGGCTTGACCATCTCGGTCCAGCGCTTCAGGTCGGCGAGCTCCTGGCCGGCCGTCTGCGGAAAGAGGTGGTAGGCGATCCGGAGGGTCAGCTCCCCCGACCGGGCGAGGTCGACGACCGTGGCGTAGTTGTCGGGGAAGTTCTGGAACCCGCCGGCGGCGTCGACCGCGGACGTCAGTCCGAAGCGGTTCAGCTCGCGCAGGAAGTGGCGCGTCGACGTCCGCTTGTCGGCCTCGTCGAGAGCCGGCGCCTTGGCCAGGGTCGAGTACAGGATGAGGGCGCTCGGCGCCGCGAGGAGCACGCCGTTGGGTTCGCCGTCCCGGCCCCGGACGATCTGCCCGCCGCGGGGATCCGGGGTGTCGCGGGTGAATCCGGCTGCCTGCACCGCGGCCCGGTTCATCAGCGCCGACTGGTACAGGTGCAGGACGAAGACCGGGGTGTCGGGGGCGGCGGCGTTCAGCTCCGCAACGGTCGGCATCCTGCGCTCGGCGAACTGCTCGGCGGTCCAGCCGCCCACCACCCGGATCCACTGCCCCTTCGGGGTGCGGCCGGCCTGCTCGCGCAGCATCGCGAGGGCGTGTCGGAGGCTTCGTACGCCGTCCCAGCGCAGCTCCAGGACGTAGTTCAGGCCGCCCCGGATGACATGCAGGTGCGAGTCGTTGAGGCCGGGGATCACCCGGCGGCCGAGGGCGTCGACGACCTTCGTTCCCGGCCCGACGAGGTGGGCGAGGTCGTGGTCGTCGCCGAGGGCCGCGACCCTGCCGTCGCGGATCGCGACGACACGGGCCTCGGGCCGGTCGGGGTCACCGGTGAAGACCTTGGCGTTACGGACGAGGAGGTCGGCGTGCTCGCGCTCCCGACGCGGGGCGGGGACGAGGCCCGCCACCGGCATGCTCGTCGACGGCCCGGTCATGCGAGGGCCTTGCGCAGGGTGTCAGTGGCGAGACCGATGGCGAGCTCCGCGGCCTGCGTCTCGCGCAGTGCGTTCAGCATCACGAAGTCGTGGATGACGCCCTGGACGCGCAGGGCGGTGACGGGGACGCCGGCTGCGCGGAGCTTCGCCGCGTACGCCTCGCCCTCGTCGCGCAGGACGTCCGCCTCGGCGGTGATGACCAGGGCCGGCGGCAGGCCGGTGAGCTGCTCGGTGGTGGCGCGCAGCGGCGAGGCGGTGATCTGGGCGCGCTCGGCCTCGGCGGTCGTGTACTGGTCCCAGAACCACTTCATGGCGTCGCGGCGCAGGAAGTAGCCCTCGCCGAACTGGTGGTACGAGTCGGTGTCGAAGCTCGCGTCCGTGACCGGGTAGAAGAGGACCTGCTGGACGAGCACGACGTCGCCGCGCTGCTTGGCCATGAGGGTGAGGGCGGCGCTCATGTTGCCACCGACCGAGTCGCCCGCGACGGCGATCCGCGTGCCGTCGAGGTCCTTGTGGTGCCCCTCGCGGGCGACCCACTGGGCGACGCTGTAGTTCTGCTCGATCGCGACGGGGTAGCGCGCCTCGGGCGAGAGGTCGTACTCGGGGAACACCACGGCCGCCCGGGTGCCGACGGCGAGTTCGCGGACGAGCCGGTCATGGGTGTGGGCGTTGCCGAAGACCCAGCCCGCGCCGTGGATGTAGAGGATGACAGGAAGCGGGCCGGTGGCGCCGCGGGGGCGGACGATCCGGGCGCGGACGTCGCCGGTCGGGCCGCCGTGGACGGTGATCCACTCCTCGTCGACCTCGGGCAGGGGGACGCCCTCACCGCTCTGGACACCGTCCACGGCCTTACGGCCTTCGGCGACGGGGATCTGGTAGAGGTACGGCGGCTGGGCGGTGGCGTCGGCGAAGGCCTGGGCGGCGGGTTCGAGGATCGGTCGGTTCTTCATCAGGGGTTCTCCTTCTGGGGATGTACGGGAGGGCGCAGGTCGGGGGCTCAGCGGGTCGCCCGTACGGCGTCGAGGATCACGTCGGTGACCACGGCCGGACGGGAGACGGCCACGGCGTGCGACGCGTCCACTTCGGTGATGTGCGAGCCGGCACGCCGGGCCATCCACCGTTCGGCGGCCGGCGGGATGTTCTTGTCGGCGGTGGCGATCAGCGCCCAGGACGGGATCGTCTTCCAGGCCGCTTCCCCGGCCGTCTCCTCCAGCGCGGCGGTGGCGACCGGGCGCTGGGTCGCGGCCATGACGGCCGCGTCGGCGGTGGGGACATCGGCGGCGAACTGCCGGTGGAACTTGGCCCGTTCGATGACGAGTTCGGTGCCGCTGCCACCGCCGGGCAGCGGGTACGACCGCGGGTTCACGGTGTCGCCGAGGGTGGAGCCGGGGAACTTGGCGGCGAGCTCGGCCGCGCTCTCGCCCTTGTCCGGGGTGAACGCGGCGATGTAGACGAGGGCCTTCACACGGATGTCGCCCAGCGCGGCGCCACTGATGACGGCGCCGCCGTAGGAGTGGCCGACCAGGACGACGGGTCCCTCGACGGCGGCCAGCACGCTGCGCAGGTAGGCGGTGTCCGCGGCGAGACCGCGCAGCGGGTTGGCGGGGGCCAGGACGGGGTAGCCGGCGCGCTGCAGCCGCCTGATCGTGCCGCTCCAACTGGAGGCGTCGGCGAACGCCCCGTGGACTAGGACGATCGTGGGCTTGGGTCCGTGCCGGTCGGCGCCGGCGGCGGCCGGGCCACTCGCGGGTGCGGCGGGTGTGGCAGGTGTGGCAGGTGCGGCGGGTGCGGCGCCCATGAGGGCGGCCAGCGTGGCCGGCAGGGCGAGGGCGAGGGTGCGCCTCTTGGGGTGCATGAGGGTTTCCTTGTCGGGTGGTGAGGCGTTCGGGTGCGCTCGGGCGGGCGGGAGGGTGCGCCGATGGGGCCGAGCGGGTGCGGCGGTCGGGCGGGGCCTCGCCTCAGAGGCCGTACGCCTCCAGGAGCCGGAGCCAGACCTCGCTCACCGTCGGGAAGGCGGGCACGGCGTGCCACAGGCGCTCCAGGGGGACCTCGCCCACGATGGCCACGGTGGCGGTGTGGATGAGTTCGGTCGCCAGGGGGCCGGTGAGCGTGCAGCCGACGACGACTCCCCGGGTCTCGTCGACGACGAGCTTGGCGTGGCCGCGGTAGTCGTCCGCGTGGAGCGCGGCGCCGGCGACGTCGTCGATGCGGTACTCCACCGTGCGTACCGCGAGACCCGCTTCGCGTGCCGCGCGTTCCGTGAGACCGACGCTCGCGACCTCGGGACGGGTGAAGACGGCCTGGGGGACGGCAATGTGGTCGGCCTCCGCGCTCCACGGCTGTCGGCCGCCGGTGACGGCCGGGCGCCCTGCTGCCCGCTCGGCGATCGCCGCCGTGCAGGCGCGGGCCTGGTACTTGGCCATGTGGGTCAGCGGCGCACGGTGATTCACGTCGCCGACGGCGTAGAGCCATGCGCCCTCGACCGCGGTGACCCGACAGGTGTCGTCGACCGGGAGCCAGTCGCCTGCCGGCAGTCCGACGGAGTCCAGGCCGAGGTCCGCGGTGCGCGGGCGACGGCCGACCGCGGCGAGGACCTCGTCGCAGACGAGGGCGGTGCCGTCGTCCGTGTTCACGGTCACCGTGCGGGTGTCGGCGTCACGGGCGACTCGGACGGCCGACACCCCGAAGCGGATCGTGACGCCCAGATCGCTCAGCCCCCGGGTGACCTCTTCGCCGGCACACGGCTCCCAGCCGGTCAGCAGGGCCTGGTCGCGGACCAGCAGAGTGACGGAGGAGCCGAGCGAGCGCCACGCGGTGGCCATCTCGCAGGCCACCGCTCCCCCGCCGATGACGACGAGCCGCTCGGGCACCGCGTCGGCCGTGGTGGCCTGCCGGTTGGTCCACACACCGATCCGGTCGAGCCCTTCGACCGGCGGAAGGGCGGGCTCCGTGCCGGTGCAGACCACGACCGCGAGCCGGGCCCGAAGGGTGTGGACCGTGCCGTCGGCCCCGGTCACCTCCACCCGGCGCTCACCGGCGAGCCGTCCGTGGCCCCGTACGAGCGCGATGCCCGCACCGTCGAGCCAGTCGGCCTGGCCGGTGTCGTCACCGCGCCCGGTGAAACGGTCACGCCGGGCCAGGACGCGCGCCGGGTCGAGTGCCGCCGTGACCGACTGCCGGGCCCCGTCGACCGACCGGGCCGCCGCTCGGGCGGCGCCGGGTCGCAGCAGGGCCTTGCTCGGCACGCAGGCACGGTAGGAGCACTCGCCGCCGACCGCCTCGGCCTCGACGACGACGGCGGTCAGTCCCGACCGGACGGTCCGGTCGGCGACGACCTCGCCGGCCGGACCGCCGCCGACCACGACGACGTCGTACGTGTCCTCCATCAGCTGCGCACCAGGGGGGTGTCGACGAGGTGCTCGGCCAGGAACCACACCTGTGCCTCGCCGGTGCGGATGACGTCGGAGACGAGCAGGTCGGCGCTGCCCTCGTCGCCCTCCCCGGAGAGCCGGGCGGCGGCGTCCCGGGCGTCGATCAGGATCCGTTCGTGCGCGTCGAGGAGCCGCGACAGCATGACGGGGACCGGCTCGACGCCGTCCGGCGGCCGGGGTATCGCAGTCAGCTCCGCGACGTGGCGCGGGTCTCCGACCGCGACGCCGCCGAGGCTCTGGATCCGCTCGGCCAGCGCGTCAACGATGGCCAGTTGGGCTTCCGCGTGCTTGTCCAGCATCAGGTGGAGCGAGTAGAAGGTAGCCCCGCGCATGAGCCAGTGGTGCTTCTTGTAGAGGGAGTACAGGATCTGCGTGTCGGCGAGTACGCGGTTCAGCCGCTGGCACGCGTACATGCGGGTGTCGTGGCCGAGACCGATCGGCAGCTGCTTGAGCGTGCCGAACGCCTGGGTCTCGGCGCCCTTCTGATGCAGCAGCGGCTGGCCACCGCCGTGCAGGGTCGTGAGGGTGTCCATCGGGTGCTCCTGTTCGGGAGAGAGGGTGGGAAGGGCCCGGCCGCCCGGTCGGGGGTACGCGGGCGGCCGGACCCGGTCTGTGCGGCTCGCGCTCAGCGGTCGGCGATCGCCGGGGCGGGGGGCCGGTGCAGAACGAGCCGGGTGAGGAGTCCGCTGCCGAGACCCGCCACGAGCGCGAGGGCGGCCCACCACAGCGGGTACGGCGTGAGGCCGAGGGCCGCGTCGAGGGACCAGGCGCCGGGTCCGGTGGCGGCGAGGGCGGCGGCGGTGCCGACGAGGACGAGCGGGTACTCGTATCCGTCGTTCTGCACCCAGAGCCCGTGGCGCCATTTCACGGTGAGCGCGACCGTCATGACCCCGATGACGCCGGTCGCGGCGAGCGGAGTCAGGAGGCCGGCGGCGAGCAGCAGGCCAGATCCGATCTGACCACCGCCCGCCGCCAGGGCGGTGAGGGCACCGCCGCGGAAACCGTCGGCGCGGAACTCCTCGGTACCACCCTCGAGCCCCTTGCCGCCCAGGTGTGAGCTGATCTTCTGCACACCGTGGCCGGCGACGAGCAGTCCCACCAGCAGACGCAGGATCAGAATGCCGGTGTCCACAGGGGTCAGCCGGCGGCGTGCGCGCCGATGACGGCCTGCGCGTACACGACGCCCAAGCCGTAAGCGCCCGCGTGGGCCTTGACGATCTCCATGACCGCGCCGTACGACTCCTGGCGCGCCCAGTCGCGCTGCAGTTCCAGGAGCACCTGCACCCAGGTCACCGGGACGGCGCCGGCGGCGATCATCCGCTGCAGCGCGTGCTCGTGGGCGGCCGGGCTGACGCCGCCGGAGGCGTCGGAGACCACGTACACCTCGTACCCCTGCTCAAGGGCGGAGAGCGCGGGCAGCACCAGGCAGACCTCGGTCCACAGGCCCGACAGGATGATCTTCTTGCGCCCGGTCGCCTTGACCGCCGCCACGAGCGCCTCGTCCTCCCAGGCGTTCATGGACGTACGGTCGATGACCTCGTTCTTGGGAAACACCTCGGCGAGCTGCGGCAGCAGAGGCCCGGAGAACGACTCGGCGGCGACCGTGGTCAGGACGGCCGGCACATCGAATGCCTGAGCCGCCTTGGCAAGACCCACGGTGCTGTTGATGATCGCGGCGCGATCGCCGCTGCCGGTGCCGAAGAACATCTGCGGCTGGTGGTCCACGAAGAGCATGACCGAGTTGTCGGGCGTGAGCAGATCCTTGCTCGGGGCGGCCTGCACCTTGTTGATGTCGAACATGAGGGGTCCTCTCGAAGCAATCGGTAACGTGCCCGCCGCGTCCGCGGCTCGGCACTTCTTCAAGCTACGAGCGCCCCGACCGACCGGGTTGACCTCCTGCGCCCAGGGGTTGGCACGACAGCGCACAACCGGTCAAGGACCAGAGCCGCGCGGTGTCACGGGCGCGAACGCACAAGGTCGCGACGCCGGCACACTCGCCCTGGGACTCCTCCGAAACGGTGCGCAACCACAGCCCAACCCAACGAAGGGTCGCCTCACCAGCGGAAACACCGTCAGGAACGGGCCGCGGCTGGGGAGAATCGACCGCGTAGGACGGCGTCACGGTGAAAGCCCCGGAAACGAGCAAAGTCGCAGGCCAGCCCGACTCGTACAGCAATCTGCGCAGGTCAGCTCGTTGCGGGCGACGGCTTCAAGAAGATCTCCTCGCCACCTCAACAGGTCATGTGTCGCTCTAACCGCCCTTCAGGCTGCTTCCCAAAGGCCGGCGTCCAGGATCCGTGCGGCCTTGGTGATGCTGCCCGGCATCAGGTGCCGGTAGGTCCGGTACGTCTCCTCGATGGACTTGTGGCCCATCCATTCCGCCACGTCGGTGATCGGGAAGCCGCTGCCGAGGGCGTTCGAGGCGAAGTAGTGCCGGAAGCCGTACATCCCGACACCTTCTTCCGGCGGGAGGTCTTCGAAGAGCCTCTTCACCCGGCGTCGCTCCATGCCTTCGGTGAAATAGCCGCCCGGGCCGCGCAGGAGGTAGCCCTCCTTCGTGGTGCCGTGCTTGGCCGCGTAGTGCTCGATCGCCTCCCGGACCGATCGTGGCAGAGGAACCTCCCGGAACTCCCCCGTCTTGCGGTGCTTCAGCTTCGCCGGCTTGAGCGTGTTGGAGTGGATCTGCTCGCGCACCCGGTACACGTCCTGGGCTACGACGTTGTGGACGTTCACCGCCCGCGCCTCACCATTCCGCAGGCCACATCCCGCCATCATGACGATTTCCAGCGCAAGGTCCTCGTCGGCAACCTTCAGCGCCTTTTTCACATAGGCGAGGGACGGGATGGCGACCGTTGCCCGCACGTACTCCGGTTCCTGGACACCCTTCACCGGGTCGTCCGCCATGGCCCCCTTGGCATAGGTGTCTCGCAGGATGGTCTTGAGGGCGCGGAATACGTTCACCTGGTTTCCTCGGCCGACCCCGTCGCTCTCCATCTCGTCCAGGAAGCGTTCGACCACGATCGGTGTGACCGAGTCCAGCTTTCGTGATCCGAGGCGGGGGACGATGTGCACGCTGATCGAGCTGTCGACGTGCTCCCCCGTGGAGTAATCCGTCATCTTGCGCTGCCGAGGCCGCCACTGCTTCGCGTATTCCTCGACCGTCTGCTGCCCCAGTTCCCGGCGGGTCGCCGCCACCGACGGCGCTGTCGTCTTCTTCTCCGCGTACACCTGCGTGAGGCGTTCGATCGCCTCGTCCTGCGTACCGAAACCGGACTCCTCGCGCTGCCTGCCGAGCGCGTCCCGGAAACGGATCGAGTACGGGTGAGGGCAGCGGGTGGGCTTGGCACAGCCGCAGTCCTTGAAGAAGGACCCCATGCCACGGGCGAGCTGTCGGGCCATGTCACGCACCATCCGTTCCAGCCCAAGAACTTGCTCAGGCGCCGCACTGTAGGTCGCAGGTCAGCAAGCGGGTACACGTCTGGGACGCATGCTGACCGTTTGCTGACCTGAGGGGGGCACATAATGCCCCTGACCTGTGGCGACGCCAAATAGTCAGATCTTAGACTTAAACAGAGTGCGCAGCACTTTGGACTCCTCGAAGACGGCTCCCTGCCTGCTTTCTGCAGGTCAAGGGCGGTCTCGACTCTACACCGACACCTCCGACCGATGTTTGTGAGGAACATCGCTCCGGTCAGACGAGACGGCTCCCTACCTGGGCTTTCGCCCCGTCACCGACGCCTGTACAGGCGATCCTCCGGGAGCGCCCGGCGACTCATGCTGACCTACCTGATGAGCCATCAACCATGCGGGAGCCCCCTCTATACACACGAGGGACGTGCGTCCACGCACCACCCACCTGTCGGGCACCGACATCACTCTGGATTCATGGAACACGGCCCCTTTGGCCATCGGCCGGTCGACGCTTGACTGCTCCGCAAGCCAGCTCGCTGCTTGCCTCCCGCCCGAGGCCCCTCGGCAGCGTGGAACTCGCGAGCGAGGCGGGGCCAAGGCGTCGACGCCGGCCCGCCCGGACCGAAGCCCAGGTCACGCGCCCCTGCGCACTTGCGTGCGCCGCTCCTCCCTTCCGTACGGTCCGGCCGATGGTGAACCACCCGCGCACGCCGTGAGGAGAGCTGTTGAAGCCGACCGAGGAAGTGCTCCAGGAACTGACCCAGCCGTCGAACATCTCCATCCACTCCGACGACGCACTCGTCGGCAAGGTGAAAGCTGCCATCGCGGCGGACGACAAGAAGCGGAAGGAGAACGATGACGAGCCGCTCCGCCGGAAGCCCGACCTCGCCCCGATCCCGCAGACGGAGCTGCCCCGGCAGTTCGAGGTGACCCTCTGGGACGTCCTCCACACCCTCGCCCGGGCCACCGCCCTGTCGTGGCGTGGTGCGGGCCGGGGACTGGCGGAACACTGGGGAGCGCTCAAGTACACACAGGCACTGGCGGGCGGTCGCAACTCCTTCCTCGGCCTCACCGACGAGGGCCACCGCATCGCGGACCACTACAAGTCGCTGCAGTCCGGCGAGCTCGGCATCGGCTTCGCGCTCACGCTCACCGAGCACATGCTGGGCAGCCACAGCGACGCCGCCACCTCCGCCGAGCAGCTGGCCTCCGCCTCGGCCCACGCCGAGGCAGTCCACATCGGAGTGTGGAACGAGACCCCCGGCCTGCTGTTCAGCACGCAGCTCCCGACGGACGGCGGCACGATGACCGTCCACGCCCTCCAGGCACTCGGCAGCGGTGGCCGGCTGTCCCCGGCGGAGGACCGGGAGGCGAACCTGAACGCCCCACCGTTCCAGTCGAACGTGATGCCTGACATCCACCCGCCGACCGAGGGCCTGGTGGCACCGGAACCCGTACGGGGCTGCCACGTGCAGGCGAAGGACTACGCCTGGTTCCAGGAGTCACTGGCCCACACCACGGCAGCGGGCCTCATGGCGTTCACTGGATCCGGCCACGCCACCGCCCGCCACCTGACCGACCGGCAGGGCCGCAAACGCTTCACCGGCCTCGAACACGCGGCCAGCATGAGCATCCAGGACGCCGCCCACACCCTCTTCGGCAACGAGTACGTCGGCACCGACCACGTCTTCCGCCTGAACGGCCCCCGCGTCGAAGCCTTCTCCGGCGTGGACGCGGAGGTCTTCCGACTCCTCGCCAGGGGCGACATCGAGGAATACCGCGCCCTCGTCCACGCGAGCCGCCACGTCCGCCCCCGCCTCACCTTCGACAAGGACTGGGGCGGCCCCGTCTCCGTCCACGCCGACGGATCGGTCCTCGCCCTGCGACTGCTGCCGGGGCAGGACGAGGAGCCGCGTCCGGGCTCCCCCCGCTGACATCGGAAGGCTGCCGGGACCGGCTCATCCCAGAGCCGGTCCCGGCGGCAGGACGACGTACACGCTTGCTCAGAGCGACGCCTCGACTCCGAGGCTTCCGGCGCCGACGGCTCCCCTCAGCACGTGCGCGATCTCCTCGGGCTTGAGGTCGATGCCGTCGAGCCCCTCCAGGGTCAGTGGGACCTCCTCCAGCGCGTACTCGCCGCGGCCTTCGGCACTGAACTCGGGGCCGGTGCGGTCGTCGAAGGACCAGGTCGCGATGCGGGCGAGGTAGAAGAGCTGGCGCTCGTCGTCGGTCTCCAACGTGTGGAGGAGTCGGATGATGTCAGCCTTTCCCGCGATCTCCTCGTGGATCTCCCGGTGGAGGGCGGCCTCCCGGGACTCGTCGCTGGGCTCGACGCCGCCGCCGGGCAGGACCCAGTACTCGGGGATGCCGGGCCTGGTGCGGCGGATGACCAGCATCGTGTCGTCGGCGGTGACGAGGACGGCGCGGACTCGTTCGATCATTTCGGTTCGTCTCCTTGCTTGTTGAAGGTCTCAGTGGAGCAGACAGCCGCCGTCGACGTGGACGGACTGCCCCGTGATGAACGAGGCGGAGGGGCCCACGAGGAACGCCACCAGGGCAGCGACGTCCTCGCATGGCCACCAAGCACCTCGCCATGTCCGAGACCGCCATCGCCAAGCCGGCCTCCGCAGCCGGCGACTCCTGGGCCGCCCACTACTCCCCCGGCCGCTGGGCCCACGAATCCGGCATGATCCTCTCCCGCCTCGGCGACCTCGACGCCGCCGAGGAACACCTCCACCTCGCCCTCGACATCCACGGCCTCGACCGCCGCCGCACCCGCGCCATCGTCCTCGCCGACCTCGGAGCCGTACGCCTCCGGCAAGGCGACGTCGACGGAGCCCTGGCCACCTGGCGCGACTTCCTCGACTGCGCCGATGGCATCCGCTCGGTGAAGGTCCAGGCCGCCCTTCAGGACATGCGGGTCCGCCTTCGCCGGTACAGCGGAGTCGCGGAAGCTCAAGAGCTCCGAGAGAGGGCGATCCGCAGCTCGCAGTGATCCGGCATGCAGCAGTCGTGCGGAAATCGAGCACAGCTCCGAACCTCAGCCGGTCGCACGTCGCCCCTGATCCCTCAATTTCATTGAACAGTCATCTACGTGGCAGTACGCGGCTAAAGTCACCGCCCTGACAACACCTGCCCCGCCGCAAGCGGGAGCCCATTCAAGCCCGAGAACTGGGCGACGCACGCAGGGGAGCGTGCATCTCGCAGGAACAGAGGGGGACCCAAACGTGGCCCAGAACCAGAGACCTCAGCGTACGGCGGAGGACAAGAAGAACTTGCGCGTCGGCTTCGCGGAGTACCGCCGTCGAGCGCTGCGGGGTCTGGTCGAGAACGGGACGGCCGATCACACGGAGGCCGTCGCCGCGCGCCTGGCGGACCCCGAGGCGCGGTCCGAAGCGGTGAACGCGCTGGCGCGGCTGGGCGACTCCCGCGCGGTCGGGCCGTTGCTGCGCGAGCACCTGGCAGACGACTCCTCGTTCGCCCGGTGCGCCGGAACAGCCCTCGACCAGGTCGAGCAGCGCATCGGTGGGCCGCCGGAACCGCCGGCCTGGCGCGAGCTGGGCCCGGTGGTGTTCACCGCGCAGGCCGTGATGGGCGTGCCGTGGTGCGTGACCGAGATCCTGGTGGAGCCCGGCCAGACCGTCCGGGGTGGCGAACTCATGGCCATCCTGGAGAACGACGCGATCTGCCAGGAGCTGATCGCAGACCGGCCCGGCACGGTCACGGAGGTCCGGATCGCGGTGAACGACGAAGTCCCGGAGGAGGCCGTCGTCCTCGTTGTGCAGTCCCGTCGCCGGATCGGCTCGTACTCCAGTAGGGCTTCGACGTTTGGTGTGTTCAGAAGGCTGCGCGGTGAGTGCAATGAGCTGATGCATCGTCAGGGACGGTCTTCCCGGGGCTACGGGTCCGCAGTTGGCGCTCCAGGAACGGCAGAGCTCGCGGATCCTTGATGTACTCCAGCGTCTCCATGATTGCCGATTCACGCGTGGGGTCCGCCGCCTCGTCGAAGAAGGTGTCAGGGAAGGCGCGGGCAAGGTGTATCTGCGCTTCTCCGGGGCGCCGGCAGTCGTCCCGGTCGCGGCGCATGATCTCCGCCATGCCCCAGCCCGGTTCGGCCCGACCCGCCCGAATGGCGAGGAGCCGACGAAGACGCACCGGCACGGGCCGGACCCCGGACTTCCGCTTCGCATCCGCCGGGGTCCACGGGAGCCACTGTCAGACCTTGCCATCGCCGGCCAGACGCGTCCGCGTTCGCGTTCGCGTCAGGATGCGACCCAGCATGTTCTTGCCCGTACCCGTGGAACCTCGACCCCAGTAGTGGTCGGTGGTGGTGTCTTCCACGAGTCGCTGCTGGCCGGTTGCCAGCAGGATCAGCCGGATTTCCTGGTTCTGCATGAACTTCTCGTAGACCGCTCGCCGCATGACATCATCTTTGACCCCGTCCCAGTCACGACGCAGAGGATACGAGCGGGTGCGCCCGAGTTCGGCTGCCTGCATGACTGATGGCGCGCGGCGAATCCGGTCTGCGTGGGCAGTCCCGGCGAACTTCTGTGCTTGGAAGTAGTGTTCTGAGGTCGGCCACCGGAGCCCGTCGGCGAGGAAGGCATGCGGGGAGAAGTTGGAGAAGCAACCGTGCGGGATCTCATCGGCTCCGTAGAAGTAGATCGTCACAGGGTCGCTCACCTCTCTTCCGTACGAATGGGGTGGCTCGACTTCCATCCCCGCCGAAGCGCTGCGCAAGCCGCACCGAGTACTGGGCAGGCTAACCGCCTGACCCATACTCTGCACTTGGTTTCAAGGCCGGTCCGGTACGCCTTCACCGGGTCATGGGGCGGTAGATCGGGGGCGACGGCGAGGGTCGGCCCGTTCACCCGGCGCAACGGCTGACATCGGACGTCGGTGCCCGTCTCGATCCCGACGTGGAGCGGCAGTCCGTGACGAGGGGTGGTGGGTGGTGAGCTGGTGGCTCTGGGCTCTCGTGGGCGTCGGACCCGCGGTCGTACTCCTTTACGCGTTGCCGCTGAGGATGCTCCTCAACGAGCTTCGGTCGCCCGACACCCGATCGATGGGGTTCGACCTAGGGCGCGACGCGCAGGGGAACCGACTCTTTCTCGACACAGCCAACAACTGGGCATCCATGGTCGAGATCTACGACCGGGAAATCGCGCGGGAAGTCGACTTCCTGGGTGCGAACAGGCTCTCGTTCAACCGCCCGCCGGGGGACAGAGACTGGGGCCGACACTGGCTGAACCGCATCAGATATCTCCAGAAACCGGGCACCGAGAACCCGGAGAAGCACATCTCCTACATCGTGCACACCCGGCGGCATGCGGGGCTGCCGGATCTGGAGGGCCATGAAGTCGCAAGGGGCACTGATTCCTCTGATTCCCCTGCCTCCGAAGGCCCTTGAGGCGGCCGCGGGCTGTCGTTCGCGTTGCCTCGTGGTGGCGGGTCGTCGGCGTGAAGGATCACATGCTGCTGGAATTGCTCCATGGATTCGGCCTGGCCCCGCCCAACGGGGCCGGGGTGTTGAAGTGCGGGCCTTCGAGACGGCGGGCATCTTTGATCTCGCTGATCCTGGCAGCCGTCATCGGGGTCCACTCCCTCCTCTGTCCAGCGGCACGGAGGGCTTCTCCAACCTCGCTGAGCTTCACGGAGGACAACACGCCCGCCCGCTCGATCAGGTCGTCCCGGGCCACGGTGGTCAGCCATGTGCACGGAGTAAAGCCTGGACGCGGGAACGCGAACCGCAGCACGCCTTCGAAGGGCAGTCCTTCCGGGGCTCCTACGGCCACTTCAACGCCCAGGCCGCTGATGTCGACGCCCGCTGGCGCAACGACCTGCATCGCCTGAAACCCGGATGACTCCTCGTCCGAGAGCAGCACGACCGGGCGTCGCTCATCGAAGTCGACCCACCAGACTTCACCGCGTTGCATGTGTCCTCCTGGCACGAGACGGCGGGCGAACGCTGCATGCCCCGTGCGGGACACGGAAGGGATGCGGCCCCGTCTTCGCACGTCGTGACCGAGGGGCGGTGAAGACGGGCGCGGCCACCGTTGATCATCGGTGTGTGAAGACTGAAGATCATGCGGTGGCCGCGAGTCACAGCGTAGACCCTGCCCGCTGGCAGGAGGCGTTCGAGGTCCTGATGTCCCGGATAGCGGGCCGGTTCGCGCGGGTTGAACCCCGGCGTCGGGTGCGGGACTTAGTACTGGGGCTGCTGTCGGACCTGCCGCGCAGGAACTGCTGGAGCATCGCCGAGTGGACCGGGCAGGCCAGTCCGCATGGAATGCAGCACCTGCTCGGCCGGGCTAAGTGGGATGCCGACACCGTGCGCGATGACGTGCGCGAGTACGTGCTGGAACATCTGCACGACGACGATGCGGTGCTGGTCGTCGATGAGACCGGGGACGTGAAGAAGGGCACGCACACCGTGGGTGTCCAGCGCCAGTACACCGGCACGGCCGGGAGGATCGAAAACGCTCAGGTCGCTGTCTACCTCGTCTATGCAGGCCGCCGCGGACACGCGGCGATCGACCGCGAGCTGTACGTCCCGCGCTCGTGGACGTGCGACCCGGACCGCTGCCGGGCGGCGGGACTGGGCGAGGACACCGTCTTCGCGACCAAGCCGGAGCTGGCCGCCCGCATGATCGGCCGGTTCCTTGACGCCGGGCACCGTGTGGGCTGGGTCGCGGGCGATGAGGTCTACGGCGGCAACCCCAAACTGCGGGCCGCGCTGGAAGAGCGCCAAGTCGGCTACGTGCTCGCCGTTTGCTTGCTCGGCCGAAGTCACTACGGGCGCGGGGAAGTTCTGCGCGGATGCCCTGGCCGTGAAGGTGCCGAAGTGGGCCTGGCTGAAGCTGTCAGCAGGGGCCGGCGGCAAGGGGCACCGCTTCTACGACTGGGCCGTCATCGACCTGGCCGAACCCCGCCTCGGCAGCCACCAACTGCTGATCCGCCGCGACCGCACCACCGGTGAACTGGCTTACTATCGTTGCTGGTCGCCGGCTGCGGTGCCTTTGGGCCACGCTGGTGCGGGTCGCCGGGTCGAGATGGCGAGTGGAGGAGACCTTCCAGTCCGGAAAAGGCCTGGCCGGACTGGACGAGCACCAGGTCCGCCGTTTCACCTCGTGGTCTCGCTGGGTCACCCTGGTCATGCTCGCCCACGCCTTTCTCGCCGTCGTCCGCGCTGACGAACACTCCCGCCATTCCGCCCCGGACGGGCTGATCCCGCTCACCTGCAACGAGATCCAGCCACTATTCACCACGCTCGTCGTTCGGCCCGTGCACGGTGCAGCCCACCGGCTCGGCTGGTCCGACTGGCGACGCCGCCATCAGGCCCGAGCCCAGACCAGCCATTACCGCCGACAAGCCGCGAATCAGACCTGAAGATCACGATCTACGGCTGGAGTACTAGTACTCCAGCAGGACTTTGATGTTTTGCCTGGTCAACGGCTTGGGTTTGGGGAGTGTAGCGGGGTGGTGCTGGAAGCGGGGCGGGTTCACCTGGCCCGTCCCGCGAACGAGTGCCCTCGCCGTGTGTAGTGACATCGGGCTGGACAGCCACCATGTGTGACTGATGACGTAACCGCCAACGAGTGGGAACACGAACTGGAAGAACTCTTCCTGCAAGTCGGGCACCGCTTCTCACGTGTTGAGCCGCGACGCCGGATGCGGGACTACGTCCGTGGTCTGCTCGGCCCGGTGGGCCGCAAGAACTCCTGGCAACTGGCCGAGTTTGCCGGGCACTCCACGCCGGACGGACTGCAGCACCTCCTGGCGAAAAGCCGGTGGGAAGCCGACGGAATCCGTGATGACCTGCAGGGTTACGTCGCCGAGCACCTCGGCGCCGACGACGGTGTCCTGATCATCGACGACACCGGCTTCGTCAAGAAGGGTGTCACTTCAGCCGGGGTGCAACGGCAGTACTCCGGCACAGCCGGCCGCACCGAGAACTGCCAGATCGGTGTCTTCGCCGCCTACGCCACCACCCTGGGCCATGCCTTGGTCGACCGCGAGCTCTACCTGCCCAAGTCCTGGACCGACGACCTCGAGCGCTGCCGTGCTGCCAAGATCCCCAGCGAGCGTGGCTTCGCGACGAAGAACGACCTGGCCCGCACCATGGTCCTGCGAGCACTCGCCTCCCCGCTGCCCGTCGCCTGGGTCACCGCGGATGCCGCCTACGGGCAGGACTCCCGCTTCCGCCGGTTCCTGGAAGACGTCGGCCTGTCCTATGTCATGGCCGTACCGAAGTCCCAGCAGGTCCACGGCCCCCGCATCGACCATCTCATCGGCCAGGCTCCGCCAGAAGCGTGGCAGCAGCTCTCCTGCGGCGACGGCGCCAAGGGGCCCCGAATCTACGACTGGGCCGCGGCCCGGCTGCCGGCTGTCTGGGAATTCGACGGCGACGAGCCCACCCGCCAGCGATGGATGCTCGCCCGCCGCAGCATCACCAAGCCGGACGAGCTCGCCTACTTCCTCGCCTCGGCACCCCTGCAGGCAACCCTCACCGACCTCGTGGGGATCGCCGGCTGCCGCTGGAAGATCGAGGAGTGCTTCCAGAGCGCGAAGAACGAATGCGGCCTGGACCAGTACGAAGTCCGCCGCTACACCGGCTGGCACCGGCACATCACTCTCGCCATGCTCGCCCACGCGTTCCTGGCCGTCACCGCCGCCCACGCGAGGGAAAAAGGGGAACCGAGCAGAACACTCCCGACCTCGTGGACCTCACACCAGCCGAGATTCGCCGTCTCCTGGCAGCTGCCCACCGACATCCTGCTGCACAGGGCGACCACTCGATGAACTGGTCACGATGGCGCCGTCGGCACCAGGCCAGAGCCCGCAGATGTCACTACACACGGCGAGGGCACTCGTTCGCGGGACGGGCCAGGTGAACCCGCCCCGCTTCCAGCACCACCCCGCTACACTCCCCAAACCCAAGCCGTTGACCAGGCAAAACATCAAAGTCCGGCTGGAGTACTAGGTCCAGGTCTGTTGACGGCATTCCAGGTCCGGTGGAGCCGCCAGTGCACGAGGCTGACGTTTCCTCGGCACCGGGAATGCGTCACACACACGACGGGTGGCTTCAGAGCATCCTCTTCGAGCCCGGATGGAACATCAAATGCGGTCCTTGGCGACGCCAAGTAGCTAGATCTTGGGCGCGCAGTCCGCTCTCCTCGGGTCCGCCTCCGTCGCGGGCCGCTCGTCCCGGATCCGGTCCAGGTCGGGCTTCCCGAACAGAAGGGGCTCGGCAGCCGAGTCCCAGATCGTCGCCGCCGGATCGAGCAACTCTCGATCCGGGCCCGGTCCCCCGCCTCATACGCCTCGTACATACCGGTGATCACCGCTCAGACCGCCGAGGCGTCGGTGGCCGAGGCCCCGGGGCGAGCGGCCGAAGAAACGGCAGAGCGCGTGCGTCGGACACGGGAACCTCCAGGTCGGGCTCGATTCAGGCGGGTCACTCCAAGGGGTGCACGCCGGTCCCTCCGCCGTCCCATCTGCCGCCTCACCCGGGGAGATGCCCCGCCCTCTGCCGCCTTCCAGCCGCATCATCGTCGTACCGCAGGCGCCGTGGGTGTCGCCTTGGAAGCACAGCAGCAGGGGAGCAGGTCTGACACACAGAGCCCGCTGGCACCAAGATCTGGACCATTCCCGGACCAAACCACTGGCCTGAACCCCCAGGAGGACGCGGCCGTCCCCATGCGGTCAAGCGCTTCCGGACAGGTCAGCTGGGTGCGGCCTCGGGCCGTCGGCGCTCGGTGCCCTCTCCATGCCCGCTGCCGGGTATGCCAGGCCGGTCGTGTGCCGGCCGGGATGGCGGGCGGTGGCAGGACGCGGCAGAGCCCGGCCGGATGACTGTTACCGATCGGGCTCTGGGCGTGTGGGTGAGCAATGCCAGGGTCAGAGCGTCTCGTCGTGCAGGTCCTCTTCGCGCATCAGGTCGTCCTCGCGGCGGCGCGAGGGCTCCTGCTGTTCTTGCTTCTGTCCCTGCTCGCGGGACTTGCCCGGCCGGGGGTGTGCGGGGTCTCCGGGGCGCCGGTGTTCCTGCCCCTCGCGGCCCTTGCCCGGCTCCTGGCGCTTGTCCTGCTTACCGCCCATGACGGCGACTCCTTCATACGGGGTACGGATTTCTCACTTTCACGCTGACACGAACAGTCACCGCTCGCACGATTTCGGTTACGTCGTCAGTGGTGGCCACGCGCACGGTCGCCTGCGCCACCGTGGGGGTCGCTGCCCCCACAGTGCTCAAGACGCGGCCGTCAGCGGCCCGCGCGGTGACCCGTGTCTCAGGTGCCGTGATGATCGCCATCAGCGGGTTCCTCCTCCCGGAACGCCTGCCCGGTTGGTTGATGCGAGGGCGGTTTTGCCGCGGCTGCTCCTAACCTGACGCGAGCGCCTCACAACGAGCATCAGAGAATCGATCGAACGGCAGATCAGGTATCCGCATACGCTCTGCCTCCGGTCGCCGTCTTCTGCGACCCGACACGGCCGCACCCCATGCCCTGTCTGGAGGCCGAAGCTCACCCCCGGGGTGCACGGCTCGCCACCGCACTCGCAGCCGTTCCCGCGTTCGGGACCGCTGCGGAACGCGCCTCGGGCCGGACTCGACGCCTCCTCAAGGGGCGCGGCGGACGCGGGCGAGGACCAGAACCGTGTCGTCGGCCGGCGGGGCGGGCAGCAGGCTCGCGAGGATGCGGTCCGCCATGGCTTCCAACGCCCCCGGGGCTCCGCCCAGTTCGGCGCGCAATGCCTTCAGGCCGACCTCGAGGTCCCCGCCACGTGTCTCGATGAGGCCGTCGGTATACAGGGCGAGAATCGCGTTCCGGGGAAGTTCGATCTCGATCGTCCTGAAAGGACAGCCGCCGACGCCGAGAGGGACTCCCAGGACGTCGTCGATGGTCTCCACGGTGCCGTCCGGCCGGAGCACCAGGGGCGGGGGATGGCCGGCGCTGGCGATGCGGGCGCGCCCGCTCGTCGGGTCGTAGACGATGTACAGGCACGTCGCCAGCTCGATGCCGGCCTCCTGGGCGCACGCGTCGAGCTCAGTGAGCAGGTCGTCGGGCTCGCTGTCGTGCCTGGCCAGAGCCTTGGTGGTGATGCGAAGGCGGCCCATGGCAGCCGCGGCCGACACCCCGTGCCCCATCACGTCGCCCACCACGAGCACGACCCGGCCGTCCGGCAGATTGATCACGTCGTACCAGTCGCCGCCGACCTCGGTGACCCGGCTGCCGGGCAGGTACCGGTGAGCCACGTCCACGTACGGGCTGGTCGCCAACGCGCTGGGCAGCAATGCCCGCTGCAGTGTGAGGGCGATGTCCTGGACACGGCTGTACAGACGGGCGTTGTCCAAACAGATCGCAGCACGTGAGGCGAGCTCACCGGCAAGGCTGACATCGTCCTGGGTGAAGGCCGGCCGGCCTGCGGACCGGCCGAACATGGCGATTCCCTGGACGGTGCCCCTGGCGATGAGCGGGGCGACGAGGACGCAGGCCAACCCGCTCTCGGCCAGGAGCCGCGCGCGCGACTCGATGAGGACGGTCCGGGCCAGGAACTCATCGTTCACCACGGCGGAGATGGCACGACCGGTTTGCAGCATGTCGTGGATGACGGAGCCGGGCGGATACCGCACCGTTTCCACTCCGCTCACGAGTTCGGTGGCCGGAGGGGGCAGGATCGTCCCGGATGCGATCCGGCGGGTGATCAGTGGTCGCGCCGGGTCGAAATCCTCCGCTTCATCCATCCACTCCACGACTTCGACCACGGCTCCGTCGCAGAAATCCGGCATCGACGCGTCCACCAGCTCCTGGGCCGTGAGGTTCACGTCCAAGGTGGTCCCGATACGCTTGGAGGCCCCGTCCAGGAGAGCCAGTCGTCGCCGGCTGGCGGTGGCTTCCAGGATCGCCTGTTCCCGGTCCGTCACATCCACCATCAGCCCACCCACTCCGGGACGCGAGCCGACCGCCTGACTCAAGGGGAAAAAGCTCACAGACCGCACTTGGTCACGGTCCGGATGCCCCCGCGGGCGCATGCCGACCAGCGTCCCCACGACCGGCTCTCCGCCCAGGGCGACGTCGCGGAGCATGAGCTGGTACTCGCCACCGTCGGACATGATCATGACTTCGTCCATGTGCCGCCCGAGGTGCGCCTCGATCGGAAGGCCGTCCATGTCGGCGAGCGCCTGGTTGAGGTGGACGTACCGGAGGTCCGCGTCGAGCATGACCAGGCCGATGGGGCAGGTCTCGAAGAGGGCGTCGAGGAAGGCGAGGTTGGTCTTGACCCGATCGAGCTCGTCGCTACGGCTCGCCAGGATCATCACCGCCGAAGGCCCTCCGGCTCCGGTCACGGAGAAGACCCGGAAGCCGCAGTCGAAGACTGTGCCGTCACGGTGCCGTGCCGTCAGCCGGCCCCTCCAATACCCCTGGGTCCGGCCACGCTCCGTCAGTCGGGCGCACGATTCGGACGCGCTCTGGGGCCCGTCGGCGAAGAGAACGGCGCCGGGCTTCGACAGGACGGCGGTGGAGTCGTACCCGAAGAGGTCCCGCGCGCCCGGCCCCCAATAACAGACGAGGTCGCCGGCATCGATGCCGAAGACAGCCACCGGCACATGCTCGAGCAGCGTCCCCGGCTCGGACCAGAACGGGCCGTGAGCCTCCTCGCCCCCCGGCCGAGCCGATGGCACGAGACGTCCCCTTCCATCCGCCGTTCTATCCATTCATTATGCGGAGACCTTGGGCTTTCCGCGGCGGGAAGTGCGCCGCGGCGAGGACTGAGCCGAGAGAGACGTCCCCGGCCACCAGTGGGCGGCTCAGCGCAGCAGGGCGGCAACGGCGGCCGCCGGTTCGGCCGCGTCGGGTTCGTCGCCGCTGATCAGGTCCGGGTGTACGAACGTCGCCGATGCGGGTGACGATGCAGGCGAGGTCCGGGAGCTCCATCGGCGGCACGCGGGCCCCGCGGTCCACCTCTTCCTGAAGGCTCCCTGGATCTTCGCGACGATGCGGCGCTGCACGACGCCGGCCCTGGTGGTCATCAGTCGGAGGGCCGCCTTGGGCTCGCGGGACACGAAGGTGTGGACGTAGTCGGCCTCGATGATGCCGCGGGTGAAGTTCTCCACGATGGCGGCGATGCGGGATCCTCCCTGGCCCGGCGCCTCGGCCGCAGCCTGCTCCAGGGCCGGCTCCGTGAGCGATCAGCTGATCGCGGTTTCCGACCCAGGGAAACAGCACGGCTCGGCTGATGCCGAGCGAGCCGGCGAGGTCCTGCATGTCGACGCGGTCCCCGGCAAGATACCGCTGACGCGCGAGATCGAACGCGTCCATCAGGCTGCGGCGCGGGACCTTGCCCGCGGCCAGGTGCCGTGACAACGGCGTCTCCTCTACGACCACCACTGTTCTCGGACGCGGCGGGACAGCAGAAGGTGGCCATGCCCCAGATCCGCAACCGCCTGTGCCGCTGAGCCCGCCCCTGAACGACGGCAGCCCCCACCTCGACGGACGCTCCATAGCCGTCGCCACTCGTCTGACCTCAGCAGGCGGAGGAAGTTCCGAGGCGGTGTGTGACCAGACATCATTCGGCGCAACGGCCGGATAGGAAACTACGGATGGCTGCACCCTGCGGCTCACCCGGCCGACTGGCCATCTAAAGGTCGGACAGCGACACGCGGGCCCCCGCCCGGGCACGGGGCACGGGGCACGGGGCACGAACCAGCCCCCGTGATCACCGTCACCCCGGCGGACCGACGGCGATCCCGACCCCTGCATCCGCGAGGGAACCTCCCGTCGCCACAGGAACCCTCGAAGCGGCGCGGCAACCTAGCAGCGAATCCCGGGCCGGCAAAGCCGACGAAAGGAGCCGTCTCAACCATGGAACCGCAGCCGCACCCCTCCGAAAACAGCCGACCGCGCAGGCGTCAGCCCGTCGAGCCCGTCCTTAGGGACACTTCCGACGTCGCCACGATGCTCAGCATGTCCACGAGCTGGGTGTACAGGGAGGCGTCGAAGCTGGGCTTGAAGGGATACAAGCTCGGCCGTGGCAAGAATGCCAAGGTCCTGTACAGGAGTCTGCCCGGAGTCGAACCCCAGCTCCAAGGGCAGCAGTTGCCAGGCGATGTCGTTGTGCAGCCCGTACAGGGTCCCGATGGGCGTGTACGGACCTCCGGGCTTCCCGCAGCCATGGCCTTCCAGAGTCGGCCGCCGATCCGGCCGACTCCACCACGTACCTCGGTGAGGCGCTGGAGGCAGTCGACCACGTCCGCCGTCATAGCGCTTCGAGGTGAGCGAGGAAGGTGGCCATGAGGCGGGGGCGGGGGACGTCGGGAACAAGCGCGTCGGGCAGGTCGGCTTCCAGGCCCCACTCCGTGTTGAAGGTGATGCTGCTGCCGTCCGGGACGACGCTGTCCCACAGCCACTTGGCGAACTCCGCTGCGGCATGGACCGTGCAGTCCTCGATGGCGATACCTTCCGGGGATTGTTTGGTGATGCCCTCCAGTTCCTCCTCGCCGAGCGTGATGCCGAAGTGCATGACGGACCCGCGCACGGGGCCTTCGCCCCCTTCGTCGACACGGACGAACGTGTCCGTCTGCCGCTCGCGCAGCTTGGCCTCGATCCCCTCGTAGGTCAGACCCCAGGTGGAACCCTCGGCGGGGCCGAAGACGTACATGGTCCGGAGTTCGGCCAGTTCGGCTAGTTCGGACGCGTCCACGCGTTCGCTCCCTCGTCGTGCGCTGCTGCGGTTGGTGAGGGTACGTATCGGGCGTAGCCGTTGACGCCGTACGCGGCCGTCATGACGCGCCAGTAGGCCACGGAGTCCGCGTTGTTCGTGACCGTCTCGATGCCTCTCATCTCCTTGTTCCGAGGGTCGTTGAGAGCGGCGTTGTACTTCGCGAGCTCCTTGCGGTCCTTGTCGTACAGGAAGTCCTTCTTGCCGGACCGGTGGTTCGTGCGGAGTTCGTCGAGCGAGCGGTAGCACGGCTTGTTCGGGTTGTTGACGTACTTGGCCTCGATCGCCATGCCGTCACGGTTACGGAAGCCGTCGACCATCAGGGTGCTGTTGGCGCTGATGGTCGAGCGGGATGGGCACCTCGTATTCGGGGTATCCGGCGACCCGCTTCTCGTAAGCGATCTCGGCGGGATTCCCGCCGGACACGTCTCCGGCGCGCAGGGAGTTCAACCACGTCGGGAAGTTCTGCTGCTCGGGCGCGGTGAGGGACCGGAAGCGGGGGTCCTGAGGCGTCGGTGGGGCCATCGGCTGTACGCGAGGACCGTTCGGCGGTCGATGGACCACGGGGACCAGGAGGGGAAGCCGGATCAGCGGTGCGAGGAAGGGCGGCAGCGACGGGAGGGGGAGGAAGCCGCCTCCGTCAGGTTGTGGCATGGGAACCCTGGACTCCGAGCTGTCGAGCGCCGGCGGGATGTTGCCCGGGCGGGCGATGCGCGTGTCGCCCGTGACGAGTTCGTGGAGCCCGCCGTCGTGCCCCTCGCCGCCGAAGAGCGGGCGCTCCCAGATGGCGAGCGGCTCGCCGAGGAGCGGGCTGTCCTCTTCCGGGATCCGCTGCAGCGCGGTGCCGATGTGGTCCGCGTACGCCTCGCAGGCGCTGGCGATCATCCGGCACGCGGACGGCAGGCTCGCCATCAGGGTCTCCTCCTCGCCGGCTTCGGAGGGAGGCGGGGTCTTGCCCACGAAAACGGTGAAGAAGGTCTGGACCGCTTCGGCCGTCTCCCCGAGCTGCTGGGCGCTCGCGGTACGCCAGGCGCTGTCGGAGTCCCAGTAGGCGTTGTCGAGGATGCTTGCCGCCGAGCGCCACGCGTTCGCTGTCTTGGTGAGCTTGTCGCGCTGGCCGTGGAAGCGGGAGCTGAGCAGGTACTGGTCGGTCCAGCTGGTCTCGCCGACGGCCTCGGGCAGTTCCTCGGCGTTGTGGCTTCCACGTGGGTTGCAGTCCGGCCTGGGGGGCTGGGAGCCGATGTCGGGTGCTGTGCTCTGGCCGAGCAGGGACGCGGCGTTCGGGCTCTCCTGCTTGAGGAAGTCCTCGGCGGCCTTGAGCATGGCGCCGGCTCCGTTCGCCATCACCTGATGGGCAAGGCCCGCCGCCTCGAAGACCGTCTTCACCGCCGGCTTGTACACGGCGGCGACGGCACGGGCCGGCGTTGCCGTCTCCCGCCATCCCGCCATGAGCGCTGAGTTCGGTGAACAACAGACCCAGCATGTCGTAGATCAGGTCCCGCAGCCGCACCATGGACCACGAAGCGTTGACGTAGTTCCCGGCCTTGTGTTGAAGATTCAAGACTCCCCCGTGCCCTCACCCACCAGGCTGTCGGGGCTGGAGGCGGGCGCCGAGGCAGCCTCCGACGAGACCGCCCAGGCCACAGGCCAGACCCCTGCCACCACCCGGGCGCGGCGGGGTCGGGGCTTGCCATCGCCAGCACGGCGTGTGCGGCGGCCCCGGCGACGGTGGGGTTAAAGCTCGCGGCGAAGGTGGCCGGTGCAACACGGGTCAGGGGCATGCCACGCGCGGCGAGGATCGGACCAAGCAGAGAGCCGCGGGCGGGGCACAGGGTGCGCAAGCACAGCCACGCCCCGAGCGGCAGCAGCAGGGCCGCGACCTGCATCCGGAAGACGTCCGGCCGGGGGGCTGAGACGGCGAAGCGGCCCGTGCGAAGGCTGGCGGTACCTCCCCAGCCTGTGCGCAGCGTGGTGTGGTGGAAAACCCTATGCACCCGCCGAATTGCGGGCCGCAGGAGTGAGTAGCTCCAGCGCTTCCGCCCAGTGGAAGGGAGCCGCTCCCCCACCCGCCTCCGGACGGTGCGGCTCATGGGCCCCGACGAGCACGCCCATCTCCCTCAGCTGCTCCAGACTCCGGCGGTACGCCGGGTGGGCGGCCAAGGCAGCGTTCACGTACGGCAGGACCACTGTCGGGATGCCCATCCCGTACGCCTCGCACAGGATGCCCAGGGCAAGGGTGTCGGCGATGCCCGCCGCCCACTTGTTGATGGTGTTGAACGTGGCCGGCGCCACGGCGATGGCGTCGGCAGGCGGGAGCGGGCGCGGGTCGCCGGGGCCGCGCCACGCCGAGCGGATCGGGTAGCCCGTCTGCCGGGTGAGCGCCTCGGTGTCGAGGAAGCCGAGCCCCTGGGGTGTCGCGACCACACCCACGTCCCAGCCCTGTTTCTGCGCAGCGGTGATCAGCTTGTGGGCGTCACCCGCGATGCCTGCGGCGCAGACAACGATGTACAGGACGGGCTTCTTCGGCTGGTCATTCACTGCCTGTTCCCTTCACTGGAGGCCATGAGGCTCGCGGCTTCCTCGGCGCATCCCCATGAGAGCGTGACGCCGGCACCGCCGTGCCCGTGGTTGTGCACGACCTTCGAGGTCGGCTACTGCACCAGCCCAGTAACCGCCGAACGCTGCGCGGGCCCGCAAGTCGCCAAACACACCAACGGGGCCTAGCCATGCCAGACCTGGTGCACGACGAGGGCGTCCCAGCACCGACGCCATACTGACGTCATGGGGCAGACCGGTCTACCTCCGGCCCTCCGGACAGTGTGAGCGCACCCGGCAATTTCGCGTCACGCGTTGAGCTGTTGCCGAATGAGCGTGTCGATTCGCTGCCATGCAGGGGACGAGGCGTTGACCGTGCCTTGGATCAGTGAAGGGATGCCGGAGTCCTCATCCAGGTGGGGTAGCTCCTCGGAGCCGTAACGAGCCTTGGTCGCCTCGACAATGCGGCGGGCGAGGTCGTCGATGCGGGGATCCTGGGCGTCGAGGTCGTGCGCGTGGTCGTAGTCGAGGAAGAGCTGCCGTAGGGCCGGCTCGGCCAAGGACTCGGCCTGGTCGTGGAACAGGGTGATCGCGTGGTCCGGGTGGGTGGCGAAGACGAGGATCCACAGGTCGCGTTGCAGATCGACCCACCGCGGGGTGAATCCCCAGCGGGCCAAGTGCTCCAGGTGGGCAGCGACCTCGGCAGGTACCGGTGCCAGCTGCCCGGCGACAAGTCGGCGAAGGCGCGCCTGTGTCGCCCGCAGGTCGCGGATGCGCGTAGTGAGCTCCTCGTCGATCTCGCTCAACGCCTCCCGGAACTCCGCGTCGGTCGCCGATCTCAGCTCTCGGATACGGGCCAGGGGGACGCCGGCTTCGGCGAGCGTCCGGATTTTGATCAGGTCGATGGCGTCGCTGGCGTCGTATCGCCGGTACCCGGACGCATCACGGTCGGGCTCGGGGAGCAGCCCCTTGTCGTGATAGACGCGGATGGTCTTGATCGATACTCCGACATACGCGGCCAGCTGCCCGATGGTGATCACCCGGCCATCGTCGCACTTGACCTTTCCCCTGGGGCAGGGTCGCACCATGGCGTCATGGAGAACACGAATATCGATCGGGAGACCCTGCGCGAGCTGGCCGACGAGGGCAACGAGTCCGCGTTGGACCGGCTGGCCGACCTTGTCGACGCAGCCGGTGACCTCGACGAGCTGAGCGAACTGTTGGACGAGGGATCCCTGCGCGCCGGGTTCCTCCTCACCCGACGCGCGGTCGCGGCCGGCGACCTGCGCGAGCTGCAACGCATCTCCGACGCTGGGTACGACGAGGCCGGGAGTGAGCTGGAGCGGCTGTTGAAGGCATCGGCTGACGAGTACCGGGACTGACCCCGGCACGCCCGTGTCAGGTGGTCGTCCCGGCCGCCAGGTCCGGGAGGGACGGCGGGGAGCCGTCGGCCATGCGCAGGCTCACGGACATGGTCAGCCCGCCGCCGGGGGTGTCCTCGGCCGTCACCGTGCCGTCGATAGCTTCCGCGAAGCCCCGCGCCACTGCCAGGCCGAGACCGACGCCCGCGCCGCGCGGGGCGTCGCCGCAGCGCTGGAAGGCGCCGAAGATGCGGTCCTCGACCTCGTCCGGGACTCCGGCTCCGCGGTCGACGACCCGTAGGTCGACGCGGTCGGCCTGAGCGCTCGCCGAGACGAGTACGGGCTGCCCGGGCGGGCTGTGCTTGACCGCGTTCTCGACGATGTCGGCGACGGCCCGTTCCAGCAGTCCGCGGTCGACGGCGACCATCGGCAGCGTCTCGGGGATGTCGGGGTCGACGCTGCCCTCGCGGACGCGGAGCAGTGCCATCGGCACGACCTCGTCGAGGTCGGTCTCCCGGATGACGGCGGTGACGGCGGTGACGGTACCGGTCTCCAGGCGGAAGACGTCCAGCAGGTTGCCGAGGGAGAGTCGGTCAGCACCCTCATCGCCGGCCCCCCGCCCGGCGCCCCCGTGCCGCCCATCCTCCCGCCCCAGGACGGCTTCCTGTTCCTGGACCGCGACAAGTTCGCCGCCTCTGCCCACAGCCAGGAGTCCAGGAGTCATTGCCATGGAAAGGCCGACCCGCCGCACGCTGGCGGTCGCCGCTGCGGCTGCCGCTCTGGCGACCCTCATGCCCACCGTCTCCGCCGCCATCGGCCCGACCGCCACCGAGGCCGGCAGCGCCCCGGAGGCGTCTCCGAGACCGACGGTGGTCCTGGTCCACGGAGGATTCGACGACAGCTCCAACTGGAACGGCGTCATCGCGCGCCTGCAGAAGGACGGCGGTCCGGTCGCCGCCCCGGCCAATCCCCTGCGCGGCCTGCCGACCGACTAGACGTACCTCTCCAGCGTCCTCGACTCGGTCCAGGGCCCCGTCGTCCTCCTCGGCCACTCCGCGCTGACGTGCCCGGGCCGCCGCCGGCACCGGGATCTCGGCGCCGGCGGCGGCCTGCCTGTTGCTCCACGTGCTGTAGGGCCGTCGTCAGGCCTCCCGGGTCAGGAGCCCAGTGCGTCCTCGACGGTCTGCTGCCAGTACGTGACCGTCAACGAGCTGTCGTAGTAGATGCCCTTCGCCGGAATGGACGGTGTGGCGGACGCCCCGCCGCTGCTGAGGGGTGTCCGCCCCTGGAAGGCGATCGTGAGCCGCTTTCCGTTTGTCCCGCCCTCGCCACTGCCGTCGGCTGCCGACAGCATGGCCCCCGCGTAGCCCGACTCGCCAGGCGCGAGGGACACCACGGCCTGCGGCTTGGTGTCCTCCCGCGCGGCCGGTGCCCACTGCATCTCGTCGAACCGGACCACCGGGTAGTACGTGAGATCGCAGAGCTTCGAGCCGGTGTTCTTCACCGTGATCAGCATGTGGTTGAGGGGACGGGACACTGTCTGGACGGTGACTGCGGTGTTCGAGCCGTTGCACGAGACACGATCGGCCGCAGCAGACGGCTTGGCAGAGCGCTTCGCGTCTCCTGGTTCGCTCCCGCTCGTCGCGCCGCCGCCGGTCGCCTGTGAACCGCCGCTGCTCGTCTCGAAGCTCGGGGCCGGGGTGCTCGGCTTCGTCTGCTGCCCCGTGGGAAGGCTCTGGGTGTTCGACGCGTCGCGCGGCGACGACGACGGCGGCGATGAGGGCGACGGCGCGGCCGTGGTGGAGCCCGGGGCGGCCCCGCCTCCCTCGTCCTTGACGCCTGTGCCGCTCTGACACGCGGTGAGGGCGAGCGCTGCCAGGGCGACGGCGGCCGCACTCGCGACGCGTCGGGAGTGCGGGGGCCGAAGGGTACGGGCGGTGCTCGTGGGGCGGGTGCCACGGATGGCGAACATAGCGATTCCCTCTCGTACGACAAGCCGTGGGTGGCCGGTTGAAGCCGGTCGCCCAGGGCGCTGTGCTTGGATGACCTGAGCTTGTGGGGAGTTCCGTCCCAGCTGCCAGACCCGATGGACGGTCAGGGATGCTGGAACACAGAAAGGGGCTCTGAGCTGCTGAAACAACCCGCCCCTGGGACGTGGGACGGGACACCGGGGTGGGAGGAACAGTGTCGGAAGACACTGCTGGGGCCGAGTTCGCCAGGCTGCTGCGGGAGTTGAAGGACCGGTCCGGGCTCAGCTACGGAACGCTCGCCAAGCGACTCCATATGAGCACGTCGACTCTGCACCGGTACTGCTCCGGCGATGTCGTACCGATCGAGTACGCACCGGTCGAGCGGCTCGCCCGCCTCTGCAAGGCATCGCCCGAGGAGCTCGTCGAACTGCACCGGCACTGGGTGCTGGCGGACGCGAACCGTCCACGCAGGGGCACCGAGCCGGACGTCAAGTCCCCGGCCGGCGCTGCCCCGGTGGCACAGGCGGTCGCGCCGACCCGCGCGCCGCAGGAGACGGGTGCGAGCGTGCCACGGGAACCCGGAACGCCTGCGCCGAAGGTGCGTCACCGGCGCAGGGCCGTCATCGCCGGGATCGCCGCGGCGGTTGTCGCGGTGGCCGTCGCCGGGACGATCGCGCTCACCACGAACCTGCCCGCTGGAAGCACGGACGCCCGAAACGGCCCGACCGGTGCTACCGGTGCTACCGGTGCTACCGGGACCCCCTCCTCCGCCGGCCTCGGCGGGGGCACCGGATCGCGTGCGCCGCTGAGCGTGACCACCCTGCCGCACACGTGGGAATCGCCCTGCGGCCAGCACTATCTGATCGACAAGCCCCCGGCCCAGGTCTCTCCGCCGCCTGTGGAGCAGGACGCCCCCGCGTGGGTGGCGGCGTCCGGAGCCGTGCCCGCGGGCGAGCAGTACGTCACGCTGACAATTCAGGGCTCGGGCAAGGAGACGGTGGTCCTGGACGGCCTCACTGTCCGTATGGCCGCCAAACGGGCGCCGCTCGCCTGGAACGACTACGCCATGGGGTACCCGGGCGTCGGCTGCGGTGCCGGAGTCCCGACCCGCTCCTTCACCGTGGCTCTCGACGCCACGCGCCCGTCCGTCGTCCCCGAGGCGGGGCAGCCGGACTTCCCCTTCAAGGTGAGCGAATCCGCTCCGGAGGTCTTCTACATCAAGGCCGACGCCTCCGCCTACGACGTCAGCTGGTACCTGGAGCTGACCTGGTCGAGCGGCTCACGCCACGGCACACTCAAGATCGACAACAAGGGCAAGCCGTTCCGTACGAGCGGACACAACGGGCGTCCCGGCTACGAGTTCCCCCTCGGCGGTGACGGGTGGGTCCCCGAGGGGACCACCCTCTGAGCGGGCGACTCGGGTCCGGGCATGAGGACTTGCAAGGTGCCGCAGCAGGTCGACGACGAGTGGGACGCGTACTGGCGCACCCACACGCTCGACGCGGACGGAAAGATCGTCGACGTGCCGTGACGATGCTCCGCGCACGTCGGCGGAAGGGCGCTCGCTCCTCGGCCCGGCGGCTGGGGGAAGACCACTCGGAGTCTCTGGACGCGCTGCCGATGGACAGGAACCCGTCCCGGCGGAACATGAGCCGGGCTAGATTCGGTGGGCAGATGTGAACCGCGCCGGGGCGGGTAACGTCCATCTCCCAGATCTGGATCTCGCGACTCGCCGCCACATGGCGCAGGTGCTGCCGTACTCCGTCTTCCAGGGTTTGCCGCACGACCGGGACGGGATGGACCTGTTCACCCGGCCTCCCCAGTCGGCCGACCATCTCGGACTCGGCCACTCGGCCGGCCACAACTCGGAGATCTCCCGGGGCAGTCCACCGGATTCCCACGCCCGCAGCGTCGCCACGGCCTCATGTCTGCTCGCCTCGGCGAGCGTGGAGGTCCTGATAAGAGGTGACGCCGCTGAAGTGCCTGAGCAGCAACACCAACCGTTGCTGCTCGGGCAATTCCTCCACCGCGGCCCAGATCCAGTCGCGCATCGCGTGCTGCTCGACGAACCGCTCGGGATGCCCCACGTCGTCTCTGCGGAGGCACGGGGACTGAAGTCCGGCGAGGCCTGGTGATTCCCGTATGGCACGCAGGCGCATGCAGCAAGCATTGCGCACGACCGCACGCAGCCATGCGCCCACTGCCACGGGATCCCGCACGTCACTGATACGGCGCAGGGCAGTCAACGCGACGTCCTGCACTGCATCTTCGGCATCCGGGCCGTAGCCGAGCACACTCAGCGCCACCGCGCGCATCGGCGCCTGATGGCGCGCCAGCAGCAGCCCCAGGGCAACGGCCTCTCCGGCCTGGGCCCTGCGGGCGAGGTCCTCGTCCGTCGGACCCGTCTGCGGGTCGAGAGCTGTCATGTCTCCGAACGCCTCCGTGACTACCCGTCACGAACTCGGCTCCTGGGAGGAGTTGGAGCCCTCCTACTCCCAAGCGGGCATGCGCGCAGGTAGACCTGGGAGCAAACGGCCGCGACCGTCGCGGGCGGGCGTGTGCTCCAGTGGTCAGGCGTCGAACTCGCGGCGGGCGGTCTCGATGTGCCCGAGGTAGCGGTGGGTCCAGTCGCACAGGCCGTCGATCGTCACCCGCAGAGCGTGACCCGGCTCGGTGAGGGCGTACTCGACCCGCGGCGGCACGACGGGGTGCACCGTCCGCACGAGGAGGCCGTAGCGCTCCAGCATGCGCAGGTTCTGGGTGAGCATCTTGTGACTGATGCCCTCGATCTCGTCGCGCAACTCGCTGAAGCGCAGGGTGCGGTCCCCCACTGCCTCGATGATCAGGAGCGCCCATTTGTTGGCGACGTCCGAGAAGATCTGCCGCGCCAGGGAGTCCGCGCGCCGAAGGTCCGCGTCGTCGGGCGAGCCCGTGAACTGCTTGGTCACCATCTGGTTCCCCAGTCACCGAAAAGTGCGTTCTTCCATGTCAGCGGCCACTCTCCTACGGTTTCTGAGTAACCACAAGAGAGTGTCAGGAAGGACGGAAACCATGACCATCACCCTGATGAACCCCAGCGGACTGCCGGAGATCCCGGTGTACCGGCAGGTGTCGGTCGCGACCGGAACGAAGCTGGTCTTCGTCGCCGGCCAGGTCTCATGGAACGCCGACGGGGTCACGGTCGGCGCAGGCGACCTCGCCGCACAGGTCGAGCGCTGCTACCTCAACGTCGGCACCGCGTTGGCCGAGGCCGGCGCCTCCTTCGCCGACGTGGCGAAACTGACCCTCTACGTCGTCGACTGGACCCCCGACAAGATGCCCCTGGTCCTCGACGGCATCGCCCGGGCATCCGCGCAGCTGGCCATCACCCCCATGGCGCCCGGCACGCTGATCGGCGTCGCGGCACTCGACGTACCCGAGCACCTGGCCGAGGTCGAAGCCACCGCCGTCGTCGACTGAGCTGCGACCCCGAACCGGCTCTCGACGCCCACCGCGCGGGATCACAGCACGCCGACCGATGGCGAATCCTAAGCGCTCAGTTCGCGTAGGCGGTGATCGCGTGGCCCTCGGGGCCGAGGAAGGTGAACATCCTGCCGAACGGGCCGTCATCCGGCCTCGTGACAATGGCGATTCCGGCGACCTTGAGGCGGTCATGAAAGGCCTGGGCGTCACTGGTCCCGCCCCACGGCGAGACGCCAACACCGGACCGCTCCGCACTGTCGAGGTCCACGCCCGGCAGGGGCTCGCGGACCGCGAACGCGATCAGTTCGGCGGCGAACACCACGGCCCCGGGGGCGAGGACGGTGCCCGGCGGAGCCCGAGGTGGGTCTCGTAGAAGGCGGCAGCGGCATCGCGCACCTGCAGGGCAACGACATCCGGCCCGGTGACGGAATCGGTAGTGGTCATGGGAACTCCTCAGCCGGGGCTCGTGTCAGGACTTCGACATAGGAGACCGTCCGCGTCGCGCAGCGCATCCTTGCGCTGGCCGCGGCAATCTGGCACAACCACAGGACCGCGCAGCCTGCCATGCGATCTCTGATCGCCTACGACCACTGATCACATCGGAATCACTCGCCTACAGCGTGCTGAAGTGGGGAACTACCTCGGGGCTCGGTGCCGTTCTCCCGGCATGAACTACCTACGCGCAACCCCTGACATCCTGCGATACACCGCCTTCTCCGACAATCCAGAGGGAGGCAATCCCGCCGGAATCGTTCTCGACGCCACGGGCCTCGGCGACGAGGAGATGCTGGCGATCGCCGCCGAAGTCGGCTACAGCGAGAGCGCGTTCCTGACAGCGGCGTCCGAGGAAGCGGGATCCGGCGCTTCGGACGCCGGGCGCGCGTACACCATCCGCTACTTCAGCCCCAAGGCGGAGGTGCCCTTCTGCGGTCACGCCACCGTCGCGACGGCCGTGGCCCTCGCTGAGCGCATCGGCCCCGGCGACCTGGTGTTCACCACGCGTGCCGGGACCGTGCCGGTCACCGTGACGCGGGAGGGCGGGACGCTGCGGGCGACGCTCACGAGCGTCGAGCCGCACATCGAGGAGATCGCGGCCGATGACCTGGCAGAGGCACTCGCAGCCCTCGACTGGCCGGCCGACGACCTCGATCCCGCCCTGCCTCCCCGCATCGCCTTTGCGGGCGCCCGCCATCTGATCCTTGCCGCCGCGAGCCGAGAGCGCCTGGCCCGCCTGGCGTACGACTTCGCCCGCCTTGAGGCCCTGATGCACCGGCTCGACCTGACGACGCTGGAGTTGGTCTGGCGCGCCTCTGCGGAGGTCTTTCACGTCCGCGCCCCGTTCCCGGTGGGCGGTGTGGTGGAGGACCCGGCGACCGGGGCGGCGGCCGCCGCCTTCGGCGCGTACGCCCGTGAGCTCGCACTCGTGCCCGAGGCGACGGTCCTCACCCTCCACCAAGGGGAGGACATGGGGCGTCCTGGCGTCCTGACGGTGGAACTGCGGCCGGGCGACCGTCGGATCAGGGTCGGCGGCGCAGGGGCCCGCATCTCGGCCTGATCCAAGCGAGAGGCCCTGACCGATCAAGTCCGCCGGCTACCGGCCCAGCCCTCGTTCCCGGCATAGCAGCCGCCGGGGACGAGGCGCTCCGCATGTGAACGGGTGGCTACCCGATCCGGATGATGTCCAGTGCAGGACGGGTTCTGGGTGTGGCGGTCACGCGGGCGGAACTCCGGTGGAGGGCCGCTGGGCGCTCTGGCACTGTCCCCGGCCCCCGGCCAAGGAGTTCCCGCCCGTGCTCGACGCCTTCGACCGGCTCCTGGACACGGTCGGAGGCCGTGTCGGCCTCGCAGGCCGGGAAGACCGAATGCGCTCCGGGCCGCCACCAGCCTTTCCCGGCCCGCTCGGCCGTACTCCGGCCGGGAGCGCCCCCCGCAGCTGCGCGCGGCGTTGTGGCCGGCATGGGCTGATGGACCGGGCACGGCCCGGGCATCGAGGAAGAACGCGGATCAGGTTACGGAGAGGGCGTGACGGGCTGATGACGGCTGCCGAGGGTCAGTCGCCCCCGCAGCCGCCACTCGACCCGCAATTGGAGCCGCAGCCGACCCCGTTGTGCCGGTCACCGAAGCCGCTCCCGCGCCCCCGGGTCGACGAGCCGCGCGGTGGGTTCCTGCGGCGCTCCTCCGCCTCGCGCTGCGCCTCCCGGTAGCGCTCCGCCTTCTCCCGGCCCTCGCGGAGCCGCTCACGCTGCCGCGCAGGGCCGTCCGCCGGTTCCCATGGGCCCAGCCCGTGGCGGCGGTCCGGGCGGAGCGGGGCAGCGGTCACGGTCGCGTACATCCGCCCCATCTCCTGGTAGCGGTGGTATTCGGCACAGGCGTATTGGAGGACGACTTCGTCGCCCTCCGCGGGGCTGCCGTACAGGACCGCTTCAAAAGGCTCGTGCTTCGGGTCGATGTCGTGGTGCCCGTTCCCCACTCCGTACGCCGAGCCGCTACCCAGAAGCCGCGTCCTGGCGCGGGTGTCTCTCTTGCGGGGAACGTACGCGATCAGGGGGGTCGCCGAACGGGTGCGGGCGTCCGCGCACACCCAGTGGCGCCCGTCCGCCCCGGCTCGCACGCCCACGATCAGGGCCGGCTGCGGCTCCCCGTGCAACCGCCGGGCCGCCCGGTGGGCGAGCTGGCCCCGGCCGTAGAGGGTCGTACCGGCCACAAGGAGCACCAGAGCGATGCCCTGCTGCCCGACGGCGTCGTAGGCAACGCCGGACACGGTCGGTTCCCCGAACAGTCCGTCGGCGAGGATGGCTGCGGCGACCAGGCAGAGCGCCAGCCCGAGGTAGACCCGCTGGTGTCCGCGGTGGCCGTCCGACTCCGGAGTGCCTTCGGGCAGCGGGAAGCGGCGCACTCCCGCAACGGCAAGGGCCAGGGCCCGCTGTCGGCGTCGGGCCCGCAGCCGCAGACAGCCTCCTGTGAACGCGACGACGCAGACGGCGAGGACGACCAGCCACCCGGCCCTCGCCGGTTGGTCCACGTCGCCGGGCCGGGCCAGAGTCAGAACCGCTTCCACAGCGACGAACACGGACGCCGGTATGGCCGCGACCGGAACGTACCGATACCAGAGCGGCAGGGCGGTCAGCAGGATCAGGCCCGGATACCTCAGCCAGTCCGTCCCGTCCCCGGGCCCGCTGTGCCACGCCGCGGACGCGGACGAGAGTCCGAACAGCAGGACGTACGCTGCCGCCACCAGGACAGCCAGGACCCAGCCGCCCACGGTCGGGGCGAGAACGGTCGGGACCGCCGCCTTCCGCCACCGTTCGGCGTCGGCCACAGCCCAGGTGGCGACGCCGCCTCTGGACACGGACCGGGAGGCGACACCGTCCCCGGTCACCGACCAGGTGACGACACCGTCTCCGGGCAGAGTCCCGGGTGGCAGATGCTTGATGTGATACGCCGTCACCGACCCACCGCCACGCGCCCCCGTATGCCCATCCCGCACGCCCCCTGCGCTCGCTCCCCCATGCTTTCCCGGCCAGTCTGCCCGCGACGGTCCTCCGCCCCACCGCGGAGAGCGTTTTCCAGCCAAGCATTCCGGTCCGGTATCAACACGCTCACCGCCTGCCACCACCCCTTAGCCTCGCCGTTTCGGTTGGACGGTGAGTCCTCGTTGAGGGGTAACTTCCAGGTGTTCGACGCGTTTTCGGTGTTCAAGCATGGCGGAGTTCCGGCGCGGTGGTCAGGTTCTCCAGGGCCCCTCGGTCCGTGAGCGAGGCGTACCGCTTCAGCCACTTCGAAGCGCAGGAAACGGCGCGGCGCCACGCCACCCGACTGACCGCATGCGTCAGCGCCGTACGCACGCGCGTCGAGGCCATGCCGCCTGGCCAGCACCGAAGCCGAAGCATGGATCAGCTGGGCGGGGGCAGGTGCGTACCTCCCATCGCGCACACTCGGAGAAACGGCAGGTCAGCGGCCCTTTTCGGCGGGCTCAAGCATCGCCACGCACTCCACGTGGTGCGTCATGGGAAAGACGTCGGCTTCCAACGGCGAGGTTCGAAGGTGAGCCCTGCTCGTCGCCAGGCTTCTGCTCCACCATCGCAGGCAGTCACTCAGCGTGCCCTTGACAGTGCCTTCGAACCGGCTGCCGGCTTCTCCGACGTATCGTCAGAAGGGTGCAGCGCCGGGCCGCCCTGAAGCCCTCGTCCGTGGACCGCACCCGGCGACCGTCCGCCTGCCGACGAGCTTCGCACCGACAGAAGTCGGGCCGATACCGTCGGGCCTTCCCTGTTCCGGTCAGCGGTCCTCGGGTATTCGGACGACGTCACATCGAGGGGTTCGCCATCTTGCTCTGGGCACGCGTCACAGATCGTCCGGAGTACCGTCGACGGCCGGGCCGCAGCCCTCGGGGAGGTTGGCCGCGATCAACTCGTACGCCTCCTCCACGGTCCCGGCCACGCCGACGAGCGTGCGGTCGGATTCGCGCCGGACGCGGTAGCCGCCGGCGACCTGAGGGAAGGCGGTCGGCACGTCGTGTGTCCACGGGTACTGGGTGCACCGGCTCAGGTAGAGGACGCCGTGGCCGACCATGGGGAACAGCTCGCGCAGGGCCGGATGGCCGCAGGCGGTGCGGGGAACGATCGGATCGACGCGTTCCGGGCCGTAGGCCAGCACCGTCGCCCATTCCGCGGCCACGATGTCTCGTGCGTTCTGGGTCTTCTCGTCGTCGGCCATCAGTCGGCGTTCCTCAGTTAGTCGGGGAGTTCGCTTCTCAGGTTCTCCGGAAGTCTGGACAGGTCCGTCCGGGGCGGGCTCACCCGTCTCATGCGCGGCGACGTCATCCATGACCTCGGCCAGGCGGAGAAGGGCCTCGGCCCGGACACGGAGCTGTGCGTGAGCCCTGGCGAGTACGAGGACGGTCTCCAACCGCCGCGGCGGCCGTCGTCGCGGCGGTCTCCCTCTGGCCGACGGAGCTCACGACGCTGCGCGAGCAGAACCTGTGCCTGGGGATGCTGACGGAGGAGACCACGGGCCTGCTCCAGGACGGCGAGGGCGGGGCCGTTCTCGCCGACGAGGACGAGAGCTCGGGGTCCGCCGCGAGATCGGGGAGGGCCTCACGGGCAGGGTGGGCCCGCGGCAGAGCGGGGTCCTCGTCGGACGGAACCGGGACAGCACGTCGCTGGTCAAGGAGTCGCGGACCGTGATCCTGGAGGCTGTCGACAACCTGGTCAAGCCGTACGACTGCGCCGCGTGACCAGTCGCCCAGGCCGAGGTCAGGTCGCGCAGCGGGGCTCCCTGATCGCAGAGTGGAGGGAACGAGTCCGTTCTGTCCGGGTTCCGGGTGGGTAGGTGGTGGATAGGTCCCCCTGAGGGAGGCTGACCCGATGCCGTGGTTCGTATGGCTGCTCGCCGCCGGGGTGCTCGGTGTCGCGGAGTTCTTCACCCTGACGCTGGTTTTCGGGTTGCTGGCGGGCGCTGCGCTGGTTGCCGCTGTCGTCGCTGGTGTGGGTATCGGCCTTCTCGGCCAGATCGTGGCGCTCGGAGTGGCAGCGGCGGCGGGTCTCCTCATCGTCCGTCCCGTCGCGCTGCGGATGGCGCGGACACCCCTCACGCGCGAGGGCAGCGATGCGCTGATCGGGAAGCGTGCCGAGGTGATGCAGGAGGTCACCGCGAGCCACGGTCTGATCAAGATCTCAGGTGAGGAATGGTCCGCCCGCGCTCTCGACGAGAGCCTCGTGATCCCGGTGGGCGCGCTGGTGGATGTCATGGAGATCGAAGGCGCCACCGCGGTCGTCTACCCCCGCGAGCTCCTTCCGTGAACGACTGAACACCTCGCAACGGAGGAATTGTGGATCCGGTTCTCATCCCGATTCTCGTGGCGGCGATCGTTGTCGTCTTCCTCATGGCCGCCACGGTGCGGATCGTCCCGCAGGCGCGCCGCTACAACATCGAGCGGTTCGGCCGGTACCGGCGGACGCTGCAACCCGGCCTGAACTTCGTCGTGCCGGTGGCTGACCGCGTCAACACCAAACTCGACGTACGCGAGCAGGTGTACTCGTCCGCACCCAAGCCGGTGATCACCGAGGACAACCTCGTGGTGAACATCGACACCGTGCTCTACTACCAGATCACCGACCCGCGGGCGGCGGCCTACGAGGTCGCCGACTACCTCCAGGCAATCGATCAGCTCACCGTGACCACGGTGCGGAACGTCATCGGCTCCATGGACCTGGAGCAGACGCTCACCTCACGTGAGGAGATCAACGCCCGGCTCCGCGCAGTCCTCGACGACGCCACCGGCAAGTGGGGCATCCGCGTCAACCGTGTCGAGATCAAGGCCATCGATCCGCCGAACACCATCAAAGAGGCGATGGAGAAGCAGATGCGGGCCGAGCGGGACAAGCGCGCGGCCATCCTGCACGCCGAAGGGGAACGGCAGGCCAAGATCCTCACCGCGGAGGGCACGAAGCAGAAGGACATCCTGGAAGCACAGGGCGCGCAGCAAGCCATGATCCTGCGAGCCGACGGCGAGGCGAAGGCGGTGGAGCGCGTCTTCCAGGCCGTCCATCGCAACAACGCCGACCCGAAGATCCTGGCCTACAAGTACCTCGAGACGCTCCCGCACCTGGCGAAGAGCGACAACAACACGTTCTGGGTGATCCCGGGCGAGCTGACCGAGGCCGTCCGTGCCGTCACCCACGCGTTCGGAGACCGGTCGACGATGGGTCTTCCCGCACCTGCGCAACCGGAGGAAGCGACCACCACCGATGCCGACGGCGCGCCGGACGAGGGCGGGGCACCGGAGCTCGAGGCAGGTTCGCCGCTTTCGCTCGACGCTGCCGCGGCCGCAGCCGAGGTCGCGAAGCGGGCCGACGCCGTGGTGAGCGACGCGAAGGCCGAGGCCGAGGCCGCGAGGACGGCCCAGCTACCGGGCCGGGGGCAGACGTCCGGCGATTGAGCGCCAAGGGTGTCGTCTCCCTCCGCGCTCGGGTCAGTTCGGGGACTCGTCGGGGACATCATCGGATCGTGACGCGTGGCGTCCCACCGGTCGCGCCAGGAGGCGGCGCGGGTCCGTGGCGCGGGTGACGGCCGTCTCGACGGCGGTGATGCGGTCGGCGAACAGGCCGAGGGCGGCGACCGCCCTGGCGGCGGGGTCGTCTCCGGAGCCTCCCGACGCCTGGGTGCGGGTGTGGGTGTGGGCGGTGGTGATCTCCGACCAGCGGGCGGCCTGGGCCGGCGTGAGGTGCCGCGCAGTTCGGCGAACTTGAGGAGGTTCGCCTCGGCCTCGGTGGCGAGGGGCTGGGCCACGTCGGTGTAGTGGTCGTCGATCACGGCGGCGAGTTCGGCGCCGTTCATGGCGGCCGAGATGCGGGCCGCGATCTTGTTCATGGCGCGGTACGAGCCCTGGAGCCGGAAGGGCGGTTCCGTGCGGGCCGCGTCGGTGCGGGCGGCCGAGGCGATGTACTCCTCGGTGACGCCCAGGACGGTCTCGCGGGCAGTGAGGAGATGCAGCTCCAGGTCGGACCGGTCGCGGCCGGCCAGCGGCGCGAGGACCGGGTGAGAGGTGAGGGCGTTCTCGACGAAGCTGAGCGCGAAAGCGCCCTCCTTGCCGGTGGTCTTGCCGTAGCCGGGCGGGAAAGGAGCAGCAGCAGCCCCTGGGGGTCGCTGCGCTTGGCGTCCCCGGCGGCACCGAGCTGCTTGGCGAGGTTGTCGACGATCAGCGGGAGGTAGACCTCGTCGACGAGCCGGTTGCGGACGAAGGACGACATCACGCGGGGGCGGTACCCGTCGAGCCGGAGCCGGGTGCGCTCGGCCGCGACGAGATCCGCCCGCTGCCGCTGGTAGGCGCGGAAGGCCGGTACGTCCGGCTCGGCAAAGGCACGCGTCCTGTCCAGGAACTCGTCCAGGCGCAGTTCCAGCGCGCGTCCCTTCACCCGGGGGTGGCTGCCCAGGAGGCCTGTGACCGTCGCCGTGGTCGGGGCGGCCACCTCGTAGCGTTCGAGGTCCCGGCAGAGCTCGACGGCGGCGGCCTCGGCGAGTACGCCCTCGTCGGGCTGCTCCCCGGAGGCCGTGGCGTAGGCGGTGAGCCAGGCCTCGACGAGGCGGAACGTGCCGAGGAGCGTCCGGGCCGCCTCCGAGACGGCGAAGCCCGCCGGCGCTGCCGTCCGCGCCGTGCTCGGCCAGCAGGCGGGCGGCGAGGTGTTCGGCGCGGTAGACCCGCGGCGACTCCCGACGGCGGCGACGTCACGGGGCACGCGGGCGTGCCCGGTGCGCACCCGGCCGGTGCCGGTCAGGCCGAGCTCGCCGGAGCCGAAGGCCGCGATACGGGCCTCGTCGAGGGTCCCGGCTCGCCTGTGCGGCGGGCCGGTCGCGCAGCACCGTGTACGTGTCCTGGCCGATTCCGGCGCTCATCTCGTTCCGCTCCTTGTACCGTGGTGGATACGGGTCCGGTGCCGGCCACTCCCCCGTTCGCCGGCACCGGACTCGCTGTGACCGCTCCCCCGGGGCGGTCAGCTCCTGGCGGCGCCGTTCAGCGCCGCGGTCTCGGCCGGGGGTGCGGTGGCCGGGCCGGGTACGTGTGCGTCGAGCCCGCCGGACTTCATGACCTTCGCGAGGAGCGCGGAGACTCTGAGGTTCTGCACGTCCGCGCTGGAGAGCGAGCCGAGCACCTTCGTCGGGTCCTCGGTGAAGGCGCCCTCGCCGTTCCACCACGGGCCGGCCAGCGCCTGCGCGGTCCGGGAGGGGTCCCGGAAGCCGTCGACGGACTTGTCGAGCCGGTCGAGGAAGACGGACACGCCATCGACGATGCTGATGTCGGCCTTCGCCAGGCCCGTGGCGAGCACATTGGCCTGAGCCTCCGCGACCTGCCGCTGCACTTCGAGGCCGGCGAGACGGATGTCCTTCTCGACCTCCAGCCTGAGCCGGTACTCCTCGTGCGCGCGGGACGCCTCGTCGAACGCGGCGACGGCGATCGCCTTCTGGTTGAGCCCCTCGGCCTCCGCCTTCGGCTTCTCGCCGATCGCCGTGGCCTCCGCGAGCGCCTTGGCCCGCAGCCCCTCGGCCTCGGCGCGCAAGCGGGCCTCGGTGGCCTCCGCCTCCGTTCGGCCGGTCTTCTCGATGGCGTCGGCCTCCTTCTTCCGTACCTGCGCGGCAGCGAGGCCTTCGGCAAGGCGGATCTTGGCGCGGGCGTCCATGTCGGCGGCATGGTGCCGGGCCTCGGCCAGGGTGAGTTCCTCGGCGGCCCGGTGCACGGCGGCCTGCTCGGCCGCCTTCGCCGCCTTGATGTCCTTGATGCCCTTGATGCCCTTGACCAGCTTCTCCTGTGCCTCCGCCTCGGCCGCGATGACGATCGCCTGCCGGGTACGGTCGGCCTCCTCGACCGTACGCAGCCGCTTGATCGACTCCTCCTGCTCGGATCTTGCGGATGCCCTGGGCGTCCAGGATGTTGCCCGGGTCGAGCTGCGCGAGCGGGGTCTGCTGCTCCAGATAGTCGAGTGCCGCGTCCTCCGGGCTTTAGCCGTTGAGGTCGATGCCGATGATCTCGATGATCCGGAAGCGCAGTTCCTCGCGCTTGGTGCAGAGGTCGGTGAAGTCGAGCCGCTTGCCGACGGTCTTCAGCGCCGACCGGGGCGGCTCCGGCATGCCCTCCGCAACACCCCTACAGCGTGTTCACGTCCAGGAGGCGGCTCGTGCGGGTGCTCGCGCCGGTCAGGGTGAGGGGGATGCCGAGGCTTCCGCACATGCGGTGGGCGCGGGCGAGGGCGCTGAGGGTGGCCGGGGTGGGGTCGGCGGCCGGGAGCGCGATGACCACGCGCGTCGGACGGTGGGTCTGGACCAGGGCTTGGATCTGGAGGGCGGCGGCGGCCCTGTTGGTGACGTCCAGGTCGCGGTGGAGCATCACGTGCAGGACGTCGTGGCGAACGGTGTGGCTGATGAGCATGGTGTCCCTCCGCGCAGGACGACGAAGGCCCGCAGCCGGACACGGTGGGGCATCGTCCGAGGATGCCATGGGGACAGGTCCGGGAGCGTTCTCGTGGCGCGCTCGGCGTGAAGTGTCGGTGGGGTGGCGTCGGGAGCGGCCCCCTGATTCACGTAGACGAATCGGCGGCGGGTGCCGACCAGGGCCTGTCCGGCGGATCAGGGTCGGCCCCGGCCGCGATCCGCCGGGCAGGCCCTAGGGTGGGGAGGACCGGAGTGACCGGTCGAGATTTCGAACGCGACCCCTCACCCACCAGGCGGTACCCATGAGCCAGTTCGACCTGCCCATCGACCAACTCCGTACGTACCGCAGCGCATCCGTGGAGCCCGAGGACTTCGACGCCTTCTGGGCGAAGACCCTCGACGAGACGCGCACGCACCCCCTCGACGCGCGTTTCGAGCGCGTCGCCACGGGGCTCGTCACGGTGGAGACGTACGACGTGACGTTCGCCGGGTTCGACGGTCAGCCGGTCAAGGGCTGGTTCGTGCTCCCGGCGGGCACCTCCGAACCGCTCCCCGTGGTCGTCGAGTTCCTCGGGTACGGCGGCGGGCGCGGACTGCCGCACACGCATCTGCTCTGGGCCTCCGCCGGGTTCGCGCACTTCGTGATGGACACCCGGGGACAGGGCAGCGGATGGGCCACCGGCGACACCCCCGACCCGGTCGGCAGCGCGCCTGCCTCCCCCGGTTTCATGACCCGGGGCATCGAGGATCCGGCGACCTACTACTACCGGCGGCTCTTCACGGACGCCGTCCGCGCCGTGGAGGCGGCGCGCTCGCACCCGCTGGTGGACGCGGGCCGCACGGCGGTCACCGGAGGCAGCCAGGGCGGCGGCATCACCCTGGCGGTGGCGGGGCTGGTACGGGATTTGGTGGCGGTGGCCCCGGACGTACCGTTCCTCTGCGACTTCCCGCGGGCGACGACGATCACGGACCGCACGCCGTACCGCGAGATCGGCACCTACCTCAAGGCCCACCGTGGCCGCGTCCAGCGGGCGCGGGACACGCTCGCGTACTTCGACGGGGTCCACTTCGCGGCGCGCGCGACCGCGCCGGCCCTGTTCTCGACGGCCCTGGAAGACCTGACGTGCCCGCCGTCGACGGTGTTCGCGGCCTTCAACGCCTACGCGGAGGAGGACAAGGAGATCGAGGTCTACGACTTCAACGACCACGAGGGCGGCGGCTCCTTCCAGCAAGCGGCCCAGCTTCGCTGGCTGCCGGGGAGGCTGCGCGCCTGAGGCCCTGCCCCGCGTCTCGCCCCCTTCCTTGGCGAAGCGCCGCTCGCCCCCTGGGTAATCAGCCGGACTGATCGTTGCTTCGGAGCTATCGTCTGCCGAACAAGGTCCGTACACCCGGGGGGGGTTGTGGTGAGACGACGGCTTCTCATGAGTGCAGCAGCCACATTGCTGGTGGCGCTGGCCGGATGTACGTCGGGGATGGAACCGTCGCGGGCATCCTCGAAACCTGTGACCGGGACGCCTTCGGCCACGATACGACCGGCGGTCACGCAACGGCCGTACGACAGGGCGCCGGCACGGCCGCTGGACAAGGCGGCGGCCGACAACCGTGACCTCGCTTTCCTGCGCGCGGCATTCTCTCCCCCAGTGCCGACGGGACACGAGGTTCCACCGTCCGACGAAGTCGCCGTCATTCATCGGCTGAGCGCCGAGACCGGGGAGCTGGCGTGGATGCCCGACGGGCGTACCTTCTGCTACGGCATGGTCCGGGAAGGCTACAGCTCGTTCAGATGCGGCCGGCTTCCCGAGGAGGCACCGGCGCCCGGACTGCTCTTCACGCATACGGGCGACGATGACCGGGCGGAGCGGGAGGGCGATCTCGACGAGGTCCGGCGAGTGGTCTTCGTGATAGCCGAGGGCGGTCCGAAGCGATTCGACCACGTCAAGCGCAGGAAGGGGATGGGACCGGTGCACCAGGCAGTCGCAAGGTTCCCCTCGGGCCGTATGGTCACCTTCCTGACGTTCGACCACCCCGTGCACGGTTGGGAGCTCGACCCGGAGGCCAGGATCTGCAGGAGCGACCGGGCGGTCTGCTTCCCGTCCGAGCCCGTACCGTACTGACAGGGCGGCGGTGCGCGGCCGGTGGCCGCACACCGTCTCAGCACCAGCGCCCGGTCTGCTCCCCCGCGCACCCGGCTGACCAGCCCCGTCTTCGGCTTGGCCTGCGCGGCATCCCGTCGCCGGCAGGCGGGGGCATAGGCAGCGCGCGGAAAGGCGATGCCCTGCGATGACGGGCCGTGGCACAGTCATCGGAACCGGCGGTCACTGGATTGGCTGGACGCGCCCGAGGCGTGATTCCGCGGCGAGTCCAAGCATGCTGAGTGACTCTTCTCTTCAACTCCCGTACCCGCTGCCCGAACGAGCCCGCCGACGACCAACACCGTCCGCGTCCACGTCCGCAGCGTCGTCATCGACGGCCGCCAGATGAGGGAGCCGTACGCCCACTGGCTCGCCGCACAGGTGGGACTCACGGCCATCGGACCCGCGCAACGGTCCTGAAGGCGGCCGGCCGACCCTCGGCCGTAACGCGCATGACGAGGAGTCCTGCTCCACCGGATGGGCATGACGGGCGAGCCGACGGTCGATGCCGACGTCGAGGCACTGGTCGAGAGGGTTCTGGCGCGCTCTCCGACCGTCCCGGGCCGGCTTAGGGCCTTTGCCTTGAGGCGGGCGGGCCTGTCTGCGCCGTCGCTTCGGAGACTCCGAGCCGGAGGGAGTGTGCGACTCTGCACGCACTGCGTCACGATCGCCCACCGGCACGCGCTCACCCACCTCACCCGGGCCTCGGCCGAGGAACCCCGGTGCAAGGGGAATGGCCTGGAGGCGCCCCAGCCGCCGGTCAGGCGGTCATCCGGCCACATACCGCTGCGGTTCAGCTGACCGATGCGGAGCAAGTCCCACACCGCGCCCGCCCCAGGCAGCGCGCCACCACCCCGAGGGCACCGGCTATCCGCGTTTGCAGTTAGGGCGCGCCTGCAACTATTGTGGAGGCACGTAAAGAGCTTACTCAAGCAATCACGGAAGGGGTGAGCCATGCCGCTCGCACTCCTCGCCCTGGCAGTCGGGGCCTTCGGTATCGGCACGACCGAGTTCGTCGTCATGGGGCTGCTGCCCGGGATCGCCGCCGACTACGGCGTCTCCATCCCCGCCGCGGGCCTCCTGGTCACCGGCTACGCACTCGGCGTCGTCGTCGGCGCGCCGCTGCTGACCGTCCTCGGCAACAAGGTGAGCCGCAAGCGGATGCTCATGCTGCTGATGGGCCTGTTCGTGCTCGGCAACCTGGTCTCCGCCCTAGCCCCGAGTTTCGGGATGATGCTGACCGGCCGCGTGATCGCCTCGCTCGCCCACGGCTCGTTCTTCGGCATCGGGTCCGTCGTCGCCGCCGGCCTCGTCGCCCCGGACAAGAAGGCCGGCGCCATCGCCACCATGTTCACCGGCCTGACGGTCGCCAACATCGTCGGCGTGCCGCTCGGCACCTTCATCGGGCAGGCAGTCGGCTGGCGCACCACCTTCGCGATCGTCGCCCTGCTCGGTGTGATCGGGCTGCTCGGCATCGCCAGGCTCGTACCCGCCATGCCCCGCCCCGAAGGCACCCACCTGCGCCGGGAGCTGAAAGCGTTCCGCAACCCGCAGGTGCTGCTCGCGATGGCGATGACCGTGCTCGGCTTCGGCGGCGTCTTCGCCGCGATCACCTACATCGCACCGATGATGACCGAGGTCGCCGGCTACTCCGACGGCGCGGTCACCTGGCTCCTCGTCCTCTTCGGCGTCGGGATGTTCCTCGGCAACCTGCTCGGCGGCCGGTACGCCGACCGTGCGCTGATGCCCCTGCTGTACGCCTCCCTCGGCGGGCTCGCGATCGTCCTCGCGCTGTTCACCGTGGCCGCCCACGACAAGATCCTCGCCGCGATCGCGATCCTCCTCGTCGGGGCGCTCGGCTTCGCCACCGTCCCGCCGCTGCAGAAGCGCGTCCTCGACCAGGCGCACGGCGCGCCCACCCTGGCCTCCGCCGTCAACATCGGCGCCTTCAACCTCGGCAACGCGCTCGCCGCCTGGCTCGGCGGCCTCGTCATCGCCGCCGGCTACGGCTACACCGCACCGAACTGGGTCGGCGCCCTCCTCGCCGCCGCCGCTCTCGGCCTCGCCATCTGGTCCGCCGCACTGGAGCGCCGGGCCCCGGCAGCCGAAGCCGCCCCCACCGTCGACACCGACGCCCGCATCCCCGTACACCACTGATCACCCCTCTTCCATCCCCCCACCACAAGGAAAGTGCCATCATGAGCCTCACCCTCCACGACGCCGAGACCCTGATCACCGCCGCCCGTCGCGCCGCCGACGCCGCCGGGGTCACCGTCAGCGTCACCGTGCTCGACGCCGGCGGCCACCTGCTCGCCTTCCGCCGCGACGACCGGGCCGTGCTGATCTCCGGCGAGACCAGCACGCGCAAGGCGTACACCGCCCTCCAGCTCAACGCCCCCACGGCCGACCTGGTCGACCTCGTCAAGCCCGACGGCCCGTTCCACTCGCTGCCCACCGCCCTCGACCGGCCGCTGCTCTTCATCGCCGGCGGAGTGCCCGTGCACCGCGACGGACGTCTCGTCGGCGCCGTCGGCGTGGGCGGCGGCGCCCCGGAACAGGACCACGCCTTCGCCACCACCGCACTCCAGGAGCTGCCCCGCTCCCGATGACGCCCAGGAGGTCTCGGTGACCAGGGCACGCCTGGTCACCGGCCCCGGTGCGGGTGCGAGCGGGGGCGCAACCGGGGTGGATTCAGCCGAGGTCGTTCTTCAGCGCTGCGATGTACGTGAGGATCGAGTGGTCGCGGACGCCGTCGCCGGCGGGGGCGAACGGATCGGCCGTCAGTCCCTTGGCCCGGTCCGTCAGTCCTGCCATGAGCGTCATCGACTCCCGCACCTTCCCGGAGGCGTCGATGTAGCGCAACGTGTCGACGTGGGTGTAGGCGGGCTCGGGTGGGAGCTGGGGGACGATGTCGTTGTTGTTGACGAAGCGGTGGATGCGTTTGGCGAGGCCCTTGTTGCAGGCCGCGGCGAGGCGACGGTCGCAGGTGCGGGGTTGGCCGGGAGCGGGCGACGGACAAGGAACGCCCGTCGACGCTGCCGCAGCTGGAGAAGGCGTCACGGACCCTCGCGCGGGCGGCGAAGATGCTGTTCGAGGAGCTGGAACTGGTCGAGAGCCATGGCACGGATCTGGACGCGGCGGCGCTGTGGCGGGCGCTGGAGGAGGTCGCCCCGCGGGCGGTGGTGATGAGCGCGGCCGCGCTGGTGGTCTCGCTGGTGCCGGAGGACGAGGACTCGGCGGCGGTCGCGATGCGGGCGGCGCTGGCGACCCGGTACAACACGGTGCGGCCGTTCCTGTCGCTACTGGGCGAGTCGAAGGCGCTGGACGCCGCGACCGGCGGGAAGCGGGTGCTGGCTGGGGTGAAGCGGCTGCCCGCACTGGCGCGGTGGCGGGTGAAGGACAAGCCGCTGCTGCCGCGCGAGGTCGACGACAAGCTGGTGCCGGCCGCGTGGCGCAAGACGGTGTACGCGAACGCCGGCCTGCCGCCGGGAGCGGTGCACAGGGACGCGTACGTGGTGTGCGTGCTGGAGCAACGGCACCGCGCGCTTCAGCGCAGGGACGTGTTCGCCTCTCCCTCGCACCGCTGGTCCGACCCGCGCGCTCGGCTGCTGGACGGCACCGAGTGGGAGGCCGTGCGGAAGGACGTCCTGGCGGGCCTGAGCCTGGACCTGCCGGTCGAGGAGCACCTGGCCACGCTGGTGACGGTGCTGGATGCGGCGTGGAAGCAGATGGCGGAGCGGCTGGAGACGGCCGGGCAGGACACGAAGGTCACCATCGAGGTCCCGCCGGGCGGCCGGGCGAAGCTGAACGTGTCCAAACTCGGCGCCCTGGGCGAACCGAAGTCCCTGACGTGGCTGCGGGGGCGGGTGGAGAGGATGCTCCCGAAGATCGACCTGCCGGAGCTGCTGTTCGAGGTGCACGGCTGGACCGGGTTCCTGGACGCCTTCGTGCACCTGGGCGACGGCACGACCCGCATGAAGGACCTGACCACCTCACTGGTGGCCCTGCTGGTCTCGGAGGCGTGCAACATCGGCATGACCCCGGTCATCAACCCCGCACATGATGCACTGACCCGTTCCCGGCTGGTGCACGTCGACCAGTTCTACCTGCGGGCCGACACCATCGCCGCGGCGAACGCCGCACTGATCGAGGCGCAGGGCCAGGTGCCCGGTTCAAGGACCTGGACGACCAGCGGTTCTGGCGCGCGTCCCTGCCCGGCGTCGTGACCGGTACGTACGGGCCGCTGGAGCCGCTGGCCCGCAACCGGGTCAACCTGAACAAGGTGATCACGCACTGGCCGGACATGCTGCGGGTCGCCGGATCCCTGGTCACGAACCAGGTCCGCGCCTACGACCTGCTGCGGATGTTCGGCCGCGAGGGCCACCCGACCCCGCTGGGCCAGGCGTTCGCCGAGTACGGGCGGATCGCCAAGACCGAGCACCTGCTCCGTGTCGTGGACCCGGTCGACGACACCTACCGCCGCCAGATGAACCGGCAGCTCACCGTGCAGGAGTCCCGCCACAAGTTGGCCCGCGACGTGTGCCACGGCAAGCGCGGCACCATCCACCAGGCGTACCGGGACGGCATGGAGGATCAGCTCGGCTCGCTCGGCCTGGTCCTCAACGCCGTGGTGCTCTGGACCACCCGGTACATCGACGCGGCTGTCGCGCAGCTCCGCGCCGAGGGCCACGAGATCCGGGACGAGGACATCGCCCGGCTCTCCCCGCTGAAGCACCGCAACCTCAACGTCTTGGGCCGCTACAGCTTCACCGCCTCCGCCCCGGTCGGCGGGGCCTTGCGGCCGCTGCGCGACCCGGACGCCGCCGGGCTTGACGATGATGACGACGGTGCAGCGGAGTGAGCGTCCCGGTCAGCTTCCGCAGCCGCAGCCGGTCGCGGACTCTGCTTCGCTTCGGCGGCTGTCGCCGAAGGGTCGGTGGCCTACTCGTCGTCTGTGCAGAGGTGGGTAGTCAGGGCCACACATGCCCACTCCTCCCAGGCGTCGGGGGACCAGCCCCGGTCGCGGACAAAGATCAGGTATAGCTCCGGACTGAGCAGCCCGTACAGCAGGTCGGCGGCGCGGGCGGTGTCGACGTCGGGGCGGGCGTCGGGCTTGGAGGTCAGCGCCTTCGCCGCGGCGTGCTGGACGGTGTAGCGCGGGTCGGGGCCGGCCGGCCACTGCGCGGCGATCTCCGGGTCCGTGGCGGCCGCAGCCGCGATCAACGGCATGATCGGGGCGACCCGGCCGAGGATGTCGCGTACACCCCGTACGTGGGCGCGCAGTTGCCCGGCCGCGGTGGGCTCGGCGCACGCGCCGCGGAACCAGTCGCGGTCCATCGTGGCGACCGGTTCGACGTCGCCCGCGATGGACGTGTCGACGACGTCCTTGAACAGCGCGCGCTTGTTTCGGAACACGAAGTACACGGTCTGGACGGCCACACCCGCGCGATCCGCAACCTCCTGAAGGCTTGTCGCACCGTACCCCTGCGCGACGAACAGCTCCCGCGCCGCCGCGACGATCTTCTCGCGGGTACGCCGCGAGCGTTCGGCCCTCTTGTCGGGGCGCTTGACGTTCTGTCCGTCGGATCCCTTGACCGCATCCATGCCGGGAGTCTATCTCTAGAGTCAGTCACTAGAGATGAACTCTAATTTCTTGGAGGGGTAGCGATGAGTGAGACTCAGACGGCTGCGGAGCTCGAGCAAGAGGGTTTTGTGCGCCGCGTGTTGGAGGACTTCTACCGGGACGGCAAGCCGCCGTGGGACAGCGGCATCACGCCACCCGAGCTCATGGCCCTGATAGAGGGGCCCGGTGCGCTGATGCCAGGCCAGGTCCTCGAACTCGGCTGCGGCACCGGGACCAACGCGGTGTACCTGGCCCGGCACGGCTGGCGAGTGGCGGCCGTCGACCTGGTCGACCGCGCGGTACGGCAGGCTCGGGAGAAGGCCGACGCTGCAGGAGCGGAAGTCACGGTGCTGTGCGGGGACGCCACCCGTCTCGACGAGGTGGGCGTGCCCGGCCCGTACGACCTGTTCTTCGACCTGAGCTGCTACTGCGGGATTCCACCGCACCGCCGCGACGCCTACGCCGCCGGCCTCACCAAGCGTGCCGCCCCCGGTGCGCGATTGCTGATGTTCGGGTACGGGCCCGGGGCGTTTGACGACTCGTGGTCCGGCGTCACTGCGGACGAACTCAGCGCCAGGTTCGCTGGGTGGCAGCTGGACGACGTGACGCCCGGCACGAACCCGGTCCCGACTTTCTGGTTCACGCTGCGCCGCGGCGCCGGCTCTGCATGAGCTCAGTCGCACCGGGCAGCTTCGGGCTGCGGCTGTCGCGCGCGGCCGTTCTCAAACGAACATCTGTGAGAGTTCTGCGAGAACCCTAGGAGTGATCACGTTTCCGCAGGTCGCCGTTCGCAGAAGTCCTCTCGAAACCGGCGTGTTGTGCGAGGCGGTTCCGAGAGACTGCCGCCATGGATCTCACGCCCGATCAGGCCGCATTGGCGGTGGAACGTCACGACTGCCCGAACTGTGACGCACCCGTCGGAAGCGCCTGCCGCACCCGGGGCGGGAAGACAGCCGCGAAGTACCACACCCCGCGTTTCGTCCTGGTCCCAGCGCTCCGCAAGGAACCGGAGATCCCCGTCCCCGCCGACCGGCTCCCCGGACGCGCGTGGAAGCAGGGCCCCGCGCTCGCCGCCGTCCCCGCGCCCCGCACCGAGCGGCCCGTCAGGATCGGGTACGCGAGGACGTCAACCGCCCGCCAGGAACTGGCGAGCCAGCTCGAAGCCCTCCACCGCGCGGAGTGCCACAAGGTCTTCAAGGAACAGATCAGCACCCGCATCAAGATCCGGCCCGAGCTCGAGAAGGCACTCGCACTGGCCCTCCAGTTCAAGGAGGCCGCCCCCGAGACGCCGGTCATCTTCACCGTCCACGAACTCAAGCGGCTCGCCCGCAACGCGGCCGAGCTGATGACCCTGTCCGCCGAGCTCCAGGCAGGTGGCATCCAGCCCGAACTCCTCACCGGCCCGCTCACCGGCGTCTACGACCCCAACGGCATGGGCGCCATGTTCTTCGCCGTACTCGCGGTGGCCGGGCAGATCGAGCGCAACTACATCCGGGAGAAGACCCTGGAGGGCCAGGTCACCGCGGCGGCCAAGGGGAACCACGGCGGACGCCCGAAGGTCATCGACGACGACATGCTCACCTTCGCCGTCGCCCTCAAGGACAAGGGCGTACCCGTCCCCGAGATCGCCAAGAAGCTGGTCATCAAGACTGGGAAAAACGCGGGCAAGCACCCCTCGATCGCCTCGCTCTACCGGGCGCTCGCCGAAGCTGAGGAGGGCGCGGTGGACGATGGCCCGCCTCTGCGGCCCAAGCCCGTCCGCATCCGCCGGCCCGGGGAGCCGCTCACCCCCGAGAAGATCGACCTCCGCGAACGTCTCCAGTTCCAGCCTCACCCGAACGTGGAGATCAGCAGCCGGAACCAATGATCAATCTCAGCGCCAACGGCTGTACGGATGTTCCCCATGGCCGCAACACCCTGCCGGCGATCGGGGCCTTCTCGCTGCCTGTCTGGCAGCCGACCCTCCGTACGACCGACCTGCCCGTCACCGTCCGATACACCACCACCGGTCGGTTCGGCACGACCGATCTCCAGGGCCGCCTGTCCACCTTCAGCCGCATCGTCCACACCATCGGCCAGGAGGCCGACCACCCCGGTGGCACAGCCGCGCTCCTGGGCTCCGGCACCCGGCTGTTCGCGATGCGCGGACCGGACGGTGTGGAGGTCAACGGCCTCGGGGACGCCCAGCGCACGCTGCGGGTCCTGGGCGCGGCCGGTGTCACCTCCGGCGTCCTGCGATTGACCGGGGCGGACCAAGCCGTACTGGCCGACATGATCAGGCGGCAAGCGGACGTCCTGCCGCCGGACGCCCGCGCCATCCATCCCGGCATCCGCTATCACGCCGGGCGGATCGCGGAGAGGAACCGCACCTTCGAGCGGCGACCGACAAGGTGAGCTCCGGGAAGCCCTCCAGCCGTACGCGCGTGAACCCGTGCGGCTGAGGGCTTCCCGGTCTCGCACCCGGGGACGGCCGACGGCTTGTCGGTAGCGGAACAGGCCGGCGGGGTCGTAGCGTCGTTCGACGGCGAACAGGCGGTCGTAGTTGCGGCCGTAGTAGGCGTGCTGCCAGTCGGGCAGGTCGGGTCCGGGAAGTTGACGTAGGCCGCGCGGGTGTCGAGGCGTCGGCGGAGCCTGACGCCCGCAGCTGATCCGGACAGGGCTGAAGCCCGAGCCGTACAACAGGCTCGGGCTTCAGGTCGTGCACCATCGTGCACGAGGCGTGGCGCGCGCCTCCCGGACGGGCGCCCCGCTCACTGGTTTCAGTGCCAGTACTTCATGGTCGTACCCCCTCCCCCGCTCTCGGGCGCAGAGTGACCTCGAAGCGGTCGAGACCGCGGAGGGTCAGATTGCGCCGGTGTTCCGGTTCCGCGACTCCCCGTGCGTCCGGGTAGTCCCTGGCCAGGGCCCCGAGGACCGATCCGGCGAGCCGGATCGCCATGGACGCGCCCAGACAGGCATGGGCTCCGCGTCCGAACCCGAGGTGCGGGTTCGGGGTGCGGTCGAGTCGCAGCTCTGTGGGGTGGTCGAAGCGGAGCGGGTCGTGGTTGGCCGCGCCCAGGAGGAGCGTGACCGGATCACCCGCTCTCATCGTGACGCCACCCAGTTCGGTGTCGGTGACGCAGACCCGGGCGTCCGCCTGGACGGGTGCGTCGTACCGGATGAGTTCGTCCACGGCGGAGGCCGGGGTCGCCCGGAAGGCGGCCGGCGCGCCGGGGGTGGTGAGGAGTGCGGCGGCGGCGTTGCCGAGGAGCCGCGAGGCGGATTCGTAGCCGGCGTGGAGGACTGCGCGCAGACTGTTCCGGAGAATCGTTTCCTCTACGCCGCTGTCCGCCGCGTGCTCGGCGACGTGGGCGATGAGCCCTTCCTTGGGCGGATCCGCGAGCCATCCGCCGGCGTACTCGGCGAGCCGGGCCCTGGCCGCGACGGCGGGCTCGTGCTTCTCCGGCCACAGGCCGGCGTCCATGCCGTCGACGACGGTACGGGACATGGGCACGAACCAGTCGAGCTCGGGGGCCGGTACGCCGAGGAAGGCGGTGACGAAGCGCAGCGCGACCGGTTCGGCCAGCTCCCCGACGAAGTCGAACGAGGGTTTCTCTGCCAACTCCGCGAGCAGGTCCGCGATTTCGAGGTCCAGACCGTCGTGCAGCGCCCGTCGGTCCTGGGCCCGGAATCCGTCGAGGAGCAGGTGCCGGATTGCCGTGTGCTCGGGCGGGTCGAGGGTCTGCACGCTGAGCAGCGGCGCGGGGATGTCCTCCCCGGCGCGGCGCCAGTCGGAGGCGAACCGGTGACTGTCGGTGAGGACGGCGAGGCAGTCGGCGTGCCGGGTCAGCACCCAGGAGCCGAGCAGCTCATGCCAGAAGACGGGGGTGGACTCACGCATCAGGGCGTACGCGGGGTACGGGTTCCGCAGGTTCGACGGACGGACCAGGTCCAGGATCGGGTCCACAGCGTTCACAGCTGCCGCTTGCTCCACGAAACATCTCCCCCTTCGCACACGGCCTGGTTGAGGCCTTCATTGCCGACGAGTCGAGCTGTACGAGACGTGGATCCACCGGTGGGCGGAGCGTCTCGCTGGTGTGCCACCGGCGGTTCGCCGGTCCTTCCCCGTGCATCATTCGTACATCATTCGAGCCGAGCGCCGGTGACGCTACCACGCAACTGAGGCGGCTGGTATGACTACCTGCCACAGATCTTTCACAAAGCTTCGGGGAGTTACGGAAGATGACCGGCCAAGACCAGACGATTGTTCACGATGTCCCGGTAAACGTCGCCCAACAGCCCAACCCCTACCCCCTCTTCGAGCGCATCCGTGAGCACGGCGTCGTCCAGCGCGTCCGGCTGAATCCCACCCTTGAGGTCTGGATGGTCACCGGCTACGACGAGGCGGTCGCCGCGCTCACCGACCCCCGGCTCAGCAGTAGTCCCGTCGGGGTCAACGGACTTGAGGAGGAGATGGCCCATCAGGAGCGCACCAACGTCCTGATGGCCAGCATGCTCGTCGCCAACGGCGAGGACCACACGCGGCTGCGCAACCTCGTCTCGAAGGCCTTCACCTTCCGTCGTGTGGAGCAGATGGCGCCCCGCGTCCAGGCGCACACCGACGCCTTCCTCGACGCCTTCGCGGCACGCGGATCCGCCGATCTCGTCTCCGAGTTCGCCCTCCCGCTGCCCATGGCCGTACTCAGTGAACTCATCGGCATCCCGGCCGAGGGACAGCCCGACTTCGCCCGCCTCGCGGTCGGCCTCATCATGCCGCCCAACACGCCCGAGCGACTCGCCAAGGGAGCCCAGGCGCGGGCCGAACTCACCGAGTTCTTCGAGCCGTTGATCGCCCAGCGCAAGGCCGACCCGAAGGACGACCTGCTGAGCGCCCTGTGCGCCGCGCAGGCCGAGGAGCGGATCAGCGACCGTGAGCTGACGGCCATGACGATCCTGCTCACGCTGGCCGGTCACGAGACGACGGCGAGCCTCGTCGCCAACGGCGTCCACGCGCTCCTCCGCCACCCCGAGCAGTTCGCCGCGCTCCGGGACGACCCCTCGCTGCTTCCCGGCGCGATCGAGGAACTGCTGCGCTACGAGGGCCCGGTGAGCCGGGGTGTCGCACGCTTCACCGTCGACACGTACGAGATCGGCGGGGTGACCATCCCGGCGGGCGAGATGATCATCATCGGGCTCGCCGCGGCCAACCGCGACCCGGCCCGATACGACCGCGCCGACATCCTCGACATCGCACGTCGCGAGGTCCCGCAACAGCTTGCTTTCGGCCACGGTGTGCATTTCTGCCTGGGCGCCCCGCTGGCCCGGGCCGAGGCCCGGATCGCCATCGGCACCCTGCTGCGCCGCTTCCCGGATCTGCGGCTCGCGGACCCGGACGCGGATCTGACCCGGCGTGAGGGCATCCTGCGGGGCATGGCGACGCTGCCGGTCGTGTTCACGCCGGAGGGCTGAGTCCACGGAAGGCTGAGTCCACGGAAGGCTGAGTCCGCGGAGGGCTGAGTCCGCGGAGGGCTGAGCCGGTGGTGCACGGGGGGCGCGTCACGCGCCCGGCGTACGGGGGCGTGTCACACGCGGCCGCGCAGGGCGGCCGCGTAGGCGTCGTCGGGGTCGAGGCGGCGCAGTTCCTCGGCGATCAGCTCGGCGGTGGTCCGGACCTTGAGGGCGAGGACCCGGCTGGGCTGGCCGGGGATGGCCAGCCGGGCCACCGGGCCCTCCGGCCGGTCGATGCGGATCTCCCCGTCGGGCGTACCCATGCGGACGGCCGTGACGACCGGGCCGTCGGTGACGATCCGGTCGACGGGGACGCCGAGGCGGACCTCGAACCAGCGGGCGAGGAGTTCGGCGCTGGGGTTCTCCGCCTCGCTCTCGACGGCCGCCGAGGTCACGGACGCCCGGGCCTGGTCGAGCGCGGCGGCGAGCATCGAGCGCCACGGGGTGAGCCGGGTCCAGGCGAGGTCCGTGTCACCGGGGGCGTAGGACGCGGCCCGCGCCTCCAGGGCGGTGAGCGGGTCCTCGACCGCGTACATGTCGGTGATGCGGCGCTGGGCGAGTACACCCAGGGGGTCCCGGGAGGGGACCTCGGGGGCGTCGACGGGCCACCAGACGACGACCGGGGCGTCCGGCAGCAGCAGGGGCAGGACCACGGAGTCGGCGCGGGCGCCGAGTTCGCCGTGGAGACGGAGCAGGACCGTCTCGCCCGAACCGGCGTCGGCGCCGAGGCGGACCTCGGCGTCGAGCCGGGTCTCGTGCCGCCCGCGGGGCGAGCGGGCGTGGCGCTTGATGACGACGAGGATGCGGGAGGGGTGTTCCCGGGAGGCGTCGTTGGCGGCCTTCACCGCGTCGTAGGCGTTCTCCTCGTCCGTGACGACGAGCAGCGTGAGCACGACGCCGACGGCGGGGGTGCCGACGGCCCGCCGGCCCTCCAGGATCGCCTTGTTGATCTTGCTGGAATTGGTGTCCGTCAGATCGATCTTCATGTGCGGCGCCCGTCCCTTCCTCTGCGGCGAGCCTAACGCTCCTCGCCGGGTGCGGCGTCCGCCGGTTCGTCGTCCTCCGCGGGCGCCCGGTCCTGGGCGCGGCGGCCGACCACGGCGGCCGCGGCGATCGCCGTGCCGAGGAAGGCGGTCGCCACGACCCACGGCCGGTCGAGGACGTGGCAGGTGGCGTGGTCCAGGGAGTACCGGCCGGCGCCGGCGATGCCGATCGCGGCGGCGGTGAAGCCGAGGAAGGCCGGGTACTCGTACCCGCCGGCGTGGGCGAAGAAGCCGGCCGGGGCGTGGACGGCGACGGCTCCCGCCATGGCCCCGGCCGCGGCGGCGCCGGCGGCCGGGGTGGCCAGACCGAGGGCGAGGAGGACACCGCCGCCCGCCTCGCCGAGACCGGCGGCGATCGCGCTCTCCCGGCCGGGCGAGAAGCCCATCGCCTCCATGCCCTTGGCGGTGCCTTCGAGGCCGCTGCCGCCGAACCAGCCGAACAGCTTCTGCGTCCCGTGCGCGGCGAGTACGGCGCCGGTGCCGACCCGCAGCACGAGCAACCCGAGGTCACGTCGGTTGAGCTGGGTCATGAGGGGGTCTCCGTAATGTGCGGGGAGGCGGACTCGTACGCCGTCCACTCTCGGCCCGCTCCCCCGGCCGCGCCGCCCGGGAGCCTCTTCCCCTGCTCCATCGGAGTCATCTTTTGCGGCATTTGTCCCGCGTTGCTTTAGTGAGGGAGCTGTGGCCGTCCCGAAGAGAGTGGGTACGCATGACCGCCGAGTCCCCCGAGACCGCCGCGCTGCGGGAGAAGGTCCGGACGCTGATGCCGCGGGCGAAGGCCGACCTCGCCGAGCTGGTGGCGATGCGCTCCGTCGCCGACGCGCGCCAGTTCCCGCCCGAGGAGTGCGCGAAGGCGGCCGATTTCCTCGTACGGGCCTTCACGGAGGCCGGACTCCGTGACATGCGGCGGGTGACGACCCCGGACGGCACGGACGCCGTGGTCGGCCACGCGCCCGGCCCCGAGGGCGCGCCCACCGTGCTGCTCTACTGCCACTACGACGTCCAGCCGCCGCTGGACGACGCCGCCTGGCAGACGCCGCCCTTCGAGCTCACCGAACGCGACGGCCGCTGGTACGGGCGGGGCTCCGCCGACTGCAAGGGCAACATCGCCATGCACCTGACGGCCCTGCGCGCGCTGGGCGGGCCGGAGGGCAAGGGCTTCCCGGTGAATATCAAGTTCGTGGCGGAGGGGTCGGAGGAGCAGGGCACGGGCGGCATGGAGCAGCTGGTGCCCCTGCAGCCCGACCTCTTCGCCGCCGACGCCCTGCTGATCTGCGACACCGGCAACTTCGCGCTCGGCCTGCCCACCGCGACGACGTCGCTGCGGGGGCTCACCAATGTGGTGATCACCGTCTCCACGCTCAAGGGCGAGATGCACTCGGGCATGTTCGGCGGGCCCGCGCCCGACGCGCTGGCCGCGCTCGTACGGATCCTCGACAGCCTGCGCGACGAGCACGGGAACACCGCGGTCAAGGGGCTGCCGGGCGACGGCTCCTGGGACGGCGTGGACTATCCGGCCGAACAGTTCCGGACCGACGTGGGCGTCCTGGACGGTGTGTCCCTCGTCGGTACGGGCTCGGTCGCGGACGAGCTCTGGGCCCGCCCCGCCGTCACCGTCCTCGGCATCGACTGCCCTCCGGTCGTGGGCTCCTCGGCCGCGATCCAGGCGAAGGTACGGGCCAGGGTCAGCCTGCGCGTCCCGCCGGGCATCGACGCGAACGAGGCACTCCGCGCGCTCACCGACCACCTGACCTCGGCCACGCCGTGGGGCGCCCGGGTCGAGGTGGAGGCGGAGAGCGCCGGGCAGCCCTTCCGGGCGCGCACCGACGGTCCGGCCTACCGGGCCCTGGCGTCGGCGCTGCGCGAGGCCTACGGGAAGGAGATGGTCGAGTCGGGGCAGGGCGGGTCGATCCCGCTGTGCAACGTGCTCGCCGACCGGTTCCCGAAGGCGGAGATCGCGCTGATCGGCGTCGAGGAGCCCGGCTGCCTCATCCACGCGCCCAACGAGAGCGTGGACCCCTCGGAGATCGAGCACATGGCGCTGGCCGAGGCGCTCTTCCTCAGCGGCTACGCGACCGCGCGCTGACCGGTGACCGGCGACCGGTCCCCCTCACCCGCACGACACCGATGCATCCGAACGGAAAGGGACCGATGGTTCCATGACACAGACTCATGACGGACCGGCGCGGCACGACGTACCGCCGGGTCCGCTCGGCGCGCTCGCGGGCGCGGCCTGGCAAGCGCTGCTCGTCGCCGGGCTCGTCTCGGTGGTCCTGGGCATCCTCGTGCTCGTATGGCCGGATGCCTCCCTGAGAGTGGCCGGTGTGCTCTTCGGCCTCTATCTGCTCTTCAGCGGTGTGATGCAGCTGGTCGCGGCCTTCGGTACGCACGCGACCACGGCGCTGCGGGTCATGGCGTTCATCAGTGGTGCGCTCTCGATCCTGCTCGGCCTGTTCTGCTTCCGGGGCGCGATGCAGTCGACGCTGCTGCTCGCGCTCTGGATCGGCATCGGCTGGCTCTTCCGGGGCATCACGCAGACGGTGGCCGCGGCCTCCGACCCCGCGATGCCGGCACGCGGCTGGCAGATCTTCCTCGGCGTCGTGAGCGCGGTCGCCGGCGTGGTGCTCATCGTGTCGCCGCTGGAGTCGGCGAGGGTCCTCACCGTGCTCGCCGGTGTCTGGCTGATCGTGGTCGGCCTGGTCGAACTCGTCACGGCCTTCGTGATCCGCTCGCGCGCCAAGGACCTGCCGCAGGGGGCCTGACGCATCGCCCCACCCGTCCCTGACTACCGCCACCTCAGCCCGTCGCCACAGCCCGCCGCCCACCCGATTTCCGGGTGGGCGGCGGGCGTGGTTGACCCGTGCGCTACATTTTGCCGGTCCTTGACCACCGATCCCCCGTGATCGCAACCTTCCGGAGTCGGCATCCCATGAGCGACATCGTCAACGGCCTGGGCCGGGCAGGCGCGTACGGCGCCCTCGGCGTGGTCCTGCTGATCCTCGGCATCGTGCTCGTGGATCTGCTGACGCCGGGGAAGCTCGGCCGGCAGATCTGGGAAGAGCGCAACCGCAACGCCGCGATCCTGCTGAGCTCCGCGCTCCTCGGCATAGGCGGCATCGTCTTCACCTCGATCTGGACCACGTACCACGACTTCGGCAAGGGGCTCGTCTCCACGGCCGCGTTCGGCCTGCTCGGCCTCGTGATGATGGCGGTCGCCTTCCTCGTCGTGGACCTGGTCACGCCGGGCAAGCTCGGCGCCACGCTCGTCGACCCCGAGCCGCACCCGGCGGTGTGGGTGACGGCCTCGTGCAACCTCGCGGTCTCGGCGATCGTCTCCGCCTCGATCGCCTGACGACCACGCACACGGAGAGGACTCGGCCCGTCGGGCCGGGTCCTCTCCGTGTGTCCGGCGGCGTCAGTCCAGCGTCTGGGTCAGTTCGCTGCGCGCCGCCGTGTGGACGAGGCGGCCGCGGGCGCCGTTGACGATCGGCAGGTAGGGCGCCACGTGCCCGCACTCGACGTCGGCGACGATCGGCACGTTCAGCGGCGCGAGCGCGTCGAGCACGGCCTCGTGCTGGCTGAGCGAGTCGTGTCCGGGGGCCGAGGTCCGGCCGACGAGGACCGCGTTCGCCTCGTCGAAGAAGCCCGCCAGCCGCATCCCGTGCAGGTATCTGCAGATGGCGTAGGCGCCTTCGTCCGCCGCCTCGACGTAGACGAGGAGTCCCTCAGGGGCCTCGGTCCGTGCGAAGCCCGCGGTGTCCAGGCAGGGCGTCCCCGTGAGGTTGCACAGCATCTCGATGCACCCCCCGATCAGGCGGCCCTCGACCTCCACGTCCCCGTCGCCGTCCAGCCTGGTCCACCTGCCGGGTGTGTCGAGCGTGAACTCGCGGACCTCCGGATGGACGGCGTAGTCGTCCCAGCCGCCGGCTCGGTAGCGGTTCGGCGGGACCTGAGTGAACCGGTGTCCCCGGGGGGCGGTGACGATGTCGAGCCACGACAGGAGCCCGTCCGGCGCGCGGTAGGGCGTGTCCATGAGATTGCTCCCGTGCACGGTCGCCGTGCCGGTGAGCAGGGTCAGCGGTGTCATGACGGTCGCCATGTCGGAGAACCCGACGAGCCAGGTCGGCTCGGCGTCCCGCAGCCGGTCCCAGTCGAGCAACGGCAGCAGGTCGATCGCGGTCTCGCCGCCCCACGGCGGCACGACGGCCCTGATGCCGGGGTCCGTCAGCATCGACATCAGCTCGCGCGCGCGGTCGGCGGCCGGGGCACTGAGGTGACCGGCGCCGTCCATGCAGTCGCCGACCACCACCTCGTACCCCCGGGCCTCCAGATCGCGGATCGCCACGTCGAGGCGCGCGCGCATCTCCTTGGGCACTCCGCTGGAAGGGGAGGTGACGCCTATACGGTCGCCGGGGCGCAGGGGGTTCGGGTATCGCATCGACATGCGCCGGATCCTGACATGCCGTCACGGCTGTGCGGCATCGAATTTCGCGGGCGGTGCGCCTGTCCCCGTCACGGAGTCATGGGCTCCACCTCCAGGAAGCGGCGGCCCCGCGGCCCCCGGTAGAGCAGGGCCTCCCAGCCCAGTCGGGCCAGCACGGGTACGCACGCGGCGAGCGCCTCCGCCTCCTCCTGGGCGGCCCCCGAGCCGGGCGGGCCCGGCCACTCCACGACGGCGGTTCCCGGCCGGTCCCCCGCCCTGACCCGGTAGCCGGTGGCGACCCGTGCGCCCGAGGCGTCCACGGAGGAGGGCGTGAGCCCGCCGGACTCCAGGGCCAGGGCCACTGCGCGGACCGGCCTCCCGCGCTCCCAGTCGGCGGGCACCGCTGTCGGATCGCCCCCCTGACCGTTCGTCAGCCGTCTGATCTGGAGCAGCCCGTCCCGGGCCGCGCGGACCTCCCGCGAACGCTGCTCGGCCGCGGCCCCGGGCAACGGCGGACCGTCCCCCGTGGCCGCCTCGAACGTTCCCCCACCGCTCGTCGTCGTCATACGAAAACGGTAGGGGCCGCCACTGACAACGGCCTGCCGTGAAGCCTTGGCCAAGGGACTAAAGTCCTCGACATTCGGGACTTCTGTCGTGGCATTTCGGACATTCACCCCTGTGACGATGGTCTTTGAAGATCATCCGACGTGCCGTCATCTCCGGACGGCCGGAAGGGCCTCATGACCGAGCCCCAGAAGCGGCCCCTGCCCGTCCGAGTGCGTCGCCATCCGGACGGCATACCGATGGACGACCTCTACCGGTCGGATCCCGCGCACCCGACCGGCACCCTGCTCAGGCCGAACGACCGGTCCGCACCTGCGGAACAGGCAGCACCCACGGCACCCCCTGCACCCACGGCTCTGACAAAGCCTTCGGGAGCCGTGGAGCTGACAGAACCGGCGGAACGTACCGAGCCCGCGCGGTCCGTCCCTCCGGTCGCCGCCCCTGCGGTCGCCGTCCCTCCGGTCGCCGTCTCCCGGCGCCCGCCGCCCTCCGACCCCGGCCTCGTCGAGCGCCCCGGGCCCGCAGTCCCCGGCTGGCTCGCCGTGCTCGTGGGCCTGGCCGCGCTCGCCGGTCCTGCGGCGATCCTGTGGCGCGCCCGCCCCCTGAGCGGCATGCAGCCGCTGCCCTGGCAGTGGGCCGCGTTCGCCGGCTGTGCCGTCGTCGCCGTCGTCGCCTTCGGCGGCCTCACCCGCGGGCGCACGGGCTCCGCCTGGGTGCTCTCGCTCTTCGGCCGCTACCGCGGCACCGTGCGCCGCACCGGCCTCGCCTGGATCAGCCCCTTCGTACTGCGCCGCCGGATCGACGTCAGGCTGCGGCACTGGCGCAGCGAACCGATCGCCGTCGTCGACGCCGAGGGTTCGGCGCTGCGCGTCGTGGTCCTGGTCGTCTGGTCGGTACGGGACACGGCCCGCGCGCTCTACGCCGTCGACGACCATCTCGGTTATCTGCGGGAGCAGGTGGAGGCGGCCGCCGCGCGGGTCCTGTCGCAGCTGCCCGCCGACGCCTTCCGGGGTGACGCGCCGACCCTGCGGAACGCCGAGGCGGTCGGCGACGCCCTCACCCGCATGCTCGCGGCCGAGTGCCGGCCGGTCGGCATCGCGGTCTTCTCCGCCCAGCCGACCCGTATCGAGTACGCCCCCGAGGTGGCCGCCGCGATGCAGCGGCGGCAGATCGCCGCGCTCGACGCCAAGCACCGGGACTCCGTCCTGACCGGCGTGATCGACGCGGTGGACGACACGGTGACACGGCTGACCACACGCGGACTCGTCGAACTCGACGACTTCGAACGCCAGGCCCTGGTCAAGGACTTGACCGTGGCCTTCTACACCCGGCGTGGCGGACCGGCCCCACAGAATCAGGAGTGACGAGGATCGTGGACACCCCCGAATTCACCGCACCCGACTTCACCGACGAGATACCCCTGGACTGCGCCTGCGCGGGCTGCGTCGAAACCGCCCGGGGCCACGGCGCCGGCGGCGCGCGCTCCGGTGCGCCCCTGCACGGGGTGCGCCGCGCGGTCGTCGCGACCGTCGGCGCGGTCGCCCTGGTGGGGGCGGGGTGCGGAACGGCTGTCGCCGAGCCCGCCCCGGCGCACGCCGGCTGGGACGGCTCGAAGTACTGGTTCCGGAACGCCGCGGGCGAGTGGCGCTGGACCAGCCACCACTCCACGTACGTCCAGCGCACCGGCGATCCCGGCGGCAGCGGCAGCGGCTCCGGCAGCGGCGGGCAGCAGGCCGCGGCGGGCGGGGGCCGTACCGGCGAGCCCGTCTTCCGGGGGCGGCAGGGCTGGGACGCCCAGGACCGCGTCTACTGGTACAAGTACGGCGGTCACTGGTACTGGACCAGCCACAAGTGGAAGTACGAGCAGCGGACGGGCACTTCGGGGAACACGTCGGGGAACACGTCGAAGCCGACCGGCCCCACGGCCCCGGCCACTCCGTCCTCGCGGGGCTGGACGGTGCCGGTCTCCTCGTACGTCTTCACGGGGTACTACGGGCAGCGGGGTTCCTGGTCGAGGGGGTATCACACGGGTCAGGACTTCGCGGTGCCGACGGGGACGACGGTCCGCTCGGTCGGCCCGGGCCGGGTGGTGAGCTCCGGGTACAACCGCTCGTACGGCTACGAGGTGGTGATCCGTCACCCCGACGGCCGCTACACCCAGTACGCCCATCTCTCGCGGATCGACGTGTCCCCCGGGCAGAGCGTGTCGGCCGGCCAGCGGATCGCGCGGTCGGGGAGGACGGGCCGGGTGACGGGTCCGCACCTCCACTTCGAGGTGCGGACCACGCCGTACTTCGGCTCGGACGTCAACCCGCTGGCCTATCTGTGCGGCCACGGCGTGCCCGTGTAGCAGGAGAGCGGGCTCAGCCCGCCACGCGCTCGATCCAGGCGGTGAGGTCGGCGACGACCTCGTCCCGGTTGGTCTCGTTGAGGAGCTCGTGGCGGGCGCCCTCGTAGCTGCGGTACGTGAGGTCGGTGAGCCCGGCCTCGCGGTAGCGGGCGACCAGCAGGTCGGAGAGGGCGAGGCGGGCGTTGAGCGGGTCGTGGTCGCCGACGAGGACGTAGACCGGCAGGCCGGACGGGATGCCCTCGGGTGCGGCGAGCCGGCCGGCGGCCGCGCCCATGTCCGCCATCCCCCGGTCGTCGGCGGCGAAGCCGCAGAGCGGGTCGGCGAGGTAGGCGTCGACCTGCTTCTCGTCGCGGCTGAGCCAGTCCGCGTCCGTACGGTTGGGCGCGAAGGCGGCGTTGAAGGCGTCGAAGACCCCGCCGCCCTCGGCGCCCGTCTCGGCGGCCTGGCGGGCGGCCTCCGCGAGTCCGGTGAGGAGCCCGTCCACGGCCGTGGTGCCGGAGAGGGCGACGCCGTCGACGAGGACGGCGTGGTCGAGGACGTACTGCTGGGCGGCGAAGGAGCCCATGCTGTGCCCCAGCAGGATCACGGGCACTCCGGGGTGCCGGTCGCGGGCGATCCGGGTGAGGGCGGCGATGTCCTCGACGAGGAGGTTCCAGCCGTTCTCGCCGAAGTGGCCCGCGCCCGCGTGCATGGAGAGTCCGTGGCCTCGGTGGTCACCCGCGTAGACGGCGAAGCCGAGGCCGGTGAGGTGCTCGGCGAGCGGGGCGTAACGGGCGGCGTGTTCACCCATGCCGTGCGCGATCTGGACGACGCCCCGCGCCTCTCCCTCGGGGAGCCACGCGTGGACGTGGATGGCGATGCCGTCCTGGGAGGTGAAGGTGAACACGGCGGCTCCTGATTCCTGACTGCGGGCTGCGGGCTGCGGGCTGCGGGCTGCGGGCTGCGGGTGTCTGATGCCCGGCCACCGTAATGGCGTTCGACATTGCCGAACACCGTTACGGCGGCGTGATCCCCGTCTCAGCCGCTCAGCCGACCGGGCGGTTCTCCTTCACGCTGATCCGGCCCTTGCGGATCGTGGCCAGGCGCGGCGCGCGGCGGGCGACGGCGCTGTCGTGGGTGACCATGACGAAGGTCAGCCCGTGCTCCTCGCAGAGCCCTTCGAGCAGGTCGACGATCTCGTCGCGCATCGACTCGTCGAGATTGCCGGTCGGCTCGTCGGCGAGCAGCACCTTCGGCCGCTTCACCAGCGCGCGGGCGATGGCCACGCGCTGCTGCTGGCCGCCGGAGAGCTCGGACGGCAGATGCCCGTGGCGCTCGCCGAGGCCGACCGAATCCAGCGCCTCGGCTGCCCTCTCGCGGCGGTCGGCGGCCTTGACGCCGAGGGGGACCAGGGCGGTCTCCACGTTCTCCAGGGCGGTGAGGGTGGGGATGAGGTTGAAGCTCTGGAAGACGAAGCCGATGTTCTGGCCGCGTACGGCCGTCAGGCGGCGCTCCGAGAGCTTCGCCAGGTCGGTGCCGTCGAGGAGGACGCTGCCGGAGGTGGGACGGTCGAGGCCGCCGAGCATCTGGAGCAGGGTCGACTTGCCGCCGCCCGTGGGGCCTTGGATGACGAGCCGGTCTCCCTGACCGATGGCGAGGTCGACCCCGGCGAGGGCCTCGACTCTGGTGCGGCCGCGCCGGTACTGCTTGGTGACGCCGATGAGTTCGTACATGGTGCGACTCCTGGGTGAGGTGGTGCGGTGCGGTCGGTCGGCCACTACTCGACGCGGCGCAGCGCGTCGGCGGGGCGCAGGCGCGAGGCGCGCCACGCGCCGAAGGCGCCCGCGACGAGACCGCCGCCGAGGGCGAGGAGCACGGCGAGACCGACGGTGGTGACACCGACCGGGGCGGTGAGGGCGATGTCGACGGTCTTGCCCACGGCCGTACGGGCTCCGCCGGGACCGCCTGCGGCGCCGCCGAAGACCATCCCGCCGCCCCGCCCGCCGAAACCGCTCACGCTCGCGCCCAGTTCGGCGGTGAGGTTCGGGCTGACGGCGGTCACGGCGTACGCGCCGGCGATTCCGACCGCGATGCCGAGGGCGCCGCCGACGACACCGTTCACGAGGGCCTCGCCGACGACCTGGCGAGTGACCCGGCCGCTCGTCCAGCCGAGCGCCTTGAGCGTGCCGAACTCGCGGACGCGTCGGCCGACCGCCGAGGAGGTGAGCAGGCCGGCGACGAGGACGGCGGCGACGAGCACCGCGTACGAGAGCCACTTGCCCATCGTGGACGCGAGGTTCGCGGCGGTGTCCAGGGATCCGGAGACCGTCTGGGCGAGATCGGCCGAGGTGGTGACGGTGGTACCGGAGACGTTCTTCTGGATGGCGGTCTTGACCGCCTCGATCCTCGTCGAGTCGGTGGCCTTCACGTAGATCGTGGTGATCTTGCCGGCGGAGCCGGAGAGCGTCTGCGCCTGCTTCAAGGGTAGGTAGACCTGTGCGGCGGACTGGCCGCTGTCGGCCGTCGCGATGCCGATGATCTCGAACGACACGCCCTTGACCGTCAGCTTCCCGCCGACCGCGAGCCCCTCCTGCTGGGCATAGGCGCTGTCGAGGACGGCGACCTTCGCGTCGGTCTCGGTGGTCTTGAAGGTGCGGCCCGTGGAGACGGTGGACGTGGTGAGGGGGCCGAGGTCGGGGGCGGTGACGTCGGTGCCGTACAGCGTGTAGGAGTTGACGTCGAAGGCCGCTCCGCCGCCGGTGACCGTGTCGCTCGGGCCCGATCCGCCACCGGTTCCGCCGGTTCCGCCCGGTTGGGCAGGCTGCGCCTGCTGCGCCTCGCCGCGCTGGATCCGGCCGCGGGTGAACTCGCCGTCGATCTTGAGGTTGACGAGGCTCAGCCCGCCCACCGCCCGGTCGACGCCCTGCTGCTTCGCGACCGTGGCGACGGTGGAGTCCGCCAGGGTCTGGAAGCCCTGGACCATCAGCCGGTCGCTGCTCTGCTCCTCCGCGCCGTCCTCCTGGCTCTCGAACTCGAACCGGGGCCGCTGCGGCCGCGCGCCCTCCTGGGGCTGCTCCTGGGCCTTGGTCACCGTCAGGTCCGTACCGAGCCCGTACAGGGACTCGAGCACCTTGCCCTGGGCGACTTTCATGCCGGAGGAGACGGAGTTGACGACGATGACCAGCGCGATCCCGAGCGCGAGCCCGGAGGCGACGACGAGCGCCGCCTTTCTGCGGCGGCGCAGCTCGCGCCGGAGGTAGGTGAAGAACATGGCGTGAAGGTAGGAGCGGCGGGTGATGGTGGGATAAGGCCCGCGTGAGAGCCGGATGAGAGCACGTCAGCGGGGCAAAGCCTGGGCACGAGGGGCCTCGCGATGGCAGAGTCGGCGCCATGTCGGACAGTGGGGGAACGGTGGGGCCGGAAACGGCACGGCAGGGACCGGAACGGCCGGGACCGGAACGGCAGGGGCCGGAACGGCCGGGACCGGAACGGCAGGGGCCGGAACGGCCGGGACCGGAACGGCCGGGACCGGAACGGCAGGGGCCGGAACGGCAGGGGCCGGAACGGCAGGGGCCGGAACGGCACGGGCCGGTGACGGCCCTGCTCGACGCCACCGGGATGTTCTTCAAGTCGGCGCGGGACGCGTTCCCCGGGGCGCTCGCGGCCGACTGGGCGGCCGCCGCCGCCCTCGACCCGGGGGCGGTCGGGCCCGACGGAGCCTGGCGGCTGGACTTCCGCTGCTTCGCCGTCGCCGACCCGACCGGTACGGGCTGGACCCTGATCGACGCCGGCGTGGGCCCCGCCGAAGGCCCGGGAGCGCCCTGGTGTCCCGTCCCCGGCCGGCTGCCGGATCTCCTCACCGAGGCCGGGATCGACCGGAGGGACGTCCACACCGTCGTCCTGACGCACCTGCACGAGGACCACACGGGCTGGGCCGCCGACGCCGCGGGGCAGCCCTTCTTCCCGGACGCCCGGTACGTCGTCCAGGGCGCGGAGACCGCCGCGCTCGACCGGCACGACCCGGTGTGGTCCTGGGTCGTGGAACCGCTGCGGGCCGCCGGGCAGTTGCACGAGATCGACGGCACGCACCGGCTCCGCCCCGGTGTCACCCTGCTGCCCACGCCGGGGCACACCCCCGGCCACCAGTCGGTCCTCGTCGAACGCGCCGACGGCAGGGACGTCCTGGTCACCGGCGACCTCCTCGTGCACGCCGTCCAGCTCGCCGCTCCGTCCGTCGCGTACGCCCATGAGCGCGACCCGGCCACGGCGCGGGCCTCCCGCGAGGAACTGCTCGCGCGGGCCGCCGAACGCGGCGCGGTCCTGGCGACGGCCCACCTGACCCGCCCGTTCGTCGAACCGCCCAAGTCGCTCTAAGGGAGCGTCAGTTGTCCGTCGCTGCCGTCGCGTAGGCGAGCGGGTCGGTCAGGACGTCGTGGAGGACGAGGGCCGCCGCGCCCCGGGCGGCGTCGGACGCCGGGGAGGCGGCGCGGAGACGGGCGGCGTCCGGGGTCCAGAGGCCGGAGACCACCCGGGCGGCGAGCTCCTCGGCGACGGCCGGGGCCAGCCAGGGCATGAGGAGCGGGAAGATGCCGCCGAGGACGACGGCCTCGGGATCGAGGAGGTTCACGGCGCCCGACAGGGCGCGGCCGAGCATGCGGCCCGCCTCGTCGAGCGCGCCGCGCGTGCGGGGGTCTCCCGTCTCGGCACGGCGTACGAGCTCCGCGACGTCGCCCGCCGCCGCCGCCCGCAGCAGCGCCGCCTGGCCCGCGTACTGCTCCAGGCAACCGCGTGATCCACAGCGGCAGCGGGGCCCCTCGGCGTCGACGACGAGATGGCCGATCTCGCCCGCGAAGCCGTGTGCGCCGCGCAGGAGTTCGCCGTGGACGACGATCGCGCCGCCGACGCCGATCTCGCCGGTGAGGTGCAGAAAGGTGCGGAGGTCTCCGAGCCCGCCGAACCACAGCTCGGCGAGGGCCGCCATGTTGGCTTCGTTGTCGGAGGTCAGGGCGAGGCCGGCCGGTCCGCCCGTGCCGGGCCGCCGCGCGGCGAGCGCCTCGGCGAAGAGCCGTTCGGCGTCGACCTCGTTCCAGCCGAGGTTGGGCGCCTGCCGGACGGACCCGCCGGTGACGAGTCCAGGGAGGGCGAGCCCGGCTCCGGCCGGGACCAGCCCCCGTTCGGCCGCGTCGTCGAGCGCCTCCGCGGCGATGCGGGCGGCCCGGTCCAGTACCTCGGTGGCGCCGGCCGCGCGGTTGTCGAGTCGCTCGGTGCGCCGGACGCGGTCGGTGCCGGTGAGGTCGACGACGCAGACCGTCACGTAGTCGATGTTGACCTCGACGCCGAGCCCCGCGGGGCCGGTGTCCGCCGGTTTCAGTACGGTCCCCGGCCGCCCGGCCTGCCCGCTGAACGTCTTGCCCGACTCGACGAGGAAGCCGAGGTCGAGGAGCTGCTCGACGAGCGAGGAGACGGCGGGCCGGGTGAGGCCGACGCGGGACGCGACGGCGGCCCGCGTCGTCTCCCCCGCGTCGTGGACGGTCCGCAGGACGAGACTCAGGTTGTGCCGGCGCACACCCGACTTGTCGGCCTTGGGTTCCGTGGGCTGGTTCATGGTGAGCGAGAGCCTAGTCGCCCCTTTCGCTCACCCGAAAACAGTTCGGTGACCGAACTCTTCTGCGCTAGTCTCCCCCATGACGCTTCCGCGCGACTACCGCGGCCAGACCTGTGCCCTCTCCCGCTCGATGGAGATCGTCGGCGAGCGCTGGACGCTGCTCATCCTGCGCGACGCCTTCTACGGGGTCCGCAGGTTCGGGGAGTTCGCGGCGCATCTGGCGGTCCCCCGCGCCGTCCTCACCGACCGGCTCGCCGTACTCGTCGAGGCCGGTGTCCTGGACCGCCGGCGCGAGCCGGGCACGGGGCGCCGCGAGGTCTACGTCCTGACGCCCAAGGGAATCGCCCTCTGGCCGGCCGTCCGCGCGCTCACGGCGTGGGGCGAGGAGTTCTACGCGGCGGAGGGCGGCCCGCGCCGCGTCTTCCGGCACGTCGGCGACGAGGCCCCGCTCGACGCCGACGGACGGTGCACCGGCTGCGGCACGGCCGTACCGGTCGAAGACGTCCTGGTCACCCCCGGACCAGGGCTCCGGACGCCGCCAGGGTCCCCGGCCGTGGACGCCGACCCGGTGACGGCGGCACTGACCCGCCCTCACCGCCTCCTCACTCCTCTCCTCACTCCGCGCCTCCCTCTTCTCCCGCCCGCCCACCCCGTCACCGCGCCCTCAGGGCGCCCCACGAGAGGTCCCCGCCCATGAAGATCCTGGTCGTCGGCGCCGGTGCCACCGGTGGCTACTTCGGCGCCCTGCTCGCCCGGTCCGGACAGGACGTCACCTTCCTCGTCCGCCCGGCCCGCGCCGCCGCGCTGCGCGAGCGCGGGCTGCGGGTCGTCGGCCGGGACGAGGAGTGGGTCCTCACGCCGCGGCTCGTCACGGCCGACGAGCTGACCGGCCCGTACGACCTCGTCCTGCTCTCGGTGAAGTCCACCGGGCTCGACCGGGCCGTCGAGGACATCGCGCCGGCCGTCGGCCCGGACACCGCCCTCGTCCCGCTGCTCAACGGCCTCGCCCACATCGACGTCCTCAACGCCCGTTTCGGCGCGTCCGCCGTCCTCGGCGGGGTGGCCAAGGTCGTCACGACCCTCGACGAGACGGGTGACATCCGGCGCCTTGCCCCGCTCGCCCATCTGGCCTTCGGCGAGCAGGACGGGACGGTCTCCCCGCGCGTGGAGCGGATCCGGGCCGTGTTCGACGCGGCGGGGATCGACGCGCCGGTGCCGGAACGGGTCATGACCGCGATGTGGCACAAGTGGGTGTTCATCACGACCTTCGGCGCCGTGACGAGCCTGATGCGCGGCACCGTCGGCGACGTGTACGACACCTCCGGCGGTCCCGCGCTGGGGCCCGCGGTCCTCGACGAGGCCGCCGCCGTCGCCGCCGCGGCGGGTCACCCCGTACCGGAGGCGGAGCGGGCGGCGACGCTCGCCGTGGTGTCCGCGTCCGGCTCGCGGATGGTGCCGTCCCTGTACCGCGATCTGACGGCGGGACAGCCCACCGAGGTCGAGCACCTCTTCGGCGACCTGACCGACCGGGCGCGCGCCTTCGGTGTGGCGACCCCGCTGCTCGACCTGGCGACCCTGCACCTGCGGGTCCACCAGCGCCGGGTCACGGCACCGTAGGTCCTGTGCTTTGCCGGTCCTTCGCCTGCCCTTCGCCTGTCCTTCCCGAAGGTCAGCCGATGGCCAGCGGCGTACCCGGGGCGAGTGCGGCCGCGATGCGCTCGGCGACCACCTCGGCCATGTTGCCCTCGGGTGTGGTCGCCGTCTTCGTGGCGGACACCGCGATGGCGAGCCGCTCGGACGGGAGGTACGCCTGGATGGCCGCGTACCCGGAGAACGACGGGTTCTGGAGCAGCCAGCCGTTGATCACGATGACGCCGAAGCCGAAGTGCTTGGCCTCGGTCTGCTTGAGGCAGATCGAGGCGGGGCACTTCGCGGTCGCGCCGCCGAGGCCGACCGTGCCCGGGTCGAGCAGGGTCCGGTAGGAGCGGGGCGAGAGGAGCTCGCCGCTGCCGATGGCCTCGGCGGATCGCGCGAGGTCACAGATGTGGGTCGTGATGACGGCGCCGGGCGCGGTGGTCCACGAGGGGTTCCAGAAGGTGGACTCCTCGTAGAGGCCGCGGTCGGAGGTGAAGGCGTGCAGGGCCGGGCGCGGGATCTCGGGGGTGAAGTTGTTCCGGGTGTCGCGCATCCCGAGGGGCCCCGTGATCCGCTCCTTCATGAACTCGTCGATCCGTACGCCGGTGATCTTCTCGAGCGCGGCGATGAGGAGGACGTAATTGGCGTGGGAGTAGCTCCAGTTGGTGCCGGGCTCGTACCAGAACGAGTGACGGAGGGGGTAGCCGACGAGCTCCGCCGGGGTCCACGCGCGGAACGGGTGGGCCTCCAGTTCGGCGAGGAAGGCCGGGTCGGTGACGTAGTCGTGGAGGCCCGTGGTGTTGGTCGCGAGCATCCGCAGGGTGATCTTGTCGGCCTTGGGCAGGTCGGGGAGCCAGCGTTCCACAGTGTCGTCGAGGCGGACCTTCCGTTCCTCGACGAGCTGGAGGAGGGCGGTGGCGATGTGGGCGAACGCGACGGAACCGGCGCGGAAGTGCATGTCCGGCCGGGCCGGGACGTTCGTCATGGACTCGCCGAGGGCGTCGGTGACGACCTCGTGTCCGTCGACGGTGACCCGCAGCTGCACGGACTTCAGGCGGAGGTCCTTCTTGGCCTTGCGGGTGATGGCCAGGACCTGACGGGCCCGGTCGTCGCGGGGGTTCTCGGTCCGCACGCAGTCGCGTCCGCCGTTCCCGCCCCGGTCGCCGGACTCCTCGGCGGACACGGGCGCGGTGACGGTCGTCTGGAACGTGACGGCAAGGAGGGCGGCGCAGAGGAGGGCCCTGCGGGTGCCTGCCCGAGGACGCGTACCTGTACCTCTGCCGGTACGCGTGCGGAAGGGGGTGAGTGTCATGGGCCGCACTATGTCCGGAAGACCGGCGGCGCTCCGCCGGAACACTCCGAGCACGGGGGCGGACGCGCCCGTGCGGGGCAGGCGCCTGACGCCGTTCGGACGCAGCGCGCCCCGGGGCCGGCTGCGTGGCTGCCGATCGGAAAGCAGATGCGGACCGCCCGCGCCGTGGTGTGTGATCGGGGGCATGACGATCGTAGGGGACAAGCCGGGAGTCGACGGGCTGGGCGAGGCCTTGGACGCGCTGCGGGAGTGGCAGGACGAGGGTGCGCCGGCTCAGCTGCATCCGGGGGATCTGGGCTGGTTCTGGCGGTCGGGTGCGGAAGCGACCGCCGCGGCGGTCAGGACGTGGAGCCGGGACGGACGGATCCTCGCCGTCGGCCTCCTGGACGGTCCGGGGCTGCTGCGGCTGACGATCGCGCCGGACGCCCGGCGGGACGAGGAGCTGGCGCGGCGGTTGGTCGACGACGTCGCGGCGCCGGAGCGTGGCGTGCTGCCCGGCGGAAGGGCGAGCATCGAGGCACCGATGGACGCGCTGGTCCAGGATCTGCTGCCCGAGGCCGGATGGCACGCCGACGAGCCGTGGACACCGCTGCGCCGCGACCTGACGGAGCCGGTGGACGACCCTGGCGTACGGATCGAGGTGGCCGGGCCGGAGCGGGCGCGCGCGTTCGCCGCCGTCCACCGGTCGGCGTTCGACGGGTCGAGCTTCACCGAGGAGCGCTGGCACGCGATGGCGGCCGGATCGGCGTACGCCGACGCCCGGTGCCTGATCGCGTACGACGACCAGGGCGACGCGGTGGCGACGGTGGCGGTGTGGTCGGCGGGTCCGGGGAAGCCGGGGCTGCTCGAACCGGTGGGCGTGCACCGGGACCACCGCCGCCAGGGCCACGGCAGGGCGATCAGCCTCGCGGCGGCGGCCGCACTCCGGGAGCTGGGCTCGTCGAGTGCGATCGTCGGCACCCCGAGCTCCAACGTCGGCGCCGTCGCCACGTACGAATCAGCCGGCTTCGACCGACGTCCGCAGGTCCGGGACCTGTCGCGGGACGCGTAGCACCCGGGGGGTCTCCAGCTCGTGACGACCCGTGGGGCAGAGTAGGGGCATGCCTACGTACGAGACGATGTCGTTCCACCTGGAGACCGAGCGGCTGATACTGCGGCCGTGGGCCGAGTCGGACGCCGCCGAGTTCCGCGCCCTCATCCTCGAACGCGGCAAGGGGGCGTCCTCGGTCGAGCACATCCGGACGGCCATCACGGAGCTGCTCACCGCGACGGAGAGCACGGGGATCGCCCTGCTGCCCATCCAGCGCCGCGACGAAGGCGACTTCATCGGCTACTGCGGGTTGATCATCGGCCGCACCACGCTCGATGAGCCGGAGATCGCGTACGAGTTGTTCCAGCACGCGCATGGGCGTGGCTACGCCACCGAGGCGGCCGCCGCGGTGCTCGACGCGGCGATCGCGACCGGGCGGAAACGGCTCTGGTCGACCGTCGGCGCGTGGAACGCGCCGTCGCTCCGTGTCCTGGAGAAGCTGGGATTCGAGCGGGATCACGATTCGATCGAGGAGGCCGGTGAAGTGGTGTGGCTCACGCGCTCGTTGCCGTGACGCGAGACCGTGCGTGCTCTACCCGGATTCGCCGGTGAGGCAGGCATGGCACAGGCAGGGGTCCGGGTGCGGACTGCCCGGCGCCGTCTCGGCTCGGTACTGGCGCGCATACCGCTCCAGCGTCGCCGATGTGTCGGCCAAGTAGTCCGCGCCGGGCCCGCGTTCGTATCTCATCTCACGCAGCCGCTCCAGGACGCGCGGGGTGTGGACGAGCTTCGGCCGGAAGCCGTGGAGGTGGCGCGTCGCCGTATCGATGACGATCCACCGGCTGGTGTGCCGTTCACGTCCGAGCACCGAGAGCCGATCGCCGCCCGGACCCCAGTACACGTGGACCACGTATACCTTCGCCCCGCCCCTGAAGTACTTCGTCCCCGGGCACAGTTCCTGGCCGCCGACTCCGCGTCGACGCCAGGCCACCACGTTCGCCGCCACCAACCAGACCGGTTCCAGCGGCGGGACATTCGACTCGCTCACTCGTCCCCCTCCGGAGGAATGGGCCTGGTGCCGCTGCCGCGCGGGTGGGCCAGGTCGTCAGTCGGCCGTCCGGGCGGCGTCGGAGTCCTGCGGGTACCAGCGCAGTTCGACCGTGTTGCCGTCCGGGTCCTTCACGTAGACCGACTGGGCGGAACCGCGCGCGCCCCAGCGCGGGACGGGGCCTTCGAGGACGTCGAACGTCCCCGAATCGATGACGTCCTGCCAGTCCAGGGGATCCACGACCAGGCATATGTGGTCGACGTTGGACTCGCCTCGCGGACGCGAGAAGAGGTCGATGACCGTGCCCTCGTCGATGCGCACGGACGGGAAGGGAACCTTGCCGGCCCGCCACTCCTCGACTCGCTCGGGCGTGAGGCCCAGCGGGCCGGTGTAGAACTCGAGCGCCCTGTCGACGTCGGTCACGTTGAGTACCAGGTGGTCGAAGGCTTTGACTCGCATGTGCCGGATCCCCGTTCTGAAGTTGCGTTCTGATCTCGTGGTCTTCGGATGATCATGCTCATCCCGGAGCCGGCGATCAAGTGCGCGGGCGGAACTCGGGCGCGAGCCCCGCCCCCTCAGAGGGGCTGGAGCCGGGTACGCAGGAGGCAGAACTCGTTGCCTTCCGGGTCGACCAGGACGTGCCAGCTCTCGGTGCCGGTCTGACCGATGTCGGCGGGCCGGGCGCCGAGCGCGAGCAGCCGCTCCAGCTCGGCGTCCTGGTCCCGGTCGGTGGGGTTGACGTCGATGTGCAGGGGGAGCTTCCCGGCCCGCGGGTCGCTGCTGGGGCTGAGGACGAGCGTGGGCTGCGGCCCGCCGAACCCGGCGTCGGGCGGCCCGATCTCGATGCTTCCGTCCTCCCGGCCGAGTTCCACATAGCCGAGCACCTCGCTCCAGAACGCGGCGAGCCGGTCCGGGTCCGCGCAGTCGATGACCAGTTCACTGATGCGGCATGCCATGCCCGCGAGTGTACGGAGAACTCCGGGAGCCCATCGACAGGACAACCGCGAGGCGCGATACCGGTTGCACGACTGCGGCTGGGCCCGGGGGCGGCATCCCTTCACGCAAGTCGTGCTTGATCAGCGGCACTTGCACACCGGCGCGTCGACCGAGCCCGGAGACATTCATCCACTCACCCGCTCGGCAATAGATAGCGGATAGCGCTATTATCCATTCTGCTGCGACGCCCACGCTCGACCTCCCGAACGGGCTCGCCTCCTCGCCGGGAAGGCGCGGGACGACGTCGCCGGCCCGGCCGACCGTGACGGCTTCTCCGTCTCCGCCCACCGGACGTACGGCGCGGGCCTGTTCCTCACCGCGGCGTGAACACGACCGACAGACCGAAAGGACTCTCCTCCCATGTTCGGCACACTCATGCTCATCGCCGTTCCCACCGTGCTGTTCCGGCTGCTCGGCGCGCTCGGCGTCGGACGGTTCACGACCTGGCGGGTGTCCGCCCTGCACGGCCTCGCGGTCATGCTGGTGTTCACGGCCGGCGCGCACTTCGCCCCGTCCGCCCTCGGCCCCATGCCCGGCCACCACGACCTGGTCGCGATGGTCCCGCCGTTCGTGCCGTTCCCTCGCCTCGCGGTCTACGCGACGGGCGTCCTGGAACTCCTCGGCGCCGCCGGACTCGTCCGGGAGACCACCCGACCGACGGCCGGGCTCGGCCTCGCGGCGCTGTTCGTCCTGATGCTCCCGGCCAACATCCACGCGGCCGTCGAGCAGATCCCGTTCAACGGGGAGCCGGCGACGCCCCTGTGGTTCAGGATTCCCGAGCAGGTGATCTTCATCGGTGTCGCGCTGTGGGCCTACGCCCCGACGCGTGCCGCGGCTGCCCGCCGGACCGACGGGGTACGCGCTTAAGGGCGGCCCAGGAGGCCCGGGCTCGCCGTCGCCAGGACTCCGGCGATCCGGTCCCACGCCTCCGTCGCGCGCGGGAGCGGTGGCAGGAGTGCGCCCTCACCCGTGCCCCAGGCCGTGGCCAGGGTCACGGGATCGTCGCCGGTGACCGCGCCCCCGGCGAGTGCGGCCGCGCCGAGGGCGACGAGTTCCTCGGCCGCGGGGACGACCAGCGGCCGCCCGGACAGTCTGCGTACGGTGTCGGTCCAGACCCTGCCGCGTGCGCCGCCCCCGATCAGGCGCAGCGGGCGGTCGCGTACGGCGGTGTCCGTCAGGTCGAGGCCGCAGGCGGCGAGGAGTTCGTCGAGGGCGCGCAGGACGGTGAACGCCGCGCCTTCGTAGGCGGCGCCGAGGATCGCGCGCGGGTCGGTGGTGTGCCGGATGCCGGTGACGAGCCCGGCGGCGTGCGGCAGGTCGGGGGTGCGTTCGCCGTCGAGATACGGGAGGACGACCACGTCGCCGCCCGGTGCGGCGTCCTCCCGGTCGAGGCCGAGGAGGGTGGCGAACCGGTCCACGGCGAGCGTGCAGTTGAGGGTGCAGCCGAGCGGGAGGTACGTGCCGTCGGTGGCGGCGAATCCGGCGAGCCCGGGGTGGGCCGGCCGGGCGCGGGTGGCGGCGAAGACCGTGCCGGACGTGCCGAGGCTGACGACCGGGTGGTCCAGCAGGCCCGCGCCGCCGAGGCCGAGGCCCACGGCGGCGGCCATGTTGTCGCCGGTGCCGGCGGCGACGACGACTGTACGGGGCAGGCCCAGGGCCTCCGCGGCGGTCACAGTGAGAGTGCCGACGCGTGTGGCCCCGGTGGGGGCGACGGTGGGCAGGAGGGCGGGGTCCAGGCCTAGGAGATCCAGGATCGCGGGGTCGTAGGCGGCCGTGGGGGCGTAGGTGCCCGTGGGGTCGTAGGTGACCGTGGGGTCGTAGATGACCGTGGGGTCGTAGGTACCCGTGGGGTCGTAGGTGACCTTGGGGTCGTAGATGACCGTGGGGTCGTAGATGACCCCGTCGGTGCCCGCCCTGCTCTCGGCGCCGGCCGCCCCCGTCCCGTACCAGCACGTTCCCGAGGCGTCTCCGGGGTCCGTCACGGCGTGGCCCGTGAGGCGCTCGGTGAGGTAGTCGTGCGGGAGGCGGACCCCGGCGGTCGCGGCCGCGTGCGCCGGTTCGTGCTCGCGCAGCCACTGCCACTTCGCGGCCGTCATGGAGGCGACCGGGACCGAACCCGTGCGCTCCAGCCAGGACTTCGGTCCCCCGAGACCGGCGGCGAGAGCGGCGGCCTGCGGTGCGGAACGGGTGTCGTTCCAGAGCAGCGCCGGGCGCAGGGGCCGCCCGTCGGCGCCGAGCGCGACGAGGCCATGCTGCTGGCCCGCGACCGCGATGCCCGTGACGGAACCGGCCGGGACGCCGGCGTCCCGTACCGCCGCGCGGACGGCCGTCACCAGGGCGGTCCACCACTCCTCGGGGTCGCTCTCCCGCGCGCCGCCCGTGCCGGTGACGGTGTGCGGCGCGCGGCCGACGGCGAGAAGCTCGCCGGTCTCGGCGTCGACCGCGACGGCCTTGGTGGACTGCGTCGAGCTGTCGACGCCGATCACGACTGAGCGGCTGGTGCGCACGCCCTCACCTCGTCTCTCTCGTGGCTCGTGGTTCGTGGTTCGTGGCGGCTCATGGCTTGCTGATTCTCTCGGGCGGGTCTGGCGCCGCAGCACTCCATCCCGTATTAGTTATGTCAGATAACAAATCCCGAGAGCAAGGGAAGGACACACCGTGCCGCAGCTCTTCTCCCCCACCCCCGACGACCGCTTCACCTTCGGCCTCTGGACCGTCGGCTGGCAGGGCCGCGACCCCTTCGGCGAGGCCACTCGCCCCGCCCTCGACCCGGTCGAGGCCGTCGAGCGGCTCGCCGCCCTCGGCGCGTACGGCATCACCTTCCACGACGACGACCTCATCCCCTTCGGCGCCACGGAGGGCGAGCGCGACGCCGTCGTCAAGCGTTTCCGCGCCGCGCTGGAGCGGACCGGACTCGCGGTGCCGATGGCGACGACCAACCTCTTCACCCACCCCGTCTTCAAGGACGGCGCCTTCACCGCCAACGACCGGGACGTGCGCCGCTTCGCCCTGCGCAAGACCCTCCGCAACATCGACCTGGCCGTCGAGCTCGGCGCCACCACCTATGTCGCCTGGGGCGGACGGGAGGGCGCCGAGTCCGGCGCCGCCAAGGACGTACAAGTGGCGCTCGACCGGATGAAGGAGGCCTTCGACCTCCTCGGCGAGTACGTCACCGAGCAGGGCTACGACCTGCGCTTCGCGATCGAGCCCAAGCCGAACGAGCCACGCGGCGACATCCTGCTGCCCACCATCGGCCACGCCCTCGCCTTCATCGAACGCCTTGAGCGCCCCGAGCTCGTCGGGGTGAACCCCGAGACGGGTCACGAGCAGATGGCCGGGCTCAACTTCCCGCACGGCATCGCGCAGGCACTGTGGGCGGGCAAGCTCTTCCACATCGACCTCAACGGCCAGTCGGGGATCAAGTACGACCAGGACTTCCGCTTCGGGGCGGGCGATCTGCGCCAGGCGTTCTGGCTGGTGGACCTGTTGGAGACGGGCGGGTACGCGGGGCCGCGCCACTTCGACTTCAAGCCGGTGCGCACGGACGGCTTCGACGGCGTGTGGGAGTCCGCGAAGAACTGCATGCGCAACTACCTGATCCTCAAGGAGCGCGCGGCGGCCTTCCGCGCCGACCCCGACGTCCAGCAGGCGCTCGCCGCCTCCCGGCTGCCGGAGCTCGCCGTCCCCACGGCCGCCGACGGTCTCGCCGCACTGCTCGCCGACCCCACCGCGTACGAGACCTTCGACGCGGACGCGGTGGCGGCTCGCTCCATGGCCTTCGAGCACCTCGACCAGCTGGCCCTGGAGCACCTCCTCGGCGTCCGCTGAGGGGCCAGGGGGTGTCTTGTCGATCAGGCCGGATCAGGGAGCGGGGCCTGATCGGCAACACCCCCCAGGGGCTTCAGCGACCGGCGAGCGTCGAGCGGCGGACCACCAGCTCCGGCTGGAGCACCACGTGTTCGTGCCGGTGCTCGTCCGCCCGCTCCCCGGTCTCCTCCAGAAGCAGCTCGGCCGCCTTCGCCCCGAGCGTGAACGCCGGCTGCCGTACGGAGGTGAGGGGTACGGTCGCGGCCGCAGCGAACTCGATGTCGTCGTAGCCGACGATGGCCATGTCCTCCGGGACCCGGACCCCGGCCGCGTACAGCGACTGGAGGACCCCGAGGGCCAGCAGGTCGTTGGCGCAGAAGACGGCGGTCGGCCGCTCGGTGAGGCCGAGCAGGCGGGCGCCCGCGTCGCGCCCCGAGGCCACGTCGAGGCGCTCGGCCGGGAGTTCCCGGAGGGCCGAGGCGGGCAGGCCGGCCTCGGCGAGCGCGAGGAGGGCGCCCTCGCGCCGGTCGCGGATCTGCTGGAGGTGCGGCGGGCCGCTGACGTAGGCGAAGGAGCGGTGTCCCGCCGCCGCGAGGTGGCGGATCGCGAGGGAGCCGCCGGCGACGTCGTCTACGGAGACCGAGCAGCCGGCGTCCGCGCCGTCGCCCTCGCCCGCGACGCGGTCGACGAGCACGGACGGGATGCCGTGGCGGCGGAACTCCCGCAGGTTCGCCCCGCTGGGGTCGGCGGGGGTGACGAGGACGCCGCGGACGCGCTGCTCGGCGAAGAGGGAGAGGTAGTCGGCCTCGTCGCCGGGGTTCTGGTCGCTGTTGCAGACCATGACGACCAGGCCGGCGGCCCGGGCGGTGCGCTCGGCGCCGCGGGCGATGTCGACGAAGAAGGGGTTGCCCATGTCGAGGACGAGCAGGGCCATGATCCTGCTGCGGCCCGCGCGCAGCTGGCGGGCGGACTCGCTGCGGACGTAGCCGAGGCGTGCGATGACGCGCCGGACGTGCTGGAGCGTCGCGGGCGACACCCGGTCGGGTTGGTTGATCACGTTGGAGACGGTGCCGACGGAGACGCCCGCCTCGCGTGCCACGTCCTTGATGCCGACGTTGATGCCGGTGTTGATGCCGGTGTTGATGCCGACGTTGATGCCGGCGTTCCCGGCCGTCCGCGCGGTGTCCGTCATCCGTCCCACCTGGTCCGTCCTGCCCCTGCCGCCACCCGGTCCGGGTGGGCTTCCGCCCCGCTTCTCATCCCGCGTTTCATCCTATGCGGCCGCCCGGATCCGCCCCTCACGCGAGGTGGAAGACCTCGGTCAGCGGGCGCATCGCGGCGTCGGGCGCCTGCCCGTCGAGCTCCTCGAAGAACTCCGCCATCTCGGCCTGCCATCGGGCGTTGACCTCCGCCTCCTCCATCGCGGCGCGCGCCCGGTCGAAGTCCGGGGTCTCCAGGTAGCCGACGAGCAGCCCGTCCTCACGCAGGAAGAGCGAGTAGTTGTGCCAGCCGGCCGCCGAGAGCGCCGTGAGCATGTCGGCCCAGACGCGTGCGTGGCGCGCGCGGTACTCGTCCACCCGCTCGGCCCGGACCTTCAGCAGGAAGCAGACCCGCTGCGCGTTCGCCATCCGCTCCTCCGTGACTGCTCGGCTGCCTGCCTGCTTGAGTGAAATGTTTCATTTCCGTGGGTCGGGACGTTAGGACGCGGACGCTCCCTTGGTCAAGAGTCTTGACGACACCTGGTGCGCTGGCTAGCTTCCCCCACGTACTGAATCGATTCATTTCAAGGCTCCGAGGTGGACATGCCCGACATCGCTGCCGTGAAGGCCGCACTCGCCGCCCAGCGGATCGAAACGCCCTCCTGGGGCTACGGAAACTCCGGGACGCGCTTCAAGGTCTTCGCGCAGCCGGGTGTGCCCCGGACCCCGTACGAGAAGCTCGACGACGCGGCTCAGGTCCACGCCTTCACGGGTGTCGCCCCCAAGGTGTCGCTCCACATCCCGTGGGACCGGGTCGACGACTACGCGGCGCTCGCCTCGTACGCGAAGGAGCGCGGGCTCGAACTGGGCGCGATCAACTCCAACACCTTCCAGGACGACACGTACAAGCTCGGCAGTGTCTGCCACCCGGACGCCGCCGTGCGCCGCCGGGCCGTGGACCACCTGCTCGACTGCGTCGACATCATGGACGCGACGGGCTCGGCCGATCTGAAGCTGTGGTTCGCGGACGGCACGAACTACCCCGGGCAGGACGACGTCACCGCCCGGCAGGAGCGGCTCGCGGAGTCCCTCGCGGAGGTGTACGAGCGGCTCGGCGAGGGGCAGCGGATGCTCCTGGAGTACAAGTTCTTCGAGCCGGCCTTCTACACGACCGACGTGCCGGACTGGGGCACCGCGTACGCGCACTGCCTCAAGCTGGGCCCCAGGGCCCAGGTGGTCGTGGACACCGGCCACCACGCGCCGGGCACCAACATCGAGTTCATCGTCGCCCTGCTGCTGCGGGAGCGGAGGCTCGGCGGCTTCGACTTCAACTCCCGCTTCTACGCGGACGACGACCTGATGGCCGGCGCCGCCGACCCCTTCCAGCTCTTCCGGATCATGCACGAGGTCGTCCGCAACGGCGGTCTGGAGCCCACCGCGAACGTCGCCTTCATGCTCGACCAGTGCCACAACATCGAAGCGAAGGTGCCCGCGGTGATCCGCTCGGTGGCCAACGTCCAGGAGGCCACCGCCAAGGCGCTGCTCGTCGACGGCGCCGCCCTCGCCGCCGCCCAGCGCGACGGGGACGTGCTCGCCGCGAACGCCGTCCTGATGGACGCCTACGACACCGACGTACGGCCTCTGCTGCGCGCGCTGCGCGAGGAGCGGGGCCTCGCCCCGGACCCTGTAGCCGCCTACCTCCGCTCCGGGCGGCAGGAGCGGATCGCCGCCGAGCGCGTCGGCGGGGACCAGGCCGGCTGGGGCGCGTGACCACTCGTTCTCGATCTCCGTTCGCACCCGCCCGAAGGCCTGAAGGAAGAACCCCATGACCTCCGCCCCGCACCCCGTCGTCACCTCCCTCGTAGAACGTTCTCACCGGCTCGGCTCCGATCCCCGCACCACCAACTACGCCGGCGGCAACACCTCCGCGAAGGGCTTCGTCACCGACCCCGTCACCGGCGGCCCCACCGAGCTCATGTGGGTCAAGGGCTCCGGTGGCGACCTGGGCACGCTCACCGAGGACGGGCTCGCGGTGCTGCGCCTCGACCGGCTGCGCGCGCTCGTCGACGTCTACCCGGGCGTCGAGCGCGAGGACGAGATGGTCGCCGCCTTCGACCACTGCCTGTACGGGAAGGGGGGCGCAGCCCCGTCCATCGACACCGCCATGCACGGCCTCGTGCCCGCGGCCCACGTCGACCACCTCCACCCGGACGCGGGAATCGCGCTCGCCTGCGCCGCCGACGGGGAGAAGCTGACCGCCGACTGCTTCGGCGACACGGTGGTGTGGGTGCCGTGGCGGCGCCCCGGCTTCCAGCTGGGTCTCGACATCGCCGCCGTGCGGGCCGCCCACCCGCAGGCCGTCGGCTGCGTCCTCGGCGGCCACGGCATCACGGCCTGGGGCGACACCTCGGAGGAGTGCGAGCGGAACGCGCTGCACATCATCAGGACCGCCGAGGCCTTCCTCGTCGAGCGGGGCCGCCCGGAGCCCTTCGGGCCGGTCGTCGACGGCTGCGCGCCGCTGCCCGAGGCGGCGCGGCGGGAGCGGGCCGCCGCACTCGCCCCGTACGTCCGGGGGCTCGCCTCCCGGGACCTGCCGCAGGTCGGCCACTTCACGGACTCCGACGCGGTGCTCGACTTCCTCGCCCGCTCCGAACATCCGCGGCTCGCCGCCCTCGGCACGTCCTGCCCCGACCACTTCCTGCGGACGAAGGTCCGGCCGCTCGTCCTCGACCTGCCCGCCGACGCACCCCTCGACCGGGCGGTCGCCCGGCTGCGGGAGCTGCACGCCGAGTACCGCGAGGAGTACGCGGCGTACTACGCGCGGCACGCCACCGCCGACTCCCCCGCCATGCGGGGCGCGGACCCGGCGATCGTCCTCGTCCCCGGCGTGGGCATGTTCTCCTTCGGCCGCGACAAGCAGACGGCGCGGGTGGCGGGCGAATTCTACGTCAACGCGATCAACGTGATGCGCGGGGCCGAGGCGGTCTCCTCGTACGCGCCGATCGAGGAGGCGGAGAAGTTCCGCATCGAGTACTGGGAGTTGGAGGAGGCCAAGCTGCGGCGGATGCCGAAGCCGAGGCCGCTCGCGACCCGGGTGGCGCTCGTGACGGGCGCGGGCAGCGGCATCGGCCGGGCCATCGCGCACCGGCTGGTCGCCGAGGGCGCCTGTGTGGTGGTCGCCGACCTCGACGCGGCGAACGCGGCAGCGGTCGCGGAGGAGTTGGGCGGCCCGGACAAGGCCATGGCCGTCGCCGTGGACGTCACGTCGGAGGAGCGGATCGGCGCCGCGTTCCGGTCGGCGCTGCTCGCGTTCGGCGGGGTCGACCTGGTCGTCAACAACGCGGGCCTCTCCATCTCCAAGCCGCTCCTGGACACGACGGCGCAGGACTGGGACGTCCAGCACGCCGTCATGGCGCGGGGTTCGTTCCTCGTGTCGCGGGAGGCCGCGCGGGTGATGACGGCCCAGGGGCTGGGCGGCGACATCGTCTACATCGCCTCCAAGAACGCGGTCTTCGCCGGGCCGAACAACATCGCCTATTCCGCGACGAAGGCCGATCAGGCGCATCAAGTGCGGTTGCTCGCAGCGGAGTTGGGCGAGCACGGGATTCGGGTCAACGGCGTCAACCCGGACGGCGTGGTGCGCGGATCGGGCATCTTCGCCGGCGGCTGGGGTGCTCAGCGGGCCGCCACGTACGGCATCGCGGAGGAGGAGCTGGGCGCCTTCTACGCCCAGCGGACCCTCCTGAAGCGGGAGGTCCTGCCCGAACACGTCGCCAACGCGGTCTTCGCGCTCACCGGCGGCGACCTCAGCCACACCACCGGGCTCCATGTCCCGGTGGACGCGGGCGTGGCCGCCGCGTTCCTCCGGTGAGCGGGCCGATGACCCGGAGGCCGGCGGGCGCGCCGCGGGATGTCTTCGCGGCGGTGGATCTCGGGGCCACCAGCGGACGGGTGATGCTCGGCCGCGTCGGCCCCGACCACCTCGCCCTCGCCGAGGCCCACCGGTTCCCCAACGCCCCGATCCGCCTGCCGGACGGGCTCCGCTGGAACGTCCTCGCGCTCTTCCAGGGCGTCCTGGAGGGGCTGCGCGTGGCCGCCCGCTCCGGCGGGGTCGCCTCCGTCGGCGTCGACACCTGGGGCGTGGACTACGGCCTCCTCGACGCCGACGGCGTCCTCCTGGGTGCTCCGTTCCACTATCGCGACCCGCGTACGGACGGCGCCGCCGAGGGCGTGTGGGCGCGGGTCGGCCAGGCGGAGCTCTTCCGGATCACGGGCCTCCAGCACCTGCCCTTCAACACCGTCTTCCAGCTCGCTTCAGCCGTCGGCACCGCCCAACTGAACGCGGCACGCACGCTGTTGCTCATGCCGGACCTGGTGATCCACTGGCTGACGGGGACGGTCGGGGCCGAGGAGACCAACGCCTCCACCACGGGCCTCTTCGACGCCCGCGCGGGCACCTGGTCGAAGGAGCTGCTCGGCGGGCTCGGAGTGGACCCCGCCCTCCTGCCGCCCCTCCGCGCGCCCGGCGACCCTGCGGGCGAACTCCTCCCGTACGTATGCGAGTTCACCGGTCTCACCCCTCGCACTCCGGTGACGACGGTCGCCTCCCACGACACCGCGTCGGCCGTCGTCGCCGTCCCGGCCACCGGCCCGGACTTCGCCTACCTGTCGTGCGGCACCTGGTCCCTGGCCGGCCTGGAGCTGGACGCCCCGGTGCTGACCGAGGAGGCCCGGGCGGCCAACTTCACCAACGAGCGCGGGGTCGACGGCACCGTCCGTTTCCTGCGCAACATCATGGGCCTGTGGCTCCTGGAGGAGTGCCGCCGGACGTGGGCGGGGCACGGTCCGGCCGCCGAACCGCCGGAGCTGTCGGAGTTGCTCGCGCAGGCGGCGCGGGCGGAGCCGTTCGCGGCGCTCGTCGACCCGGACGCGCCGGAGTTCCTGGCTCCGGGCGACCTGCCGGAGCGGATACGGGCCCACTGCCGCAGGACCGGGCAGCGCGCGCCCGAAAGCCCCGGCGAGGTGGTCCGCTGCGTCCTGGAAAGCCTGGCCCTCGCCCACCGGCGGACGCTGCGGCAGGCCGCCGAGCTGGCCGGCCGGGACGTCACGCGGGTCCATCTCGTGGGCGGCGGGGCCCGCAACGAGCTGCTGTGCCAGTGGACGGCGGACGCCACCGGCCTTCCCGTGGTCGCCGGACCCGTCGAGGCCACGGCCCTCGGCAACGTCCTCGTGCAGGCGCGGGCCGCCGGGCTCGCCGGCGACCTGCCCTCGACGCGTCGGCTCGTCGCGCGGACACAGCCCCTGCGACACTACGTACCGCGGAAGGACCCCGCCGGCCGCGCCGCCTGGGACGCGGCCGCCGCCCGAATCGAACCGTCCCCGAGGAACCCGTGATGCGCGTCGCCCTCTTCGTCACCTGCGTCAACGACGCCGTCTTCCCGGCGACGGGCGTGGCGACGGTCCGGCTCCTCGAACGGCTGGGCGTGGAGGTCGACTTCCCCGCCGCGCAGACGTGCTGCGGGCAGCCGCAGTTCAACACCGGCTACCGCGAGGAGACCCGGCCGCTGGTCCGGCGCACGGTCCGGGCCTTCGAGGGGTACGAGCACGTCGTCGTCCCGTCGGGTTCGTGCGCGGCCATGGTGCGCCGGCACTATCCGTCGTTCGGCGCGGAGGCGGCGAGCCTGGGCCCGCGCGTGTACGAGCTGACGGAGTTCCTGGTGGACGTGCTGGGCGTGACGGACGTGGGCGCGTACTTCCCGTACAAGGTGACGTACCACCCGTCCTGTCACGGGCTCCGGCTGCTCGGGCTCGGGGAGCGCCCCCGGCGGCTCCTGGAGGCGGTGAAGGGTCTGGAGCTCGTGGAGCTGCCGGGGGCGGAGGAGTGCTGCGGCTTCGGCGGGACCTTCGCGGTGAAGAACCCGGACGTGTCGGCCGCCATGGGCGCCGACAAGATCACGAACGCGCTTTCCACGGGTGCCGGGGTGCTGTGCGGCGCGGACAACTCCTGCCTGCTGCACCTGGGCGGCATGCTGAGACGGCGCGAAGACCCGCTGCGGGCCCTGCACTTGGCGGAGATCCTGGCGAGTACGGAAGAGGAGCCCTGGCAGTGAGTGGAACCTTTGTCGGAATGCCGTCCTTCCCCAAGGCGGCGCACGAGGCGGTCGGCGACGCCACGCTTCGGGCGAACCTGCGGCACGCGACGCACACGATCCGGGACAAGCGGGCGCGGGCGGTGGCCGAGCTCGACGACTGGGCCGCGCTGCGGGAGGCCGGGAAGCGCATCAAGGACGACACGCTCCGCCATCTGGGCACGTATCTGGTCCGGTTGGAGGAAGCGGTGACGCGCGCGGGCGGCACCGTGCACTGGGCCGCGGACGCCGCGGAGGCGAACCGGATCGTCACCGACCTGGTGAAGGCCACGGGCGAGACGGAGGTCGTCAAGGTCAAGTCGATGGCCACCCAGGAGATCGGGCTCAACGAGCACCTGGAGGCCGAGGGCATCGCCGCCTACGAGACGGATCTCGCGGAGCTCATCGTGCAGCTCGGCGAGGACCGCCCCTCGCACATCCTGGTCCCGGCCATCCACCGCAACCGGGGCGAGATCCGCGACATCTTCAGGGAGAAGATGGGAAGTTGGGGCCGCCCGGCTCCGGAGGGCCTGAGCGACACCCCGGCCGAGCTCGCGGAGGCGGCCCGGCTGCACCTGCGGGAGAAGTTCCTGCGGGCCAAGGTGGGGATCTCGGGGGCGAACTTCATGGTCGCCGAGACCGGCACCCTGGTCGTCGTCGAGTCGGAGGGCAACGGCCGCATGTGCCTGACCCTGCCCGAGACCCTCATCTCCGTCGTCGGGATCGAGAAGGTGGTGCCGACCTGGCGGGACCTGGAGGTGTTCCTCCAGACGCTGCCCCGCTCGTCGACGGCCGAGCGCATGAACCCGTACACGAGCATGTGGACCGGCACGACGGACGACGACGGGCCCCGGACCTTCCACCTGGTGCTCCTCGACAACGGCCGCACCGACGCCCTCGCCGACGAGGTCGGGCGCCAGGCGCTGCGCTGCATCCGCTGCTCGGCCTGCCTCAACGTCTGCCCCGTGTACGAGCGGGCCGGCGGGCACGCGTACGGCTCGGTCTACCCCGGGCCGATCGGCGCCATCCTCACCCCCCAACTCCGGGGCACGACAAGCGACATCGACGCGTCGCTGCCGTACGCCTCCTCACTCTGCGGCGCCTGCTACGACGTGTGCCCGGTCGCCATCGACATCCCCGAGGTCCTCGTCCACCTGCGCGAGCGGGTCGCCGGAGAAGGCGGGAAAGGCCACCGCCTGGAGAAGGCCGCGATGAAGGCCGCCGGCTGGGTCCTCGACCACCCGAGCGCGCTCGCCGCCGGGGAGCGGCTGGCGTCCGCGACCCGGAAGCTCCACCCGAAGCGCCTCCCTGGCCCCGGCGCCCGCCAGTGGTCCGACCACCGGGACCTGCCCGAACTGCCCGCCGAACCGTTCCGCGACTGGTGGAAGAAGAACCGCACGTGACGCCTCAGCCCTCAAGCCGTGACCGGATCCTCGCCCGGGTCCGCGCCGCCGTCGCCGACGCGCCCGAGGCGCCCGCCGTCGCCCGCGACTACCGGACGAGCCACACCGCGGACGACCCGGCGGGCGTCCTCGACCTGCTCCACGAGAACCTCGCCGACTACCGCGCCCACGTCCACCGGACCACGCCGGACGGGCTTCCCGCGCTGGTCGCCCGGAGGCTCGCGGAGCGCGGCGCCCGGACTGTCGCCGTCCCGCCCGGGCTGCCCGCCGGCTGGCTCGCCGCCACCGACGCCGTCCGGCGGCCCGACGAGCCGAGACTGACCCCGTACGAGCTCGACGGCGTCGACGCCGTGGTGACGGGCTGCGCCCTGGCGATCGCGGAGACCGGCACGATCGTCCTCGACGGCGGTCCGGGTCAGGGCCGGCGCGCCCTGACCCTCGTCCCCGATCTGCACGTCTGCGTGGTCCGGGCGCCGGAGCAGGTGGTGGCCTCGGTCCCCCTGGCGCTCCCCCGGCTCGACCCGACGCTTCCGCTCACCTGGATCTCCGGGCCGTCCGCGACGAGCGACATCGAACTCGACCGGGTCGAGGGCGTCCACGGCCCCCGGACCCTGGAAGTGATCCTGGTGGCCGGCGGCCTGACATGACGGAGGAGCGGTCGGTCCCCCGTCAGGGACCGACCGCTTCTCGACAGGGTCCCGCTACGCCGATTCCCTGCGGACGAGCTCCGTGGGCAGGATGACCGTCGCCGGGTCCTCGCCCGCTATCCGGGCCAGGAGCGTCCGCACCATCTCGGTGCTGATCCGGTCCCACGGCTGACGGATCGTGGTGAGCGAGGGGCGGCTGGAGAGGGCCGCCGGGGAGTCGTCGAAGCCGCCCACCGCGATGTCCTCGGGGACCCGCCGGCCCGCGCGGGCCAGGGCGTCGAGGACGCCCTGTGCCATCAGGTCGGAGGCGACGAAGACCGCGTCGATGTCGGGGGCCCGCTCCAGGAGGGCGACGGCCGCGTCCTCGCCGCTCGCCCGGCTGTAGTCGCCGGTGGCGACGAGGGTCTCGTCGACGGGGAGTCCGACCTCGGCGAGCGTCTCGCGGTAGCCGGCGAGGCGCTCGACGCCGCCCGGGGTGTCGAGCGGGCCGCTGACGGTGGCGATGCGGCGGCGCCCCGACGCGTACAGGTGGCGGACCATGTCGCGGGCGCCGTCGCGGTCGTCGGCGGCGACGTAGCCGATCCTGGCGGTCTGGCCGAGCGGCTTGCCGCAGGCGACGACGGGCACGCCGGCCTCGTGCAGCCGGTCCACGACGGGGTCGCCGGAGTGGCTGGAGACGAGGAGGACGCCGTCGACGTGGCCGGCCTCGATGTAGCGGAGGTTGCGGCGGCGTTCGTCCTCGGTGCCCGCGATCATCAGGAGGAGCGGGATGTCCTGGGCGGCGAGGGCCTGGGTGCAGGCGCGCAGCAGGACGTTGAAGTTGGGGTCCTCGAAGAAGCGCTCCTGCGGCTCGGTCAGGAGGAAGGCGACCGAGTCGGACTTGCCGGTGATCAGCGAGCGGGCGTGCCGGTTGACGACGTATCCCGTTCTGCGGATCGCGGCGTCGACGGCGGCCTTCGCCGACGGGCTGACGTAGTGGCCGCCGTTGAGGACGCGGGAGACGGTGCCGCGCGAGACCCCGGCCTCGCGGGCCACGTCGTGGATGGTCGCCGGGCGGCGCCTTGCCGCTGCTGTGCTCATGCTGTGTGTTTCCCCTCGATCCCCTGTGGTTCAGGACTTTACGGCGCCGGAGAGCAGATCGAGGCTCCAGAAGCGCTGGATGAGGAGGAAGAGGGCGATGAGCGGGACGATCGCGAGCAGGGCGCCGGTGATGACCAGGGTGTAGAGGGCGGGCTGGCTCGCGCCCTGCTTGAGGAGGGTGAACAGGCCGACGGTCATGGGGAACTTCTCGTCGTCGCCGAGCATGATGAACGGCAGCAGGAAGTTGTTCCAGATGGCGACGAACTGGAAGAGGAAGATCGTCACCAGGCCCGGGGCCATCATGGGGACGGCGATCCTGAGGAAGATCCGCCATTCGCCGGCGCCGTCCACGCGGGCCGCCTCGACCAGCTCCATGGGGACGGCGGCCTCGGCGTAGATGCGGCCGAGGTAGACGCCGTACGGGGAGAGGACCAGCGGCAGCAGGACGGAGGCGTACGTGTCCGTGAGGTCGGCCTCGGCCATCAGCAGGTACTGCGGGATGGCGAGGATGACGGGGGGCATGAGGACGCCCGCCAGCATGATGTTGAAGAACGCCTCGCGGCCGCGGAAGCGGTAGACGGCGAGGGCGTAGCCGGCGAACGCGGAGACGATGGTGGACAGGATGCCGCCGAGGCCCGCGTACAGCACGGAGTTGGCCATCCAGCGCCAGTAGATGCCGTCGCGGTAGCGGGTGAGCTCGCCGATGTTGTCGCCGAGGCCGCTGCCGGGCAGGAGGGTGAAGGTGGAGAAGAGTTCGTCGTCGGCCTTGGTGGCGGCGACGAGGACCCACGCCACGGGCAGCAGGCAGTAGAGCGCGCCGAGGACGAGGGCGGCGGTGGGCAGCAGGGCGGTGCGGCGGGGGCGCGGGGCGGGCGGGCCCTGGGAGGTGCCGGGGGTGGTGCCGGCGGTGGGGGCCGCCTTGCGGAGCGTCGGGGAGGCGAGCCCGGTCATCGGCCTGCTCCTTGTGTGGTGCGGCGGTTGGAGATCCTGAGGAGGGCGAAGGAGAGCGCGAAGGTGGCGAGGGCGAGCACGACGGCGGTGGCCGAGGCGGCGTAAATGTTCCCGCCGGTGAAGGCGTCGCTGTAGACCTTCATGAGCGGGCTCCAGGTGGACGGGATGCCGTTGGTGAGCGGCTTGAGCGTCATGGGCTCGTTGAAGACCTGGAGGGTCGCGATGATCGAGAAGAAGAAGGTGAGCACCAGCGAGGGCACGACCATCGGGATCTTGATGCGGAGCGCGATCTGGAGTTCTGAGCAGCCGTCGAGCTTGGCTGCCTCGTACACCTCGGTGGGCAGGGCGCGCAGCGCGGTGTAGATGACGATCATGTTGAAGCCGGTGCCGCCCCAGACGGCGATGTTGGACATCGCCAGGTAGAGGGGTCCGCCGTCCATGAGGTCGGGCTGCGGGAGGCCGGCCTTGTCGAGGAGGTAGTGGAAGGGGCTGACGTCGGGGAGGTAGAGGAAGCCCCAGAGGACGGCCGCGATGACGCCGGGGACGGCGTACGGGAGGAAGATCGCGAGCCGGGCGAAGGAGCGGGCCCGGACGCGCTCGGAGTCGAGCAGGAGCGCGAAGAAGAGAGCGAGGCCGAGCATGACGGGGACGACGATGGCGCCGTAGCCGAGGACGCGCAGGGCGCTCGCGAGGAGTTCGGAGTCGGTGAGGGCGGAGGTGTAGTTCTCCAGGCCGGCCCAGACTTCGGACTTGGCGCCCTTGCCGAGGCCGAGGCCCTTGATCTCGACCTTGTGGAAGCTGATCCAGACCGCGTAGCCGATGGGCAGGGCGAAGAAGAGGGCGAAGAGGACGGCGGCGGGGAGGAGGAAGCCGTACGGGGCCGCCTTGACCCCGTACGACCGGCGCGCGCCCTTGGGGGGCTGCGTCACTGGGCGACCTCGAAGCCCTGCTTGTCCAGGTCCGTGACGGTGGCGGCCTGCATCGCGGTGAGGGCTTCGGCGAAGCCGCTCTTCGCCTTGGCGGCCTTGCCGAACTGGTCCTTGAAGGACGTGTAGGCGACGTTCACGTTGGGGCCCCAGGCGGCCGGGGCGGTGGTCTTCGCTATCTCGGCGGCGCGGGTGTAGAAGTCGGGCTGGTTGGCGAAGTAGTCGGGGGCCTTGGCGAGGGCTCCGCTGGTCTGGGCGGCGGTGGCCGCGGGGTAGATGCCGCTCTCCTTGACGAGCGCGGCGAGGGCCTCCGGGTCGGTGTTCAGCCAGGTGGCGAACTGGGCTGCGGCGGCCTTGTGCTTCGAGTCGGTGGTGACGGCGGTGGAGGAGCCGCCCCAGCTGCCGGTGGCGTTGTCGCCCTTGTTCCACTGCGGGAGGGGGGCCATGGCCCACTTGCCCTTGGTGTCGGGGGCGGCGGTGGTGAGGGTGCCGGGGGCCCAGACGGCGCTGACCCAGGCGAGCTGCTCGCCGGTGTTGAGGGCCTTGTTCCAGGCGGGGGTGTACATCGGCTGGTTGTCGATGGCGCCTTCGGCGACCAGGCCGCCCCAGAAGTCGGTGACCTTCTTGGTGGCGGCGTCGTCGATGCCGACCTTCCAGGTGTCGCCCTCGAAGGTCCACCACTTGGCGCCGGCCTGCTGGGAGAGGCCGGCGAAGAGGCCGGAGTCGTTGGCGGAGAAGGTGGTCAGGGCCTTCTTCGGCGCCTTCTTCCTGACGGCGCGGGCGGTCTCGGCGAACTCGTCCCAGGTGGTGGGGACGGTCAGGCCGTACTGCTTGAACAGGTCCTCGCGGTAGAAGAACATCAGCGGCCCGGAGTCCTGCGGCAGGGCGTAGACGGCCTCGCCGCCGAAGGTGGTCTGCTGCCAGATGCCGGGGGCGAACTTGTCCTTGACGCCCTGGACTTCCTGGGCGATGTCGGCGAGGGCGTCGTTGCTGACGAGGGTCGGCAGGGCCTGGTACTCGGCCTGGACCAGGTCGGGGGCCTTGTGCGCCTTCGCCGCGGTGATGATCTTGGTGACGAGGTCGTCCCCGGACGCCTGCTTCTGCACGGTGACCTTGATGTCGGGGTGCTTGGCGTTCCAGAGGGCCGCAACCTTGTCCATACCGGGCGCCCAGGCCCAGTAGGTGAGCGAGACGGGGCCGGAGGCGGCGCCCGCCCCGTCGCCGGAGCCGGAGTCGGCGTCCGAGGAACCGCAGGCGGTGAGTGCGGTGGCACCGAGGAGGACGGCGATGGCGGCGGCGAGGCTGCGGCGCGTGATGTGGGGCATGGGGTACTTCTCCCTGACCGAAAGGGGCCTCTCTCGCAGACGGAGAGGCCGACCATGCATCTGTGAGCGTTCACAGTAGAGAAACGTTCCGGACACTTGTCAATGGTTGTTCGTGTGCGGTTATGTTGCGTTGCCACATCGAGATCGGGTGTGTGCACGTTCCCAATCCAACACAGCTTCCATCTTCCGAAGTTTCAGGAGAGACTCATGCCGCAGACCACTCCCAAGGGCCTGCACCGGCTCGCGTTCGGCGGGGACTACAACCCCGAGCAATGGCCGGAAAGCGTCTGGCAGGAGGACGTCCGGCTGATGCGGGAGGCCGGCGTCACCATGGTGAGCGTCGGCATCTTCTCCTGGGCCCTGCTGGAACCCGAGCGCGGCCGGTACGACTTCGGCTGGCTCGACCGGCTCCTCGACCTGCTGCACGCGCACGGCATCCGCGTCGACCTGGGCACGCCCACCGTGGCACCGCCCGCCTGGTTCTACCGCGCCCATCCCGACGCACTGCCCGTCACCGCCGAGGGCGTGCGCTACTCGTACGGTTCACGCGGGGCGATCTGCCACAGTTCGACCGCCTACCGCGCGGCCGCCACCGGGATCACCACGGCACTCGCCCGCCGCTACGGCAGCCACCCCTCGCTCGCCCTCTGGCACGTCCACAACGAGTACGGCGTGCCCGTCAGCGCCTGCTACTGCGACAACTGCGCCGCCCACTTCCGCCGCTGGCTCCACGAGACCCACGGCTCGGTGGAGGCCGTGAACGAAGCCTGGGGCACCGCCTTCTGGGGGCAGCGCTACGGCTCGTACGAGGAGATCGACCCGCCCCGCGTCACCCCCACCGTCGGCAACCCGGCCCAGCAGCTCGACTACCGGCGCTTCGCCGACGCCACCATCCGCGAGAACTTCCGGGCGGAACGGGACATCCTGCACGAGCTGGCCCCCGGCATCCCCGTCACCACCAACTTCATGACCGCGCTCAGCCAGTGCGACTCGATCGACTACTGGGCCTGGGGCCGCGAGGTCGACCTCGTCACCAACGACCACTACCTGATGACCGACGGCCGCCGCACCCACGTCAACCTCGCCATGGCCGCCGACCTCACCCGCTCCGTGGCGGGCGGCGCACCCTGGCTGCTCCTCGAACACTCCACGTCCGGCGTGAACTGGCAGGCCCGCAACCCCGCCAAGCGCCCCGGCGAGATGGCCCGCAACTCCCTCGCCCACGTCGCCCGCGGCTCCGAGGGCGCCATGTTCTTCCAGTGGCGCCAGTCCCGGCGCGGTGCCGAGAAGTTCCACTCCGCGATGGTCCCGCACGGCGGCACCGACACCCGCGTCTGGCGCGAGGTCGTCGCCCTGGGGGCAGGCCTGGAGGCCCTGGAGGAGGTACGCGGCACCCGGACCGTCCCGGACGTCGCCATGCTCTGGGACTGGCACTCCTGGTGGGCGCAGAACCTGGAGTGGCGGCCGAACGAGGCCCACGACGCCCGCGAGCGCGCCGACAGCTTCTACGAGACCCTGTACGACCGGCACCTCACGGTCGACTTCGCCCACCCCGAGGCCGACCTGTCCGCCTACCCGCTGGTCGTCGTGCCCGCGCTCTACCTCATGACCGAGGCCGCCGGGCAGAACCTCCGCGAGTACGTCGAGAACGGCGGCACGCTCGTCGTCTCGTACTTCTCCGGGATCGTCGACGAGCACGACGCCGTGCACCCCGGCGCCTATCCGGGCGCCCTGCGGGACGTCCTCGGCCTGACCGTCGAGGAGTGGTCCCCGCTCCTCGACGAGCAGCGCGTACGGATCGCGGGCCCGGACGGCGCCTCGCTCACCGGAGACGTGTGGACGGAGTTCGTCAGGCCGCGCGGCGCCGAGACCGTCTGGACGTACGCCGACGGGCCGGCCGCCGGCGGGCCCGCGGTCACCCGGCACCGGCTCGGCCGGGGCACGGCCTGGTACGTCTCCACCCGGCTCGACGCGGCCTCGCTTGACGCGATCGTGGCCGCCGCCTGCGAGGACGCCGGAGTCCCGGCGCGCGCCGCGCTGCCGCACGACGTGGAGGTCGTGCGCCGCGCCGGGGACGGCGGACAGTACCTGTTCGCCCTCAACCACTCCGCCGAGGACGCCGAGGTGCCGCTCGACGGCTCCGGGACGGAACTCCTCGGCGGTACGCCGGTCGACGGGAAGTTCACCGTCCCGGCCGGGGCCGTCGGGGTCGTCCGCCTGGACACCTGACGTCCGACGCCTGACGCCTGTCGCCTGACCGCATCACTCCCCCTCCGGCCCCCTGCCTCCGGGCCGGACCCCTGATCTCCCCGGGGGCGGCAGCTCCCGCTGCGCCGCCCCCGGGTGAGCCGCACCACCCGTAAGGAACCACCCGCACCACACCTCACATTGGCCACCGTCGAAGGGACTCGACGATGCACTCCGTACGAAGCCGATTCCGCCTGCGAGCAGCCGCCGTCGCGGCGGCTCTGGGCGCCCTGCTCCTGGCTCCGCTGCCCACCGCCCCGCAGGCGGAGGCGGCCGCCAGCCTCACGAACGCCGGGTTCGAGAGCGATGCCACCGGGACCGCCACGCCCGCCGGCTGGTCCACCTACTCGGCCGCCGGCCAGAACGCCGCCTCGTTCGCCGAGGCCGGGGGCCACGGCGGGAGCTACCGCCTCAGCCACTGGTCGGCGTCCGCGTACAAGGTCGAGACGTACCAGTACCTCTCCGGGCTCGCCGACGGCACGTACACGCTCAGCGCGTGGGTCCGCTCCGGCGGCGGGCAGAACGCCGCCTACCTGGCCCTGCGCAACTGCGGCTCCGCCGAGCAGCGCACCGACCTGCCGGTGACGTCCAACGGCGCCTGGATACGGCTCGTCACCTCCGTCACCGTCACCGGCGGCGCCTGCACCGTCAGCGTCAACTCCGATGCCAACGCCGGGAACTGGCTCAACGTCGACGACCTGACCTTCACCTCCGGCACGACCGGTCTCGCGGTCAAGGGCGTCGACCTGTCGGCCCTCAAGAAGAGCGAGGACCTCGGCGGGACCTACCGCACCGCCGCCGGCGTCACCGGTGACCCGGTCGCGATCCTGAAGAACGCGGGCGCCAACTACGGCCGCCTCAAGGTGTGGGTGAACCCGGCGGACGGCTACAACAACAAGGCGCGTGTCCTCGCCACCGCCCAGAGGATCAAGGCGCAGGGCATGAAGCTCCTCGTCGACTTCCACTACTCGGACAGCTGGGCCGACCCGGGCGCCCAGAGCAAGCCCGCGGCCTGGGCCGGCCACTCGTACTCCCAGCTGACCACGGACGTCTACAACCACACGTTCGACGTCCTCAACGCCCTCAAGGCGCAGGGCACCACGGCCGACATGGTGCAGATCGGCAACGAGATCAACACCGGCATGCTCTGGCCCGAGGGCTCGACGTCCAACTGGTCGCAGCTCGGCGGGCTGCTCAAGTCCGGTATCTCGGCGGCCAAGGCGGTGTCGTCGAGCACGCAGATCGCGCTGCACCTCGCGAACGGCGGCGACAACGCCCTCTACCGGACGTGGTTCGACAACGCGACCGCGCAGGGCGTGAGTTACGACGTCATCGCCTTCTCCTTCTACGGCTACTGGCACGGCGCTCTCTCCGCGCTCCAGGCCAACCTGGACGACATCTCCGCCCGTTACGGCAAGAAGGTCATGGTCGCGGAGACCGCCTACCCGTTCCGCCTCGACAGCGAGGACGGCCACGAGAACATCATCGACCTGTCGAGCGAGCTGGTCTCCGGTTACCCGGCGAGCAGCGCCGGCCAGTCGGCCTGGCTGCGGGACGTCATGAACGTCGTCGAGGCCGTGCCGAACGGCCGGGGTCTCGGGGTCGTCTACTGGGAGCCGGCCTGGACCGCCGTCACCGGCAACGGCTGGGACCCGACCGACTCCGCCTCCGGCAACGGCTGGGAGAACCAGGCCCTGTTCGACTACGACAGCAAGCTGCTCCCGGCGGCGAGCTGGTTCGCGCACCGCTGACGGACAACCAGACGAAGGGGCGGGCTCGTTCACGAGCCCGCCCCTTCCGCATGCCGCTCTCCTACCACTCGGCGAGCGAGCCGTCGTCCCGTCGCCATGCAGGGTTCCGCCAGCGGTGGCCGACCTCGGCGGCCCGCTCGACCGCCTTCTCGTCGACCTCGATGCCGAGCCCCGGCCCGGTCGGCAGGGCCACGTGCCCGTCCTCGTACCGGAAGACCGTCGGGTCCACGAGGTAGTCGAGCAGGTCGGAGCCGGTGTTGTAGTGGATGCCGAGGCTCTGCTCCTGGATCAGCAGGTTCGGCGCGGCGAAGCCGACCTGGAGGCAGGAGGCGAGCGCGATCGGCCCCAGCGGGCAGTGCGGGGCGAGGGAGACGTCGTACGCCTCCGCCATCGCGGCGATCCTGCGCACCTCCGAGATGCCGCCCGCGTGCGAGAGGTCCGGCTGCGCGACCGCGATGCCCTGGTCGAGAACCTTCTTGAAGTCCCAGCGGGAGTAAAGGCGTTCGCCCGTCGCGATGGGGATGGAGGTGGACCGCACGATGTCGCCGATGTGGTCGCTCATCTCCGGGACGACCGGCTCCTCCACGAAGAAGGGCAGGTACGGCTCCAGGAGCGGCAGGACCCGGCGGGCCATCGGCGCGGTGAGGCGGCCGTGGAAGTCGATCGCGATGTCGAAGTCGTCGCCGACGGCCTCGCGGATGGAGGCGACCCGGTCGACGATGCCGTGGACGGCCGCCGGGGTGTCGATGAGCCGCAGCTGCGCCGAGGCGTTCATCTTGATCGCGGTGAAGCCCTCGTTCTTCCGTGCCAGCGCCTCCGAGGCGACCTCGTCGGGCCGGTCGCCGCCGATCCAGCTGTAGACCCGGGCGCGGTCGCGGACGTTGCCGCCGAGGAGCTGCCACACGGGGACGCCGAGGGCCTTGCCCGTGATGTCCCAGAGGGCCTGGTCGATGCCGGCGACGGCGCTGGAGAGGACCGGGCCGCCGCGGTAGAAGCCGCCCTTGGTGAGGACCTGCCAGTGATCCTCGATCTTCATCGGGTCCTGGCCGATCAGGTAGTCGGAGAGCTCCTCGACGGCGGCGGCGACGGTGTGCGCGCGGCCCTCGACGACGGGCTCGCCCCAGCCCGTGATGCCCTCGTCTGTCTCGACGCGCAGGAAGCACCAGCGCGGGGCGACGAGGTACGTACGCAGGGAGGTGATCTTCACTTGGAGTCCTTCTTCACGGTCCAGCCGCCGTCGACGACCAGGTTCGTTCCGGTGATGTAGGAGGCGTCGGCGGAGGCGAGGAAGGCGACGGCGGACGCCACCTCCTCGGGTCGGCCGAGCCGGGCGAGCGCGGTGGCGTCGGCGGAGATCCGCCGTCCTTCCTCGTCGACGTCGTTCCACACGTCGGTGAGGATCGGCCCGGGCAGGACGGAGTTGAAGCGCACGTCCGGGCCGTACTCGACGGCGAACTGGCGTACCAGGGCGCACATTCCGCCCTTCGCGGCGGCGTAGGCGGGGTAGCCGGGCAGGCCGAAGTCGGCGTGGACGCTGGAGGTGGCGACGATGCTGCCGCCCTCGGCGCGCAGGTCGTCGAGGAAGGTGCGGGTGGCGAGGTAGAGGGCCCGCAGGTTGACCGCCATCTCCCGGTCCCAGACGGCGACGGGGAGTTCGTGGGCGGCGGCCGTGGTGTGGGTGAAGGCGTTGCTGTGGAGGATGCCCACCGGCCCGAAGCGGGCGTGGGCCTCCTCGCGCAGCGCCGTCCAGTCCTCCTCGGAGGAGACGTCGCAGCGTACGTAGGCGGCTCGGCCGCCGGCGGCGCGGATCGCCGCGGCGACGGCCTCGCCCGCCTCGTCGGCGATGTCGGAGACGAGGACCGAGGCGCCCTCGGCGGCGAGTCGGGCGGCGCTCGCGGCGCCGATGCCCGAGGCCGCGCCGGTGACGACGGCGGTCCGTCCGGAGAAACGGTTCATAGTGGTGGGTTCCTGTGCTGTGGCGGTACGGGGACGGGGTACGGAGCGGACTCGGGCGCGCTCAGCGGCTGATGTCCTGCGCGTCGAGCAGACCGAGTTCGGCGCGGCGCGGGAGGCCCTCCCAGTCGCCGGGGACGGAGACGGCGAAGGCGCCGCAGAGCGCGGCGAGTCGGAGGCGTTCCGCGGCCGGGGCGTCGTCGAGGACGGCGGCGAGGTAGCCGGAGACGAAGGCGTCGCCCGCGCCGACGGGGTCGACCGCGGTGACGGGTACGGCCTGTCGGACGTGGAGCTCGTCGTCGACGACGGCGAGGGCCCCGGCGGCGCCGAGCTTGAGCACGGCCTGTGACGGGCCGAGCCGGGTGAGGGCGCGGGCCATCCGCTCCGGCTCGTCCTCGGGGACCTCGGGCACGAAGAGGGAGGCCTCCTCGGGGCCGGCGAAGACGATGTCGGCGTGCGGGAGGAGGCGGGCGAGGGCGTCGGCGGCCTCGGCGCGGCTCCAGAGGAGTTCGCGGTGGTTGACGTCGAAGGAGACGGTGACGCCGGCGGCGCGGGCGAGCGCGACGGCGTGCTCGACGGCGGCACGGGCGGTGGGGCTCAACGCCGGGGTGATGCCGGTGACATGGAGGATCCGGGCGCCGGAGATCCGGGCCTCGTCCAGGTCCTCGGGGGCGAGCCGGGAGCCGGCGAGTCCGGCGCGGTAGTAGGTGACGCGGAGCCGGTCGGCGGTGCGCCGTTCGCGGAGCATCAGGCCGGTGGGTGCCGCCGGGTCCGTACGGGCGCCGGAGACGTCGACGCCTTCGGCGCGGAGTCCGGCGAGGACCATCGCGCCCGCCGCGTCCTCCCCGACACGGCCGGTCCAGGCGGAGCTGTGGCCGAGGCGGCTGACGCCGATGGCGACGGTCGCCTCGGCGCCCGCCCAGCCGAGGCGCAGGGGCGCTCCGGTGGCGAGCGGCCCGGGTGAGGTGGCGGCGGCGACCGCCATGACCTCGCCGAGGGTGACGAGTTCGGGCCCCGGTGGTGTCATCGGCGTATCCCGTCGAGGAAGGCGGCCGCGCGCTCGGCGAGGGCCGCCAGGGAGCCGCCCTCGCAGGCGTCCCCGACGAGGGGGCCGCCCACGCCCAGGGCGGCGGCGCCGGCGGCGAGGTAGGCGGGGGCGTCGGCGGCTCCGATGCCGCCGGTCGGGACGAGGGGGATGTCGGGCAGCGGGGCGCGTACGGCGCGGAGGTACTCCGGTCCGCCGGTCGCGGCGGGGAAGAGCTTCACCATCGTGGCGCCGGCCCGCCAGGCGGTGAGGATCTCGGTGGGGGTGTACGCGCCGGGGAGCACGGGGACGTCCAGGCGGACGGCTTCGGCGATGACCTCGGTGGAGGTGGTCGGGGTGATGAGGTAGGTGGCTCCGGCCTCGACGGCGGCCTGGGCCTCGGCGGGCGTGGTCACCGTGCCCGCGCCGAGTGCGAGCCCGGGCGGGGCGTCGGCGGCGTACTCGCGGAGCGCGTCGAGGACTCCGGGTGTGGTGAGGGTGAACTCGGCGGCCCGGACGCCGGAGGCCCGGAGCGTGTCGGTGACCTCGGCGAAGCGGGTGGCGGAGGTGGAGCGGAGGATCGCGACGACGGGGGCGGCGGCCAGCGCGGCGCGCAGCCCTGCGTGGGCGGCGCCGGGGGTGGCGTCGTGGTGTGGGGTGGTCATGGTGCGGTGCTTCCTTGCGGGTCGGGGCGCGTTCCGCCGGGGGCGGCGTACCGGGTCAGCGGTCGGCGTACAGGTTCGTGGGCAGGCCCGTGGTGCCGGGGCGGCAGGCGAAGAGGCGGCCGGCGTCGGGCTCGGCGCGCAGTCGTTCCTCGTCGAGGCCCTCGGTCGCCGTGGTGATGACGAGGACGTCGAGGGCCGGACCGGCGAAGGCGCAGCTCGTCACGTGCGAGGCGGGCACCTCCACGCGCGCGTGGAGGGTGCCGTCTTCCGTGAAGGCGAGGACTTCGCCGCCTCCCCACACCGCGACCCAGACGCGTCCCGCGCTGTCGACGGTGAGTCCGTCGGGGACGCCCCGGTCGAGGACGGCGAAGGGGCGCCGGTCGCTCAGGGCGCCGCTCTCCGGGTCGTAGGCGAAGACGTCGACGCGGCCGGTCAGGCTGTCCGCGTAGTAGAGGCGACTGCCGTCGGGGCTCCAGCCCAGGCCGTTCGAGATGGTGACGGAGTCGAGCAGGGTGACGAGTCCGTCGTCGTCGAGGCGGTAGAGGGCGCCCGCGCCGGGGGTCTCGTCGTACGCCATGGTTCCGGCGAGGAGCCGGCCGGCGGGGTCGACGGCGGCGTCGTTCATGCGGCGCGGCAGGCCGTCGTCGGGGAGGACGGGCGCGGCGAGCTCGACGGCCTCGGCGACCGGGCGGCCTTCGTCCAGGCGGAGGACGGAGGTGCCCGCGGCGGCGAGGAGGGCTCCGGAGGCGCAGAGGGCGACGGCGCCGACGGGTCGGTCGAGGCGGAGGGTGACGACGGGTGCCAGGTCGGGGCCCTCGGCTCCGTCGGTGAGGGCGGCTCGGTGCACGAGCCCTTCCGGGATGTCGACCCAGAGCATCTCCTGGCGCCGGTCGTCCCAGAGGGGACCTTCCGTCAGGCGTCCGGGCAGGGGGGAGCAGGGCACGGCCCTGAGGTGCAGCATCTGTCCTCCTCGGTTGGCTCCTCAAAAACTAGGGCTTCGTCTAACGGTTGTAAATAACCCGTCCCCCGCTTCTTCCAACCCTTCGAATAACATCCTCGGGACAGCGTGGCCGATCGGAGGACAGCACAGATGATCAAGCGGACGTCGCAGGACATCCGACGCCTCAACCGCTTCGAGGTCCTGCGGCGCGTCTACGCGGGCCCGGGCGCGATGAGCCGTCAGGACATCGCGACGGCGACCGGGCTCTCCTTCGCCACCGTCGCCAACCTCACCGCCGAGCTCCTGGAGGCCGGGGTGCTCGTCGAGGCGGGCCACGAGGACTCCAGCGGCGGCCGGCCCCGGGCGCGCCTCGCCGTGAACGCCGAGCGGGGCGCGCTGATCGGCGTCGACATCGCCGAGACCTCGGTGCACGCCGAGCTCTTCGACCTGGCCCTGGAGGTCCGGCACTCCGTGGAGCGCCCGCTCCCGCCGGGTGACGTCCGGCCCTCCGACGTCGTCGACGTCCTCGCCGGCTGTGTGGAGGAGCTGCTGAGCGTCTCCGGGGTGCCGCGCGAGCGGGTGCTCGGGGCCGGGGTCAGCGTGCCGGGCATGGTGGAGCGCGAGGGTGGCGTCTCGTCGTTCTCGCCGTACTGGTCCTGGCACGAGGTGCCCCTGCGCGCCCTGCTCGACGAGCGCCTCGGGCTGCCCCTGTGGCTCGACAACCCGCTGCGGGCCAGTACGGTCGCCGAGCTGTGGTTCGGCGCCGGGCGCGAGGTCGACGACCTGGTGGTGCTCACGCTGAGGGCCGGTGTCGGCGCCGGGATCGCGATCGACGGGCAGCTGTACCGGGGCTTCACCAACAGCGCGGGCGAGTGGGGCCACACCTGCCTCGCGCTCGACGGCCGCCTGTGCACCTGCGGCAACCGGGGCTGTGTGGAGGCGTACGTGAGCACCCGGGGGATCGCGCGGACCTGGCGCGAGCTCGCGCCCGGCGACGAGCGGGCGACGGGCGAGGACGACGCGGCCGTGGTCGCGGCCCTGGCGCGCGCGGCGGCGGAGCAGGACCCGACGGCCGCCGCCGTCATCGACAGGACCGGCCGCTACCTGGGCGCGGCGGTGGCCAACCTCGTCAACCTCTTCAACCCCCGGGTGCTCGTCCTCGGCAATCAGGTCGTCGACCTGCTCGGGGAGCGCCTCCTGACCGCCACGTACGAGGCGGTGACGCGGCACGCCCTGCCACTGCCGCACCGGGCCGCGACCCTGCGACGGAGCACGGTCGCGCACAACGCGGTGACGCGGGGGGCCGCCACCTTCGCCCTTGAGGGCTTCCTCAACGACCGGGAGGTCTTCGGACCGGTCAGCCGGACGCGTCAGCCCCGGGAGCGCCGCGACGGCCGCCGCTCCGGGTCCGCCGATGCGAAGGCCTGACGGACACCGGCCCGCACCTGACGGACAGCGGCCCGCGCCTGGCGCGCACCGGCTCTCAGCGGCGCACGCCCCGGTGTCCGAGCCGTGCCGAGAGCTCGTCGGCGCCCTTCGCGGCGAGGGCGGTGAGTTCGTTCTCCCGGTCCTCGCTCCAGCGGTGGACCGGGACCGAGACGGACAGCGCCGCGACGACCCGGCCGGTCCGGTCCCGTACGGGCGCGGCGACGCAGCTGACGTCGGGGTTGGACTCCTGGAGTTCGACGGCGACGCCGAGGATCCGGATCTCGGCGAGCGCGGCCCGCAGCGCGTCCGGGTCGCTGAGGCTGCTCGGCGTCATCGTCTCCAACGGCCCTTCTTCGAGCCGCTCTTCGAGGCGCGCTTCGAGCTCGGCCGCGGGGAGGGAGGCGAGGAGCATCTTGCCGACGGCGGTGCAGTGGGCGGGCAGGCGGCGGCCGGTCGCGGAGACCATCCGCACCGCGTGCGTCGAGTCGACCTTGGCGATGTAGATGACGTCCATGTCCTCCAGGAGGGCCACGTGGACGGTCTCGCCGCAGGTGTCGGCCACCTCGCGGGCGACCTGGTGGCCTTCGGCCGCGAGGTCGAGCTGTTCCGCGTACCGGCTGCCGAGCTGGTACGTGCGGACGCCGAGCCGGTAGCGGCCGGGCTGCTCCGGCACCTGGACGAGGTAGTTGCGGGCGGTCAGGGTGGCGACCAGCTCGTGCGTGGTCGTGCGCGGCAGCTGGAGCCTGCGGGTGATCTCGGGCGCGGACAGCGTCCCGTCGCCCTGGAGGAAGAGCTCCAGTATGTCGAATGCCCTGGTCACCGCCGGAACGAGTCGTCCCACGAGGCCCACCCCACCCTCTGCTCGTGCGCGATTCCGAGCGGCGTCCCCGTGGACGCGCTCCCATTGACACGTCGGCGGGCCGCTGCCTACGGTCTCGCCGATCCACCGAACACTATTCGATATCTCGAACATCACGCCAGCGCCCCCGGGGAGCAACCACCGTGCGCATCACGGGAATCACCACGCATGTCGTCGGAACGCCCTGGCGCGATCTGACCTACGTCCTGGTCCACACCGACGAGGGCCTGACCGGTGTCGGCGAGACCCGGATGCTCGGGCACACCGATGCCCTGATCGGCTACCTCCGCGAGGCGGAGGCGAACCACATCGCCGGCTCCGACCCGTTCGCGGTCGAGGATCTCGTACGCCGCATGAAGTACGGCGATTTCGGACGGGCCGGTGAGATCGTGATGTCGGGCATCGCCGTCGTCGAGATGGCGTGCTGGGACATCAAGGGCAAGGCGCTCGGCGTGCCCGTGTGGCAGCTGCTCGGCGGGCAGGTGACCGACCGCGTCCCGGCGTACGCGAACGGCTGGTACACCACCGAGCGCACCCCGGAGGCCTATCACGCGGCGGCCCGTGCGGTCGTGGCCCGCGGCTACCGGGCGCTGAAGATCGACCCGTTCGGCAACGGCCGGTTCGAGCTGGACGCCGAGCGGTCGCGGGACGCGGTCGCGCTCATCGAGGCCGTACGGGACGCGATCGGGCCGGACACCGAGCTGATGGTGGAGATGCACGGCCGGTTCTCCCCCGCGACGGCGGTCCGGCTCGCCCGCGAACTGGCACCGTTCCGGCCCGCGTGGCTGGAGGAGCCGGTGCCGCCGGAGAATCTCAAGGCCCTGCGGAAAGTGGCCGACAAGGTCGACCTGCCGATCGCGACCGGGGAGCGGATCCACGACCGGATCGAGTTCCGGGAGCTGTTCGAGTCACAGGCAGCCGACATCATCCAGCCGGACGTCGGGCACATCGGCGGCATCCTGGAGGCCCGGAAGCTCGCCGCCACCGCCGAGACCCACTACGTGCTCGTCGCCCCGCACAACGTCGGGGGCTCGGTCCTCACCGCCGCCTCCCTCCAACTCGCCGCCTGCACCCCGAACTTCAAGATCCTGGAGCACTTCAACGACTTCGCGGACGCCGAGATCACGAAGGTGGTGCACGGGGCCCCGGAGGTCGATCCGGAGACGGGCTGCTTCGCCGTCTCGCACGCGCCGGGCCTCGGTGTCGAGCTGGACGTGGACGCGGCGGCCGAATTCCCGCAGCAGCGCGCCCGGTTCGACCTGTGGGCCGAGGGCTGGGAGAAGAGGCGGCCCCGATGAGCGGCCGACCGGCACACGGACCGGCCCGTCGGAGCCGCGCGATCGTCGTCGACGCACCGGGCGAACACCGTCTGGTCGAACGGGAGGTGCCCGAGCCGGGACCGGGCGAGGTCCGGGTACGGGTCGCCGCCGCCGGGATCTGCCTGAGCGACCGCGAGCTGTACGACGGTCACCGCGCCCCCGGCTACGTCCGCTATCCGGTGGTCCCCGGGCACGAGTGGTCCGGCACCGTGGAGGCCGTCGGCGCCGGGGTCGACCCCGCGCTCGCGGGCCGGCCGTGCGTCGCCGAGGGCTTCCGGTCCTGCGGCACGTGCGAGCGGTGCCGTTACGGGGACACCAGCCTCTGCACGGCCGGGTACGCGGAGACCGGCTTCACCGAGCCGGGCGCCTTCGCCGACCACCTGGTGATCCCCGCACGCCTGCTTCACCCGCTCCCCCACGGCGTGGACCTGCGGGCCGCGGCGCTCCTCGAACCCGCCGCCGTCGTCGCGGCGGCGGTACGGGCCGGGCGGCCGCGCCCGGGCGAGCGGATCGCCGTCGTCGGCGCCGGGACGCTCGGCCTGCTCGCCGTCCAGTGGCTCGCCGCCTCCTCCCCCGCCGAGCTCGCCGTCGTCGACCCCCGTACGGAACGGGCCGCGCAGGCCCTGGCCTTCGGCGCAGGCCGGGCCCTCTCCCCGGCGGAGGCGGACGACGTGTCCGGGCGCTACGACCTGGTCGTGGAGACCGCCGGGGCGCCCACGACGGCCGCGTCCTCCTGCCTGCTCGCTCGGCGGGGCGGCCGGGTGGTGCTGACCGGCATGTTCGCGGCGGGCGCCACCGGCATCGACCCGGTCCGTCTCTCGGTGAGCCAGCTGGAACTCCGCTCCGTCTTCGGCGCCTCCTCCGCCGCCTGGGCGGACGCGGTACGCGCCTTCTCGGCCGGACTGCTCGACCCGGCACCGCTCGTCACCCACACGTTCCCGCTGGAGCGGTTCGACGGGGCGCTCGCCCTGGTGGGCGGCGGCGCCCCCGGGACCGGAAAGGTCCTCCTGCGCCCCTGAGCGCTCCTTCCTCGTACGCACCTCGTCCGACCTCCCGAACAGAGGATCCCGATGACCACGCGCCCGGCACCCCGACGTCCCGGCGGCGACGCGCTCCGCCGCATCGGCCACCCCGTACCGGCGGACGACCTCGCCGACGCCTCCCCGCACGCCTTCCCCGACGGCGGCCTCTGGCGCACCGAACTCCCCTCCGTCGAGGGCCCCGAGGCGCTCGGTGTCGTGCTCGCCGAGAGCGCGCGGCTCGACGTCCCCGTGCACCGGGTCAGCCAGGGCAGCGGCGTCTGGATGCTCACCGACGCCGAGATCACCGAGATGGTCGACGCCTGCGCCGAACGCTCCGTCGAGCTCTGCCTGTTCACCGGCCCGCGCGGCACGTGGGACACCGGGGCGGCCACGCGGACCGACTCCGGCGGTGCCGGGCTCCGCGCCCGGGGTCACGACGCGCTCGCCGGATGTGTCGAAGACGCGCTGCGTGCGGCCGACTTGGGCGTGCGGTGTCTGCTCGTCGCCGACGAGGGCGTCCTGTGGACCCTGCACCGGCTGCGTGCTGAAGGGGTGTTGCCGAGCGACACCACCTTCAAGGTGTCCGCGCTGATCGGCCCGGTCAATCCCGCGGCCTTCGCCGTCCACGAGCGGCTCGGCGCCGACTCGCTCAACGTGCCCTCCGATCTGACCCTCGCGCACCTCACGGAGATCCGGCGGGTCAGCAGGGCGCCGATGGACCTGTACGTCGAGGCCCCGGACGACCTCGGTGGGTACGTCCGGATGTACGAGGCGGCCGAGTTGATCCGGCGGGGCGCACCGCTGTACCTGAAGTTCGGGCTGAGCCGGGCGGCCGGGATCTACCCCTACGGAGCGCACCTGCGGGACCAGGCTCTCGCCACCGCCCGCGAGCGGGTCCGGCGTGGACGGCTCGTCCTCGACCTGCTCGCCCGCCTGGGGGCGGACGGCGGGATGTCCCCGCTCGGCTCTCGGCATCCGGGCGAGCTCCGGCGCTTCCCGGTCACCGACGAGGCCGACTCTTCCACGCCCGCCGTCGAAGCGCTTCGATCTTCCTGACCTTGCACTCTGGACACGTCAGCACGGTCACGTTACGGTCTCGCTGGGTCGCCGAAGCGATCACTCGACGGTCTCCGTCGAAGCGATTCACCACTGTCACGGGCCGCGGGGAGAACGAATGGTCACCCTTGTCGAGGTCGCCCGGCACGCCGGTGTGTCGGCGAGCACGGTCAGCTACGTGCTCAGCGGCAAGCGTCCCATCTCCGACCCGACCCGGCGGCGGGTGCGGGCCAGCATCGAGCAGCTCGGTTACCAACCCCACGCAGGCGCCCGGGCGTTGGCGAGCAGCCGGTCGCGGATCATCGCGCTGATGGTGCCGCTGAGGACCGACATGTACGTGCCGGTGATGCTGGAGATCGCGGTCGCCGTCGCCACCACCGCCCGGGCACACGGCTACGACGTGCTGCTGCTCACCGGCGAGGAGGGCCCCTCGGCGCTGCGCCGGGTCACCGGCAGCGGTCTGGCCGAGGCCGTGATCCTCATGGACGTCCAGCTCGACGACGAGCGGCTGCCGGTGCTGCGCGCGGCGGGCCCGCCCGCCGTCCTGGTCGGACTGCCGGCCGACCCCGCGGGACTGGACTGCGTCGACCTGGACTTCATGGCGGCCGGGGCGCTGTGCGTGGAGCATCTGGCCGGCCTCGGGCACCGGGAGATCGCCGTGATCGGGGAGGCCCCCGGGGTCTACGCCCGGCACACCGGCTTCGCCGAGCGGACCCTGCGCGGCCTGCGCGACCGGGCCGCCGAGTTGGGCGTCGGGCTGCTGCACCGGCCCTGCGAGGGCGGTCACGACGCGGTCGCGGGGGTCCTGGCCCGGATCTTCGACGAGCGGCCAGGGGTCAGCGCCTTCGTCGTGCAGAACGAGACGGCTGTCGAGCCATTGCTCGCGCTGCTGCGGCGTACGGGCCGGGCCGTGCCCGAGGACGTGTCGGTCGTCGCCGTCTGCCCGGACCCGATCGCCGCCCAGGCCTCGGTGGCGCTCACCTCGGTGGCGATCCCCGCGCAGGAGCTGGGCCGCCGGGCGGTGGAGCGGCTGATCACGGGCCTCTCCGGGCGGCCCGGCGACGACGGGACGGAAGACGACCGGCCGGAAGGCGACCGGGCGGAAGGCGACACCGCCCCGACGGCGGGCGTCGAGCTCCTCACGCCGGTCCTGACGGCCCGGGACAGCTCCGGCCCCCCGCCGGCGCGACCGTTCAGGAGCTGACGACCCGCGCCTCGCCCGCGCGCAGGACGAGCCGGGTCGCCCCCGCCGGGTTCCGGAGCTCGACGTTCGCGTCCCGGTCCGGCCGGACGACCGCGTGGTACTCCCCCGGTGACCAGTCCAGGTCGACGCGTGCGCCGAACCGGGTCCGTACGCCTGTGAGCCGGCCGCGCGGGCAGCGGGCGGGCGGCGCGGGCAGGAGCACGAGCCGGTCGGGCGTCGACTGCACGAGGGCCTCGATCAGGAGCGCGGGCAGGGTGTGCGCGGCATCGGCGTTGTAGACGTCGCGGGCCGGATAGTGGGCGCTCATGAGGGAGTCGTGGAAGTAGTCCCCGGTAAGCACGCGGGCGAGGGCGCCCTCGGTGCGGGCGGCGTCCCCGAGCCGGGCGGCGACCAGGCCGTGGTGGAGGTGTCCGTGGGCGGAGTCGTTCTCGCTGCCCCGGAGTTCGAGGGCGCGTCGGGCGGCCCGGGCGAGGTCCGGGGTGTCGTACGGGTTGATCTCGTCCAGCGGCCAGACCGGGTAGAGGTGGCTGAGGTGCCGGTGGTCGTAGCGGTCGCCGAGCCCGGGGCGGGCCCATTCGGCGAGCGCGCCGTCGCCGTTGACCCGGTACGGCGGCAGCCGGTCGGTGAGGGCCCGGAGCCGGGTGGCGTCCGGGTCCGGGGCACGGTCGGCGGCGGCGCGCAGGGCGTGCCGGGCGGCGGCGATGTCCATGGTGGCGTCGACGGCGCCCCAGCTTCCGCCTTGGGGGCGGTTCTCCGGGGAGTAGGAAGGGACGATCACGATCCGGCCGTCGGGTCCGGTGCGCGTGAGGAAGTCCTCGTAGAACGCGGCGAGTTCGCGGAGGATCCCGGTGACGCGCGGGTCGCGCCGTCCGCTCGCCTCCTCGTGGGCGAGGGGCGGGACGAGCAGCCAGTCGGCTCCGGCGGTCCACAGGTGGAGGGGGTACTCGCGGCTGAAGTGGTACGTGTGCCCGGAGACGCCGTCCGTGTGGGTGGGGGCGACGATGCCGCGGGCGCCGAAGATCTCCCGGGCGTTGTCCCGCCAGTCCGCCAACTGCCGACGGATGAGCCTGATCTGAGCCTCGGTCACCTCGGGGAGGTCGGCGGCGACGGCGGAGGCGGTCTGGAGGTTGAGGTTGGCGTTCGTGGTGAACGCCCCCGACCATGCGGTGTTCCAGTCGCCGGTCCACAGTCCGGTGAGCCGGGGAGGCAGGAGGCCCGAGGAGGAGAGCAGGTGGTAGCGGCCTGCGGCGAAGAGGCGTTCCAGGAGGGCGGCGCTGTCGGGGCGGCCGAGCAGGGCGGAGCCGGGGAGGGCCCGCTCGGTCGCGTCCGCGCCGAGGTCGAGGGCGACGCGCCCGTAGGCGGGGCCGTGCAGCGCGGTGTGCCGGGCGAGCAGCCGGGCGTGGACGACGGCGAGGTCCGGGAGGGGCCCACCGGAATCGACCAGGGCGCGCAGCCCCTCGGTCTCCCCGTCCATGGCCGTGCAGGTGTCGGCCTCGTGCCGGCGTACCCGGGTGAGGAGCAGCAGCTGCCGGGCGCCCTCGATCCGTACGCCCGAGGCGGTGATCGTGGTGCGGCCGGTGTCGCTGAGGAGGAGGGTGAGGCCGGTGTAGCCGAGCGGGCTGTCCGGGTAGCGGGCCCGCAGGGTGAGGACGGCCTCGCGGCCGGCGGTGGCGAGGCCACGCCCGGTCGCGAGTTCCGCGGGGACGCCGGGCAGCCGGTGGTCGAGGTCGACCTCGACCACCGGGCCGGGCTGGGAGACGTACTGGACGAGGACGTCGTCGGCGCGGGAGACGAAGACCTCGCTGCGCCGTTCCCCGGACACGCCGGCGACCACCCCGGTGGTGAAGTCGACGGATCGACGTGTCGCCGCGCCGGTACTGAAGGGTGCGCGGCGGACCCGGGTCTGGAACGCGGGGTGGAAGGGCCGCACCCAGCGCAGCGGCCGGCCGTCCGTGAAGCGTTCGGCGGCGGTCGTGTCGCCGGCGAGCAGGGCGTCCTGAAGGGCCGGCAGCGCGTCGGCGAGGCGGGGCGGCGCGGTGTCGGCGGCGGTGTTGTTCGGCCGTACGAGGGTGTGGTGGGTGACGATCACCCGGTCGTCCTCGGGGTCGCCGAAGACCAGGGCGCCGTGCCGGCCGTTCCCGGTGAGGAAGGCGTCCTCCCAGCGGGCGGCGGGCGCGGGCTCCCAGGTGCCGTGGGTCACGGGCGGTCCTCCCCCGGTGTGGGCGGGTGTTCCTCCAGGACGACGACGCCGAACCGGTCCAGCTTCACGGTCCCCTCCGTCACGGTGCCGGTGAGGAGGTCGCGGTGGCGGCCGGGCAGCGGCACCGTCACGGCGTCGGGGCCGTGGTGGAGGAGGAACAGCAGCTCGCCTCGGCGGACGGCCTCGACGCCCTCGGGGAGGCCGTCGAGGACCGGCCGGACCCCGGTCTCGCGCGCGACGGAGGCGAGCAGACCGCTCAGCGCGGCGGGTTCGGGGAGGGTGGAGACGTACCAGGCGCGGCCGTTGCGGAGGATCGCGGGCAGTCCGTCGAGCTCGCCGCCCCGGTAGGCGGCGACGGTCTCGGCGCCCGCAGCCGGGGTGAGCTCCTCGGACCACAGGGTGCCGTGGAAGGTGCCGCAGTCGACGTGCTCGTCCTCGTCGAGGGGCCACCACTCCTGGAGCACGTCGATGCCGAGGAGTTCCCTGAGCCGGGCGTCCATGCCGCCGGGGCGGACCCGGTCGTCCTGGTCGGCGATGCCGGTGAGGAAGCCGCAGACGAGGGTGCCGCCGCCGCGCACGTACGCGGTGAGGTTCTCGATCGCCCGGTCGTCCAGGAGGTGGAGGTGGGGCACGAGGACGAGGCGGTGGCCGCTCAGGTCGTGGTGGGGGTGGGCGAAGGAGACGGGGAGGTGGGCGTCCCAGAGGGCACGGTGCCAGGCGCGGACGAGCTCGGCGTGGTCGACGCGGGTGGAGAGCGCCCCTTCGTGGGACTCCGTCCACCAGGAGTTCCAGTCGTGGAGGAGGGCGATCTCGGTGGTCACACGGCTTCCCGCAACCCGGGGGCCGAGCGTGGCGAGGTCCTCGCCGATGCGGACGGTCTCGCGGAAGACCCGGCCGCGTTCGCCGGCGTGGCCGAGCATGCCGGAGTGGAACTTCTCCGCTCCCTGGCGGGACTGGCGCCACTGGAAGTAGCAGACGGCGTCGGCGCCGTGGGCGACGGACTGGAGCGCCCAGAGGCGGTTGAGGCCGTCCGGCTTGGGGTGGTTGACGGCCCGCCAGTTGACCGCTCCGGCGGCCTGCTCCATCACCATCCACGGTCGTCCGCCGGCCTCGGAGCGCGTCAGGTCGGCGGTCATCGCGTTGTACTGTCCGGCGCCCGGGTCCCGGGGGTCGGGGTAGACGTCGACGGAGACGACGTCCTCCTCCGCCGCCCAGGCCCAGCCGTCCTGGCCGGACCAGAAGGGCATGAAGTTGGTGGTCACGGGGAGGTGCGGGGTGTGGCGGCGGACGATGTCGCGTTCGGCGCGGTAGCACTCCAGGAGCAGGTCGGAGGTGTAGCGCCGGAAGTCGAGGACGTGGGTCGGGTTCTTCAGGTAGTGGGTGCGACGGGGCGGCAGGACCTCGTGCCACGCGCCGTACCGCTGACCCCAGAAGTCGCTGCCCCAGGCGGTGTTGAGGGCGTCGAGGCTGCCGTACCGGTCCTGGAGCCAGCGACGGAAGGTACGGGCGGCCTCGTCGCCCCAGTCGATGGTGCAGTACTCGTTGTTGATGTGCCACATGGTCAGTGCGGGGTGGCGGGCGTACCGGACGGCGAGGTCCTCGGTGATCGCGGCCGCGTGACGCCGGTAGACCTCGCTGGAGTGGGAGAAGTGCTGGCGGGAGCCCCACCATTCGGTTCTGCCGTCCTCGTCGCGGGGCAGCGTCTCCGGGTGGCGGTGCCCCAGCCACGGCGGGGGCGAGGAGGTGGGGGTGGCCAGGACGACACCGATGCCGTGGGCGTGCATCAGGTCCATGACGCGGTCGAGCCAGTCGAACTCCCGGGCCCCCGGGGTGGGTTCGATGCGGGACCAGGAGAAGACGCCGAGGGTGACGGAGGTGACTCCGGCCTCCCGCATGAGCCGCGCGTCCTCGGCCCAGGTCTCCTCGGGCCACTGCTCGGGGTTGTAGTCGCCGCCGTACAGCAGCCGGGGCGGCCGGCCGGGCGTGCGGGTCAGGTCGTCGAGGCTGGGAGGCATCGGGCGGTCTCTCCGTAGGAGGGTGGGGTGGGGACGGGTCGGCCCTTGACGACGCCGACTGGGGCTGAGCCCTTGCCTGCGCAGGTGGGGCTCAGCCCTTGACGGCGCCGGTCAGCATGCCCTTCCTGAAGTGCTTCTGGACGAAGGGCGAGAGGACGGCGACCGGCAGCAGGGCGAGGACCATGACGGCCATCTGGACGGCGAGTCCGGAGAGGTCGCCGGCTCTGACCGCCTGGCCGAGGCCGACCGGGATCTCCTGTTTCTGGACGAGTTGGATGAGGACGTTCTGCAGCGGCATCATGTTCTGGTCGCTGAGGTAGATGGAGGCGTTGAACCAGGCGCTCCAGTAACCGACCGCGTAGAAGAGGGTGATGACGGCGATCACCGCCCGGGAGAGCGGCATGACGATCTGCCAGAGGATCCGCAGGTCTCCGGCGCCGTCGATCCGTGCGCTGTCGACGAGTTCGGGCGAGATGCCCATGAAGAAGCCGCGCAGGACGAGGATGTTGAAGACGCTGACGGCGCTCGGCAGGATCAGCGCGAGATAGGTGTCGGTGAGCCCGAGGGTCTGGACGAGCAGGTACGTGGGGATGAGTCCGGCGCCGAAGAACATGGTGGCCATGAGGGCGAGCAGGATGAGGCGGTGGCCGAGCGATCCCGGCCGGGACAGCCCGTACGCGCAGAGGACCGACACGGTCATCGAGAACAGGGTGCCGGCCACCGTGACGAGGACGCTGACGACCGCCGCCCGGGTGACCTGGCCGCCGCTCAGGAGCTCCTGGTAGGCGATGAAGGTGAGGTCCCTCGGGACGACCACCAGGCCGCCGACCTCCGTGATCGTCTTCTTCGACGAAAGGCTGGTGACCACGACGATCCACAGCGGTACGAGGACGGCGAGGCAGGCGCCGGCGAGGAGCAGGCCCTTGGCGGCGAGGCCCGCACGGCCGGGCGGCTCCTCCCAGACGGGCCGGGCGGGCGCCGCCCGCCACGAGGGGCGGCGCCGGGACATCTTCGATACGTCCGCGGTCATTTCCGGTACACCCCCTGCTCACCCATCAGGTGGGCGACCTTGTTGGCAGAGAGCACCAGCACCAGGCCGACGACTCCCTTGATCAGTCCGGCGGCGGCCGCGTAGCTGAAGTCCTGGCTGCGCAGGCCGGTCCACCACACGAAGGTGTCGAGGACCTCGGCCGCCCCGGGTCCGACGGCGTCCCGCTGGAGGAGCAGTTGCTCGAAGCCGACGGTGAGCGCGTCGCCGACGCGCAGCACGAGCAGCAGCGCGATCACGGGCCGGAGCGCGGGCAGGGTGACGTGCCACATGCGGCGCCACCGCCCGGCCCCGTCCATGGCGGCGGCCTCGTACAGGTCCTGGTTGACGGCGGCGAGCGCGGCGAGGAAGACGATGACCCCCCAGCCGGCGTCCTTCCAGATGCCCTCGGCGGTGACGAGGAACTTGAAGACCCCCGGGTCGGTCATGAGGTCGAAGCCCTCGTGGCCGTACTGCCGGAGGGTCTGGGCGATGATGCCGGCGCCGCCGAGTATCTGCTGGAAGACCGTGATGACCAGGACCCAGGAGAAGAAGTGCGGCAGGTACAGGATCGCCTGGACGACCGCCCGGACCCGGGGCCGCAGCACGCTGTTGACGAGCAGGGCGAGCGCGATGGGCACCGGGAAGAAGAGCACCAGCTGGAGCAGGAAGAGGACGAAGGTGTTCTCGACGGCGTGCCAGAACGACGGGTCGGAGAAGACCCGTTCGAACTGGGCGAGGCCGACCCAGGGGCTTTCGAGCATGGCGGTGACGCCGTTGGTGGAGACGTACGGGTCGTAGTCCTGGAAGGCGACGACATTGCCCAGGATCGGGATGTAGTGGAAGACCAGGACGAGCAGGAGCGCCGGAACGGTCATGAGGAGGAGGGTCCGGTCGCGCCGGAACCGACGGGCGAGCGGGACATGCCCGTCCGCGCGGCGCCGGTTCCGGACCCGACCGACTTGGGCGGGCGTTGTCGGGTCGTCCGGGGCCCGTGCGGCCGGGTCCGCCGTCTTCGTGTCGAGCGTGCTCACGGTCAGCTCGCCGCGGATCCGGTGGTGTCGAGGAGCTTCCTGTACCAGTCGCGCAGCTGGTCCCCGCCCTTGGTCTTCCACTCGGAGACGGCCTGCTGCATGTCGGAGACCTTCTTGCGGCCCCGGACGATGTCCTTCTCCAGCTGCTCGAAGTCGTTCATGAGGCCGGTCCACTGGGACGGCTCGGTGATGGTCATCCCGTAGAAGGAGGACTTGGAGGTCACGGCGCCCATGCGCTGCTGCCACTCGACCATCGCCCGGGTGACGTCGGGGGTGTCGGGGTGCGCCACGTAGGGGGCGGGGCTGGCGACGAACAGCCAGGAGCTGCTGACCTCCTGGTTGCCCTTGTCGGTCTTGACCGGCAGGCCGTCCTTGATGGTGTGGTGGACGCCCTCGACGCCGTAGTCCGTGAGCATCCGCTCCTTGGTGCCGTAGGGCGCGGCGGTGAAGTCGGCGATGGCGAGGGCGTCTTCGACGACCGCCTTGGAGCTGCCCTTCCGCACGAAGGCCCAGATGTTGGCGGGGTTGGTCGCCCACAGCTTCGGCGTGCCGCCCGCGTGGCCGGGGATGTCCATCGCGGCCATGGCGAACGCCGGGTTCTGCGCGGCCTGTTCGGACGTCTTCGCGTACCAGTGGGAGAGGTCGTTGTTGTAGACGAGGCACTGGCCCGCGGTGAAGCGGAGGCTGGTGTCGCCCTGGTTCTGGGTCTTCTCGTCGGGGTGGACGACTCCGGCGTCGTACAGCTTTCGGGTCCACTCCAGGGCTTCGAGGTACTCGGGGGTCTCGATGCGGTTGATCAGCTTGCCGTCGACGAGGTGCCAGCCGAGCGCCTTGTCGCTGCCGGGGAGCACACCGAACATGTTGTAGGCGGTCCAGGTCATGTCCCCGCAGGCCCAGACCTTGGCCTTGGCGCTGGTGATCTCCTTGGCGAGGGCGAGGAACTCGTCCGCGCTCTTGGGGAGTTGCCAGCCCTTCGCGTCGAAGAGGTCCTTGCGGTAGAAGGGCGCGATGTTCGTGACGTACGAGGCGGGCATGGGCAGGCCGCGCAGCTTGCCGCCGAAGATGGAGCGCTGCCAGGCGTCGGTGGGAATGGCCGCGAGGTTCGGGTAGGCCTTGACCTTGTCGCCGGAGAGGTACGGGCCGAGGTCCTCGAACTTGGCGTTGATCGCGCTGGGGATCTTGCCGCCGAGGTTCCAGCCGGGGACGACGACCACGTCGGGAATCTCGCTGGAGGCGAGGACGGCGCCGAGCTTCTGGTCGTAGACGTTGCCGTCCTGGTTCTGCCAGGTGGCCTGGACGCCGATGGCCTCGTTCATGGCCTTGTAGTACGGGTTGTCGGAGGCGGGCGGCGGCCCCCAGAACGGGGCCATGACGGTCAGGGCGCCGCCCTTGCCCTTCCTGGCGGTGACGGACGCCTTGAGTTCGGCGCTCGCGATGGCCCGGGTGAAGCCGGCGGCGGAGCCGTTCATCGGCGCGATGTCGGGGGTGACGACGGTGCCGGCCACGAAGGCGGGCAGGAGCTTCGCCGCGTCCTTGCCGGTGGTGGTGCCGTCCTTCTTCCCGGTGTCCGAGTCGCCGCCGCCGCAGGCCGCGAGCAGCGGGACACCACCGGCCACCGCCGCGGCGGCGACGGCGGTGGTGGAGGCGAGGAAGCCCCTCCGGCTCTGCCCGGTGTCGCTCCGGCTCGGGGTGGTTCTCCGGGAGCCCGTGGAGACGGCGTTCGGCGTCATTGCGTCAACCCTTCATGGCACGCGCCAGGACATACGGCGACCGAGGGGTCGCCGGCCGGCTGCGGGGTGGAGGTGGAGCGGGCGGGGCGGAACAACCCCGGGGCGCCGTCGACCATCGAGTCGAAGCGCTTCGATATTGCTGCGAGGTTAAGTGAACGTCACAGGCGCGGCAAGAGCCGTTCGCGAGTTTCTCGGCCTTCTCTGCGGTGCGTCCGCACGCCAAAGAGCCCTGCGGATACGGGAAGTGGGTCGCCGTGACGCCTTGACACCCACTCCTGGCACACAGAGCATCGAAGCGCTTCGAAATCTCCCGCAGCATCCTCCTGATCCTCCTCTGCCAAGGGACTCGCACGTGACCGCAGACCGGCCGCCCTTCCGTGACCCGGCCCTTCCCGTCGCCCGGCGGGTCGACGATCTCCTCGACCGGCTCACCGCCGACGAACGTCTGGCCCTGCTCCACCAGTTCACGCCCGGCGTCGACCGCCTGGGTCTCGCCGCGTTCCGTACCGGGCAGGAGGCCCTGCACGGCGTCGCCTGGATGGGCCCCGCGACCGTGTTCCCGCAGGCCGTGGGACTCGGCGCGAGCTGGCACCCGGAGCTGGTGCGCCGGGTCGGCGAGGCGGTGTCCCGCGAGGCGCGGGCCATGCGAGCCAAGGACGACCGGGTCGGCCTCAACGTCTGGGCGCCGACGGTCAATCTGCTGCGCAACCCGCTGTGGGGCCGCGGCGAGGAGGGGTACGCGGAGGACCCCGCACTGACCTCCGCGATCGCGACCGCGTTCACCCGCGGGCTGCGTGGCGACCATCCGCTGTACTGGCGCACCGCGCCGGTCCTCAAGCACTGGCTCGCCCACAACAACGAGGCGGCGCGCGACACTTCCTCCGCATCCGTACGTCCCCGCGTCCTGCACGAGTACGACCTGCGGGCGTTCCGCGGCGCCGTCGAGGCGGGCGCGGTGGCCGGGGTGATGCCCGCGTACAACCTGGTCAACGGCCGCCCGAACCACCTCTCCCCCTACCTGGAGGAGGAGTTGCGGAGCTGGACGGACCAGGAGCTGCTCGTCTGCTCCGACGCGGGCGCCCCGTCCAACCTGGCCGACTCCCAGGGGTACTTCGCCACGCACGAGGAGGCCGTGGCAGCCTCGCTGCGCGCCGGGGTCGACTCCTTCACCGACCACGGGACGGACGCCTCGCCGACCCTGGACCGGCTGCGCGGGGCACTGGAGCGCGGTCTGATCGACCGGTCGCACGTGGACCGGGCGGTGCGGCGGCAGTTGACCGTACGGTTCCTCCTCGGCGAGTTCGACCCGGACCTCGATCCGTACGCGGACGAGAGCCGGTTCGACACCCCCGAACACCGGGAGCTGGCCCGTGAGGCGGCCGAGGCGGCGGTCGTTCTCCTCAGGAACGAGCCGCCGGCCGGCGAGGGGCGCCCGCTCCTGCCGATCGCGGCGACGGAAGGGGTCCGGATCGCCGTCGTCGGTCTCCTCGCCGACGCCTGCAAGCTGGACTGGTACAGCGGTTCGCTGCTCCACCGCTCCACCCCGCTCGCCGGACTGCGGGAGCGGTTCGGGCCGGAGCGGGTGAGCTTCGCCGAGGGGGTGGACCGGATCCGGCTGCGTACCGCGTCGGGCACGTGGCTGCGGGTGTCGGAGAGCGGGACGGAGGCCGAGGCACGGGACACGGAGGTCGCGCTCGACCCGGCCCTGCTCGCCGGCCGTACCGATCTGCCGCCCCTGACCACCGACGCGGAGGGCTCCGAGCTGGCTCTGATCGACTGGGGCGACGGGGTGCTGACGCTGCGCGCGCCGGACGGCCGGTACCTCTCGGTCGCCGAGGACGGGTTCGTCCGCGCCTCGGCGGACGAGCCCGGCGGCTGGGTCGTCCAGGAGACGTTCCGGCTCGAAGCCCATGGGGACGGGCACGGGGACGGACACCTCCTTCTGCACCTCGGGACGGGTGGGTACGTCTCTGTCGCCGCCGACGGCGTGAAGGTTGCCGCCGACCGGGAATCCGCCGAAGTGTTCTCGATCGAGACGGTCGAACGGGGCGAGGAGACGGTCGCCAGGGCCGCCGCCGGCGCGGACGTGGTGATCGTCGTCGCGGGGAACGACCCGCACGTCAACGGCCGGGAGACCGAGGACCGTACGACGCTCGCGCTCCCCCCACACCAGGACCGGCTGTGGCGGGCCGCGCACGCCGCGAACCCCCGGACCGCGCTCGTCCTCGTCTCCTCCTACCCGTACGCGGTGCCGGAGGCGGCCGCCACGCTCCCGGCCCTGCTGTGGACGGCGCACGGGGGCCAGGCTGCGGGCACGGCGCTCGCCCGGATCCTGGCCGGTGGCGTCTCCCCGGCGGGCCGGCTCCCCCAGACCTGGTACGCGGCGGACGCCGACCTGCCCGGGATGCTCGACTACGACGTGATCGGCGGCCGCCAGACGTACCTGTACTTCGACGGCACCCCGCTCTACCCCTTCGGCCACGGCCTCTCCTACACGACCTTCGGGTACGAGGAGCTGACGGCGGCGGTCGACGGCGAGGAGGTACGGATCTCCTGCACCGTCACCAACACCGGCGCCGTCGCCTCGGACGAGGTCGTCCAGGTGTACGGGCGGGCCGTGGCGCCCTCCGTGCCGCGACCGCACAGCGAACTCCTCGCCCACGAACGGGTCCACCTCACGCCCGGCGCGTCCCGCGCGCTCTCCTTCACCGTCCCGGTGACGGCGCTCGGCTTCTGGGACGTGGCCCACGGCCGGTGGGCGGTGGACCCGGGGCCGTACGAGTTCCTCGCGGGCACCTCCAGCACCGACGTGCGCCGCACGGTCCGCGTCGAGGTGCCGGGTACGGCACCCGGGCCGCGTCCGGTCCTGGAGACGGGGCTGGAGGCCGTCGACTACGACGAGCAGACCGCGACCGTGATCGTCGACCGCTCCCGGGTCTCCGGCGACGCGGTGACCCCGGCCGATCCGGACGTGCCGGGCACGCTCGTCTACCGGGCCTGCGACTTCGGCGACGGCGTCACGGAACTGGCCGTGACGGCCGCCGGGGCGGGCGAGGTGACGTTCTTCGCCGGTACGGGGACGGCCGAGCTGGCCCGCGTGACGGTGGAGCCCACGGACGGCCCGTACGACCACACCACCGTGGGGGCGCCCTGCCACGTCCGGGACGTGACGGACCTCCGCGTCGAACTACGCGGGCCGCTGCGCCTCGCGCACGTCGCCTTCTCCGGCTGAGGGACCGGGAAGCCCGACGCCCCCGGGTAGGCTCGCGTGCTCGTCTGCCTGGGGGCTCATCATGACCCGCACGTCATCCACAAGGAACTCCAGGAGCTGGACGGGGCGATGAAGGCCGACCCCAAGGGGCCCGGACGCTTCCCCGAGCCGATCCAGAAGATCGCAGAGCTCAACAAGACGCTGGCCGGGGACAGTTCCTTCGAGAACCTGAAGAAGCACGAGAAGCTGCTCGTCGGCACCCGCGACTTCATCAACACGTGGATGCAGGGCCACCCGGACGACTACCGCTGACGCACCGAGTCGACGAAGACGGCGAAGGCGGCGGCGGAGACGGCGAAGGTCGGACCGGTCGGAACCTTGGAGTCACGGACGGGGACGACTCCACGTGTGGGAACGAGGTTGTGGGCGACCTCCACGCACTGGCCACCGTCGGCACTGTAGGAGGACTTGAACCAGCGGGGGGACTCGGTCGTCACAACATGCCCTTTCGGATTTCTCTGATCATGGCCACGGTGTCCGCCTGGGAGAGCGATTCCGCCACAAGGTGATGGTAGAGCGTGAGCATGGACGCCACGGCTCCGCTCTCTCGCTCCAAGTTCCCCTGGGCCTGCGACTCTGCGTAGGAGAGCACGGCTCGGTCGGGCAGAGTCGCCAGCGTCACGGGCCGGTTGAGCGAACGCCTCTCCCCTATCGCGAACGGTGAGACCTGGATGACCGTGTGCGGGCGCGCCGCGAAATCAATGAGCCGGTCGAGCTGCGCGGCCATGACGTCGGGGCCACCGACCAGCTGACGGATACAGCTCTCGTCCATCACGACGAAGACCATCGGCGGGCGCTGCTGTTCCAAGATCTGTTGCCGCTCGGCCAGGAACGCCAACCGCTCCGCAGACTGATCTGCTGTGATGCTCCCGCGTGCGACGGAGCTTGCCGCCAGAGCTTGTGCGTACTCGGGCGTCTGGAGGAGCCCCGGGATGATCCCGATCTCGAACAATCGGAGCTCTACGGCCTTTCGCTCCTGATGGACGTACTCCGGGAAGCCCTCCAGAAGCACACCGTGCCGCACCTGCCGACACTCTCGATCGAACGACTGATCCGTTCCCGTCAGCCCGAATGCTGCGTCGACGGCCCCCGAGAACTTGAGGGTTGCGGGTCTCCTGCCAGTTTCGACGCCGGAAATGTGCTTGCTGGAGTACCTCGTTCGCTCGGCCAGCTCCTCCTGCGTCCAACCCCGCTCCTCGCGCAGCCTGCGCATACGCGCCCCGTACGCGGCCATGGGCCCACTGTCCGGGTCCAGCTCCTTGCGATTGACCACAACTCTCCCTCAGAAAACCGTACGTTGAGGACTCTCTGACTGTAGGTCACCCTGGCAGCTCCCAGTAGTGGATTCGCTACAGAGAGGAACGCCCATGCCCGAAAGCGACCGCCCGACACCGGTCCCCGACCTCGGAACGTTCATGGCGGCAGACACACCCGAGGGACAGCTCCGCCTCGGGAAGGTGACCGCCTGGGACGGCGAGTTCGTCCATCTGCAACGGCCCGGCGGAGGAATCGCGTGGACGGCGGCACCGTCCGAGTTGCGCCGGCCGACCGAGGACGAACGCGCGCTGATCCGCGTGCTCACCACCCCGGTCACGGCGGCGCCCCGCCCGCAGCAGACCTGTCCGGAGCCTCCGGTGGTGCTCTCGGTGGATCTCGTGCCGCCCGCCGTGCCGGCTCCGGGCTGCGCCACGTGCGCGATCGCGGCCGAACGGGAGCGGCACCACCTCCGGACGCACGACGATTCGGCGGCGGCGGACTTCCGGGTCGAGATCCGGAACCACCCGCACGACGAGCCGAAGTCGACGCTTCCCAGGAAGCTGCCGTGACCACGGCGGCAGCGGTGCCCGCGCCGCCGGTCTATCGCATGGGCCGGTACCCCGGACAGGAGTCCGAGCTCACCATGACCGCACGCTGCATGGACGGTGGATGCGCATGGGAGTCGGAGCCGACACCGCAACCCGGGACCCGCGCGGTCGGGTGCGAGTCGCACACCGCAGCCACCGGGCACATCACGTTCGCCGTCCGCCTGGAGTACATCGCGCTGGTGACCACCGAGGCCGCGGGCGGGGAAGGCAGTGGCTGACCACGGCCGCCGACGCCACCTCGCCGATCACCGTTCCACCCCAGGCCTCGCAGCCCGGACCCGACGGGTTGGCCTGGGAGAAGTGGCGAACGGTCCAGTGCTCAGGGGTGCCGATCACGGGACGAGCGTAGGCCCTCCCCGAACTGCGGAGGAGGGCCCTTCCTCGTCACTCAGCAGTCGCCGCCCGGCGATCGGTCGCGAGCACCGTCCGGCAGGCGAGGGCGACGACCGTCGCGACCGCGACGAGCAGGCCGCTCGCCCAGAGCGGCCCCCGGTCGCCGGCCGCGGTGCCGAGGGCGCTCGCGGCGACGAGCGGCCCGAGGGCGGCGCCGGTGTTGAGCGCGGCCGTCGCGAACGCGCCGGCCATGGTGGGGGCTCCCGTCGCCTCGTACAGGACCCGCGTGATCAGGGTGGCGCCCACGGCGAACGACAGGGCGCCCAGCACGAACACGAGGACCAGCACCGCGAAGGGCCGCTCGGCGAGGACGGCCAGGACGGGCCAGCCGAGGAGCAGCAGCGGCCCGCCGGTCGCGAGGACGAGCCCTGGACGCCGGTCGGCGAGCCGTCCCGCGACGGTGACCCCGGCGAAGGAACCGGCACCGAAGAGCACCAGGACGACGGGGAGCCAGAGCCCGCCGAGACCGGTCGTCCCGGTCACGAGGGGCGCGAGGAAGGTGAAGCTGCCGAAGGTCGCGGCGTTCACCAGGGCGCCGAGCAGCATGGCCAAGAGCAGCCGCGGGCTCCCGAGCCGCGCGAGTTCGTCCCCGAGGGCGGGGCGGCCGGCCCCGTCTTCCTGCTGCGCGGGTCGGGCGGGGACGCCCCGGACGATGCCGAGGGCCGCCGGGAGGCACAGCAGGGCGACGGCCCAGAAGGCGGCACGCCACCCGAAGAGCGCGCCGAGCAGCGCACCGCCCGGCACCCCGGCGATCGTCGCCACGGTCGTACCGGACAGGAGGACGGCGAGCGCACGCCCCTTCCGCTCGGCGGGGACGAGCGCGGCGGCGGTCGTCAGGGCGACGGCGAGGAACCCCGCGTTGGCGAGGGCGGCGACCACCCGGGTCGCGAGCAGGACCGGAAAGCTCGTGGTGAGGGCGGCGACGACATGGGCGGCCAGGAACAGGACGACGAAGCCGAGGAGTCCGGTCCGGCCGGACCGGCCGCGGGCGAGCCCGGCCATGAGCGGGGCGCCGACGACCATCCCCACGGCGAAGGCCGAGGTGAGGAGACCGGCGGTGCCGACGGTGACGTCGAGCTCGGCGGCGATGTCCGGCAGCAGGCCGGCGAGCATGAACTCGGATGTGCCCATGGCGAAGACCGCCAGGGCGAGCAGGTAGAGCGGGAGAGGCATCGAGAGGGCTCCGGGGTGAGGAGAAGTACGAGAGGACTCGTCTCGTCACCGCGGTCAGCACCCACGAACACACGCCTCGCCGCATGCGGCGGACGGCGAACGAGCTGTGGACTCAGCTGCGGACTCAGGGGTTCAGGGGGCTGACGGCGTGACCGAAAGCCCCCACCCTGGATGCTTCGGGGCTCGACATGCCCCGCACGCTACCCGACCACCACGGGCGTGGACACGCCGTTTCCGCGCGGATCCCATCGGGGCCCGTCCGTTCTCACAGGCCGGGCGACTCCCCCGGCCCCGTCCCCAGGCTCCGCACCTCGTACGGGAGTTCCGTGCCGGTCGCCTCCGCGCGCAGGCCCTCCGGCGTGCGCGTCACCCGGTACACGGCGGCCGGGGCGCCCCGGTGGTCCGGGACCGTGACCGTGGTCGTCGTGCCGGGCGCGGCGCCCGGGGCCGTCAGCAGGGTCAGGCCGTCGAGCCAGGTGCCGTCCGGGCGGGAGTCGTCCGCGCCGAGGGGCAGGACGGCGCCGGGGCGGACGTACAGCGGGAGGCTGTCGAGGGCGTGGGTCTCGTGGCGCCAGCCGGGTCCTGTGACCGTCTCGCCCGTGAGGAGGTGGGTCCACTCCCCCGCCGGCAGGTACACCTCCACCTCGCCGCCGGTCGTGAGGACCGGGGCGACGAGCAGGTCGGGGCCGAGCATGTACTGCCGGTCCAGGGTCCGGCAGGCCGGGTCGCCGGGGAACTCCAGGAGCATGGGCCGCATGACGGGGACGCCCGTGGCGTGGGCCTCTGCGGCCGCCCCGTACAGGTACGGCATGAGCCGGTGCTTGAGCCGGGTGAAGCGGCGCGCGACCTCGACGGCCTCCTCGCCGAACTCCCACGGCACGCGGTAGGAGTCGCTGCCGTGCAGCCTGCTGTGCGAGGAGAGCAGGCCGAAGGCGAGCCAGCGCGTGAAGACCTCGGGCTCCGGGGTGCCCTCGAAGCCGCCGATGTCGTGGCTCCAGAAGCCGAATCCGCTGAGGGAGAGCGAGAGTCCGCCGCGCAGCGACTCCGCCATCGCCTCGAACGAGGCCCAGCAGTCGCCGCCCCAGTGGACGGGGAACTGCTGGCCGCCCGCGGTCGCCGAGCGGGCGAACAGTACGGCCTCGCCGGTGCCGCGCTCCTTCTCCAGGAGCTCGAAGACGGTCCGGTTGTAGAGCTGGGCGTAGTAGTTGTGCATCCGCTCGGGGTCCGAGCCGTCGTGCCAGACGACGTCGGTGGGGATCCGCTCGCCGAAGTCGGTCTTGAAGCAGTCGACGCCCTGCGCGAGCAGTGGGCGCAGCTTGTCCTGGAACCAGGTCCGGGCCGCCGGGTTCGTGAAGTCGACCAGGGCCATGCCGGGCTGCCACAGGTCCCACTGCCAGATGTCGCCGTCGGGCCGCCTGACCAGGTAGCCGCCGGCCGCGCCCTCCTCGAAGAGCGCGGACTTCTGCGCGATGTAGGGATTGATCCACATGCCGACGCGCAGGCCCCGCTCCTTCAGCCGGGCCAGCATGCCTTCCGGGTCGGGGAAGGTCTCGGGGTCCCAGCGGAAGTCCGACCACTGGTACTCGCGCATCCAGAAGCAGTCGAAGTGGAAGACGGAGAGCGGGATGCCGCGCTCCGCCATGCCGTCGACGAAGGAGGTGACGGTCTCCTCGTCGTAGCGGGTGGTGAAGGAGGTGGTGAGCCAGAGGCCGAAGGACCACGGCGGGGGCAGGGCCGGGCGGCCGGTGAGCGCGGTGTAGCGGGCGAGCACCTCCTTGGGGGTCGGGCCCGCCACGACGAAGTACTCGACGCTCTGGTCCTCGACGCTGAACTGGACCTGGCCGACGGCCTCGGAGCCGACCTCGAACGAGACCCGTCCGGGGTGGTCGACGAAGACGCCGTAGCCGCGCGAGGAGAGGTAGAACGGGATGTTCTTGTAGGCCTGTTCGCTGCTGGTGCCGCCGTCGGCCTGCCAGATGTCGACGCTCTGGCCGTTCCTCACGAAGGGCGTGAAGCGCTCGCCGAGTCCGTAGATCTGCTCGCCGACGCCGAGCGCGAGCTGGACCGCCATGTGGTGGGAGCCGTCGGCGGTGGTGACGAACGCGGTGCCCTTGCGGCCCGCCTCGGTGAGGGGCCTGCCTTCCGTGTCGCTGAAGTCCAGGGTCCAGGGCTTCGAGCGGTCCAGGCGCAGGCGCAGCGGTCCTGAGGCGAGTTCGACGACCGGGCCTTCGACCACGACGGTTCCGGAGCCGGAGCCCTCCGCCAGGGCGAAGTCCGGGCCCCGGTGGGCCTTCCCCGCGTGGTGGGTGACGCGGACCCCGATCACCCCCTCGGCGGGCGACCGGCACTCCACGGTCAGGAGCGCCGAGTTCAGGGTGTCGCCGCGGGTCGCGACCCGCTTGACGGAGGCGTAGGCGGTGAAGCGGTCGGCTTCGGCGCGCAGATCGCGGACTTCGGTGGCGTACGAGGCGTGGACGCCCTCGCGCATCAACCAGAAGCCGTCGGTGAACTTCATGCGGGTCCTTGGGGGTGGGGTGAGGTGAGGTGAGGGCTGCGCCGAGGGAGGAGGGGCTGCACCAAGGCAGGAGGGGGGCTGCACCGAGCCCCAATAGTTATCCCAGAAAACAAAACGGTGGACCAGTCCCGTAGAAAGCGTTTGCGCGAAGCATTGACGAAACACGAACGCCCCCATAGCTTCATGCCCGTTGCACTTCGTACGTCATATATGAGACGCGATACACGAGATCTGAGAGTGCTCCATGGCCTTCGCCCCCAGCCCCATCCCGTCCCGCACCCAGTACGTCCTGGAAGCGATCAAGCACGACATCCTCACCGGAGGGCTCAGACCCGGCCAGGCGCTCGTGGAGACCGAACTCGCCGCGCGCTTCGGGGTGTCGAAGACCCCGGTGCGCGAGGCGCTCAAGACCCTGGCGGGCAGCGGGCTCGTGGTGATGAGCCAGTACAAGGGCGTCACGGTCCGGATGGTCGACGCGGACATGGCCCGCTCGGTCTACGACGTGCGCCTGCTCCTGGAGCCCGAGGCGGTCCGCCGCGCCGTCGCCTCCGCCGCCCCGCTCGACGCGGCGCACGAGGCGCTGCGCCGGGCCGCCGGGGCCGAGGACCCGGCCGAACGGTCCCTGGCGAACCGGGACTTCCACCGCGCGCTCTATCTGCCCTGCGGCAATCCGCTGCTCGGCCGGATGCTCGACGAGGTCCGCGACCAGGCCGCCCTGGTCTCCACGGTCGCCTGGGCAGCCGTCCCCTCCTGGGAGCGCGAGGCCGCGGAGCACGAGGAGATCCTGCGGCTCGCCGCCGCGGGCGATGCCGCGGGAGCCGGCCTGGCCGTACACGACCACATCGCCTCGTTCGTCGAGCGCGCCTTTCCCCACTCCCGCCTGAACAGCGAGTGAGCACCGAGTGAGCATGGATTTCGAGACCCTGAGGGCCGCCCTCGCCGATGTGGTGGCCATCCCCGTCACCCCGTTCGCCGAGGACGGTTCGGTCGACACCGCCGCGCACCGGACGCTGCTGCGCCGGCTGCTCGACGGCGGCGTACGCACCCTCACGCCGAACGGCAACACCGGCGAGTTCTACGCCCTCACCCCCGAGGAGCGCCGCTCCCTCACCGAGGCGACCGTCGAGGAGGCCGGGGACCGCGCCGTGATCCTGGTCGGCGTCGGCCACGACGTGCCGACGGCCGTCGAGGCCGCCCGGCACGCCCGCGCCACCGGGGCCCACATGCTGATGGTGCACCAGCCCGTGCACCCGTACGTCTCCGAGAGCGGCTGGGTCGACTACCACCGGGCCATCGCCGAGGCCGTGCCGGAGCTCGGTGTCGTCCCGTACCTCCGCAACCCGCTCCTCAGCGGTGCCCGGCTCGCCGAACTCGGCGCCGCCTGCCCCAACGTGATCGGCGTGAAGTACGCCGTCCCGGACGCCTCCCGGTTCGCCGGCTTCGCCCGGGACGCGGGCCTCGACCGCTTCGTGTGGGTGGCGGGGCTCGCCGAGCCCTACGCCCCCTCCTACTTCGCGAGCGGCGCGACCGGCTTCACCTCCGGTCTCGTCAACGTCTCCCCCGCGCTCTCCCTGGAGATGCTGCACGCGCTGCGGGCCGGCGACTACCCGACCGCGATGAAGGTCTGGGAGCGGATCCGCCGCTTCGAGGAGCTGCGCGCGGCGAACGGCAGCGCCGACAACGTGACGGTGGTCAAGGAGGCCCTCGCCTCCCTCGGCCTGTGCCGCCGCGACATCCGCCCGCCGAGCCGGGAACTCCCGGAGAGCGAGCGGGCCGAGGTCGCGACGATAGCCGCCGGGTGGCCGATGTGACGAGGAAGCACGAGGAGCTGCGCAGTCACCAGTGGTACGGGACGGACGGGCTGCGCTCGTTCAGCCACCGCGCCCGCACCCGCCAGCTCGGCTATCTGCCCGAGGAGCACCTCGGCAAGCCGGTCATCGCGATCCTCAACACCTGGTCCGACATCAACCCCTGCCACGTCCATCTCCGCGACCGCGCGCAGGCGGTGAAGCGGGGGGTGTGGCAGGCGGGCGGCTTCCCGCTGGAGTTCCCGGTCTCCACCCTCTCGGAGACCTTCCAGAAGCCGACGCCGATGCTCTACCGCAATCTTCTCGCCCTGGAGACGGAGGAGTTGCTCCGCTCGTACCCGGTGGACGGGGCGGTCCTGATGGGCGGCTGCGACAAGACGACGCCGGCGCTGCTGATGGGCGCGGCCTCCGTCGACCTGCCGACCGTCTTCGTCCCGGCCGGTCCGATGCTGCCCGGCCACTGGCGCGGCGAGACCCTCGGCTCCGGTACGGACATGTGGAAGTACTGGGACGAGAAGCGGGCCGGACGGATCGGCGACTGCGAGATGGCCGAGCTGGAGAGCGGCCTGGCCCGCTCGCCCGGCCACTGCATGACCATGGGGACGGCCTCCACGCTCACCGCCGCCGCGGAGACCCTGGGCGTGACCGTGCCGGGCGCCTCCTCGGTGCCGGCGGTGGACTCGGGCCACGACCGGATGGCCGCGGCCTCGGGGCTGCGGATCGTGGAGCTCGTACGGGAGGACCTGCGGCTGTCACGGCTGCTGACCCGGGAGGCGTACGAGGACGCCGTCGCCGCCGTCCTGGCGCTCGGCGGCTCGACCAACGCGGTGATCCATCTGATCGCGATGGCCGGGCGCTCCGGGGTGAAGCTCACGCTCGACGACTTCGACCGGATCGCGCGGACCGTCCCGGTCCTCGCGAACCTCCGGCCGGGCGGCCGGTACCTCATGGAGGACTTCCACTTCGCGGGCGGGATGCCGGGCTTCCTCTCGCGGCTCACCGACGTGCTGCACCTGGACCGGCCGACGGTCTCGCACGCCACCCTGCGCGAGCAGCTCGCCGGCGCCCTCGTCCACGACGACGACGTGATCCGGGACCGGTCTAGGCCGCTGGCGGCCGAGGGCGGGGTCGCGGTGCTGCGGGGCAACCTCTGCCCGGACGGCGCGGTCATCAAGCACATCGCGGCCGATCCGCGGCTGCTGAAGCACACCGGTCCCGCGGTCGTCTTCGACGACTACCGGACCATGCAGCGGACCATCGACGACCCGGCGCTCGGCATCACCGCCGACCACGTCCTCATGCTGCGCGGCGCGGGCCCCAAGGGCGGTCCGGGCATGCCGGAGTACGGGATGCTGCCGATCCCCGCGTACCTCCTGGAGCAGGGGGTGAAGGACATGGTCCGGATCTCCGACGCCCGGATGAGCGGGACGAGTTACGGGGCCTGTGTGCTGCACGTGGCGCCCGAGTCCCATGTCGGCGGACCCCTTGCCCTGGTCCGTACGGGCGATACGATCACCCTCGACGTCGCGGCACGCTCCCTCCACCTGCACGTCACGGACGAGGAGCTGGACCGCCGCAGGGCCGAGTGGACCCCTCCTCCGGCCCGGTACGAGCGCGGCTACGGCGCGCTCTACATGGAGCAGATCTCCCAGGCCGACACCGGCTGCGACTTCGCGTTCCTGGCCAGGCCGGGAACCACCCCCGATCCGTACGCGGGCTGAGCCCGCCCGCGGGGGCCAACCGTCCGCAGCACCGCCCGAAGCACCGTCCGAAACCCACCCGAAACCCGCCCTCGCCCCACCTGTCCGAAATCTCGAACGTCGTTCGCGAAGCGCTTCACCGAGAACGGAGCCGCCGTCATGGCCTCAGCTGTGACCTCACCGCCCCAGGCCGAAACGGCACGGAGGCGCCGCCGCACGGGAGCGGCCCCCCGCCGACTGCCGTATCTCCTGATCGCCCCCGCCGGACTGCTGATGCTGGGCTTCATCGCCTACCCGGTGCTCAGCGTCTTCTACTACAGCCTCCAGCACTACAACCCCACCAAGCCCTGGCGGAACGGCTTCGCCGGCCTGGACAACTTCACCCGGATCTTCACCGACGACCCGCACTTCTGGGGGACTTTGTCCTTCAGCCTGAAGTGGGTCGTGGTCGAGGTGACCCTCCAGCTGCTCTTCGGCCTCGCCCTCGCCCTGATCGTGAACCAGACCTTCGTGGGCCGTGCCCTGGGCCGGGCCCTCGTCTTCTCGCCATGGGCCGTCTCGGGTGTGCTGACCTCCGCGATCTGGGTGCTGCTGTACAACTCCCAGACCGGCATCACGCGTTACCTCGCGGACCTGGGCCTCGGCGAGTACGGCACGTCCCTGCTCTCCGACACCGCGACCGTCTTCCCCGCGGCGATCGTCGCCGACCTCTGGCGCGGGGTGCCCTTCTTCGCCATCCTCATCCTGGCCGACCTCCAGTCCGTACCGAAGGACCTGTACGAGGCGGCCGAGGTCGACGGGGCGGGCCGGATCCGCCAGTTCCTGCACATCACGCTGCCCCACATCCGGGACGCGATCGTGCTGTCCACACTGCTGCGCGCGGTGTGGGAGTTCAACAACGTCGACCTGCTCTACACGCTGACCGGCGGCGGCCCCGCGGGCGAGACGACCACCCTCCCGCTGTACATCGCCCACACCAGCGTCGACGCCCACAACTTCGGATACGCCTCCGCCCTCACCACGGTGGCGTTCGTGATCCTTCTCTTCTGCTCGATGGTCTATCTGCGCCTGAGCAAGTTCGGAGGCGACGGCAAGTGACAGCCGAGTCCACCCTGACCGCCGCCCCCGCCCCCGGGGCCGCGCAGGCACCCCCGCCCCCCGACCGGACCCCGCCGGCCGCCGGCCGCAAACGCCGCCCGGCCTGGGACGAGGTCCCCCGCTGGCAGATCTACCTGCCCCTCGGGATCTACCTGATCTTCACCCTGGTCCCCTTCTACTGGATCCTGCTGTTCGCGGTGCGGCCGGCCGGTTCCACCTCGCTCCTGCCGTGGCCGATGACCACCCAGCACTTCGAGAAGGTGTGGACGGAGCGCAGCTTCGGCGTCTTCTTCCAGAACAGCCTGCTCATCGGCGTCGCGGTGCTCGTCATGACCACGGTCGTCGCGCTGGCCGGGGGGTACGCACTCGCCCGCTTCGACTTCCGGATCAAGAAGGGCTTCATGCTGGCCCTGCTCTGCTCGCAGTTCGTGCCGGGCGCCCTGCTGCTCGTCCCGCTCTTCCAGATCTTCGCCGAGCTGCGGATGATCAACTCCCTCGGCTCGGTCATCATCGCCGAGACCGTCTTCCAGCTCCCGCTGTCGATGATCCTCATCAGCGGCTTCATCAGGAACGTGCCGTACTCCCTGGAGGAGGCCGCCTGGGTCGACGGCTGCAACCGCTTCAGCGCCTTCCGGATCGTCGTCCTCCCCCTGCTGCGGCCCGGCCTCGTCGCCGTCGGCTCCTTCGCCTTCGTCCACGCCTGGAACCACTTCCTCTTCGCCCTGATGTTCCTGAGCAGCCAGGACAAGCAGACGATCCCGGTCGGTCTCAACACCCTCATGGGCGCCGACAGCGTCGACCTCGGCGCGCTCGCGGCGGGCGGGGTCATCGCCGCCGTCCCCGTCGTCATCGTCTTCGCCTTCATCCAGAAGTGGCTGGTCACCGGCTTCAGCGCCGGGGCGGTGAAGGGATGAGCCGCGAAGCGACGAGCAAGCACGAAACACACAAGGAAGACATGAACATCGTCACCACCCGAGCCCCGTTGCCGGTTGTTCTCGCCGGTGCCCGCGGCCACGGCCGCAGCCACCTCCTCAACATCCGGCGTCTCGAAGAGCGCGGGCTCGTCCGCCTCGCCGGGGTCTGCGAGTTGCGCCCGCTGGACGCGGCCGAGCTCGACGGCATCGGGGACCCGGAGCAGTCCGCCGACTTCGAGGCGCTGCTCGCCTCCACCGGCGCCCGGATCGCCGTGCTCAGCACGCCGATCCAGACCCACACCGACATGACGCTCGCCGCCGCCCGGCACGGCGCGCACATCCTCCTGGAGAAGCCGCCCGCCCCGTCGTTCGCGGAGTTCCGCAGGATGGCCGACGGGGTCGAGGCGGCCGGGGTGGCCTGTCAGATCGGCTTCCAGTCGCTCGGCTCGCACGCGGTGCCCGCGATCCGCCGGATGGTCGAGGAGGGCGCGATCGGCGAGCTTCTGGGTGTCGGCGCCGCCGGTGCCTGGGTCCGTGACGAGGCCTACTTCCGGCGCGCGCCGTGGGCGGGTCACCGGCGGCTCGGCGGCGTCGACGTCGTCGACGGGGCGCTCACCAACCCCCTGGCGCACGCGGTCGCCACGGCGCTCGCGCTGTCCGGCTCCCCCCGGGCCGAGGACGTCGAGCACATCGAGGCGGAGCTGCTCCATGCCCACGCCATCGAGTCCGACGACACGTCCTGCGTACGGGTCCTGACGGCGGCCGGCACCCCGGTGACGGTGGCGGCGACGCTCTGCGCCGAGAAGTCCTCGGAGCCGTACGTCGTCGTCCACGGCAGCCAGGGCCGCATCACCTTCTGGTACCGGCAGGACCGGGTCCTCGTGCAGCGGGCCGGACACGGCCCGGTCGAGACCGAGTACGGGCGGACCGACCTCCTGGAGAACCTCGTCGCCCATGTGACGGACGGCGAGCCACTGTGGGTGCCCCCGGCGGAGACCGGCGCGTTCATGCGGGTCGTCGAGGCGGTCCGTACGGCTCCGGACCCGCGCGGGATACCCGCCGCGCACTGGCACACCGAGCCCGGCGAGAGCGCGCCGCGCCGGGTCGTCGACGGGATCGACACGCTGGTCGACGCGAGCGCCGACGAACTGCGGCTCTTCTCCGAACTCGGCGCCGCCTGGGCGCCGTCGACCCGGGTGGAGGCCCGATGACCACCGAGCCGCCGACCCTCCTGCGCTGCGCGGGCCGCACCGTCGCCCGCTACACCACCCGGCCCCCGCTGGCCCTCGACCACGCGCCCCGGCCGTATCTGCACCCCGTGACGACGCTCGCCGGGCGGGTGGTGACCGAGACCGTGCCCGAGGACCATCCGCACCACCTGGGGGCGGGCGTCGCCGTCGCCGACGTCGCGGGCCACAACTTCTGGGGCGGGCGCACCTTCGTACGCGACCGCGGCTCGGTCGAGCTCGACAACCACGGCGTGCAGCGGCACGACGGGTTCAAGCTGTGCGACCCGGACGGCTTCGTCGAGGAGCTGACCTGGTGGGCGGCGGGCGAGCGGCTCCTTCGCGAGCACCGGACCGTGGCGGCCACCGCCCTCACGGGCTCCGCGTGGGCGCTCGACCTCACCTTCTCCCTCGCCAACGTGTCGGGGCGGGACCTGTCGATCGGCAGCCCCGCCACGAACGGACGGCCGGGCGCGGCGTACGGCGGGTTCTTCTGGCGCGCGCCCAAGGAGGCGGCCGCACCCGTGGTGTTCGGGGCGGACTCCGACGGCGAGGAGTCGGCGCACGGCGCCCGCTCCGACTGGGTGGCGCTCGCGGGCGAGGGCTGGACCCTGGTCTTCGCCGGGGCGACGGAGACGACCCGCCGCGACCCGTGGTTCGTGCGGGCCGCCGAGTACCCGGGCGTGGGTTCGTCCCTCGCCCACGACGGCCGGCTGCCGGTGGCCGCCGGGGAGACGTTCGTCCGGCGGGTGGTCACCGTCGTCGCCGACGGCCGGCTCGACCGGCCCGGCGCCGCCGCCCTGGTCCGCAAGGCGGTGGCCTCGTGAGCGGAGCCCGTACGGCGGCCCCGCCGGCCGCCACCGGCGACCTGGGCGACGGTACGTACCGCAATCCGGTCCTCGCGGCCGACTGGTCGGACCCCGACGTCGTCCGGGTCGGCGAGGACTACTACCTGACGGCGTCCAGCTTCGGCCGCGCCCCCGGGCTTCCGCTGCTGCACTCCCGGGACCTGGTCAACTGGACCCTCGTGGGCCACGCCCTGGAGCGGCTCGAACCGGCCGCCGCGTTCACGGCGCCCCGGCACGACCGCGGGGTCTGGGCGCCTTCCCTGCGCCGGCACGACGGCCGGTTCTGGATCTTCTGGGGCGACCCCGACCACGGCATCTTCCAGGTCAACTCCCCTTCGGTGCGCGGGCCGTGGACCGCTCCGCACCTGGTGAAGTCGGGGCTCGGGCTCATCGACGCCTGTCCGCTGTGGGACGAGGAGTCCGGCGAGGCGTACCTCGTCCACGGGTGGGCGAAATCCCGCGCCGGGTTCAACAACCGGCTCACCGGGCACCGGATGAGCCCCGACGGCACGAAGGTCCTCGACGAGGGCAGGGTCCTCGTGGACGCCGACCTGATCCCGGGCTGGTTCACCCTGGAGGGCCCGAAGCTGTACCGGCACGACGGCTGGTTCTGGATCCTCGCCCCGGCCGGGGGCGTGGCCACCGGCTGGCAGGGCGCCTTCCGGTCACGCTCGTTCCACGGCCCGTACGAGGAGCGGACCGTCCTCGCGCAGGGCGACACCGACGTGAACGGCCCCCACCAGGGCGGCTGGGTGCGCACCCAGCGCGGTGAGGACTGGTTCCTGCACTTCCAGCAGTCGGGCGCGCACGGCCGGCTCGTCCACCTCCAGCCGATGCGCTGGGGCGCGGACGGCTGGCCGGTGCTCGGCGACGGAGGCGCGCCCGTCCGCGTCCACCGCAAGCCGGACCTGCCGGAACAGCCGCCCTCGCGGCCCGCGGTCGACGACACCTTCCCCGGCGGGCGGTTCGGCCGCCAGTGGCAGTGGACCGCCAACCCGGACGAGGGCTGGGCAACCCAGCACGCGGGCGACGGCCTGCGCCTCGGCTGTGTCCGTACGGAGCGGCTCGACGATCTGCGGAGCGTGCCGCACGTCCTCACCCAGCGGCTGCCGGCCGGGGCGTGCACGGTCGAGGTGGGGCTGCGGCTCGACGGCGAGGCGGCCGGGGCCCGCGCGGGGCTCGTGGTCCTCGGCGACGCGTACGCCTGGATCGGTCTGGAACGCGCCCCGGACGGCACGGTCCGGCTGACGCACCGCTTCGCCCCGGCCAACGCCGACCGCGAGCGGGACGCCGCCCACTCCCGGCCGGTGGCCGGGGACCGGGTCCTGCTGCGGATCGACGTCACGGCGGACGCACGCTGCCGGTTCTCGTACTCCTCCGACGACACCGAGGGCCCGGTCCGCCTCGGGCCGGAGTTCGCCGCCACGCCCTGGCGCTGGGTCGGTGCGCTGCTCGGTCTGTTCGCGGGCGCGCCGGAAGGCACGGGACACGCCGGGACGGCCGTGTTCTCCGCGTTCCGCGTCACCGCCTGAACACCACTGACTCCCCCACATCCCCACCCCCTCCCCATCCCCGCAAGACCCCGAGAGAAGAGAGCCGACGATGACCATCTTCCCCGGCGGACGGCGCAGAGCCGCCCTCGCCCTCGCCCTGTCCGGCGTCCTCGCCCTGACCGCCACCGCCTGCGGTGACGACGGCAGCGGCGGAGGCGGCGACAAGGGTACGGAGGGATCGGGCACAGGCAAGATCACCTTCTGGGACAACAACGGCGGCGTCCGCACCGATGTCTGGAAGGAGATCATCGCGGACTTCGAGAAGGCGAACCCGGACATCGACGTCGAGTACGTCGGCGTGGCCTCCAAGGAGGTGCAGTCCAAGTACGACACCGCCATCCAGGGCGGCGGCCTGCCGGACGTCGGCGGTGTCGGCGCGGCCATGCTCGCCGGGATCGCCGCGCAGAACGCCCTGGAGCCGCTGGACGCCCGGGTCGAGGACAGCGCGCTCAAGGGCAAGCTGAACACCGGGATGGTCGACAGCGTCAAGGCCGCCGGCGGCCAGGACAAGCTGTTCACGGTCCCCACCTCCGCCAGCAACGGCGTCCTCTACTACCGCACCGACCTGTTCAAGGCGGCCGGTCTGGCCGAGCCCACCACCTGGTCGGCGTTCTACGCGGCGGCCGAGAAGCTCACCGCCAAGGACAAGAACCGTTTCGGCTACACGATCCGCGGCGGCGCCGGCTCCGTCGCGCAGGCCCTCGACGCGATGTACGGCCAGAGCGGCATCACCGACTTCTGGAACGGCGACAAGACCACCGTCAACGACCCCAAGAACGTGGCGGCCCTGGAGAAGTACGCGGGCCTGTTCAAGAAGACCACCCCGGCGGCCGACGTCAACAACGACTTCACCAAGATGGTCGCCCAGTGGGACAGCGGCGAGATCGGCATGCTGAACCACAACCTGGGCTCGTACCAGGACCATGTGAAGGCGCTCGGCACGGAGAAGTTCCGGGGCATCCCGAACCCGACCCTCGACGACGGCACCCGTGTGCAGGTCTCCAACCCGGTCGACGGCCTCGGCCTCTTCTCGTCGAGCAAGAACAAGGCCGCCGCCTGGAAGTTCATCGAGTTCGCGGCCTCGCACGAGTCCAACAGCAAGTGGAACAAGTCGGCCGGGGCGATCCCCGCCAACACGGAGGCCGCGAAGGACGCGTGGATCCAGGAGGCCGAGCCGACCAAGCTCGCCGCCGACGTCCTCTTCAGCGGCAAGGCCTCGATCGTGCAGCTGCCGTACTACCTGCCCGACTGGAACACCATCTCCAAGGCCGACAACGAGGCCGCCTTCCAGAAGGTCCTGCTCGGGAAGGCCACGGCCAAGGAGTTCCTCGACACCCTCGCCGAGCAGCTGAACGCGGCCCAGGCCGAGTGGAAGCAGCAGAAGCAGTGACCGTCGGCCGACGCGCGGTGGTCACGGCCGGGGCGGGCCTCGCGCTCGCCCTGGCCGGGGCGCCCGCCGCCCGCGCCCAGGGATCCCCCACCCGAGGACACCCTCCCCAAGGACACCCCCGTATGCGCACCGTCTTCCTCGCGGGCGACTCCACGGCCGCCCAGAAGTACGCCGACGCCGCGCCCGAGACCGGCTGGGGCATGGCGCTCCCCTTCTTCCTGCACAAGGGCCTGACCGTCGCCAACCACGCGGTCAACGGACGCAGCACCAAGAGCTTCCTCGACGAGGGCCGGCTCGACGCGATCCTGACGGCGATACGCCCCGGCGACCTGCTCCTGGTCCAGTTCGGCCACAACGACCAGAAGACCGCCGACCCCACCCGCTACACCGAACCGTGGACCACCTACCAGGACAATCTGCGGGTCTTCGTCGAGGGAGCGCGGACCCGGGGCGCCCTCCCGGTGCTCGCCACCTCCGTCGAGCGGCGGAGGTTCGCCGCCGACGGCACGGCCCTGCGCACGCACGGCGCGTACCCGGCGGCCATGCGGGAGACCGCCCTGGAGGCGGACGTCCCGCTGCTCGACGTCGAGGCGCTGTCCCTGGCGCTGTGGCAGCGGCTCGGCCCCGAGGCCACGAAGACGTACTTCAACTGGACCGCGACCGAGCAGGACAACACCCACTTCAACCCGCCGGGCGCGGTCGAGGTGGCCCGGCTCGTCGCCGCCGAGCTGCTCCGCACGCACGTCCTCACGCCGCGCGAGACGCGCCGCCTGGACGACGGCATCGACGAGATACCCACCGACCGGATCACCTGGCCCGTTTCCGAGCCCGTTCTTGAGGAGAGCTGACCGTGAACAGACGCAAGAAGCTGGGAGTCGTGGCCGCCACCGCGCTGGCCCTGACGGTCACCGCGCCCGCCGCCGGCGCCCACTCCGGCCACCGCCCCGCCGCCGACCCGGCGAGGGCGACCCTGCCGGCCGGCGACGGCTGGGCGTCCGAGGGCGCCGGCACCACCGGCGGATCCGCCGCCGACGCCTCCCGGGTCGTCACCGTCACCACCTGGGAGGAGTTCCGGGCCGCGCTCGAAGCGCCTGGCACCGAGCCCCGGATCGTCAAGGTCGTGGGCACGCTGAACGCGACCGCCGACGGCTGCGCCGCGTTCGAGGCCCCCGGCTACGACTTCGCCCGCTACCTCGCCGACTACGACCCGGCGGTCTGGGGGTACGAGAACGGGGTCAGCGGCCCCCAGGAGGAGCTGCGGGCCGCCTCCGCCACGGCACAGGGGCAGGCCATCAAGGTCAAGGTGCCCGCGAACACCACGATCGTGGGCGTCGGGCGGCACGCGGGGATCACCGGCGGCAGCCTCCAGGTCCAGGGCGTCGACAACGTCATCGTCCGGAACCTGACCCTGGAGAGCCCCCTCGACTGCTTCCCGCAGTGGGACCCGACGGACGGCGCGACCGGGGCGTGGAACTCCGAGTACGACAGCCTCGTCGTGTACGGCTCCACCCACGTCTGGATCGACCACAACACCTTCACCGACGGGGCCCACCCGGACAGTTCGCTGCCCTCGTACTACGGGGAGGTCTACCAGCAGCACGACGGCGAGCTGGACGTCGTGCGCGGCGCGGACCTCGTCACGGCCTCCTGGAACGTCTTCACCGACCACGACAAGACCCTGATGATCGGCAACAGCGACAGCGCGGGCGCCACCGACCGGGGCAAGCTGCGCGTCACCCTCCACCACAACCTCTTCGACAAGGTCGTGGAGCGGGCGCCCCGGGTGCGCTTCGGGCAGGTCGACGCGTACAACAACCACTTCGTGGTCGCCGGCCCGTCCTACGTGTACAGCCTGGGCATCGGCCAGGAGTCCCAGCTCGTCGCCGAGAAGAACGCGTTCACGCTCGCCTCCGACGTGCCCGCCGGGCAGATCCTGAAGAAGTGGAAGGACGCGCCGGTCACGACCTCCGGCAACTACGTCAACGGCCGTCCCGTCGACCTGCTCGCCGTCCACAACGAGCAGTTCCCCGGGGAGGCCCTGCGCGCGGACGCGGGCTGGACGCCGGTCCTGCGCACTCGTGTGGACCACCCGCTGGCCGTCCCGGTCCTCGTCGCCCTCCACTCGGGCGCCGGCCGCGCGCGCTGAGCCCCCCGGCAGGAGGCCGGGGGACGCCTCGCCCGGCCTCCCTTCCCTCTCTCCCTGAACGCTCTCCCCGAAGGCTCTCCCCACCCGCTCTGCCCACCCGCTCTCCCCACCAGCGAAGGAGCACCCGCATGCCCTCGCACCACCCCGGCGCCGATGCCCTCGGCCGCCGTACCCTTCTCACCGCAGGTGTCGGCGCTGCTCTTGCCCTATCGCTGCCCGCAGGCACGGCGGCGGCAGCACCGAACGGACCCTTCGGACGCTTCGGTTCGCCGTCCGCCCGGCTCACCGAGCGGACGCTGTACGTGCACCCTGGCGGCCTCGGCGACCACACCACCGTCCAGGCCGCGGTCACCGCCGCGAGCGGCACCGGCTGGACGCTGGTGCTCGCCCCCGGGACGTACCGGGAGACGGTCACGGTGAGTGCCGCCCGTACGGGCATGACCTGGATCGGCGCGAGCGGCGACCCCCGGGACGTGGTCGTCGTGTACGACAACGCGGCCGGCACGCCCCGCCCCGAGGGCGGCACCTACGGCACGAGCGGTTCGGCGACCACGACGGTCCAGGCCGACGGCTTCACCGCCCAGGGGGTCACCTTCGCCAACGACTTCCTCCGCACCGACCTCCCCGGGAACCCCGGCACCCAGGCCGTCGCGCTGAAGGTGCAGGGCGACCGCTCGGCCTTCTTCCACTGCCGCTTCCTCGGCCACCAGGACACCCTGTACGCGGACTCGATGTCCCTGCCGTCCTTCGCCCGCCAGTACTTCGCGCACTGCTACGTCGAGGGTGACGTCGACTTCGCCTTTGGCCGCGCGACGGCGGTGTTCGAGCACTGCCACTTCCGTACGCTGGTCCGCACCGATCTGGCGGGCGCCCCGTACGGCTTCGTGTTCGCCCCGTCGACGGCGGGCGCCAACCCGTACGGCTTCCTGGCCTCCCGCTGCCGGATCACCAGCGAGGCGCCCGACGGCTTCTACAAGCTGGCCAGGCCCTGGGTGCCGAGCTCGGACCTGACCGCCTGGCCGTCGCTCGTGGTCCGGGAGAGCGTCCTCGGATCCGGGATCGACGCCGTCGCCCCGTACGCCAACATGCGCGACGCCCATCCGTGGCAGGCGCAGCGCTTCGCCGAGTACCGCAACACCGGCCGGGGCGCGGCGGTCACCGTCCCGGAGAACCGTCCCCAGCTCGCGGCGGCGCAGGCCGCGACGGCGACCCGGGAGACATATCTCGGCGACTGGCTCCCCCGGAGGCCCTGCTCCTGACGAGGGGCGGCCGGTTCACGGGCGCAGGACGGGAAAGTCCGCCTCCGCCCACAGCGCACGGTCAGCGGTGGGCCGGTCGTCGGCGGGATCGTCGTCGGTGGTCCAGGTGTGGGCCTGAGCGGCGGAGCCGTCGACCGACGGCCATCCCGGGTCTCCGGTGGTGGCGAAGTCGGCCCACGCGCGCACCATGCGGCGCGACAGTCCGTGGTCCGCGGAGGTGGGGGCGCCGCCGATGAGGAAGGCCACGCAGTCGCTGTCGATGTTGCCGAAGGCGAAGGGGACGTCCGCGCAGTGCCACGCCCGTACGACCCCGTCCGGGCCGGTGCGCCGACGGTCGAAGCGCGACAGGAACGCCCGGCCGCCGGCGCGGGCGTGCACCTCGGCGAGTCGGTTGCTGTACTCCCCGAACAGGAGGTCGCCGAAGACGGCGAGGTAGACGTCGAGCACCGGGGCCTGGGGCATCGTGGCGCGATATCCGGCCACCAGGCTGTCGGGGAGTCCGAAGTCCTCGGCGAAGCGGGCCAGTTGCTCCTCGGTGGTGACCTTCGCACTGCTGCCGACGGCGTCGAGCAGCCAGTACTCCTCCGTGGTGTGGCAGACCAGCAGGTCCACGCCCCGGGCCGCACCGGCGGCCAGCCCGGTGAGGGGGTCGGTGGGCAGGACGTCGCCGTCGAGGACGGGGGCGTAGAGCGAGGGGTCGTAGTGGCGGGACCCGGAGGCGGGGTCCCGCCGGTAGTCGTCGACGACCTGGTCGGAGGCGATGACCAGGGCCTGCGGGGTCGCGGAGGCGAGGCCTTCCGCCGTGGCGGGGCAGCCCGCCGCCGCGGCGACCTCACGGGTGGTCCCGGCGGCGATGTCGAGGGTGTAGTGCGGGCTGGCCGCGCTGTGCGCGATGGCGCGGTGGAAGAGGCCGCGGGCGCGGTCCATCACCATCAGGCAGGCGACGGAAGCGGCGCCGGAGGACTGGCCGGCGACCGTGACGTTCCCGGGATCGCCGCCGAACGCGGCGATGTTCTCACGGACCCAGCGCAAGGCAGCGACCTGGTCGAGCAGGCCCCGGTTGTCCGGGTGGGGCGTCGCTCCGGTGGCGGCGGGGACGTGGCCGAACCCCTCGAAACCGACTCGGTAGTTGAGCGTGACCACGACCAGACCGGCACGGGCGAGCGCGGTGCCGTCGAAGTCGGGCTGGGCCGAGGATCCGAAGGTGTAGGCACCGCCGTGGATCCAGACCAGGACGGGCAGACGACCGCCGTCCGGGACCGGGGTCCAGATGTTGACGGTGAGGATGTCCTCGTCGCCGGGCGACCACACGGGCGAGCCGGGCAGCTCCGCCGACTGCGGGGCGACGGGGCCGAACTCCGTGCAGTCCCGCACTCCGGACCACGCGGGAGCCGGGAGCGGCTCCCGGAAGCGGTTGGCGCCGAACGGCGGGGCGGCGTAAGGGATGCCGAGCACGGCGACGACCTCGGCGGAGGCCCGGAAGCCCCGCACCGCACCGTGAGACGTATCGAAGATGACCATGGTCGCAGCTTGGCATCAGGGGCCTCGGCGGCACCAACACCAAGATCATGACGATTCACACACCCTTGATGTCAATGAGAGTCGGCACCGCCTCAGGGCACCTGCGGTCAGGGCAGCAGGTCGACGCAGTCGATCGCGGTGCCCGGGCTCAGGAAGCCCGTGCCGGAGGAGCCGCTGACGACGTTCAGCCGGAGCACGTTGTACTGGCTCGGGTCGGTCTTCCAGGCGCTCGCGGGGACGACGTACGTGAAGGTGTGGTTGTTGCCGCGGTACGAGCCGTTGGTGAGGGAGCGGGTCGCGGGCTGCGTCGGCGGCGAAGGGATCGCGGAGACCCAGTCGTTGACGGTGACCTGGGGCCGTCCGTTGAGGAAGGCCGTGGTGACGCCGATCCGGAGGGTGTGCGCGGCGGCGGCCTGGGCGGCGGTGAGCCTGAAGTACACGAGGACGCCGTCGTTCACACCCTTCCAGAGGTAGCAGGGGAAGGAGGCGGCGACGTCGTCACCGCCTCCGCCGAGCACGACGTTCCCCGTCCAGGACGCGGCCCGTACGTCGGCGGGGTGGGCGTACGTCATGAGGGCGGCGTTCTTGAACGCGCCGGGCGTGCCGTCCCAGTCGCCGATCCGCCAGAGGGCGGGGGCGGTGGCCGGGTCGTTGGTGAGGGTGAGGGTGTGGAGGGCGGTGGCGGCGCCGGCCGTGACGGTCACCGTGCCGGTGTGGACGGCCAGTTCGCCCTTGTAGACGGTGAGGGTGTACGTGCCGGGGAGCATCCCCCGGCAGGAGAAGGCGCCGGTGCCGGCGGTGGCGCGGGTCCAGTACTGGGCGTCGGCGTTGGCGAAGCCGACGGTGTACGGGTGGTCCGCGTCCATGCCCGCGAGGCCGACGCCCGCGACCCGGCCGCGGCCCGCCGCGCCGACCCAGCCGGGGATGCCGAGGCCGTCGACCCAGGACGTGTCGTGGTGCGCGGCGAAGAGCGCCGGGGCGGGCGTCCCGCCGTCGGTGAAGGCGAGCAGATAGGGGCCCTGGAGGCCGAAGCGCATCGCCTCCGTCTGGGACTGGTTGTAGTGGAGGATCTCGTACAGGCCGACGCCGAGTTCGTTGGAGTGGCGGAGGAGCGAGCGGTAGAACGGGCCGCCCGAGGCCTTCTCGTGGTTGGAGCGGATCATCCAGAGGCCGACCGAGCCGGTGGTGTAGCCGATGTGGTCGTAGTCCATGACGCGGACGCCGGAGTAGTGCTTGGAGCGGGTGTGACCGTCGGCGCGCTGCCAGACGTCCCCGGCCTCGATGACGGTGTCCGCGCCCTCGACCCAGGAGTCGGGGCCCTCGTTCGGGAAGATCCCGGGCTTGAGGCGGGCGATGAAGCGGGTGGCGGTGAAGGACGTGTCGGCCTTGTCGGTCCACAGGTAGACGTTGTTGAGGCCGGAGCGGGCCGCGATGTAGTGGCGGAGCGTGCCGTGGACGACGGTGACGAGGACGGTGGAGCCGGTCCGGGCGAGGGTGACGGTGGAGGCGCCGAGGCCGGACTCGACGTGCGAGTGCTTGCCGCCGTACCCCTCGTACTCCGTGCCCTTGTAGACGAGGGACGTGAGGTCGCCGGTCGCCTTCGCGACCTTGAACACGAGTCCGGCGCCGGTGTCGACGACGTACTGCGTGCCGTCGTCGCTCCAGCCGAATCCGGCCGCGGCGGCGGTGCCGGGCGCGAGGCCCGCGGAGGCGGCGGCGGCCGTGCCGGCGACGGCGGCGCCGAGGAGGGTGCGGCGGCGGAGCGGGGGCGGGGCGGGGGTGGTGTCGGCGACATCTGTGGCGTCTGTGGCGTCGTACGAGCGCATCGGCGTGCGGCTCCTTCGGTACGGGGGGGGGACGGGGCGGCTCCCGGTTGTCCGTAGGTCGCCGCCGGCCGCGGAAGGGTTGCCCCCGTACGGGGCGGAACGTCAGATGTCAGCCGAGCCGCGCCGTCCTGCTCACCGGCAGGCGGGCGCAGCGGCGGCAAGCCCGGGCGGTGGTCGCCACGACCGCGTGCGAGGCGGCCGTGAGGGCTCCCGCGAAGGCGAGCAGCGGCCAGTTCGTGGCGAGGGCCGAGGCGACGGCGAGCGCGAGTGTCGTGACGGCCATGGCGATGCCGGCGGTGGTCCCGGTCCAGGCGACGAAGAGCGGCAGCCGGGGCGGGGTGGGTAGCCGGCGGGCGAGGGTGCCGGTGACGGCCAGGGCCGCGGCGGAGAGCAGCGTGGCGGCGATCGCGACACCGGCCAGGTGCGCGGCGAGCAGCTGAGCGCCGGCCTGGTCGGGGGCGGAGGTCCCGGCCAGGTACCAGCAGGCGATGAGGAAGGGGGCGGTGAGCGCGACGGCCCTGGCGGTGTGCCGGGCCTGGGCGAGGGTCAGCTCGCGCTGGCAGCTCGGTACGAGCTCCTCGACGGTCCCGAACTCCCGCACCGCCGCGCGGATCGCGTCCGGATACGGGCTGCCCTGCTCGGCATGGGAGTCCGCGGTGTCGGCGAGTCCGCCGCGGATCTCCTCGATCAGCCGGGTCTTGGCGCGGGCCGGGCCGTGCAGGGCTGCGGTCAGCTCGGCGACGTACCCGTCCAGGGGATCGGCCGTGGGGGCGGTCACGTGGCGAGCCCGGGCTGCGGGGTGGTCGGGTTCAGGACCGAGCCGATCGCGGCGGTGAACTCGCTCCACGCCGTCCGCTCGCCCGCCAGGGTCTGCCGGCCCGCCTCGGTGAGCTCGTAGGCGCGCCGGCGCCGCTCGCCGGACGACTGCCAGCTGCTGCTCAGGAGTCCGAGCCGCTCCAGCCGCTGCAGCGCCGGATAGATCGTGCCCGTACGCAGTTCGAGCACGCCGCCGCTGCGGTGCTGGACCGCGGCGATGATCGCGTACCCGTGCAGCGGGCCCTGTTCGAGCACCGCGAGCAGCAGTCCGTCCAGGTGTCCTCGTACCGCATCCGCCTTCATAAGTAGGCAGCCTACCCAAAAGATCGGTAGGCAGTGTATGTATTGGCAGCCAACATATTGGCAGTCGATGGACCGAGTACTGACGCGGAGGCATGCGCCGTGACCGAATTCCTGTTGTCCGTCCACGTCCTGGTGGCGATCGTCACCGTCGGATCGATCACCGTGGCCGCCTCGATGTTCCCCCGCGTCGCGCTCCGGGCCTGCGGCGGCGGGAAGCAGGACGCCCCGTCCGAAGGGAACGAGGAGACAGGCGGGGCCGGGGGGACCGGGACGGCCGTGGTGCTCCACCGCGTCTGCGCCGGGTACGCCGTCGCCGGTGTCGTCGTCCCCGTCTTCGGGATCGCGACCGGCGCCCAGCTCGGCGTCCTGACCGATGCCTGGCTGATCGTGTCGCTCGTGCTGACCACGATCGCCGCGGCCCTTCTCGGCCTGGCCGTCCTGCCCGGCCAGCGGCGCCTGCTCGCCCTGGCGGAGGGCGCGGCCTCCGAGGCGGAGGCGCGACCCGTGGCGTCCCGGCTGACCATGCTCACCGGGGTGTTCAACGTCCTCTGGGCGGTCGTCGTCGTCCTGATGATCGTCCGCCCCGGCTCGACGACGGGCGCGTGACGCCCGGCGGCGGACGTCATCCGAGGGCCCGCAGGCGCCGCTTCCCGTACGCGAGGCGCAGGAGGAACGCCGGGCCACCCGGCGCACCGGCCGCCCGACCCCAGGGCCCCGGGTAACCGTCCACCCGGATACCCTGGCCGGTCACTTCGCGCGGGCCGCCGCTCCGAAGCCGCCCCGGAGGGTGGCCCGGCCGCCGCCGTCGCCGCCCGTCAGGACGACGGTGTACGTGTCGGCCGAGGCGTCCCGTACCCCCTCGGCGTGGTTGTACTGGACCGCGAAGACGTGGCGGCCCGGCGGGACCGTACGGCCCGGTCTGAGGGTCCACCGGTAGACCAGGGCGCCCGGCTCCTCGGTGACCGTGACGGTGAAGTCCTCGGCGGGGCGCGTGCGCCAGTGGCCCGTGCTCACGACGCCGGCCGTGCGGGCGACCCGCACGTCGACGACGAGGCCCGACACCGGCGTCTCCGTCGTCACGGCGAGATCGGCCTGCGCCCACCAGCGGTTGCTGCCGGGGTCCATGGTGCCGGCCGCCGCGGCCACCGGCCCCGGCGCGGGCAGCTCCGACGCGGGTGCGGCCGGGCCCCGGTCCAGCGTGGTCACGGCGAGTCCGCCGACGCCGACCACCCCGGCGACGGCCACCGCGACGGCCGCGGCCACCGGCCAGCGCCTGCCGGTCCACGGGACGGCCGCGCGGGCGCGCCGGGACGCCTGCGGCGGCGCGGCGAGGCCGCGTTCCACCCGGGCGAGCATGCGGGCGTGGTCCGGCTGGTGGGCGAGCCCGGCCTCCCGCAGCTCGCGGCGCAGCTGTTCCTCGTGCATCAACGCCTCCCCGCGACGAGTTCGGTGGCGGCCCGATCGCCCAGGAGGCGCTGGAGCTCGGCCATCCCCTTGGCGGTCTGGCTCTTGACCGTACCGACCGAGATCCCCAGGGCGAGTGCGGTGTCGCGCTCGGAGAGGTCGAAGGCGTGGCGCAGCACGACGCAGGCGCGCTTGCGGAAGGGCAGGGCGCGCAGCGCCGTCCGGACGTCGACGACGGCCGGGACGTCGGGGTCCTCGACGTGGTCGGGGCGCCGGTCCCAGAAGGCGGCGATCCGGCGCCGCTCGCGCACGGTGCCCCGGATGCGGGTGCGGACGAGGTTGGCGACGACGCCCCGGGCGTAGGCGGCGGGGTGGTCGGCGGCGCGGACCCGGTCCCAGCGGTGCCAGAGGGCCAGCATGGCATCGGCGGCGAGGTCGTCGGCGGCGTCGGTCTCGCCGGTCAGCAGGTGCGCGAGGCGGGCGAGTTCGGCGTAGTGACGCGCGAAGAAGGCCCGGAACTCCGTCGCGCTGTCGTCGGCCTCAGCGTCCACCGCGACCACGACGGCCCTCGGTGGATGCGCCGGCCGCCGTGGCTGCGGCGGGCTCTGCGGGTTCGGCGTCGGTGGATGCGGTGGACATGGCGGGGTCCTCGGATCCACCGGACACCCCGGACACCCCGGCCGGCACGGCGCCTGCCGCCGGACCCGGACCCGTACCCACCCGACCGGCGCCCGCCGCTCGGCCCGTGCTCGCGCGCTCGGTCAGGCGGGGCGCGATCAGTTCCGTACCGCGTGCGGGCTCTCCCCCGAGGCGGGCGACGAGCCGTTCCACGGCGAGTCGCCCCATCTCCTGGGCGGGTACGGAGACGGCGGTGAGCGGGACCGAGGCGTGGACAGCCACCTGGTCGGGGCAGATGGCGACGACGGAGACGTCCTCGGGGACCGCACGCCCCTGGTGGCGCAGCACCGCGAGCAGCGGTTCGACGGCGGCCTCGTTCTGGACGACGAGGGCCGTGGTCCCGGGGCGTTCCTCGAAGACGCGGGTCACGGCGGCGGCGACGGCCGCGTAGGTGCCCTCGACCGGCCGGTGGAGCAGGCCGACGCCGTACGCGTCGGCGGCGGCGCGCAGCCCGGTGAGCGTACGCGCGGCGAAGCCGGTGCCCCGCGCGTAGACGGCGGGCGGCTCGCCGAGGACGGCGATCCGGGTGTGGCCTAGGCCCGCGAGGTGCTGGACGCAGCGCGCTCCGGCCGCCGCGAAGTCGAGGTCGACGCAGTCGAGCCCGGCCGAGTCGGCGGCATCGGCGGCATCGCCCGACGCAGAGGTCGCGGCGGTCTCGGCCGGGAGGCCGATGAGGACCGCGGGCCGTTCGGCCGCCAGGAGGCAGGGCAGCCGGGGGTCGTCGAGCTCGACGTCCATGACGATCATGGCGTCGGCGATGGCGCTGCCCTCCACCCGGCGGACGGCCTCGGGGCCCTCCTCGCCGGTGAGCAGCAGCACGTCGTAGCCGTGGGAGCGGGCCGTCGTGGTGACGGCCATCGCGATCTCCATCATCACCGGCACGTAGAGCCCGGTGCGGAGCGGCATCATCAGGGCGAGGATGTCGGTCCGGCTGCTGGCGAGCGCGCGGGCGCCGGCGTGCGGCCGGTAGCCGAGGGCGTCGATGCTGTGCTGGATCCGCTCGCGCGTGGGGGCGGATATGGAGCGTTTGCCGCTGAGCACGTAGCTAACGGTGCTGGCCGACACCCCGGCGTGGCGGGCGACATCGGCGAGGGTGACCACGTACGCGCTCCTGGGCAGTCTCGATGTGGACCCCGACCCTAAGCGGCCGCTCGTCGAGCTGTCCAGGTCTGGGTGGAAGAGTCCAAGGGTCCGGCGGTCGCGCGGGGTTGTGCGCGGACCACCGGCGCGGTGGGATGAACTCCGAGCAGAAAGGGCTTTCTGCACCACTGGGCTCTCCTTCCCCTCCCTCACTCCGTCAGGAGGACCATGTCCGCCCTGCCTTGGTACGAAGACGTCTCCCCCGGCCGCGGCACGCTGCCGCCCCGCGCCTGGTACGCCGCTTCCGACGCCGCCACCCTGTCCCTGAACGGTTCCTGGGGCTTCCGCCTCTCCCCCACCGCCGGCACCGAGGACGACTCCTTCGCCGCCCCCGGCTTCGACGCGAGCGCCTGGGGCGCGATCACGGTCCCGGGCCACTGGGTGCTCCAGGGCAAGGAGCGGGAGTACGGCGGACCCGCCTACACCAACGTCCAGTACCCCTTCCCCGTCGACCCGCCCCGCGTCCCCACCGAGAACCCGACCGGAGACCATCTGCGCCGCTTCGACCTGCCCGACGCCTGGCCGGCGGACGGCGGGACCGTCCTCCGCTTCGACGGGGTCGAGTCCTGCGCCCGGGTCTGGCTCAACGGCACGGAGCTCGGCGAGTTCAAGGGTTCGCGCCTGGCCCACGAGTTTGCCGTGGGACACCTCCTGAAGGCACGGGACAACGTCCTCGCGCTCCGCGTCCACCAGTGGTCCTCCGGCTCCTATCTGGAGGACCAGGACCAGTGGTGGCTGCCGGGCGTCTTCCGTGACGTCACCCTGCTGCACCGGCCGGAGGGCGCCCCCGGCGACTTCTTCACACACGCCTCGTACGACCACACCACCGGCGCGGGCACCCTGCGCGTCGCGTGCGACGTGCCCGGCCGGGTCACCGTGCCCGAGCTCGGACTCGACCTCGCCACCGGGGAGTCGGCGACGCTGCCGGTCGAGCCGTGGAGCGCCGAGACGCCCCGGCTGTACGAGGGCGAGCTGGCGGCCGGCGGCGAGCGGATCCCGCTGCGGATCGGCTTCCGGACCGTCGCCGTCGAGAACGGGGTGATGACGGTGAACGGCCGCCGGATCCTCTTCCGCGGGGTGAACCGGCACGAGTTCCACCCGGAGCACGGCCGGACCCTGGACCTCGCGACCATGCGCGAGGACGTGGAGCTGATGAAGCGGCACAACATCAACGCCGTCCGCACCTCCCACTACCCGCCGCACCCGGCCTTCCTCGACCTCTGCGACACGTACGGGCTGTGGGTGATCGACGAGGGCGACCTGGAGACCCACGGATTCGAGGACCTCGCCTGGCGGGGCAACCCGGTCGACGACGAGCGCTGGACCCCGGCCCTGCTGGACCGGGCGGCCCGGCTCGTCGAGCGGGACAAGAACCACCCCTCGGTGGTCATCTGGTCGCTCGGCAACGAATGCGGCACCGGCGCCGGCCTCACCGCCATGGCCCGGTGGATCCGCGACCGCGACCCCTCCCGGCTCGTCCACTACGAGGGCGACCGCTCCTGCGCGGACACCGACGTCTACTCGCGGATGTACCCGCCGCACGCCGAGGTCGACGCGATCGGCCGCCGGGCCGACGAGGGCCCGGAGGCCAGGCGCCGACTCCCCTTCATCCTCTGCGAGTACGCGCACGCCATGGGCAACGGACCCGGCGGACTCTCCGAGTACCAGCGGCTGTTCGAGACGTACGAGCGCTGCCAGGGCGGCTTCGTCTGGGAGTGGATCGACCACGGCCTCGTCCACCCGGTGTACGGCCACGGCTACGGCGGCGACTTCGGAGAAGAGGTGCACGACGGGAACTTCGTCTGCGACGGGCTGCTCTTCCCCGACCGGACGCCGTCGCCGGGGCTCCTGGAGTACAAGAAGGTGATCGAGCCGGTCGGGATCGCGCCCGACGCTCCGGGCTCGGTCCTGGTGACCAACGGCCACGACGTCGCCGATCTCACGCATCTCGCCTTCACCTGGTCCTTCCTGGCCGACGGCGAGACCCTCGCCACCGGTCCGCTCGACGTCCCGCCGCTCGCCGCCAAAGAGAGCGCGCGGGTGACGCTGCCGACCGCGCCCGCGCATCCGGCGGGAGCGGAAACCCTGTGGACCGTACGGGCGTTGCTCGCGCACGACGCGGCCTGGGCGCCCGCCGGGCACGAGGTGGCCTGGGGCCAGATCCCGGCATCCGCCCCGACCCCCGCGCCTCGCGGGGCGACCGGCGCGCGGCCCGTCCGCACGGCCGGCCGGATCACCCTCGGCCCCGCGGTCTTCGACGCCCGCACCGGCGAACCCCTCACCCTCGGCTCCCTCCCCGTCACCGGTCTGCGCCTCGACGTCTGGCGGGCACCGACGGACAACGACGAGGGCGCGCCCTGGCAGCCCGACGAGCGCCACGGACCGCTCTGGCGCGATCTCGGCCTGCACCGGATGCGCCACCGCATCGACGAAGTCGCCCTGGACGACGACTCCTTGACCGTGCGGACGCGGGTGGCGCCCGCCGCCCGGGACATCGGCCTGCGCACGACGTACCGCTGGACCTCGGACGGCACCGCGCTGCGGCTCGGCGTCGAGGCCGTCCCCGAGGGCGAGTGGCGGGTCCCGCTCCCCCGGCTCGGCGTCCGGCTCGGCCTGCCGGCCGCCCTGGACCGGGCCGTCTGGTACGGCGCCGGGCCCGGCGAGGCGTACCCCGACACCCGGGCCGCCGCTCGGCTCGGCCGCTGGGAGGCCGCGGTGGACGCCCTCCGGACCCCGTACCTGCGACCGCAGGAGAACGGGGCCCGGATCGACACCCGATGGCTGGAGCTGACCTCCGTGAGCGGGAGGGAGGGCGTACGGGTGGAAGGCCAGCCGGCCTTCTCGTTCACGGCCCGCCCCTGGACCACCGAGCAGCTGGACGCCGCCGCCCACCGCACCGATCTGGTGCCGGGCGACACGCTCTGGCTGCACCTGGACCACGCCCAGCACGGCATCGGTTCCCAGTCCTGCGGACCGGGTGTCCTGCCCGCGCACCGGCTGGACGCGGCCCCGGCCGCGTTCGCCCTGACGTTCACGCCGGTGGACGTCGTCTAGTGGATGTCGTCTGGTGAACGTCGTCTAACGGAGCAGCCGGTCCGGGACGATGTCCCGGGCCCGCAGCTCCTCGGCGACGAGGGCCGCGTACTCCGTGGCCCCGCGCACCGAGGTGTGGGTGTTGTCCCGCTTCTCGGTCGTCAGGTAGAGCGCCTTGGAGGCCTCGGGCCCCAGCTGTTCGACCCGCGCCTTCGTGAGGGCGGTGAGGTCAATCAGCGGGGTGCCGAGGGCGGCCGCGAGGGCGCGGATCTCGGCCGGGTGGTCCACGCCGAGGCCGTTGACGAGCAGGGCGGTGCCGTTGTCCAGGGTGCCGTCGGTGTTGAACCAGCGGCGGACGATCGGGGTGACGAGGACGGGTTCGCCGCCCCGGGCCCGGACCCGCTCGACGAGGCTCGTCAGGTTGGCACGGTAGGTGGCCGCGTCCGTCTGCTTGTCGTTGTGGGCGAGCTGGATCAGGACGGGATCTCCGGGACGGAGCGCGGCCTCGACCGTGTCGAAGAGCGCCGGGTTCGCCAGGAAGGTGACGGTGCTCTCGCCGGAGTCGGCGTGGTTGGCGACCGCGATCCCGCGCGTGAGGTGGGCGGGGAGCTGCTGTCCCCAGCCGGTGTACGGGTCGCCCGGCTGGTCGCAGACGGTCGAGTCCCCGACGAGGAAGAGCCGGCGGGCTGCCGGGGCGGGGGTCACCCGAAGCCCGGTGACGCGGGGCGCGGAGCCGCCGAGGACCAGGTCGAGGCCGGGGCTGCCGGTCGGTCCCGTGGGCTCGCCCTCCGGGTCGCGGACGTCCACGGTGAACGAGCGCCGGACGGTCTCCCCAGCCCCGGTGGCGGTCTCGGCGAGCAGGGCGCGCCTGGTCTCGCCGGTGACGGCGGTGGAGCCGGCCTCGTCCCCGCCGAGGGTGACGGTGACGTGGTACATGCCGGGGGCGACGTCGAAGTGGCAGGCGAGGCCGCCGGCGGTGGCGGCGCAGTGGTCGAGGCCCTGGCCGTACGGGCCGTCGGCGTGGGCGGCGGGGGCCGCGGCGAGCGACCCGAGGAGGGTCGCGGCGGCGGCGAGAAGCGCGGTCCTTCGCATGGTCCTGTTCCTCTCGTTCCTCTCGGTTCTCACGTCGGTGCTCACGCGGGGAGGTGGTCGCCGACCAGGGCGAGGTTCTGGATGGCGGCCAGGCCGTACAGGGCGGTCGTGTTGGTGCTGATCCACAGGTGCTCGTAGCCGGGTTCGAGGGCGGCGGCGCCCTGGACGGGGGTCTTGTCCCAGACCATGGCCGCCGTGTAGCCGTCGCTCTTGTCGAACCTGGCCCAGGCGCGCTGGGCGAGCGCCGTGTCGTTCAACTGGGCTGCGGCGTAGGCGTCCTGGCGCGAGTGGCCCTGGAAGAGGAGGAGGGTGCCGAAGTTCTTGCCGTAGCGGGCGGCCTGTTCGGTCTTGGAGGCGTTGAAGTAGCGGCAGTAGTCGAGCCAGGCCGCCTTGAACTGCGGCATGTCGACGAGGTCGATGAGTTCGGCGCACATCTCGACCAGACCGAACATGGCCGAGAGGTGGGAGACGCCGACGACGGGTTCGGTGGCGACGGCGAAGCGGCCGGTGTCGAGGTCGTAGAGGCCGGTGCCCTGGACGAAGCCGTTCGGCTGGGCGGCGATGGTCTCCATGGTGGAGCGCAGCCGGGCCTCGGCCTTCGCCGCCTTGGGGCCGCCGCGCTCCCACTCGGTGAGCCAGGCGGCGGCGAGGCCGCTCCAGTCGGTGCCGAAGCCGATGGAGAGGGCGTGACGGTCCGGCGTGTACGGCTCGGTGCGGATCTTGCGGATGGGGTCGAGGACGAGGAAGGTCTCGTCGGAGTCGACCAGGTCGTGCATGAGGTCGCCGACGCGTTCGTCGGCGGTGAGGAAGTAGTAGGGACGCCGGTAGACGGCGGTGGAGATGCGCTGCTGCTTGGCGCTGTCGGCGAAGTGCTGGACGCCGTGGCGGGTGCCGAGTCCGGCCCAGGTGCCGAGGTGGTAGACGTCGACCTCGCCGGTGTGGCGGGTCATGGCCTCGGCGAAGCGGAAGACGTCGGAGCGGCCGGAGCGCAGGTAGGCGTACCAGAGCCACAGGTCGGGCGAGAGCTCGGAATTGTCCCAGGCGTAGCCGCCGACGTCGTACCGCCACTGGTGCCGGTCCTCGTCGTAGGTGTGCATGATGTCGCCGTAGTCCCAGAAGCCGTACCAACGGCGCTGTTCCACCTGGTCCTTGTAGTAGGTGAAGAGGTAGTCGAGGTGGTCCTCGATCTTCGCCTTCGCGGGGGTGGACCGGTCGACGGGCGAGAAGAGTCCGCCGAACACCCGGGCGCGGACGAGGTCTTCGGGGCCGACGGCGAGCTGCGGCGGGGTGCGGACGGCGGCGGCCTGGGCGACGAGCGTGTCGGCTGTCGGGGTGGCGGCGTTGGCCCAGAACATCAGCTCGCTGGTGCGGGCGATGCCGTAGGGGGTGCCGAAGCCGGGCTCGTGGTCCTCGTAGGTGATGTTGAGGCCTTCGAGCTGCTCGGGGAACGTGTCCTGGCCCATGCCGTCGTGGTAGAAGCGCAGGTCCATGGGCTGGGCCTCGGGCGACCACAGCCAGAGGGTGACCTCGGCCTCGTCGCCGGCGGCTCCCCGGATGTCGAGCTGGGCGGGGTGCTTCTGCCAGAAGTCCCGCAGCCCGAAGGAGAGTCCGCCGCTCACACCGCCGACGTAGCCGAAGCCGCTCGCGCGGCGGCCGCCGCCGGCCGGGATCCAGCCGTGACCGGGCTTGGTGCGCTTGCGCAGGGCGAAGCCGTCGGCGGAGAGCTGGGCGAGGGTGTAGTCGCCCCAGGTGGGGACGTACTGCATGCGGGTGGTGACCCGCTGGTCCCAGGTGGCGGGGTCGGGCAGCTTCTCGCCCTTGACCTGGGCGGTGCGGACGGCCGCGCCGGGGTCGCGGCGCAGACCGGTGATGCCCTGGACGGCCTCGGTGAGGAAGCCCGCGCCCTCGCCGGCGATCCGGACGTGCCGGTCGTAGGGGGCGTCGCGCATCGGGACGGTGAAGCGGACGCCGAGGCCGCGGATGAAGTCCTTGGCCTGGTCGCCGTCGTAGGTGATGGTGTGGACCATGCGGAAGGACTCGGAGCCCGCGTAGAAGTAGAGGCGTACGGAGAACGGCAGCCAACTTCGGCTGCCCTTGCGGTGCTTGCCGTCGATGCGGACCACGGCCCGGACGGGGCCGCGCTGTTCGACGGTGACATCGGAGATCTCTCCGTCGAACCGCTCCCATTTGGCGTTGCCCTGGTCTCCGTCGTCGAGGTCGCTCTGCCGGAGCAGGACGAGCCGGCCGTCGGTGGCGATCTTCACTCCGCCGCGGGTGACGGACTCGACGAGCTTCCCGCCGTCCTTCCGGATCACGGCCTGGACGGTGCCGGTGTCGACGGTGATCCGGCGGCCGGTCTCGGTGACGGAGACGGCCGTCGCGGCGGTGGCGGGGGCCCCGGGGGCGAGGGTGAAGCGCTCGGCTCCGGCGGCCTCGGGTCCGACGGCGTGCGCGGTCCACTTGAGGGAGCCGTCGGGCCAGCGGGCGGTGGTCCAGGTCTGTACGGGGACGTTGGCGCCGTCGGCGGTGGTCAGCGCGAAGGCCTGGTCGCCGGGGTGGACGCCCTGGGGCCAGGCGGCGCCGAAGGTCGAGCCCGCGGCGGCCCCGAGCCCACCGGGCTCCAGCCAGGTGACGGTGGAGGGCCGGTCGGCCGCCGGGGTCTCGGCGGGCGCGGCGGCCTGGGCGTCCCCACGCCCGAGGACCCAGCTGAACTGTGCGGCGGCACCGGCGACGGCGGCGGCCTTGAGGAGGGAGCGGCGAGGTATCGCGGACATCGGAATCCCTTCATGCGCATGAGGAAGAGCGCTGTCGCGGCGGAGCGCGCGGACAGCGGGGAGGAAGAGAAGAAGAAGACGGGGGCACGTGCCCCGGCGAGTACCCGCTCGCCGGAGCCGTGGCCCGGCGGTTACGCGGCCGCCGGAGCCGATGCGACTACGCGGTCGCCGCAGCCGTGGCCCTGCGCTCGACCGCCAGCGCGGCGGCGACCATGATGCCGAGCGCGGGCACGGCGAGGGGGGCCGAGAACCAGGCCGAGGCCGCGATCACGGCGAAGCCGCAGACGACGAGCAGGGAACCGGCCGGGTCCCGCAGGGTCCGGCGGCCCGCCGGGGCGAGGAGCTCGCGCCAGCGGGCGCCCGGGTGCCAGACCGCGCACGCCCGCAGCAGGGCGACGGCGAGCCCGAGGGCCACGAGGACGCCGGCGGCGCCGACGAGCCGGGCGCCGGGCAGCACCCCCGCCCGTACGACGGCGAGGTCCGCCCACAGCAGGGCGAGGGTCACCCAGACGGCGACGCCCACGAGCCAGCCCCGGCGGACGGCGGCGCGCAGGTCGGCGGCGAAGAACCGCAGACCGGCCTCCTCGTCGCCCGTCCAGCGCCGCAGGTGGGCCGCGCCCGCCGCGAGCGCCGCCGGCAGGGTGACCAGCGGGAGCGCGGCGACGGCGATCCACACCCCCACGAGGAGGCACTCCGCGAAGATCCCGAAGCGGGCCAGGAAGCGTGCTCTCATCTCGCCTGCCCCCCTCAGCCCTTGAGGCCCGAGGTGGCCATGCCGTCGATGAGGTACCGCTGGAAGGCGAGGAAGAAGGCGACCACCGGAAGCAGTGCCACGAGCGACATCGCGATCATCCCGCCGTAGTTGGCGACGCCGTCCTGGTCGACGAACATCTTCAGGCCCAGCGAGACCGTGTACTTCTCGGGTTCGTTGAGGTAGATCAGCGGACCCATGAAGTCGTTCCACGCGTTGATGAACGTGAAGATCGCGCTGGTGATGAGGGCCGGCCGGCAGAGCGGCAGCACGATCGACCAGTACGTCCGCAGGTGCCCGCAGCCGTCGAGGCGGGCGGCCTCGTCGAGTTCCTTCGGCAGCCCGCGCATGAACTGGAGCATGAGGAAGACGAAGAAGGCGTCCGTGGCCAGGTACTTGCCGAGCAGCAACGGCGTGTAGGTGTTGATCAGTTCGAGCTTCTGGAAGAGCACGTACTGCGGGATGAGCAGCACGTGGTACGGCAGGAGCAGCGTGCCGATCATCAGGGTGAAGAGCAGTCCGCGCCCGGCGAAACCGATCTTGGCGAAGGCGTACGCGGAGAGCGAGCTGGAGATCAGCACGCCCACCACCGAACCGACGGCCAGGAAGAGGGAGTTGCCGAAGAAGGTGGAGATGGGGATGTCGGCGATGCCGTCGGCGAGCCGCCGGTAGTTGTCGATGACGGGGTCGGCGGGGAAGAGCGTCAGGCTGCCGACGATCTCGTCGTTCGGCTTGAACGAGCCGCCGATCACCCACACCACGGGGTAGAGGATGACCGCGAGCACGGCCAGCGCCCCGAGGTGCCAGGCGACGGAGCCGCCTCTGCCGGTGCGTGCGAGGCTCATCGGGCCCTTGCCGGTGCGTGCGAGGCTCATCGGGCCCCCTCCTCGTAGTGCACCCAGCGCCGCTGGGACCAGAACAGCACCGCCGTGACCAGGCCGACGGCGAGCAGCAGCATCCAGGCCATCGCCGAGGCGAGACCCATCCGGCTGTTCTCGAAGCCCTGGATGTAGAGGTAGCAGGTGTAGACGAGCGTGCCGTCGGCCGGCCCGCAGGCGTTGCCCTGGCTGCCGATGATGTAGGCGGAGCCGAAGATCTGGAAGGAGTGGATGGTCTCCAGGAGCACGTTGAAGAAGAGGACCGGGGAGATCATCGGCAGGGTGATGTGCCAGAACCGCCGCCAGGGGCTCGCGCCGTCGACCTGGGCCGCCTCGTACAACTCCCGTGGTACCTGCTTGAGTCCGGCCAGGAAGATGACCATCGGGGCGCCGAACTGCCAGACGGTCAGGGCGACCAGGGCGTAGATGATGCGGTCGGGGTCGCCGATCCAGCCACCGGCGTCCATGCCGAAGACCTGCTGCGCGCGGTCGACGGCGGCGCCGTCGGAGAAGATCGCGCGCCAGACGATGGCGATGGCGACACTGGCCCCGATGAGCGAGGGCGCGTAGAACGCGGCCCGGTAGAAGCCCTGCCCGCGCCGGCTCTGGTTGAGCAGCAGGGCGACGCCGAGCGCGGCGGCGAGTTTCAGCGGGGTGCCGATCACCACGTACCAGCCGGTGATCTCGACCGAGGTGCGCCAGCGGGGGTCGCCGAACATCTCGGTGAAGTTGTCGAGGCCGATCCACCGGGGGGCGTCGAAGAGGTTGTAGTCGGTGAAGGCGAAGTAGAGGGAGGCCACCATGGGCCCCGCGGTGAGCAGGAGGAAGCCCGCGATCCAGGGGGACATGAAGAGGTAGCCCGCGAGGTTCTCGCGGCGGGCCCGGCGGGGGCGGGCGGCGCGGCCCGCCGCCCGGGGCGGGCGCCCGCCGCCGGACGGGGAGTCCGCGGGTGCGGGCCCCTCGTCCGGGCGGGTCGCCCGCGCGGGGTGCGGCGCGGGAGTCGGTGCGGAGGTCACGGCGGCGTCCATCAGGAGGAGAGCGCCGTCTTCGCCTCGGTGAAGTACTGCTTCACCGCGTCCCCGACCGGCCGCTCGCCCAGGGACATCTCCTCGGCGAGCCGCATGAAGGCGGCCTCGCAGACGTCGGCGCCGGCCGGGTGCGGGGTGATCGGCTCCAGGACGCGGGACTCGACGAGCTGCTTCTCGTAGGCGGCGATCTGCTTGCCGACCTCGTCGGTCGGCACGTACGCCTGGTACTGGGCTTCGGTGGCCGGGACGCCCCGGTCGTATCCCATGATCTTCCCGACCTCGGGGTCGTGGACCATGAAGTCGATGAACTGGGCGGCCTCCTTGGGGTGCTTGGTGCGCTTGGAGGCGCTGAGCATGAGGGAACCGAGGTACTGACCGGTCTTGCGACCGTCGGTGGTGGGGATGGGGGCGAGGCCGTACCGGCTCTTGCCCTCGGAGGTGTAGCGGACGGCGAAGTTGTCCCAGGTGAACTCGCAGCCGGCGAGTTCGGCGGTGACCGCCGACTTGGGCTTGGCCGGGATGGTCTTCTTCGGATCGGCGTAGACGCCGGACTTCACCCGCTCGAACGCCTTGGTCCACCAGTCCGTCAGGTCCGCCTCGGTGAAGCCGAGGCCGGAGGTGGTGAAGAACGCCTTGCCGTGCTGGCGCAGGTAGAGGTCGTACAGGTACATGATCCCGTACGGTCCCGCGTCGCCGGCCCTGCCCTGAGTCTCCTGGATCCGGGCGAGGGCCGCGTGGTACTCGTCCCAGGTCCAGCCCGGCTTCGGGGTGACCCCGGCCTTGGTGAAGACGGCCTGGTCGACGACGAGGGCCATCGAGTTGCTGCCGACGGGGACGCCGAGGAGCTTGCCGTCGACCTCGCCGAACTTCTCCAGGCCGGCGCGGAAGCCGTCGAGGCGGAGGTTCCCCGCCCCGGCCTGCTCGCGCAGGTCGAGGAGGACGTTCTTCGCGTCGTACTTGCGCAGGAAGCCGATGGCGTTCTGGAAGACGTCCGGTGCGTTGCCGCCCGAGGCCTGGGTGTTGAACTTCTTCCAGAAGTCGGCGTAGGGCTGGAAGTCGGTCTTGATCTTGATCTTCGGGAACTTCTTCTCGAAGAGCGCGATCGACTGGTTGATCCGCTTGGCCCGGTCTTCCGAGCCCCACCAGCTGTACCGAATGGTGACCGTGCCGTCTCCGGAGCCCGAGCCGGAACCGCAGCCCGCCGCGGTCAGGCCGAGAGCCGCAAGAGAGCCGCCGGCGACCTTCAGCATGCTCCGACGGTCAACAGTGCCTTGAGTACGCACAGTTCGTCCTCCGCGCGTTAATGGAACGTTTCAGGAAAGCGCTTGCTGGGCCAAAGTAGGGTCGTCCGCCAGCCACGTCAACGCTTCGGACCGGATCTTTCGAAGCGCTTCGAAGGACGTGACAGGTGGACCCCTGTGAAAGGATTCAATATCGGGCCGGTCAGACAGGCCGGTCAGGCCAGCCTGATGACGTTCCAGGACATCGGCTCCAGGACCGCCCGCAACAGCCCGCCGTCGAGCGTCGAGCCGCCCACCGTCGAACCCTCCACCGGGTGCGGCACGACCCGCTCCGGCTCGTCGAGTGTGTTGCGGGCCTCCGGATCCGCGTCGGCGAGCGCGCTGTGCTCGACGACCCGGTCGAGACCGAGGCCGCGCAGGGTCACCTCCAGCGGCAGGGGCGTGTCCCGGTCGCGGTTGACGGCGAAGACGGTCACGGTGCCGTCCTCGGCGCGCACGGCCGTGGCGTGCAGCAGCGGCACCTCCCCGTACCGCGCCGTGGGATACGCGGGCGAGTCGACCCGCACGTCGAGGACCGTGCCGCGGCCGTGCCGGGAGGCCTGGGCGAAGGGGAAGAAGGTGGTCTGCCGCCAGGCGGGGCCGCCCGGCTCGGTCATGATCGGCGCGATCACGTTGACGAGCTGGGCGAGACAGGCCACCGCGACCCGGTCGGCATGGCGCAGCAGCGTGATCACGAGGGTCCCGAAGACGACCGCGTCGGTGACGGTGTAGACGTCCTCCAGGAGGCGTGGGGCCTCCTGCCAGTCCTCCACCGCGTGCGGGTTGGGCCGGCGCTGGTACCAGACGTTCCACTCGTCGAAGGAGAGCGTCAGCTTCTTCGTGGACTTCAGCCGGGCGCCGACGTGGTCGCAGGTCGCGACGACCTCCTCGATGAAGGCGTCCATCTCGACGGCGGAGGCGAGGAAGGAGTCGCGGTCGCCGTCCACCTCCTCGTAGTAGGCGTGCAGCGAGACGTGGTCGACGACCTCGTACGTCTCCGCGAGGACCGTCGCCTCCCAGGCGGCGAAGGTCGGCAGCCCGCGCGCGGAGCTGCCGCAGGCGACGAGTTCGAGGCCGGGGTCGATGCTCCGCAGGGCGCGCGCGGTCTGGGCGGCGAGCCTGCCGTACTCCTCGGCGGTCTTCTGGCCGGTCTGCCAGGTGCCGTCCATCTCGTTGCCCAGGCACCACAGGCGAATGCCGAAGGGGTCCTTGTCGCCGTGGGCGACGCGACGGTCGGAGAGCTCGGTGCCGCCGGGGTGGTTGGCGTACTCGACGAGGTCCATGGCCTCGGTGATGCCGCGGGTGCCGAGGTTGAGCGCCATCATCGGCTCGGCCTCGGGACCGGCCTTCCGCAGGAAGGTCATGAACTCGCTCAGGCCGAAGCGGTTGGTCTCGGTGGACCGCCAGGCGAGGTCGAGCCGGCGCGGCCGCCGCTCGACCGGGCCGACGCCGTCCTCCCAGCGGTAGCCGGAGACGAAGTTGCCGCCGGGATAGCGGATCGCGGTGACGCCCAGCTCGCGGACGAGCTCCAGGACGTCGGTGCGCAGACCGTCCTCGTCGGCGGCCGGGTGGCCGGGCTCGTGGATGCCGGTGTAGACGCAGCGCCCGAGGTGCTCGACGAAGGAGCCGAAGAGGCGGGGGTCGACGGGGGCGACGGTGAAGTCGGGGTCGAGGGTGAAGCGGGCGGTGCGCTCGGGGTCGGGGGTGGGGCGGGCGGTGCGTTCGGGACGTGACACGCGAATCCCTTTCGTTCGAAATATCGACCACTGGTCGTGTGTCCGAACGAGAAGGTAGGATCCGGGCCTTCGGGCGTCAATGGATGGTGGCGGCGGGCCGGGCCGCGGAAACGTGTGAAGCCCGGGCGGGCCCCTTTCGGGGTCCGCCCGGGCTCGTCGTACGCGAAGCCGGCTCCATGCGGGGCGGGCTGTTACTCGAGCAGCTCCGCGTACGAGCCCATGGCCAGGGCGATGTCCGCCTGGGCCCAGAACCGGTGGTAGGTGAAGACGGGGGCGGCGCCGCCCGCCAGATAGGCCTCGATCTTCGGCCAGGCCGGGTCGTCCTGGTAGAAGGTGCGCATCGAGGCGAAGGTGGAGGTGTTGTTCACCGTGTCGCCGTTCGGCATGACGCCGGTCCAGCCGCTCGGTACGAACACGGGGTCGTCGAAGCGGTTGTAGTCGGCGCGGGTCTCCTCGACGGCGATGCCCAGCGGGTCCTGGTGGTGGTCCCACATGCCGTCGAGCAGGGCCTTGGCGACGCGCTTGGCCTCGGCGTGGCCGGACTTGGCCGCGTAGTACGTCAGGGTCTTGGCGTAGGCGGCGGCCACCCCGACGTCGTTCGTGTAGTCGGCGACGGTGACGTGCAGCCCGGAGTTGGCGCCGGGGTTCGCCGCGTTCCAGGTGTCGGGAGCGCCGGACCACTGGAGGGTGGAGGGGATGCGGTAGGTGCCGTCCGGGTTGATCGTGGTCTTGGACAGCGCCCAGGAGACCCACTTGTCGAGGACGGTCTTCGCCCCGGCGTCACCGGTCTGCTGGTAGTACTCGGCAACCCGCTCCATGGACCAGGCCTGGAAGCCGAACCACTGGTTGGACGCGGGGTCGTGGTAGACGGGCTTCTCGTCGTAGAAGAGGCCGTGGAAGGTGGGGGTGCCGGCCGGCGGGGTGGCGTAGCGGCCCTGCCAGCTGTTGGTGGCGCCGCCCGCGATGGCTCCCTCGTCGGACTGGAGCCAGCGGTAGAACTCCAGCTGCCGGTCGAGGCTGGTCGCCCAGTCCGCCGCGCCCGTCGCCGACTTGGGCTTGAGCGGGGCGTACTCGCTGAGCGCGTAGGCGGCGAGCGGATTCTGGTAGCCCCCGTGGGCGTGGCTGGAGCCGATGCGCCAGGACCAGCCGGCCGAGGTGTCGGTGGCGCCGCCCCAGGCGTAGTACCAGGACATCAGGTAGTGGGCGCTGTCCTTGCCGGTGCCGGCCGGGCAGGCGGTCGGGCCGACGCAGTTCCCGGCCTTCTTGAAGTACTTGTCGAACATCGAGTAGCGCAGATAGTCGCCCATCTTGGCGGCCTTGCCGACGGTCGTGGCGACCTGGGTGCCCTTGCCCTGGCCCTTGGCCCAGAGGTCGGCCCAGTAGGCGGCCTGGACGGCGCGGGCGTCGGCGTCGGGGGCGTTGGTGTACTTCCACTGCTTGGCGTAGGAGGCGTCCCCGGTGAAGAGGTCCAGGTAGCCGTTCTTCCCGCCGTAGGTGAAGTTGTCACAGGTGGGGTGGGTGACGGTCTCCCAGACGGACTCCTGCGGGCCGCGCTGGAAGGTGTTGATGTACGAGGGGCCGGTCGCCGTCGGTCCGGCGGAGCACTTCCCGGGCTCGTTGCCGAAGCCGTAGACGTTGTCGACGTCCTGGAGCCAGTGCATGCCGTAGACGTCGTCGGTGCCGTAGACGCTCTTGAGCTCGGCGGCAATCGGGTCGGAGCCCGAGGTGACGCCGGAGTCGAGCCGGGCCGGGTACTGCGAGGGCAGGTCCCACTCGGGGGCGTAGGTGGCCGGCTTCGAGGCGTTGTAGGAGGAGCCGGTGGGCTGGTCGGCGTGGGTGGGGATCATGAATTTCTCCATGGTCTCCCAGGCGCCGTTGAACTTGGTCCAGTCCCCGGTGATCTTCCCGTACATGGCCTGGAGCCAGATGAGGTAGCTGTACGCCTCCGAGGTCGTCTCGTGCCCGTGGTCGGGGGCCTCGACGATCAGGGTCTCGACGGAGTGGTACGGGATGCCCTCGGGCGAGAAGTAGCCGTTGGCCGGGTTGGTGATCTTCCCGTGGAGGTCGAGGAAGCGGGCGTCGTACGTGGAGTCGGCGGCCAGCTGGGCGACGGTGACCTCGGCCTTGGCGTGGCCGGGTGCGGTCGCGGTGAAGACGGCGGAGCCGGTGCCGGTGGCCGCGGCGGCGACGGTCACCTTCTGGGCGGTGTTCCAGTTCGCCGGGGTGAAGGTGAGGGCGGCCGGGGTCGCGGTGAGGTTGGTGTTGCCGGAGGTACGGGCGACGCTCACCGTGACGTTCGCGGTGGGGGCGGTGGAAAGCTTCAGGTCAAAAGTGCCGGTGGCGCCCTGGCGGACCCCGAGCTGGGCCGGGGAGGCGACCAGCGCGGGCCCCGCGGCGACGGTGACGCCGACGGGAGCGGACTCGGCGGAGGCACCGAGGCTGTCGTAGGCCTTGGCGTAGAGGGAGTGGGACCCGGCGGCGAGGCCGGCCGCGCTGAAGGCGAACGGCGCCGTCGTGTCCGTACCGAGGAGGGTGGTGTCGCTGTAGAACTCCACCTTGCCGACGGTGGCGCCGTCGGCGGCGGCGGCCGTGGCGGCGAGCGGCACCGCGTCGCCCTCGGTGAAGACGGCGCCCGCGGTGGGGCTGGTCAGGACGGCGACCGGCGGCTGGTGGGCGCCGGTGCAGGAGGTGCCGTTGACCGCGAAACCGGTCGGGGCGGCGTTGGTCCCGCTGTAGGTGAACTGGGCGCCGGTGGTGGTGGCGGCGCCCGCGGCGAGGGCGCCGTTCCAGGACGCGTTGGTCACCGTGACGTTCTTGCCGGACTGGGACCAGGTGCCGCTCCAGCCGTTGGTGAGCTTCTGGTCACCTGCGTAGGAGTAGGTCAGCGTCCAGCCGTCGAGTGCTTCGGCCGCCCGGTTGGTGAGCGTGAGTTCGGCGGTGAAGCCCGAACCCCAGTCGTTGGTCTTGTAGTCGACGCTGCACTGCACGGCGGCGGCCTGGGCGGTGGAGACGGCGCCGACGGCCATGAGGCCGAGGGGGAGGGAGAAGGCTGCGGCCAGCGCGGTCAGCGGCCGGCGTGGTCGTAGTCGCGTCATACGGGTGGTTCTCCTCGCGGCTCGGGAGGATGGGGGTGCGAAGAGCTGATGAGCGAAGAGCAGAAGAGCCCGTGGGGACAAGCCCTGAACCAGTGGGAGCGCTCCCACTGTGCAGTTGGGCCGCATCGGCGTCAAGGTCTGCGAAGAGTCGAAGGCGGATGACGGGGAAATTTACTCAACCCCTCTTTTGCTTGGCGGCTGTTGACGCTACGGTCTGCCCGACCAGTGGGAGCGAATCCGTCCAGTCGGCACATCGTCAGTGGTGTGCCCTCGCTGTGAGGACTCGCTCATGCGACATCCCCCACGTCTTTCCGCGCTGCTCGCAGGAGCAGCGCTCACGATGGCGAGCACCGCGCTCGCCGTCACGGGTACGGCCTCAGGAGCCGCGGCCGCACCCGTCTGCACCGTGGAGTACTCGGTCGTCGGCCAGTGGGCCGGCGGCTACCAGGGTGCCGTCACCGTCACCAACAACAGCGCCGCGCTGAGCGGTTGGAGCCTCGGCTTCGACTTCCCGGCCGGCCAGGTCGTCAGCCAGGGCTGGGGCGGCAAGTGGTCCCAGTCCGGGGCCTCCGTCACGGTCGTGAACGAGAGCTGGAACGGGGCGCTCGGCACGGGCGCCAAGGTGACGGGCGGCTTCATCGCCTCCTGGACGGGCGCCAACACCGCGCCCACCGCCTTCACGCTCAACGGCACGCCGTGTGACACGGGCGCGCCGCCGACACCGACACCCACGCCGACGGCCACGACGCCGACGCCGACTCCCACCACCCCGACGACACCACCGACGACACCACCGACGACTCCCCCGACCTCACCGCCGCCGACTCCGGTCACCGGCGCGCCCGAACTGGGCGTCACCGGGAACAAGTTCACCGACCAGAACGGCGCCGTCCGCCGCCTCCTCGGCGTCAACCGCTCCGGCGGCGAGTTCATGTGCGTCCAGGGCCACGGCATCTGGGACGGTCCGGTCGACGACGCCTCCGTGAAGGCCATCGCCGACTGGAAGGCCAACACGGTCCGCATCCCCCTCAACGAGGAGTGCTGGCTCGGCCTGGACAACATCAAGCCCGAGTATCGGGGCACGAACTACATCAACGCGGTCAAGGACCTGGTGACCAAGGTCCTCGCCCACGGGATGACCCCGGTCGTCGAACTGCACTGGACGTACGGCCAGTACACGGGCAACTCGGCGGGCTGCTCCGACGTGCACGCCTCCTGCCAGAAGCCGATGCCGGGCGCCCAGTACACCCCGGCGTTCTGGACCTCGGTGGCGAACACCTTCAAGAACGACAAGCGGGTCGTCTTCGACCTGTTCAACGAGCCCTATCCGGACCGGGCGACCTCCACCGCGACCCAGGCATGGTCCTGCTGGCGCGACGGCGGCACCTGCCCCGGCATCGGCTACGAGGTCGCCGGCATGCAGGACCTGCTGGACGCGGTCCGCGCCACGGGGGCGAAGAACCTGGTTCTCGTCCCGGGCATCGCGTACTCCAACGACCTGAGCCAGTGGCTCACGTACAAACCCACGGATCCGGCGGGCAATCTGGCCGCCGCCTGGCACGTCTACAACTTCAACACCTGCGCCGACGAGACGTGCTGGAACAACACCCTCGCCCCGGTAGCCGCCGAGGTTCCTCTCCTCGCGGGCGAGATCGGTGAGAACACCTGCGGACACGCGTTCATCGACCGCGTCATGAAGTGGTTCGACGACCGCGGCCTCTCGTACCTGGGCTGGACCTGGAACACCTGGAACTGCAACTCCGGTCCGGCACTGATCAGTTCGTACGACGGCACCCCCACCGCATTCGGCATCGGGCTGCGCGATCACCTGCGCGCTCTCACCCCCTGACCTCCCATGGCATCCCTGGGACACTCCCCGAAAGGAATCCCCACCCGCATGAGCCGCACCAGAAGCACCAGCCGCACCGCCCTCCTGGCGGCCCTCGGCCTCATCACGGCCACCGGCGCGACCGCCACCGTGCTGAGCACCGCCACCGCCGGCGCCGCCGCCCCCGGCTGCAAGGTCGACTACCAGGTCACCAACCAGTGGAACACCGGCTTCGGCAGCAACGTGACCGTCACCAACACCGGTGATCCGGTGGCCTCCTGGACGCTCGAATGGTCCTACGCCGGCAACCAGCAGGTCACGCAGGGCTGGAACGCCACCATCACCCAGTCCGGCGCCGCCGTCACCGCCAAGAGCCTCTCCTACAACGGGACGCTCGCCACGGGCGGTTCGACCTCCTTCGGCTTCAACGGCTCGTACAGCGGCACGAACGCCGTACCGGCCACCTTCAAGCTCAACGGCGTCGTCTGCAACGGCGCCACCGAGCCGACCACGCCTCCCACCACCCCGCCCACCACTCCCCCGACCACCCCGCCGACCACACCTCCCACCACACCGCCGCCGGCCGGGACCAAGGCCGACAACCCGTACGCCGGCGCCAAGGTGTACGTGAACCCCGAGTGGGCCGCGAAGGCCGCCGCCGAGCCGGGCGGCACCAGGATCTCCGGCCAGCCCACCGGCGTCTGGCTGGACCGGATCGCCGCCATCAACGGGTCGAGCACCTCGATGGGCCTGCGCGCCCACCTCGACAAGGCCCTGGAGCAGAAGGGCTCCGGCGAGCTCGTCGTCCAGCTGGTCGTCTACAACCTGCCCGGCCGCGACTGCGCCGCGCTCGCCTCCAACGGCGAGCTGGGCCCGACGGAGATCGGCCGCTACAAGACCGAGTACATCGACCCGATCGCCGCGATCCTCGCCGACCCGAAGTACGCGGGCCTGCGGATCGTCACCACGGTCGAGATCGACTCGCTGCCCAACCTGGTCACCAACGTCTCCGGGCGCCCGACGGCCACCGCCAACTGCGACGTCATGAAGGCCAACGGCAACTACATCACCGGTGTCGGCTACGCCCTGAACAAGCTGGGCTCGATCGGCAACGTCTACAACTACGTCGACGCCGGCCACCACGGCTGGCTGGGCTGGGACGACAACTTCGGCCCCTCCGCCGAATTGTTCAAGCAGGCCGCCACGGCCGAGGGCTCCACGGTCTCCAAGGTGCACGGCTTCATCGTCAACACCGCCAACTACAGCGCGCTGAAGGAGGACCACTTCACCATCAACGACAGTGTCAACGGCACCTCCGTGCGCCAGTCGAAGTGGGTCGACTGGAACCGCTACACCGACGAGCTGTCCTACGCCCAGGCCATGCGCGCCAAGCTGGTCTCGATCGGCTTCGACAGCAGCCTCGGCATGCTGATCGACACCTCCCGCAACGGCTGGGGCGGCACCGCGCGGCCGACCGGCCCGGGCGCGACGACCAGCGTCGACACGTACGTCAATGGCGGCCGCTACGACCGTCGCATCCACCTCGGCAACTGGTGCAACCAGGCCGGTGCGGGACTCGGCGAGCGGCCCCAGGCGGCGCCCGCCGCGGGCATCGACGCGTACGTCTGGATGAAGCCCCCGGGCGAGTCCGACGGCGCCAGCAAGGAGATCCCGAACAACGAGGGCAAGGGCTTCGACCGGATGTGCGACCCGACGTACACGGGCAACGCCCGTAACGGGAACAGCATGTCGGGCTCGCTGCCGGACGCCCCGATCTCGGGCCAGTGGTTCTCGGCCCAGTTCCAGGAGCTCATGAAGAACGCCCACCCGGCGTTGTAAGCCCCTGGGACCGGAAGCCGGCCGGACGGGCCCGAACACCCCGTCCGGCCTTTCCGCTTCCGCGCGCCGACGGAAGGGCCGTCAGCAGGATCCCCGTACCACCAGCTCCGTGGGCAGGACCCGCTTCGGGGCGTTCTCCGGGCCGCCGGCGATGTCCTGGAGGAGCATGCGGGCCATGGTGCGGCCCATCTCCTCGATGGGCTGCCTGACGCTCGTGAGCGGCGGGTCCATGAGCCGGGCCACCGGGGAGTCGTCGACGCCGACGAGGGCCACGTCCTCCGGGACGCGCCGACCCGCCTCGCGCAGGACGCTCCGCGCACCCGCCGCCATCACGTCGGAGGCGGCGAAGACGGCGTCCAGGTCCGGCCTGCGGTCGAGCAGCAGCCGCATGGCCCGCCGGCCGCCCTCCTCGGTGAAGTCGCCGGCGGTGACGAGGGCCTCGTCCGGGGCGTGGCCGGCCTCGGCGAGCCCGGCGCGGTAGCCGCCGAGCCGGGCGCGGGCCACGTACATGTCGAGCGGCCCGGTGACGGTCGCGATCCGGCTCCGTCCGCTGCCGACGAGGTGGGCGACGGCCGCACGCCCGGCCCCGATGTTGTCGGAGTCGACGTACGGCACGGCCTCGGCCTCCGAGCGCCGCCCGTTCATGACGACCGGGAGCCCGAGCTCGCGAATGCGGTCGGGCAGCGGGTCGTCGCCGTGGACGGAGGCGAGCAGCACGCCGTCGACGCGCTGGGCGGCGAGGTACTGCTCGAAGCGCTGCCGCTCCTGCTCGCTTCGGACGAGGGTGAGCAGCAACTGCTTGTCGGCGTCGGCCAGTTCGGCGCTGACACCACGGATGAGGTCGAGGAAGTAGGGCTCGGCGAAGAGTCGGGCCTCGACCTCGGGGATGACGAGCGCGATCGCGTCGGTGCGGCTGCCGGCGAGGGCGCGGGCGGCCTGGTTGGGTACGTAGCCGAGTTCAGTGACGGCACGGACGACGGCCGTTCTGGCCTGTTCGCTGACCCGGGGAGAGCCGTTGATCACCCGGGAGACCGTTCCCCGGCCGACCCCGGCCCTGGCCGCGACCTGCTCCAGGGTCGGTCTGCCGCTCTGCCGTCCGTTCACAACCGCCGAACTCCCCTCGTAGGACATCGTGCTGCTCACCCACGCCACAAGGGGGATGGGAGCGCTCCCACACTAGTCCACGCATCGCGCTCCACGCCACGAGCATGCGTTCAGGAGATGACGGCCCCACCCCCGCGCGGCCCCGGCGAAACCCCCGGAAAACCTTCCGGTAACGAATCCGCGTTCATGTCTTGACACCCGCACCCGCCAGGCAGCAACCTTCCGGCAACGACGTGGGAGCGCTCCCATCCGGGGCGCACACAGCCTGTACCAGGTCCTGGCGGGCAGCCGCCGAGCCGCGATCAGCCGGCCGGACCTCCTGGCGCACAACGAGCACCACCTTGGACGAGGAGAGTGGAATGCGCACTTCCAGCAGCAGACGCGGACGCCGGGCGGCGATCGCGGCGGTCGCCGTCGTCGTGACCGGTACGACCCTGCTCACCGGTTGCGGCAGCGACAGCGACGACGGCAGCGGCGGCGACGCCCAGGGCGGCGGCAAGATCACGCTGCGGGTCGGGACCTTCGGTTCCTTCGGCTACGACGACAAGACCGGCGCCAAGCTCTACGCCGAGTACGAGAAGTCCCACCCGAACATCAAGATCGAGGAGACGAACGTCTCCGACGGCCAGAAGTACTGGGACACGCTGAAGCTGCGCCTCGCACAGAACAACGGCCTCGCCGACGTCCAGGCCGTCGAGGTCGGCTACATCGCCGAGGCGACCGGCGAGACCATGGCGGACAAGTGGGTCGACCTGAGCAAGGAGGGTGGCGCGGACATCGGCGCCTTCCTGGACTGGAAGGTCAAGCAGGCGACGACGGCGAGCGGCAGCGTCATCGGTCTCGGCACCGACATCGGCCCCATGGCCATCTGCTACAACAAGGAGCTCTTCGCCAAGGCCAAGCTGCCGACCGAGCGCGATGCCGTCGCCAAGCTGTGGGCCGGCGACTGGGCGAAGTTCATCGAGACCGGGAACACGTACAAGAAGAGCGCGCCCGCCGGCACCGCCTTCCACGACTCGGCGAGCGGCCTCTTCAACGCCGTGATCTCCAGCGACCCCGTCCAGTACGCCGACGCGAGCGGCAAGCTGGACTGGGAGAACAGCCCCGGTGTGAAGAAGGCCTGGGAGACCGCCGTCGCGGCGAGCAAGGGCGGACTCACCGCCAAGCTGCGCCAGTTCGACGAGAAGGGCACCTGGAACGCCGCCTTCAAGAACTCCAAGTTCGCCACGGTCGCCTGCCCGAGCTGGATGACCGGCATCATCAAGGACCAGGCGGGCCCCGCCAACCAGGGCAAGTGGGACATCGCCGCGCCGCCGGTCGCCGGCAACTGGGGCGGCGCCTTCCTCGCCGTGCCGAAGTCCGGCAAGCACACCAAGGAGGCGGCCGAGCTCGCCGCCTGGCTGACGGCCCCGGAGCAGCACGCCAAGGTCTTCGCGGTCAACGGCAACATCCCCTCGTCCAAGGACACGCTCACCTCGTCGGCCGTCCAGGACGCGAAGCTTCCGTACTTCGGCGACACCCCGGTCGGCAAGATCTTCTCCTCCGCCGCCGCCGGGATCACGCCCGCCGTCATCAGCCGCTGGGACGGCCAGGTGAAGACCTTCCTCACCGACAACGGCATCCTCGACATCGAGCAGCGCGGCACCGACCCGGCCAAGGCCTGGGAGAACGTCAAGAAGCTGGTCGACGACAAGATCGACCAGTAGCGGGGGCCGCGTGCCGGTCCGCACCACCGCACGCATCGACCCTGGAAGGACGCCCCCGTGGCCACCTCCGTTCGGGCGAAGCCGGACGGCTCGCAGCCGCCCGCCGCACCGCCCTCCTCCCCCGGCCCGCGCGGCCGCCGCCGCTCCTCCTCTTCCGGCGGCCGGCGCAGCACGCTCTACCGCTGGGACATCAAGGCGATCCCGTACGTCTTCATCGCCCCCTTCTTCCTCACCTTCGCCGCCTTCGGCCTCTTCCCGCTGATCTACACGGGCTGGCTCTCGCTCAACCGGGTCGAGCTCGGCGGTGACCCGCAGTGGAAGGGCCTGGAGAACTACACCGACCTGGCGACCAGCGAGTTCTTCTGGAACGCGCTCGCCAACACCTTCACCATCGGGGTCATCTCGACGGTCCCCCAGCTGCTCATGGCCCTGGGCCTGGCGCACCTGCTCAACTACAAGCTCCGCGGCCGCGGCTTCTTCCGGATCGCGATCCTCGCCCCGTACGCCACGTCGATCGCGGCGGCGACGCTGGTCTTCGCCCAGCTGTTCAACACCGACTACGGGATGATCAACTCCGTCCTCGACTGGTTCGGTGTCGGACCCGTCCAGTGGGAGTCGTCCAAGTGGCCGGCGCAGATCGCCATCTCGGTGATCGTCACCTGGCGCTGGACCGGCTACAACGCCCTGATCTACCTGGCCGCCATGCAGGCCGTGCCCCAGGACCTGTACGAGGCCGCCTCCCTCGACGGGGCGTCGCGCTGGCGGCAGTTCATCAGCGTCACCATCCCGTCGATCCGGCCGACGATCCTCTTCACCGTCGTCGTCTCCACCATCGGCGCCACCCAGCTCTTCGGCGAGCCGATGCTCTACGGCGGCAGCGTCGGCATCAGCGGCGGCAGCGGCAACCAGTTCCAGACGCTGAGCCTGCTGATGTACGAGAAGGGGTGGGTGAACAACGCGCTGGGCCAGGCCTCCGCCATCGCCTGGATCATGCTGCTGCTCCTTCTGCTCGTCGGCGGCGTCCAGGCGCTCGTCTCCCGTCACAACCGCAAGAAGCTGGGAGGCTGACCCCATGGCCCGCACGCTCGACACGACCATCGAGGCCAAGGCCTCGCGTCGCCTCCCGGAGCCTCCCCGCCCGGGGCGCCGATTCCGCCAGACGGCCGGCCGCCAGCACCACGCCGGACCCCTGACCTACGTCCTGCTGGCCGTGGCCGCCGTGGTCTCGCTCTTCCCGCTGTACTGGAACCTGGTCGCCGCCTCCCACAGCGGCGAGCGCGTGGTCCAGGCCCCGGCACCGCTGCTGCCAGGACCCCGCCTCCTGGACAACCTCAGCTTCGCCTGGAACCAGGTCCACATGGGCGAGGCGCTGGTCAACACCACGGTGGTCGCCGGTCTGGTGGCCGCGTCCACCGTCGTCTTCTCCACGCTCGCCGGCTTCGCCTTCGCCAAGCTGCCGTTCCGGGGGCGCGGCATGCTGCTCTCGCTCGTGGTCGCCACGATGACGATCCCGCCGCAGCTCAGCGTCATCCCGCTGTACCAGATCATCACCGACCTCGGCTGGTTCGACCAGCTCCAGTCGGTCGTCCTGCCCTCGCTCGTCGCCGCCTTCGGCGTGTTCTTCATGCGCCAGTTCCTCGTCGAGGCCCTGCCCATCGAGCTCGTGGAGGCGGCCCGGATGGACGGGGCGCACAGCCTGCGGGTGATCTGGCACGTGGTCTTCCCGGTGGCCCGGCCCGCGATGGCCGTGCTCGGCATGCTCGTCTTCGTCCAGGCGTGGAACGACTTCTTCTGGCCGTTCATCGCCCTCACCCAGGACGGCAACCCCACCCTCCAGGTGGCCCTCGCCGGCCTGGGAGCGGGAAACCACACAGTGGACCACGCCGTCGTCCTGACGGGCGCCCTCATATCCACCGTGCCGTTGCTGCTCGTCTTCGCCTTCCTCGGCAAGCACATCGTGGGCGGCATCACGGCCGGCGCCGTCAAGAGCTGAGCGGTTCAAAGAGCCGAGCCGCCGCGCCCGCTTCGCCCCGCACTCACCGAACGTACCGACCCCGTACCCGCGTTGGGAGCCCTCTCCTATGACCGCGTCCGAAACCCGGCCGCTCACCGCCACCCGCTCGTTCCCGTCCGACTTCCTCTGGGGCGCCGCCACGGCCGCGTACCAGATCGAAGGGGCGGCAGCGGAGGACGGCCGCACACCGTCCATCTGGGACACCTTCTCGCACACTCCCGGCAAGGTCTTCGAGGGCCACACCGGTGACGTGGCCGTCGACCACTACCACCGGTTCCGCGAGGACGTCGGCATCATGTCCGAACTGGGCCTGAACGCCTACCGGTTCTCCGTCTCCTGGTCCCGCGTCCAGCCCACCGGACGGGGTCCCGCCGTCCAGAAGGGCCTGGACTTCTACCGGGCGCTCGTCGACGAGCTGCTCGCCGCCGGGATCGCACCGGCCCTGACGCTCTACCACTGGGACCTGCCCCAGGAGTTGGAGGACGCCGGGGGCTGGCCGGAGCGGGCGACCGCCGAGCGGTTCGCCGAGTACGCCGGGATCGTCGCCGACGCCCTCGGCGACCGGGTCACCCGGTGGACCACGCTCAACGAACCCTGGTGCAGCGCCTTCCTGGGGTACGGCTCCGGGGTCCACGCCCCCGGCCGCACCGACCCGGTCGACTCCCTGCGGGCCGCCCACCACCTCAACCTGGGGCACGGCCTCGCCGTCCAGGCCCTGCGGTCCGCGCTCCCGGCCGACCGGCAGATCGCGGTCTCCCTCAACCTCCACGAGGTGCGCCCCCTGACGGAATCCGTCGAGGACCGGGACGCGGCCCGCCGTATCGACGCCGTCGGCAACCGGATCTGGCTGGGGCCGATGCTGGACGGCGCCTATCCCGAGGACCTGCTCGCCGACACCGCGCACCTCACCGACTGGTCCTTCGTCCGGGACGGCGACACGGCCGCGGCGCACCAGCCGCTGGACCTCCTGGCGATCAACTACTACACGCCGACGCTGGTTTCGCACGTACCGGAGGGTGCGGAGAAGCCGCAGGACGACGGTCACGGCAACAGCGAGCACTCGCCGTGGCCGGGCGCGGACTCCGTCGCCTTCCACCGCGCGCCGGGCGAGCGGACGGCGATGGGCTGGCCGGTAGACGCGAGCGCGCTGTACGACCTGCTGAGCCGGGTCTCCGCCGCGTACCCGGACCTTCCGCTGGTGATCAGTGAGAACGGCGCCGCGTACGAGGACGAGGTCGACGAGGACGGCGCGGTGCACGACCCGGAGCGCGCCGCCTACGTGCACGCGCACCTGGAGGCCGTGCACCGCGCGCTCGCGGACGGGGTGGACGTGCGCGGCTACTTCCTCTGGTCGCTGCTCGACAACTTCGAGTGGGCGTACGGCTACGCGAAGCGGTTCGGCGCGGTCCGCGTCGACTACGACACGCTGGAGCGCACCCCGAAGTCCAGCGCCCGCTGGTACGGCCGGGTGGCCCGGTCGGGCGAACTGCACGCCCCGTACAGCGACTGAGACGGGAGCACGGGCGGGCCGTACCGGATCACCGGTACGGCCCGCCCGGCCGTTCGCCGCCTGCGTCGGCTACCTCTGCGGCATGTCCTTGACGAACACGATTCCGTCGCTGTCCGCCAAGTGGGCCGGGTCGAAGGGGGCGTAGCCGAACCAGGGGGATTCGCGCGGTGCGGGCCGCTCGTCGCCGAGGGCGGCCGCCAGGCGCGGGGCGTCGATGACGCAGCGGTCCTCGGGGAGCGCGTACAGGAGGCCTTCGAGGGTGTCCGGCGGGGGTGTGTCGACTCCCTGGTGCCGGATGGTGCCGAGGGCCGTGGCCACGAAGGCGTATTCCTCTCCGAGCCGGTCGCTCACCAGCGCACCGGCACCCCACCACTCCAGGCGCTTCCCTCCCATGCGGACCGAGCTCTTCTTCCGCTGGAGATGGGTGTTGTGGGCGTGGACGAACACCGGGCCCCGGGCGGCGACGGCGAGGAGGTTGTCCGCCATTATCTGGTCCCGCAGGCCCGCCAGCCGGCTCCAGCGGGCCGGTGAGGCGTCGGCGATCCAGTGGTGGTAGCGCAGCAGGCCGACGGCGGTGCGCCCGTGGAGGCACGCCCGGTCCCACTCCTCCGACGAGGATGCCGCGCTGAGATGGGGTCGCTGCGCGTCCAGAAGCGCCGTCAGATCGTCGGCGAGCAGCCGGAGTTCACGGGCCTCGGCGGACTGCCCCACGGATCGGGCCGGGTCCATCATCGCGGCGGGATCGGTCCACCGGTCGTCGGTGCCGAGCAGCCGGTCGAGCGTGTCCGCGGTACAGGGGAACAGGTCCGCGTCGAGCCGGGCCGCGAGATGGGCGTGGAGCGCAGTGAGGGCCTGTCGGGGGCTCGCGGCGGCGGCGATCTCCAGTGGCCCGTCGAAACCGGCGAAGCGGAGGTGCTCGGACGCGGGCCGGCCGTCGTTGTGGGCGCGCATCCAGCGCACGAGCTCGCGGTTGGCCGCGGACGCGCCCCAGCCGTGGCTGAATCCGTGCTCCATGACCTCGTCGAGGGTGCCCGTGCCCGAGGTCACGTAGTCGTCCACGAGCAGACCCGCCAGGCAGTCGCTCTCGATCGCGATCGTCCGGTAGCCCTCCTGCTCGACGAGCTGCCGGAAGAGTTCGTTGCGCAGGTCGAGGAGGGCGTCCTCGCCGTGGGTGGGCTCGCCCAGGGCGAGCATCCGGGGCCGGGTCGGGAGCAGCCGCATGACGGCGGCGGCCTCGACGGCATGGGCGGTGTCCTTGATGTCTGTCGCCATGCCTTCAACGCTATCGTTGAAGCACCGGTGAAGACTTTTCCTCGATATCGTCGGGTTCATGGGGAGAAACCTTCAAAGCCGGGAGCGGCTGAGGCCGGTCGACCTGGCGCGCGGGCACGGTCTGTCCACGCAGGCGGTCAGGAACTACGAGGAGGCCGGGATCCTTCCGGCCGCCGCTCGCACACCTCACGGCTACCGCACCTACACCGCGCTGCACGCGGGGGCCCTCCGCGCGTTCCTCGCCCTGGTGCCCGGCCACGGCCACCGGACGGCGGCGGCGATCATGCGGGCCGTGAACGAGGGCGCGGTCGACGAGGGGTTCCGTCTCATCGACGAGAGCCACGCCCAGCTCCTCGACGACCGACGGACCCTTCAGGCCGTGGAACGTGCCCTCCGCGACCTGGAGCCCGGCCCGGCGCCCGATCCCGGCACCGCGCCCGAGCCCCAGCCCGGCACCGCGCCCGAGGCCGGCGGCACGTTCATCGGGCCGCTGGCGGGGAAGCTCGGCATCCGGCCCGCGACGCTGCGTACGTGGGAGCGCGCCGGGCTGCTGCACCCGCGCCGCGACCCGCTGACCGGCTACCGCGTCTACGACGAGGCGGACGTACGGGACGCGCGTCTTGCCCACCAGCTCAGACGGGGCGGTTACCTCCTGGAGCAGATCGCCCCGGTGATCGCGCAGGTACGGGCGGCCGGCGGGCCGGGGCCGCTGGAGGCCGCGCTGGGCGACTGGCAGGGCCGGCTGTCCGCCCGCGGGCGGGCGATGCTGACCGGGGCGGCGGAGCTGGAGGCGTACCTCCGCGCGCGGGGATGAGACGTCGGTCGTGTCGCGGTGGTGTCGACGATTCGTCACGCGCGGGCCGGTGTGTGGTCCCTGGCGCGTCACTCTCCGTACCTATGCTGTGCGTTCATGAATGACGGACGATCGACCGCGCCTCGGTCCCGGCGCCCCGGACGCGTCGCTTACGGCTCGGCGGCGCTCGCCGCCGTTCTCGTGCTGGCCTCTCCCTCCGCCCTCTTCGCCGAGCCGGTGGAACATCCCGCGGGGAAGGCGGCGGCCCCGGCGGCGCCGACCGTGATCGCCCATCGGGGTGCCTCCTCCGCCGCCCCCGAGAACACCCTGGTCTCCGACGAGGTCGCCCGGCGGGGCGGCGCGAAGTGGATCGAGAACGACGTCCAGCCCAGCAGCGACGGCGTGCCGTACGTCCTGCACGACGCCACCGTCGACCGGACGACCGACGGCACGGGCCGGATCCGCTCCCTCACCGCCGCCCGGCTCGACGAGCTGGACGCCGGCTCGTGGTTCGCCCCCGCCTACGCCGGGGCCCGGATCCCGACCCTGGCCGCCCAGCTGGCGGACCTGCGCGAGCGCGGCGGCTACCTCCTCCTGGAGATCAAGGGCCGCCACAGCCACGCCGAGGTGGCCCGGATCGTCCAGGACGTCCGGGAGCAGTCCATGAGCAGCCGGGTCTTCGTGCAGAGCTTCGACATCCCGACGCTCGAACTCACCCGCGAGCTCGCACCCGAGCTGCCGCTCGGGCTGCTGCGCTCCACTCTCGACGCGGATCCGGTCGGCCTCGCCGAGGACCTGGGCCTCACGGCGTACAACGTCTCGGACACCGCGCTCGCCACCCGCCCCCAGGTCGTCCGTGACCTGCACGACGCGGGCGTGGCCGTGAACGTCTGGACGGTCGACAAGCCCGCCCGCTGGAAGGTGCTGGCCGCCCTCGGTGTGGACGGGATCATCACCAACCGGCCGGCGGAACTCACCGGATGGCTCGCCGCGAGGACCCCTACGGGGTGACCTTCATGTCGTCGACGAAGGCCCTCACCACGATCGCGTTGGTGGAGACGACGGTCCCGGGCTTGATCAGCCCGCCGTCGCCTCCCGCGCCCTCGACCTGGACCGTGCGTTCCCCCAGGAAGGTGAAGGTCTTGCTGTCGAAGATCCACTCGGTGCGCTGGCCGCCGGTCTCGTCGAGTCGCGCGATCGCGACGCCCTTGCGGCCGATGGCATCGGTCGCGCTGTCCACCATGACCACACCGGGGATCTTCGCGGCGGCCCGGTAGAGCGCGGCGCTGAGCCGGGGCGACGGCCAGCTCTCGATGAGCAGGTCACCGATGGTGGTGAAGGCCTGCTGGTCGGGGCCGTTGCCCTGGCCCTCGGTCTCCTCGTAGATCTTCCGCAGCAGCGCGTCGGGGTCGGTGGGGAGCGCGGCGAGGTAGTCGTGCGAGGGCGCGCCGAGGTGCGGCTTCGGGACGTTGCCCTGCTCGTCGAGACCCGACAGGGTGATGCCCTCGGGGCCGGTGCCGCCGTCGATCAGCCAGCCGTCGCGGCCGTCGGGGGAACGCCAGGACTGCCGGGTCTGCAGGGGGTCGCTGACGAGGCTGCGCACGTCGCCGTCGGTCCTGACGTGCGTGTTCGCGCCCCGGGTCTCGATGTAGACGTACTGGCCGGCGCGGCCCTGCGGGGCGTTCGCCTCGGCCGCGGCGAGGGAGATGCGGTCCAGGAGCTGGGGAGCTCCCTTCGCGTCGACGGCACCGATCCGGGTGGTGAGGGCGGGGCCGGTGGCGCGGTCGTCCCGGGTGCCGGACGGGTCTCCCGGCGTGAGGACGAGGACGCCGACGGCGAGGGCGCCGGCGAGCGCGGTCGCGGCGGGCAGGAGGAACACCTTCCGGAGGAAGGGGTTGCGCTTGCCCGGGGCGCTCGCGGTGGCGGTCGCGGTGGCGAGGCGGTCGTCGTGGATCTGGCTCATCAGGTGCTCCTTGTGGAACTGGTGACGGCCCGGAGGAAGCTCGCGCTCCTCGATCACCGGAAGGTCACCGGCCTCGTGCCGGGGTGCCGTGTCGGGCTGGGTCGGGTCGAGGTTCATCGGGTTCCCTCCTGTGCGGGCCGGACCGCGTTCATGCGATCACCTGTTGTCTGTCGGATGCGGGGAGCGGGTTCCCGGATTTCCCGAACTTCTCGAACTTCTCGAACTGCCCGGATCTCCCGGGCGAGTTCTTCCTCGGCTCCCGTACGGAGCTTGGCGCGGGCGCGCGAGAGCCGGGAGCGGACGGTGCCGACCGGGACGCCGAGGGCGGCGGCGACCTCGGTGTAGGCGAGGCCTTCCCAGAGACAGAGGACGAGGACCTCGCGTTCGGTGCGGCGGAGCGTGCCGAGCGCCCGCAGGGTGGCCGCGATGCGGCGCCGGTCGTCGAGCCGGCCCGCCACCTCGGAGGCGTGGTCGGGCATCGCGGCGTCGGCGGCGCCGGCCGCGGCGTACGCGGAGGCCGCCCGGCGGTAGCGCCGGTTGCCCCGGCAGTGGTTGCGGGCGACGTTGGTGGCGACGCCCAGGAGCCAGGGCCGGAGCGATCCCCCTTCGGGGTCGACCTTCTGGCGCAGCCGCCAGGCCTCCAGGTAGGTCGCCGCCATCACGTCCTCGGCGACCGACCAGTCGCCGGTCAGCCGGAAGGCGTGGTTGTAGACGCTCCGGGCGTGGGAGTCGAAGAGTTCGGCGAAGGCCGAGGGGTCCCCGGCCCGGATCCGTGCGCGCGTGTCGGTGTTCACGACTGTCGTCTGTCCGGCTCACGGGACGGGTTCCCGTGAGCCGGGTCACATTCGATGCGTGGTCCGGTCGCGCAGTTCCGCGAGGAGGTCGGGGTTGACGACGTTCAGGATCGTCGCGATGCGCTCGGCGTCGACGTCAGCCCACAGGATGTCCCGCGCGCCGCGGTACTTGGCGGCGAGCCGCTCGCGCCGCTCGGGAGGCAGCTCCGCGGCGCGGTCCGGGCGGCTGTTGTGCGCGTTGTCGGCGATCTTGACGAGGGTCGCGTCGTGGTCCTCGGCGATGAGGTGGAGCTTTGCCTCGTAGGACAGGTCCGGCCGGTTGGTGACGGCTTCGACGACGGCGACGACCCGGCCGGGGACGCCGGCGGCCCTGAGCCGCTCGGCGGTCCACGGGGTGTCCTCGATGATGTCGTGCAGGAGCCCGGCCATCACCAGCTCCTCGCCGAAGGGTTCGAGTCCCGCGGCGACGGCCCGGACGTGTTCGACGTACGGCACGCCGATCAGGTCGACCTGCCCGGCGTGTGCCTGCGCGACGAGTGCGTCGACCTCCGCGAGCGTGCTCATCGCTCGCCCATGAACAGCTTCGGGAGCTGCAGGGTGCGGTTCTGGTCGCCCGGGCGTGCCTGGGGGCCGTTGGCCCACTCCATGCTGACCACGGGGGCCTTGCCGCTGCCCGCGTCGACGACGGCTCCCGCGAACCGCTCGCCGGAGGTCGTGGTCGCCCGCAGCTTGTCGGCCGTGCGGGCGGCGCCCTGGGGTGAGGTGGTCAGCGCGCAGAGCCGCTCGCGTGACGTGCCGTCGGCCTGGGCGGTGGCCCCGATGGCGTACAGGATGACGTCCGGCGACCGGCTCTTCTGCTCCTCGCCGTAGAAGGTCGCGTAGTACGTGCTGTCGCCGACGCAGTGGGCTACGGCCTGGTAGGAGGGGTCGTCCGCGACCGATGCCTTCGGCGCGGCGAGCGCGGGCGGGGGCGTGTCCGGCGACAGGGACAGGGAGCGTACGGTCGCCGAGACGGCGACCTGGTCGCCGTTCCGGCCCTTCAGGAGCGCGCCGTCGTCGTTGGCGCTCTCGGCGAACCCGAGTCTCTGCAGGCCGTCGGTGACGGCGTTCACGTCGAAGCGGCCGGTGAGGCGCCAGCGGTCGGAGCCGATCTGGAGCGAGGTGTCGACGTCGTTCTCGTCGAAGCCGTGCGTCTCCTTGAGGGGGCTGTTCTCGTAGCCCGCCTGCGCCAGCTCGGGGATTCCGTACGTGGCGAGACCGCCGTACAGCTCCTTGTCCTGCTCCACCAGCCGTCGGGTCGCGGTCACGTCCGTGTAGGTGAGGATCTGGCCCGCGTCCTGCTCGGGCGCGGTGCCGAGCGCGGCGGTGAGCCCGACGGCCGACCCGCCGGCCGCGTCCTCGGAGTCGCCGCCGCAGGCGGCTGCTCCGGCGCCCAGGACGCCGACGAGCGCCGTCGCGGCGAACCCTCGCAGGACTCTTCGCCCGTTCCCCGTCATTCACAGCCTCCGATGTCGGCTCCAGCGATCCGGGTGGTAAGGATCGCCACAGCAGGGTAGTGGGTCCGCCGGACGGCCCGTCCGGGGGCCGTCCGGCGGTACGAGGGAAGGGAAACGGCGTGCGGGAACACGGTGCGGAGCAGCGGGCCTTGTCGGCGGCGGAGCTGTTCGACGATCTGGGGATCGACTACGAGCGGGCCTTCGCTCACCTTCCGGCACAGCTGGAGGCGGTCGGGTGGCTCACCGGCCGACTGGGCGCGGGGGCCCGCGTCCTGGACGTCGGCAGCGGCACCGGCCGGCCGGTCGCCGATCTGCTGGCCCGGGCCGGCTGCGACGTCACGGGGATCGACGTGTCCCGGACGATGGTCGAGCTGGCCCGCGACCAGGTGCCGGGAGCCCGGTTCGAGCAGTGCGGCGTCAACGACTTCGAGGCGCCCGAGGGCAGCTTCGACGCCGTGTGCGCGTTCTTTCCGCTGCTCGTGATGGAGCGGTCGGAGGTGTCCGCCGCGCTGAAGCGGATGGCCGGCTGGCTGGCCCCCGGCGGCTACCTCGTGTCGGCGACCGTCCCGGCGGACGTCGAGGACGTGGAGATCGTCTGGATGGGACGCCGGGTCAGGGTCTCCAGTTTCTCGGCCGAGGAGTACGTGCGCCAGATCCGCGAGGAGTGCGGCCTCGACGTCCTCCACCACGCCGTCTCCGTCTTCCAGCCGGACGACGAGCAGGCGGGCCCGGAGGAGCACGTCTTCTGCTACGCCCGCCGGGCGAAGGAACTGCCCGGCGGGTGATCCCGGTTCCGGCGCGCGGCGCCGGAACCGGGGGGATGTCACTCGTCCCAGGGCGGCTCGAAGTCGTCCATGTCGGCGGGCGGCTCGTCCAGGTCGAAGGGCGGCCCGTCGTCGTACGGCGTCTGACGGGCGGCCGCCGCCCGAGGCGCCGGGGCGGGGGCGGCGGCGGTGACAGCAGAGCTCGCGGGGGCGGTCGCGGCCGCCGGGGCGGGGGCCCCGCATTCCGCCAGGGTGGCGAGGACGCCCTCGGCGTACTTGGTGAGCTTGGCCTCGCCGACTCCGCCGACGGTGCCCAGCTCCGCGACCGTGGTGGGGAACAGGGTCGCGATCTCGCGCAGCGTCGCGTCGTGGAAGACGACGTACGCCGGGACGCCCTGCTCGCGGGCCGTCGCCGCCCGCCAGGCGCGCAGGGCCTCGAAGACCGGCACGGCGGCGGCCGGCAGGTCCACCGGCACGCGGGCGCCCTTGCCGGAGCGCGCCCCGGACTCCTTGCGGGCGGGACCGGCGGGTGCCTTCTCCTTCCGCATCGGGACGGTGCGCCGGCCGCCCAGCACCTCGCCGCTGTTCTCCGTCAGGACGAGCGTGCCGTAGTCGCCCTCCACCGTCAGCAGGCCCTGTGCGAGGAGCTGCCGGACGACGCCGCGCCACTCCGCGGTCCCCAGCTCCGACCCGACGCCGAACACCGAGAGGCCGTCGTGGTCGAACTGGATGACCTTGGCCGTCTTCTTGCCCTGCAGGATGTCGATGATCTGCCCCGCGCCGAACTTCTGGCGCCGCTCCTTGGCCAGCCGCCACACCGTGGACAGCAGCTTCTGCGCCGCGACCGTCCCGTCCCAGGACTCGGCCGGGGTCAGGCAGGTGTCGCAGTTGCCGCACGGCTCGCCCTTCTGCCCGAAGTAGGCGAGGAGCCGTACGCGGCGGCAGTCGACCGTCTCGCAGAGCGCGAGCATGGCGTCCAGGTGCATGCCCAGGGACCTGCGGTGTGCCTCGTCGCCCTCGGAGCCGTCGATGAGCTTGCGCTGCTGGACGACGTCCTGGAGGCCGTACGCCAGCCAGGCCGTGGCCGGCTCGCCGTCACGGCCGGCGCGGCCGGTCTCCTGGTAGTAGCCCTCGACCGACTTCGGCAGGTCGAGGTGGGCCACGAAGCGCACGTCCGGCTTGTCGATGCCCATGCCGAAGGCGATCGTCGCGACCACCACGACCCCGTCCTCGCGGAGGAAGCGGGACTGGTTCGCGGCACGCGCGCGGGCGTCCATGCCCGCGTGGTACGGCACGGCGTCGATGCCCTGCTCCACGAGGGCCGCCGCGGTCTTCTCCACCGACGCCCGGGAGAGGCAGTAGACGACGCCGGCGTCCCCGTCGTGCTCGGTCCTGATCAGTTCGAGGAGCTGCTTGACCGGGTTGTTCTTCGGCACGATGCGGTACTGGATGTTCGGCCGGTCGAAGCCGGCGACGAAGTGCCGGGCGTCCTCCAGTCCCAGGCGCGCCGCGATCTCGGCGTGGGTGGCCTCGGTGGCCGTCGCGGTCAGCGCGATCCGCGGCACCTTGGGCCAGCGCTCGTGGAGCATCGAGAGCGCCAGGTAGTCGGGCCGGAAGTCGTGACCCCACTGGGCGACGCAGTGTGCCTCGTCGATCGCGAAGAGCGACACCGTGCCCCGGTCGAGCAGCCGCTGCGTGCCCTCGGTCCGCAGCCGCTCGGGGGCCAGGTAGAGCAGGTCCAGCTCGTCCGCGAGGAACGCCTGCTCGACGGCCTGCCGCTCGTACGTGTCCTGCGTCGAGTTCAGGAATCCGGCCCGCACACCGAGGGCCCTGAGCGCGTCCACCTGGTCCTGCATCAGCGCGATGAGCGGCGAGATCACGACGCCCGTGCCGTCTCTGACCAGCGCCGGGATCTGGTAGCAGAGCGACTTTCCGCCGCCGGTCGGCATCAGGACGAGCGCGTCGCCGCCGCCGACGACCTGCTCGATGATCTCCTGCTGCACCCCGCGGAAGGAGCTGTAGCCGAAGACGCGGTGGAGCACCTCTGAGGCGTCGGAGAGCTGGGCGGATTCGTCGGAAAGGACCATTCGTGAAGCCTAGCGGCCGCCGCCGACACCCTGGGACCGTCCGCCGGAACCTGTGGACAACCACCCTCGGCGCCGGTCTCGCGGGCGGGCGATTCGACGGCGCCGTCCATCCGGCCGTAACCCCTCGGTCACCCCTGCCTGCGAGGCTCACGCCCGAACGAAAGTTGTCTGTACAACTTGGAGACCTTCATGGTGTCACTCGCCTCCGCCTCCCCCCTGTGGCTGCGCGACAACTGCCCCTGCGGGGATTGCCGCGACCCCCGCAACGGCCAGAAGCTGTTCCAGATCACCGAGCTCCCCGACGCACTCGTCGTGGACGCCGTCCACGACGCCCGCACCCCCGACGGCGCCCCCGCACGCGAGGTCGTCTGGGCCCCCGACGGACACCGGTCCGTCTATCCCGAGACCTGGCTGGGCGACCACCTCCCCGGCTCCGCCGCCCCCGGCGACGGCCGCACCGAGGACGACAAGGAGCTGTGGGCCGCGAGCCGCTTCGACGGCGGGCTCCCCGAGGCCGACTGGGACGCCTACCGCGCCGACCCGGCCGTCCGGGCCGCCGCCCTCGACTCCGTCCTGCGCCTCGGCTTCGTCCTGCTGCGCGGGGTCCCCGGCCACGACCGCCGGGTCCTCGACGTGGCGCGGACCTTCGGATACGTCCGCGAGACGAACTACGGCGAGCTCTTCGAGGTACGGGTCGAGGCCGACCCCAACAACCTCGCCTTCACGGGCGCCCGCATCACCCCGCACACCGACAACCCCTACCGCGATCCCGTCCCCACCCTCCAGTTGCTCCACTGCCTCGTCAACGCCGCCCAGGGCGGCGACTCGGGCCTCGTCGACGGCTTCCACGCGGCGGCCGTGCTGCGCGCCGAGGCACCGGAGGCGTACGAGATCCTCACCCGCGTCCCCGTCCCCTTCGCGTTCGCCGACGAGCGCACCGAGCTCCGTGCCCACCGCCCGCTGATCGGCACCGACCCGGCCGGCCGGATCCGTGAGATCCGCTTCAACAACCGTTCCATCGGTACGCTGCGGCTGCCCGCCGACCTCCTCGACGCCTTCTACGCCGCCTACCGGCGCTTCGGCGAGCTGCTGCTCCGCCCCGAGCTCCAGCTGGACTTCCGGCTCGCGCCCGGTGACTGCCTGATCTTCGACAACACCCGGCTGCTGCACGCCCGGACGGCCTTCG